>NZ_JBSFVM010000046.1:0-34261 GCF_053592315.1 Streptomyces sp. NPDC002754
ACGGACTCGACACCCGCATCCGGCCGTCGAGAGCGGTGACCCGGTCCGCGAGCCCCGTCACGCCGCTGCCCGCGGGATCAAGCCCGCCCCTGCCGTCGTCCTTGATGTCGAGGATCAACAGATCGGAATGGTAGCGACCGTGCACCGCGGCCGTCTTGGCACCGCTGTGTTTGGCGATGTTCGTCATGGCCTCGTTGATCAGGTAGTACATCGTCGTCTCGAGCTTCCTGGGCAGCCGCTCGGGCAGTTTCAGATCCACCGTCACGGGGAGCGGGAACCGGCCCGCGTAGTCCTCGATTGCCGCGACGAGCCCGTGGTCGGCGAGCACCGGCGGGTTCAGGCCCCGGATCAGAGCCCGCAACTCTTTGTGCGCGGTGGACAGTTGACGCTCGGCCTGGCTGAGTAGTTCGCCCTGGGCCGAGTCCGGCTCGGTGTCCAGACGCATCAGACCCAGCGTCATGCCCAGCGACACCAGGTGTTGCTGGGCTCCGTCGTGGAGGTCCCGCTCGATGCGGACTCGCTCGGCGTCGAAGGAGTCGAGAAGCCGCGACTGGGTGGCGCGCACCTCGCGCAGCTCCTCGCCGAGCTCCCGGTCCCGTGGGGCGAGGAAGGAACGGGCCATGGCGGCGCGAGCCCCCGCCCACGAGGTGACCGTGTACGGCGTGGAGAGCAGCACGAGTACGCCGAACACCGTCCAAGGCCAGGTGTCGCCGTCGGTCGAGGCGATGGTCGTGGCCGGCAGCCCGAACGAGAAGCCGAGCACCATCAGGTCGAGCCACCAAAGGGCGACGGCCGACAGCAGCGTGAACATCAGCTCCCGCCACGTCGCCTGCTCCTTGAGCCGAGTGGAGACCCAGCCGCGCAGTCCCGGGGTCTCCGGGGCGCGGTGCGGGTCGCTGACGTGGTCGAGGTCGACGAGGCGCAGCCGACGGCGCTCCGCCGTGGCGACCACGGTGGAGGCGAGGACCAGGCCGACCAGGGGCGCGACACCTATCAGTACGACCAGGAGGATCAGGCCCGCGGTCAGGCCGAGGGTGAAGACGAGGATCGCCGCGGCCCCGACCAGGACACCACCGCTCAGATACGCGAGGGACCGCCAGGGCCAGCTGGAGGTCAGAAAGCTCAGCGGCCGCTGAGCCATGGCCTGCCAGGCCGTTGTGGGTTGCATGCGGCCAACGTACCCATGCGGTCTCTTCCGGATCTCCTGAAAGCCCGGGAGGTAGAGCTGCCTCTACCTCAGAAGTAGAGAGCGGGTCAGTGCCCCGGACACCCCCGGTGCAGTGGAATCAGGGCATGACGATGACGAGTCACACCACTCCCACGCAGGACGCGGTTGAACTTCACGCGGTGCGCAAGGTCCACGGCACCGGTGGACGGCAGGTCACCGCTCTGGACGGCGTCTCGCTCTCCTTCCGCCGCGGCACCTTCACCGCGATCATGGGCCCCTCGGGTTCCGGCAAGTCGACCCTGCTGCAGTGCGCGGCCGGTCTCGAGCAGCCCTCCGACGGGCAGATCGTCCTGGCCGGCGTGGACATCGGCCGCCAGAACGAGATGCAGCGCACCGAACTGCGCCGCAAGCACGTCGGCTTCGTATTCCAGGCGTTCAACCTGGTGGAGTCCCTGACGGCGGCGCAGAACGTGGAACTGCCGTCCCGGTTCGCCGGCCGCAAGGTCAGCCGCGAGCAGGTCTCCGCGGCGCTCGCTTCCGTGGGACTCGCCGACCGCGCCGGGCACCGGCCCAGCGAGATGTCCGGAGGCCAGCAGCAGCGCGTAGCCCTCGCACGTGCCCTCATCACCCGGCCCGACGTCCTCTTCGCGGACGAGCCGACCGGCGCCCTGGACACCGTCACCTCCCGCGAGGTGCTGCGGATGATGCGGATGCTGGTCGACCGCGAGGGCCAGACCACCCTGATGGTCACCCACGACCCGGTGGCCGCGGCCCACGCCGACGTCGTCGTCTTCCTCAAGGACGGCCGGATCGCCGACCGCATCCACCTCGACCACCAGGCCGGCGGCGACAACGCCGCGGCGATCGCCACGCACATGGCCCGGCTGGAGGCCTGACCGACATGCTGATCCTCGCGAACGTCCGTGAACGCTGGTCCGGTTTCCTCGGCGCCTTCGTCGCCGTCCTGGTCGGAGTGGCCCTGATCACCACCACCCTGGTCATCTACGACTCCGCCCGCGCCAAGGTCCAGCCCCGCTACGAGGGCACCGCCGCCCTCGCCCTTCCGAAGCAGGCCGTCGACGCCGACGGCAGCCCCGAGGACCGGATGCCGTGGAGCAGGACCGAGGCCGAGCCGTTCGTCTCCGCCCTGGCGAGGATCCCCGGCGTCGCCGACGCCGTGGTCGACCGCTCCTTCTACGCCCAGGCGATCCAGAACGGCAAGCCCGTCACCGACGAGGGCGCCGACGGGTCGGGGCACGGCTTCGGCAGCGCGCGGATGGCGCCGTACCGGCTGGTCTCCGGCCGCGCCCCCGCCGCAGCGAACGAGGTCGTGGTCGACCGTGACCTCGGCGCCGCCGTGGGCAGCGAGCTGACCGTCAACATCACCAAGGGCCGCGAGCAGTTCCGGGTCGTCGGCACGGTGGACGGCCCCGGCTACTACTTCAGCGAGCGGTTCGCGGCCCGGCAGCAGCCGGGCGTGGCCACCATCGCCCTGATCCCCGACAAGGGTGCCGACACCGGCGCGATCGTCTCCGGGGCGAAGAAGGCCATCGGCGACAACGGCAGCGTCGTCTCGGGTGACGGCCGGTCCGAACTGCAGCCCGAGTACATCGAGCACAAGCGTTTCCTGGGCGTCCAGCTCATCAGCGCGATGGCCCTGCTCGGCCTGTTCACCACGGTTTTCGTGGTCGCCTCCATGCTGGTCCTGTCCACCGGGATGCGCCGCCGCGAGATCGGCCTGCTGCGCACCATCGGCGCCTCGCCCAAGCAGATCCGCCGCATGATTCTCGGCGAGGCCGCGGTGGTCGGGCTCGCCGGTTCGATCGCCGGCTGTCTGGCGGGCGTGGCCGCCACTCCGCTGCTGCTGTCCATCCTCAAGGGCCTGGACGTGACGCCGCCCGGCATGGAGATCACCGTCGCCGCCTGGCCGCTGCTCACGGGCTCCCTGGTCGGCATCGGGGTCAGCGTGATCGGTGCCTGGAGCGCGGGCCGCAAGGCCGCCAAGGTCGCCCCCATCGAGGCGTTGCTCGACAGCCGCTCGGCCAACAAGGGCATGGGGCGCGGTCGTTGGATCGCCGGTCTCTCCGTCCTCGGCCTGGGTGTCCTGCTCGCGATCGGAACCGCCACGTCGACCGCGGACAACCGCATCAACATGGCGATCTTCGCCACCATGACGCTGATCGTCGCGGCGGCCCTGCTCGCCCCGGTGTTCGTCGGCCCGGTCGGCCGCCTCCTCACCGCGCCGTTCCAGCGCGGCGGCAGGGCCGCCCCGGTCCTCATCCGCGCAGAGCTGGTCGCCAACCCGCGCCGCGCCGCGTCGCTGGTGGCCCCGGTGATCGCCGCCGTCGGCTTCGCGGTACTGCTCAGCGGGATGGTGTCGACCATGCGGGTCGCCTACCCGGCCGGTGAGGCGCTGAAGGTCGCGGGCCAGACGATCGTCACGCCGGACGGCACCCCCGGCAACACCGACGAGGTCGTCGCCGACAATCCCGTGGGCAAGGCGGCGCTGCCGACCCGCGCCTTCGTCGAGACGAAGCACGGCAATAACGGTGAGAACAACGAGAACGCCGGGGCGTCCACCGTCCTGGACGTCCTGGGCAGCCGGGACGCGAAATGGAACAAGCGGGGCGAGGCGGTTCTCGGCGAGAAGATGGCCGGCGACCTGGGACTGAAGCAGGGCCAGGAGGTCCCGGTCCGGTTCGCGGACGGTGCCACCGTCTCCCTCCGTGTCTCCCAGGTGCTGCCCGACGACCCGGCCCGCGGTGACTTCGTGGTCGCCCGTGAGCTGGTCCGCGCCCACGACCCGGCCGCGCTCACCGACGACATCTTCGTCCCGGGCGACGCCAAGGCCTCGGCCGCGGCCCCCGGAGTCGCGCTGCACGACGCCGCCGAGTACGCCCTGGCCGACTACAACACCGACGCCAAGCTCACCGAGTCGCTCGCCATGATGCTCATCATCATCGCCGTCGGCTACAGCGTGATCGCCGTCGCCAACTCCATGGCCATGGCCGCCCACGGCCGGCGCCGCGACTTCGCGGTGATGAAGTCGGCCGGCGGCACCGTCCGCCAGCTCCTGTTCACCGCGGCCGGCGAGACCGCCCTGGTCATCGTCGTCGGCGCCGCCCTCGGAGTGCTGGTGACGCTGCCCCCGCTGGCCGGCATGGCGGCCGGCCTCTCCGAGGCCACCTCGTCGGACGTGGGCCTGCACCTGAACTCGGGCGTCGTCGTCGCCGCGATCATCGGCACCTTGGTGGCGGCGCTGTTCGCGGGGGTCGCCGTCACGTCGAAGACGCTGAGGAGGCAGGCGGTCTGAGGCGGACGCCACGCGAAGATCAGCACAGTACGACGAAGCGGCGGCCCCCGGAACTCCGGGGGCCGCCGCTTCGTCGTACTCTGATGCCCCAACGGTTGAGCAGACGGAACGGCATCCCCCATGTCGCGCTCCGCGCACGCAACGAGCAGGCGGGGGCGAGGCTGGTCCTTGGGCCGTAGTGCTGGAGGAGGTTGTCTTGGCCGGTACATGGCTCGGTGGGGAGCTGGCTTGGTTTCAAGGACGTCGTGCTGCTGGCAGCTTCTAGAGATCTTTAATGGCTGGGGTTACGTGGGGTCGTGACGGTTGTCGTGGGCTGCGCTATGCCGGAGGGGTGAGGTATCCCGATGGCGGTGGAAGACCCGGGTCGAACTGGCCAACGCGATCTTCGAGTTCATCGAGATCTTCTACAACCGCCAACGACGACATTCAGCACTGGGCTACCGCACCCCCATCGAGTACGAACTACTCTTCGAGAACGACACCACCCCGGCTGCCGGTTAGCCACAAGGGCTGGAGCCCAACTGGTGGGGCAGGTCAAGATGTCACCCGATCGTGCAGCAGACCCGCTGCGCAAGCAGGTCAGCACACTGGAGGCGAAGGGGTACGTCGAGGTCAAGAAGGGGTACGTCGGCAAGCGGCCGCGCACCTGGGTGAGCCTGAGCGATGCGGCCGGGGCACGCTGGAGGGCCATGTCGCCGCCCTGCAACAGGTCGTCGAGACATCCTGCCGCCTCTCGGCCGACGCCGGAAGCTGACGGCGGACGGGCCGGAAGCTCTGATGGCACACTTTCGATCTGTCACACCGGCGCGAGGGGCGTCCGGGGGCAGGGGAGGGGTGGCCGGTGCGCGGGCGGGTGCATGACGTGGTCTGGGGGACGGTGCGGGTGGTGTTGGCCGTCGCGCTGCTGGGGGCGGCGTGGCAGCTGGCACGGAGCGCGGAGCGTGCCCGCTCCGTCGACCTCGACTTCCCACGCCTGGCGATACACGACGCCCAAGGGCGGGACACCGGCAGGCTGAAAGTGTGCGGGGGCCGGTACCAGGAGCCGTTCTGCATGCGGGCGGAGCAAGTGGCAGTGGACGAGGTACTGCTGAAGCTGAACAAGAAGACCGGGGCCCGCTACCAGTTCGAGTTCGGCCGGACCGGCGGGCGCACGCTGGCCATCAAACTGGACATCGACGGTGCGGACCGGGACCTGGTCGAAGCCGCCGACGGTCGCGGAAGGGCAACCCTGTTCTGGTGGCGCGATTCGGTGCGGCTGCTGGAGGTGCCGGCGGGCGGTGAGGAGCTGACGCTGCGCACAGCGCACTACCCGGGCCGGGAGTTCGTGCTCCCCGCCGCGTTCGGGGCGGCCCTCGCCGGGCTGGGGGCAGCGTTCCTGTGGTCGGGGCTGTGGCGGATGGTGCGTGGTGGCGTGTCCCGGTTGAACTGGCCGTGGCAGACGGTAGTGCCAGGGGTGACCTTCACCATGGCAGGGCTGGGCGGGGCCCTCGGCGCGTTCTTCGCGGAGGACCGACCCTGGACGATGGCGTGGACCGGGGGTGCCGTGGGTGCGCTGAGCGCGGTGGGCATGGCCTGCTGGGCTTACCGGTTGATGCGGCGCAGGCTGCCGACACTGGTGCGCATGGAGCCCATCGTGCCGGTGGTGGAGCGCCGCTTCCAGGGCATCGTGTGGGGTCCGGGCCCGTGGCAGCTGCTGTCGATGGGGTGGCTGCGGACCGGGCCGCAGGGACTTGCCGCCGTATCCGGACCGGCAGTGGGCACCGGCAGCTTCGGGATGCGGCTCCTCCCCGGCACTCTGCGCCTGGTTCGGGTGCGGCCACCGCACCGTGACGACCCGCTGCGGCTGCGGTTCGGCCGGTACGGGCGTACGGACGGGGCGGAGGAGGCGCAATTCGGGCTCGTCGCCGAGTGCGAGGCACTGGACGGACCGGTGCCCGGCGCGCGCATACTGATCGGCGCGGGCAGCGAGGACCTGCCGCACGTGCTCGGCGCCCTGTCTGCTGCCACGCCGTCCCCGCTTTCCCCGCCTTCCGCCTAGCTAGCGACGTGAGTCGGAGATTCTGTGGCAGTAGGCGGCGACCTTGTCGAGGATCTAGTTGGCTGTCGTGGCCCAGATGAAGGTCTGGGGTGCGGCTCGGCGCCGGCGCGTAGGGCGGAGCCAGGCGATGGGCACTGCCCGGGGCCGTCGTAGGTCCTGGGGATGTCCCGGTAACTCGGCTGGATGTCAGTGGCGTTGGTTAGTGTGTACGCAGTTGACGAGACCCTTGAAAGGCACGGTGCATCGGTGCGGACGGCGAACCGTCGAGGTGCGGCGGCAGAGTACCTATAGGGGCGCCTGGCCGGCGCTCTCCTGTGGCGACGCCCATCGGGCGGCGACGTCGTCACACGGCCCCGGCAGCGGGACGACTCCTGCCCCGGTCTCCGTGACGGCGCTCTGACGATGCCGTGGAGGGCCTTTCTTGTCAGCAACCACTTCCACCTGCGACCACCGCGTGCACCACGTAGTGGTCGTCGCTCTGATCTCCGTCATCGTCGGGCTCACCTCCGGGATTGGTCTTGCCGCTCTCGGACAGTCCCCGCTCGCCGCTGTCGCTTCAGGTGGGGCGGTCGTGCCGGTCGTCTTCTCCGCCGGCATGATCGCAGTCACGTACGTGAAGCGGCAGGTATAGCAGGCGACTTCGTGGGGTGTCCTCTCCAGGCCACCCGGTGGTCCGGAGCGTGACCAAGCCGGGAGTCCGGGGTTGAGCAGGCGATGTCCCGTCGTCGAAACAGGGAGAACTCCCAGATGCACATCCGCTCCGCCACCGGCGCCCTCCTCCTGGCCCTGGCCGCCTCCGTCGCCTGCTCCACCCCGGCTCCGGCCGCCGACCCCGAGCCGGGCACCGGCACGGTCGTCCTGTCCAATGAGGCGTACGACAGCCTTGTCCGCGCCGATGAGGACGAGCAGGAGCTGATCCTGACGAACCCGTCCTACCGCGAGGCATGGCTCTTCTGCCTCGGCTCCACGGAACCCAGCCACGTGGAACGGAACGCATGGGGCCAGGGGTACGTGTGCATTCCGGACGGCGCGGTGCAGTGACCGCGCCGTCCGGCTGACGGACACCGTGGGGGTTGTTCCACCTCCGGCCGACCGATGTCCACCCGGAGGTCCACCCATGGGTCCAGGTGGTCGAGGCATTGCCGCAGCAGTCTTATGGGCATGACTACGACCGAGTGGATCACCGACATCGCTCTCCTCCTTGTCGTCTTCCGGCAGCTGCGGGAGGGCCGACTGGACTGGCGGACCTTCCTCATCCCGCTGGGGATCGTGGCCTTCGTGGCCCACCAGTACCTCGAATCCGTACCGACCGGAGGCAACGACCTGGTGCTGATCGGCACCCTGGTGGCCACGGGCGCCGCACTCGGCATCGCCGGCGGCGTCTACACCAGGGTCCGGGTCTCCGGGGAGCACGTCCTGATCAAGGCCGGCGCGGTCTCGGCGGCGCTCTGGGTGATCGGCATGGGCGCGCGCATGGGATTTCAGCTGTGGACCGAGCACGGCGGCGGCGACTACGTCGCCCGCTTCAGCATCACCCATCAGATCACCAGCGATCAGGCGTGGGTCGCCGCGTTCGTCCTCATGGCCCTCACTGAGGTCGTCACCCGGCTGGCCACCATCTTCGTACGCGGCCGCATGGTGGCCGGGCGGCCGGCGCCGGAGACGCGTCCTGCCCTGAGCGTCGATCGCAGCGCCTGATCGTGGGTTATCGTCGCGCCGTGCCAGTACCTGAGAGCCGTCCGGACCCCGCGCCCGCCCCGGAGTCCGGGCACCCGGCGGTTCCCCGCAGAGATCCCAGGATGCACTGGGCCGTCACGCTCGTGGTCATCGCCAGCGGCTTCCTGACGGTCCGCCCCCTCGGCCTCAGCGGCCGGGGCCTCGCGGTCGCCGCGCTCCTTGTGCTGTGCTCGGCGGCGCTGCTGGTCCGTCAGCTGCCCGAAGCCAGGTTCTCCCCGCGCGTCGTCCTCGTATGGATGTCACTGGGTGTCGTCGCGTCCGCCGCGTTGATCGGGGTCAGTCGCACCGGCTCCAGCTATCTGTTCGCCTACTTCCTTGTCGGCCACATCGGCTACCGCTTCCCGCTCAAGTGGTCCCTCCCGCTGGCCGCGTCCAGCAGTCTCCTGTGCGCCGTGGTGCTCCGCTTCCACTTCGGCCCGGGACACCACCAGTTGGCATGGGGCCTGGGACTCACGACGGGCCTTCCTGTGGTGGCGGGCATCCTCAGCCGGAGCAAGCAGCGCGCGCTGGAGGCGGTGATCGTCGCGGCCGAGTCCTCCGAGCGTGCCGCACGAGCCGAGGCCCGGACCGCCGCGCTGACTGAGCGCAGCCGGATCGCCCGAGACGTGCACGACGTGCTGGCGCACTCGCTGGCGGGGATCAACATGCAACTGGAGCTCGCCGACGCGCTGCTGGACACCGGCGACCTGGACAAGGTCCGCGAGGCGAACCACAAGGCGCACAGCATGGTCAAGGAGAGCCTCAAGCAGGCGCAGTGGACGGTGCACGCGCTGCGCGAGGACGCACTGCCACTGGTCGCGACCCTGACCGCGATGCTGGAGTCGTCCGGCCACCGGGATGCGCTCACGGTCATCGGCCCCGTCCGGCCGCTCTCGGCGCGCGGCACCCAGAATCTGCTGCGGATCGCGCAGGAGGCCCTGACCAACGCCGGGCGGCACGCCCCCGGCGCGACCGTCGCGGTGCGGCTGACGTTCGCGGAGGCGTCGACGACGCTGACGGTCCGCAACGGGCCAGCCACCCGTGAAGCGTCCGCGGGACTCGGCAGCGGGATGGGACTGATCGGGATGCGTGAACGGGTCGCACTGCTGGATGGCACCCTTACAGCGGGACCGGTGCCGGAAGGACCGGACGCAGGCGGCTGGCAGGTGGAGGCAGTTATCCCGGATGAGAGTGTTCCCCGATGAGTGAACAGGCCGATCAGCAGAGCCGGTTGAGAGTGATCGTCGCCGACGACCAGGCCGCCGTCCGTGAGCCTCTGGCCGCGGTGCTCGCCCTGTCCGAGGACATCGACGTGATCTTGGCCGCGGCCAATGGCACCGAAGTGCTGGCCGCGGTGGCGGCCGGGCCGGTCGACGTGGTGCTGATGGATCTGCGGATGCCTCAGATGGACGGCATCGAGGCCACCCGCACGCTGAGCGAGGAACACCCCGGTGTGGCGGTGGTCGTGCTGACCACCTTCGCCGACGACGACTCCATCCTGGCCGCCCTGAGCGCCGGAGCCCGCGGGTACCTGACCAAGAACGCCGGGCGGCAGGACATCCTCCGGGCGATCCGCGCGGCCGCCGCCGGTCAGTCCGTCCTCGACCGCGAGGTCCAGGACCGGCTCCTGGCCACGGTACGCACCACCGCACCGGCTGCCACCCAGTCGCTGCCCGCGGACATCACACCGCGCGAGCGCGAGGTCCTGACGCTCATCGGCCAGGGCCTGCCCAATCGAGCCATCGCCGAGAAGCTGTTCATCAGCGAGGCCACGGTCAAGACCCACATCAACAACCTGTTCGCCAAGGCCGACATTCGCGACCGCGCCGACGCCGTCCGCCGCGCCATCGCCGCAGGTCTGGCCTGACACGCCCGTACGGAGGGCCATGCCACAGGTCCGACCGGGGCCCGCCGACACTCGCGGGCCTGTGCGTGCCGATAATTGCGCCCTTGCAGGCCAGGAAGCATGTTGGCACTCGTGGAGCACGCCGTCGAGACGGTCACGTCGGAGTTGAGCTTGCCGAATACCTTATCCAGCCTGGTCAGGCGGCATGTCGGTACTCGTGGAGGGTGCCGCCGAGTCGCGCTCGCCGTCGTATGTCCAGATGGGCGATCCGGCCCGGGGCCTCGAGTGGAGCGAGGTTCTTCGCGGCCTGGACGACCCAGGACGCGGTGGGATGTGCGGTGGAGCCCAGGATGCGGATCCGGTGGTTCGCGTGCTCGATCGTGGCGAACACGTACAGACGCCTCCCGGTCAGGGTGACGGTTCGGAGAAGTCGCATGCCAGGAGCGCGTCGGCCTGGGAGCGCAGGAAGTCCGCCCAGGTGCTCGAGGCCCGCTCAGGTGCCGGGTGGATGCCGGCCTCCTTCAAGATTTCCCAGACTGTGGATGCCGCCACCTTCACCCCGAGATCGAGCAGCTCTGCGTGGAGGCGTCGGTAGCCCCAGCTTGGATTTTCCCGGGCCAGGCGCAGCACCAGCACCCGGATCGAGTGCACGGTGCGGGGCCGGCCTTCGCGCTTGGGCCGAGACTGGGCAGCGTGTCGGCGAGCGATCACGTTGCGGTGCCAGCGAAGTACCGTGTCCGGCTTCACCAGCAGCCGCATCCGACGCAGCACTTCCCGCGGCAGGCCCTGGAGGAGCGACGCCAGGAACGCCCGGTCGCTCGCATGGAACTGAACCTGCTGCCCGTTCAGCTGCCGTTCCAGAACGCCGATCTGGTGGCGCAAGGCCAGGATCTCGACATCCTTCTCACGGCCGCTCATCGGCAGCATTCGCAGCATCGCGAACGCGTTCGTCACACCCAGGTACGCCAGCCTCAGCAGCACGACTGATCATCATGCCGCGCCCATCGCCAGCACGCGAGAGCGGTGATTGAGCAGCCTCGGCGGGTGCCGAAACCCGCTCCCGCCTGGATGGATGAGGTATTCGGCAAGGGCAGGGTCCAGGATGCTGGAGAGGTTCTGCCAGCGACCGGAGGTCATTTCCTCCCAGGTGGCGGCGCGGGCATAGCGGCACACGGTGTTCCGGCACATCTCCAGACGGCGGGCGATGGCCCGGAGCGACATCCCCTGGTTCGTAAGGTCGTGGACGGCGATGTGATCCCGTTCAACTCGGGCCGCCAGCCTTCCTGCTCGGGAGACCGGTGGCTGGCAGACCTCCGGCGCCGATTCGGGAGCGGGACCAGGGTCACGCAGGCGGCCACTGTGCTTGCTGACCTGGCTCTTGACGGCTTCGGCGAGGTTGTGCCAGAGATGCCAGAGGTCGGCGACAAGCTTAAAGCCGCTCCGGGGCCGGCCTCGGCAACGGACTGGCGCCCTCTGGACGCAGCCCGTCGATGATGATGGTTAGGTAGCGCCGCCACAGGTCCGGTGTCGGGCCTGGCATTGCCGCGACGGTGTGGACGGTGGCACAGGTCAGCAGCAGGACATCGGCCCCGGTGACATCGGCTCGCACGAGACCGTCTCGACGAGCCCGTTCGACCAGCACACCGGCACTCGTGAGCAAATCGTCGTGGATTTCTGCGACCACGGGGTTGCACTCGCTGGCCGCCCGCAGGAACGCGAGGCCCTGCTGCTGCAGGATCTCCGCAGCTGCGGACAGGAACTCCCGTAGTGCCACACCGGAGTCGGGCGACTCCGAAAGGCGTCGGGCAACGGCCACGAGTCGGGCGAGGCGATCACCGGCTACGGCCGCGACCAGAGCCTCCTTCGTGGCGAAGTGGCGGAAAACCGTGCCCTTTGCCACGCCCGCCCGGTGGGCGATGTCGGCGACCGAGGCGTCGATGCCCCGCTCCGCGAACTCGGCCTCGGCCGCCGCCAGCAGCGAAGCGCGGTTGCGGACGGCATCGACACGGGCCGGACGAGCTACTGAAGGCATATCAACACACTAGCAAGTTGACCAGCCGGTCATGTTCGCCCTACGGTTCGATTATGACCGCACGGTCACTTTTCTCTGATCGTCACGCAACAGAATCGAGTGGATCTTCCATGCGAATCCACGGAGCGACCGCTCTCGTCACCGGTGCAAATCGAGGGTTCGGTCGGCATCTGTCCGAAGAACTGGTACGGCGCGGCGCCAAGGTCTACGCGACTGCTCGCCGCCCGGAACTCGTCGACATCCCGGGCGCTGAGGTGCTGTCGCTCGACATCACCGACAGGGACTCCATCGACGCCGCCAGCCGGATCGCCACCGATGTCGACCTCCTGGTCAACAATGCGGCTTCCACTGACGTGGCGAGCCTGATGGCCGGTGACCGCGCCGCGATCGGGCAGATGATCGACACCCACTTTTTCGGCACACTCGACGCGATCCGGGCATTCGCTCCCGTCCTGGCCGAGAATGGCGGCGGTGCCATCCTCAATGTCCTGTCGCTCACTGCCTGGACCACTGTTGAGGCGAATACGGCTCTTTCCGCCGCCAAATCCGCACAGTGGGGCTTGACCAACGGTGTGCGGCTGGAGCTGGCGGGCCAGGGGACCCTCGTCACCGCGCTTATCGCCGGGCTCATCGGCACCGCGACGCTGCGCGACGCCATGAAGGACACCGGATTGAAGTTCTCCGCTGAGGTGATGAACGACCCGGCCGCTCTCGCCTGTCTCGCGCTGGACGGCATTGAAGCAGGAGAGATCGAAATTCTCGACGGACTCAGCGTCGAGGCCAAGGCTGCCCTCGCCGGCCCTCCTCGCGCCTTCGACCTGGCTGCCGCGGCGGCCAGGTGACAGTCAAGTGCCAGCGTCGGCCAGAGGCAGCGACCGCGTCTCTTGATGAAGAACGTGGCCTTATCGCGCGACGCCCGCGCATCGACAGAAAGGATCGGGGATGCCCGACCTGCAGATCGACGAGCACATAATCCACTACGAGGAGCACGGCGAGGCGGGATCGCCGCCGCTCGTGCTGGTGCACGGACTCTACGGCGAGTCGGCAGGGCTGGCGCCGCTCGCGCAGCGCTTCGCCCGGCAGTCCCGGGTGATCGTGCCGGACGCCCTCGGACACGGCCTGTCCTCGCATCCGGCCGAGTTCGACATCCAAGACCAGGGACGGGTCCTGGCCGGGCTCATCGCCGCCCTCGGCTACCAAAAGGCAGCGATCCTCGGCATCTCGATGGGCTCCTACCTCGCCACGCAGGCGGCGATCCTGGAGCCGGCGCGGGTCTCCGACCTCGTACTCGTCGTCCCGAAGGCGCACGGCCTGACCTCTTCCATAGCCGCCTATGCGGCCCGGAGGGGCGTCGACCTCACGACGGCCACGCCGGAGGAGACGACTGCCTTCCTGGCCGAGGTGCTGTGGTCCCCGCACACTTCACAGGCGCGGCGCGACGAGATTCTGGCCACCCAGATCACGGCGCAACGGGTCGTCCTCACCCCCGAGGAACGGGCCACGATTGACCGCTCACTGCGCGGCTTCGACCTCCGCCCCGGGCTCGCGACGATCACCGCACCGACCCTCGTCGTCTCCGGCCGCGCTGACGGCCTGAACCCGCCGGAGGTCGGCGAGGAAGTCGCCCGTGGTATCCCCAGCGCCCGTTTCGAGGTCTACGAGCACTCCGGCCACCAGTTGGCCTCCGAGGAGACCGACCGGCTCATGAGGGACGTCGAGGCGTTCCTCCAAGACCGAGGGTAGTTGGCGCACCTCCCAGAAGCGGGGGCGGCCCGGGAACAAGATAAGTAGGCCCTGAGGACGGAGCGCCAAGGATCTCCCGAGCCCTCGACTCACAGACATGAAGCCATCCCGGCAGAAGCCTGCCAGGGCGAAGCTGCAGACACACTTCCCTCTCGCCCGTGGCGAGGGGGGTATGAGGTGTGGGGCCGGGGTGAGTCGGCTGCAGATTAGTCTGCACGGTATGCCGAAATCCCTGTTGCAGCAGACTCTTGATTCGCTCGGTAGTGCCATCGTCACTGGTCGGCTGCCTGCAGGGCATGTCGTCCCCATCCAGGACCTCGAAGCGGACTTCGGGGTGTCCCGTTCCGTCGTGAAAGAGGCGGTACGGGTGCTGCACACTCTTGGTCTGGTCAGCAGTGTCAAGCGGGTCGGTGTCCGGGTTCTGCCGTCGACCTCGTGGAACTACTTCGATCCGCTGGTCATGCGCTGGCGCCTGGAGAGCGATGGTTACGCTGCCCAGCTCCGCTCCCTCAACGAACTCCGTGGCGCGATCGAGCCGGCGGCGGCGGAGCTGGCGGCACGTCATGCCCCCGACGATCTGTGCAGCAGGCTGCTGTCACTCGCCGCCGAGATGCGTGCGGTCGTGCGCGCACAGGACGTCGAGCGCTTCGTCGAGATCGACGTGACCTTCCACAACGTCATCCTGGTGGCATCCGGGAACGAGATGTTCGCGCAGCTTCAGAGCGCGGTGGGGAACACCGTCTCTGGGCGGAGTGACCTCGGGCTGCTGCCGGATCTGCCTGACGAGGATTCCCTTCAGTTGCACGTGAGTCTCGCTGATGCCATCCAGGGGCGGCGCCCGGAAGAGGCGCGTGCCGTCGCGAACCGGCTGGTCAGCGCGATCTTCTCCGAGACGGCAGAGGCATGGGCCCAGGTGCCCCGGACGTTCAACGACAGCGTTCAGTAGTCGACTGGCACCAGATGACTGTCGCCAAAAAGATGCTTACATGGGTTTACGGAGGTGATGAAGGATGCTTACATTGCTCTGGCTCGGCGATGCCGAGGCACCCCGGCAGTAGGTAAGGGAGCCGCACATGATGCCCAGGGCCATAGCGATGCGTGATCGCAGCATCACCGCAAAGGTGACAGTGCGGCTGATGCTGTTCCTCACCTTGATGTACCTCCTCAATCAGTTCGACCGAGGAAACCTTGCCTTCGCGGAGGAGAGCCTCTCCGCCGACCTCGGGCTGAGCAACGCGGCCTTCGGCTTCGGAGCAGGCATCTTCTTCATCGGCTACTTCATCTTCGAAGTACCGAGCAACCTCATCCTCCACAAGGTGGGCGCCCGGCGGTGGCTGGCGAGGATCATGGTGTCCTGGGGGATCGTCACCGTCCTGATGACGCTCGTGCAGAACGAGTCCATGTTCTACGTGCTGAGGTTCCTTCTCGGTGCGGCCGAGGCGGGATTCTTCCCGGGCGCCGTCTACTACATCGCCCTGTGGCTTCCGAGGCGTGAGCGCGGGAAAGCACTGGCACTTCTCAGCGCGGCCGGCCCGGCCGCGTACCTGCTGGCCGGGCCGTCCTCGGGCCTGCTCCTCGGACTCGACGGGGCCGCGGGTCTCCACGGCTGGCAGTGGCTCTTCCTCCTCGAAGGTGCGGCCACCGTCGTCGTCGGCATCGTCTGCTGGTTCCTCCTCACCGACCGGCCGGCGGACGCGAATTGGCTCACCAGTGCCGAGCGTGAAGAACTCACCGCCCGCATTGAGAACGACAGGGACGCGGAAGAGCCGCGCCGGCACAGCCTGTTCCAGACCCTGCGCCAGCCCAGGGTGCTCCTTCTCGCCGGTGTCTACGCCTGCATGCAGATCACCAACGCCGGCCTGATCTTCTGGCTTCCGTCGGTGACGCGCAGGATCGGCGACCTCTCCACCTTCCAGGTGACCTCCCTCTCGGTCACTCCCTACGCCTTCCAGATCATCGGGCTCTTCCTTCTCGGCCGTTCCTCGGACCGGCACGGACGACACCAACTGCACGTTCTCGTCGGCTGTGTGTGCATCGCCCTGGGGCTCGGTGTCGGCGCGGTCGTCGACCCGGTGGTCGGCTTGATCGCGCTGTGCTTTGCCTTCTTCGGCTACGGGACGATGTCCGCGTTCTGGGCGCTGGCCTCGTCCTACCTCGGCACGACGGCAGCCGGAGCAGGCGGGCTCGCCTTCGTCAACGCCGTGTCAGCGCTGGGAGGATTCGTCGGCCCCACCCTCTTCGGCTACCTGCTCGACGTCACCGGGTCCGTCACCGCGTCGCTCATGGCACTGGCCGGCGTAGGAGCTCTCTCAGCCGTGCTCGTGATGTTCGTCCGTTCCCCCTCATCAAACCCGAGCCGTCCCGCGGCGCCCGTCGCCCCCCTGCAGGAAAAGGAATAGTCGTGCCCGAAACCATTCTCTGGATCGGCGAAAAGGACGAGAGCGTCCTCGACGTTCTCCGAAGCGAGATCCCCGACGGGTTCGAGCTGCTGATCCCCGACAGCGGAACCCCCACGAGGGACGATCTCAAAAGCGCCGCCTACATCCTGAACGGCGCCGGAAGCGTATCGGGGGAGTACTTGAGGGCGGCATCGAACCTGAAGCTGGTGCAGCGACTGGGCGCAGGGCTCGATGGCGTGGATGTGGCAACTGCGCGAGAGCTCGGCATCGAGGTCGCCAACCTCCCCGCACTGAACTCCGCTGCGGTCGCCGAGCACACGCTGCTTCTCGCCCTGGCCTCCGCGCGCCACCTGTGTACGCAGCACACCAACATGACTGCGGGTCGCTGGGCGCCCAACGAGCAGCTTTCGTCGACCTTCGAACTCCACGGCAAGACCTTCGGCATCATCGGTTTCGGCGCCATCGGACGTGAGGTCGCCCGACGGGCTCAAGCTTTCGGCATGACCGTCCGGTACTTCGATGTCACCCGTGCCCCTGCGCACGTGGAGAACGAGACCGGCGCCCTCTACACACCATTTCGTGAACTGCTGCAGCAGGCCGATGTGGTCAGTGTGCACGTACCGCTCACAGAACAGACCGCCATGCTGATCTCGCACGAGGAACTGGCGGCGATGAAGCCCGGGTCGGTGCTGGTGAGCGTCTCCCGCTCAGGCATCGTCGACGAAGCGGCACTCCGGCAGAACCTGGAGGAGGGACACATCGGCGCCGCGGGCATTGATGTCTGGGCCGAGGAGCCGGTCAGCCCCTCGGACCCGCTCCTCATGGCCCCCAACGTCACCGCCACACCCCACTGCGCCGCCCAGACACGGGACACCGTCGTGCGCTGCTTCCGCGCCGCCCTGGCGAACATCGAACGAGCCCACCGTCACGAGGCCCTCAGCCTCGCACCCTCGTGCCACACCTGACCCGGGCCCCTGCCTCAGACTGCCGGCACGCAGTCGGGTGGGCGGTGGTGCCGAAAATTCTGACGTGGCGAGTGGCTTGCTCGATGACGGCGAGGACGTACGGGCGCCTGCCGGTTAGGGGGCGGTCTCGATCAAGTCGCGGACCAGGAGAGCGCCGGCCTCGCGAAGACGCCGCGGATGCCCTGCTCTCCGGCCGTAGTCCTCCTCGAACGACTTGTCCGGGCCCGGCGCCGACGCACCTATTTGGAAGGGCGTCGGCCGCCTGGCCCGAAGCGGGTCAATCGCGCTTTCTACTCCGGCCGCACCGGATCGCTCTTCGCGCTCTCAGCACCCTGTCCTGCCATGTTCTCCGCAGTGACGGTGAAGGTGTACGGCTCGCCGGTGGTGAGGCCCTCCACCTGTGCCTTCGTGGCGCCCTCGCCCACGCTGACCGGTGCGAGTGGCTTTCCGTTCTGGTACGGCGTGACCAGGTATCCGGTCACCGGAGCACCGCCGTTGAACGCCGGGGCCTTCCACCGCACCGTGGCACTGCCCTCGCCGGCTGACGCCGAGACCGCCCCGGGGACGTCGGGCGCCGACGGTACGGCGTCCACCTCCAGCTCCTGCAATCCGTTGTTGAAGCCCGTACCGCCCTTGACCTGGAAACGCACCCAGTCGACGGTCTTCTTGCCGAAGTTCACGGTCATCGGCCCCTCGGCGGGGATGTCCTCGACCTTGACCTCGCTGCCGTCGGAGAAGGTCAGGACGCCGCCGTTGACGTCGTCCTTCGTCGCACGGTCGGACAGCACCACCCGGTCCGCCGTGATCTTCTCCGGCCAGTTCAGCTGCACCCACGGGTCGAGCTCTCCGTCCGAGGCCCAGTCCGCGCCCGTCGTGGCGCCGTTGTCGTCGCAGCCGTCGTGGACGTTCTCTGCTGGGTAGTCGTCGCTGTACTCGGACGACGCCGTCGCCTTGACGCCTGGCCAACAGGCGGCGTTGCCACGCAGTTTGGTCTTGTCCAGGGTGATGTCGACCAGCTTCGAACCGGTGGCGTCCCCGCTGTCGGCGGAGGTGGCGGTGACGCGCACCCGGCCGTCCCGGTGGTTCACGGTCAGGGTGCCGTCGGAGTCGATCTCCGCCTTCTTCGTCGGCGACCCGTCCGGCTCGGTCACCGACCAGAACACCTCCTTGAGCGTGGCGTCATCGGGTGCGACCGTGGGCGTGAAGTGACTCTTGCCGTACGGTTCGTCGAGCTTGTCCGAGCTGCTGACGGCGATGTCCTTCACGAACGTCGGCGTGCGTCCCTCGGACTTCGACTCCGACGGCGGCAGATGCTTCGTCCCCCACTTCTTGTTGGGCTCGGCGCCCATCCACAGCTCGAGGGTTCCGCCGTCGGTGAGCTGGTCGTGCCGGAACCAGGCGTCGTCGAGGCGCTTACCGTCCAGCTTGGCGCGCTGGATGTACTGGTTCTTGGCCGAGTTGCCGTGCGTGACGATGCGAAATTGCTTGCCCTTGTAGTAGTGCTGATCGAGCTTGATGGTGATCTCGTCGAAGACCGGTGACGTGATGTCGTACACCGGCTTTTCCAGACTGCCGCCGGTGACCTCGAAGAGTCCCATGCCCATCAGGGCGCTGAGGGCTCCCATCTGCCCCTGGTCCTCGTCGAAGTGGCCGTAGCCGTCGTCGGTCGCGGTCGAGCCGTAGGTCTTCTCCTTGACCTTTCGCACCCAGTACTGACTCAGCCACGGCTTGCCGACATAGTTGAAGAGATGGGCCATTTCGAGGCCGGGCTGATTGCCGTACGAGACGTAACCTCCCCCGTACTCGCTGATGAAGTTCTCCTTCTCGGCCTTCGTGAACGCGTAGTTGAGCTTGTCCGCGTACGCCGTCTCGCCACCCATCAGGTTGGCCAGACCCATCACGTCCTGGGTGGTGAACCAGGTGGCCTGCCAGGCGTTCGCCTCGTCGAAGTCGTCCGGGGCGAGCGGGTCGAAGGGGGTGAGCCAGCTGCCGTCGGCGTTGCGCGGGCGGATGAAGCCGGAGTCCTCGTCGTACAGGTTGCGCCAGTTGCGGGAGCGGTCCTCCAGATACTGGTGGGTGTCGGTGTCGTCCCAGGCCTCGAACTCGTTCAGGCCGACGTTCTCGCCCTCGCCGCCGGTGGCGGTGAACGTGACCGAAGTGACCTTCCGCTTCTTGAAACGGACGGTCTTCTTGTCACCGTCGGTGGGGACGTCCTTGACCGCCACGCTGGAGCCGTCGCTGAACTCCAGCCGTCCGGAGCGGACATTGCTGTCGCCGTCCGCCCGGTCGCTGAGCACCACCTGCTGCAGTGAGCGCGGCTTGTCCCAGGTCAGCTCGATCCAGGGGTCCTGCTCTCCGGCCGACGCCCACTCGACGTCGGTGGGCGCGCGAAGCGGCCGGCCGTCGATCGCGTGAGCGGCGCCGTGCTTCTTGTCCAGCTCGGACGAGGCCTTGGCCTTCGCGTACTGGGTGGCGTTGATGCCCCGCTCGCCCAGTTGCCCGGCGAACTGGGCAAGGGCGTAGTCCTGGTTCGCGTACTCCAGGGTCTGGCCCGCGCCCTGGCCCGTCGTGCCGTTGGCTACGTAGCCGAGATCGAGGTAGTCACGGTTGCCGCCGGTGCCCCAGTTCTTGTAGTCGAACCATGCCTTGTCGAAGAGGCCGCCGACCGACTGGGAGTCCATCATCGCCTCGTACGCCAAGTCCGTGTCGAAGTCCCGGATGCCCTTGTTGTAGGCGCCGGTGATGAAGGACGTCACGGGCGAGCCGCTCATCACCAGCGAGTCGTTCCCGGCCACCGGCCCTCTGGGCAGCAGCCCGCCGTCCTTGTACATCTGCAGCTGCGACTTCACCAGGCTGCTGTAGATCTCCGGATACGCGAGGCCGAGGACGCTGTTGAGATTCCACTGGGTCAGCCAGAGCGCGTCGTAGTTGTACATCGCGAACTTCGGCTTGCCGTCGTCGCCGACCGGTATGCGTCCGACGCGGCCGTTGCCCCACGTGTTGTCCAGGTAGGCGCCGTCGGCGTCGCTCACCATGCTGCGTCCGCACAGGACGTGGAACAGGTCGGTGTAGAACTTCTCCTGCTGCTTCGCGGTGCCGCCGCCGACGTCGACGCGGCCGAGCATCTCGTTCCACTGCTTCTGGGCGTCGGCCTTGACGGCGTCGAAGTCCCAGCCGGGGAGCTCGCTCTGCAGGTTCTTCTCGGCTCCCGCGGTGCCGGTCAGGGACAGGCCGACCTTCAACTGCACCTGCTCGCCCGCATCTAGGTGGTCGTAGCGCACGTAAGCGCCCGCATCGTCCCCCGAGACCTCGTCGACGGGCTTTCCCTTGTCGACGAGCTTGTCGCCGGCCCAGCCGTGCAGGGAGTCGAAGGGCTTGTCGAAGCGGATGTCGAAGTACAGCTTCACCTTGTGGTCGGCGTCGTCCTCGCCGAAGCTCTCGCCGCGTTGCACGACGTAGCCCGCGATCTCGCGGTCGTTGCTCTTGGTGACGTGGGCGTTTTCCATGATCGCCTCGCCCAGATGTCCGCCGAGGTTGACCAGGATCTCGCTGGGGCCCGCCTTGTCGTACGTGTAGCGGTGCATGCCCACGCGGTCGGTGGAGGTGAGTTCCGCGTCGATGCCGTACCGGTCCAGGTGGAGCTTGTGGTAGCCGGGTTGGGCGACTTCACCGTTGTCGTGGTCGACGTGCGACTGCCAGCCCTCGTCGCCGTCGAGTTTGTTCACGCTCTCACCGCTGGTGGGCATGACCTGCACGCCGGACAGATTCCAGTCGTGCAGGTGGCTGAAGCCCTTGACCTGGTCCTCGTTGCGCCGGTATCCGGTGCCCCGGGAGGAGTTGGTGCTGGTGTCCGGGCGCAGCTTGACCATGCCGAACGGTCTGCTGGCCGACTGGAAGAAGAAGTACCGGCCGATGTCGGCCTCCACCCAGGGATTCACCTGGTCCACGTAGTCGCGTCCGGCACCCGAGGACGACCCGCCCGCGGACGGAGCGGCCGCGGCGGCGGGCATGCTCGCGCCACCGTCCACCACACCCAGGACCAGCAGGAAGACGCTCGACAGTAAGGTCAGTCGGCGGACGAGCCGGGGGACGAAGGCTCCGGCGGTCCGCCCGCCTCTGGGACGACCTGGCATGGCAGTCTCCTTGCGGAATGGTTAGCGTTAACGTGAGTATCCAAGCCAGGAGGGTTCCCGCTTCGCAGGGTCGTGTCAATGACGCCGACACGACCGGATTCCGCGGACCGACAGGCCGCGAAACCGCTCTTCGGGCCCCAACTACGGCTTGGTCAGGGCGATTGTGTATCCAGAGGGTGAGCCGGATGCCTGGCCCCGCGAGTGCGTATTCCAGCTTCCGCACACCCGTTGACGCCCTGGCGACGCGCCGCTAATTTCCGTGTGAACGTTAACTCACGATCCGGAGGCCCTTCGTGTCCCAGGAAGCGATACCCGGCTCGAAAGATGTGGACAGGCCCTCCGGGGCGTCCAGGTCCGCCACCAAGAGGATCTACTTCTTCGGTGCCCTCGGTGGCCTGCTCTTCGGCTACGACACCGGGGTCATCGCAGGCGCCCTGCTCTACATCCGGGACGAGTTGGGGCTGACCCCGCTGGCGGAGGGGTTTGTCGTCAGTTCCCTCCTGGTGGGGGCGATGGCCGGGGCGACCGCCGCGGGGCGGCTCGCCGACACCCTCGGCCGGCGCCGCGTCGGCATGGCCGCATCGGTCGCCTTCGGCGTGGGCGCGCTGGCCGCGGGCCTGGCGCCCAACACCGTGCTGCTGATCGCCGCCCGTGTCCTGCTGGGCCTCGGGGTGGGAGCGGCCTCCGTCGTCGTCCCCCTCTATCTGTCGGAGATGGCCACCACGCGCAGTCGCGGCGCGGTGTCGTCCCTCAACCAGTTGATGATCACCGTGGGCATATTCGTGGCCTACGTGACCAACTCCCTGCTGGCGCCGGCCGAGGCGTGGCGCTGGATGCTCGGCCTCGCGGTGGTGCCCTCGATCGTGATGCTGGCGGGTCTGATCGTGATGCCGGAGACGCCGCGCTGGCTGCTGCGCAAGGGACGGGAGGAGGAAGCCCGCGCGGTGCTCACGCGCACGCGGGGCGCGAGCGAGGTCGAGGCCGAACTCGCCGAGATCCGGCAGGTGGAGGTCGCTTCCCAGGAACGGGCGGGTCTGCGTGAGGTCTTCGCGCCCTGGCTGCGCCCGGCACTCGTGGTCGGCATCGGGCTCGCCGTGCTCAACCAGGTCGTCGGAATCAACACGATCATCTACTACGCGCCCACGACGCTGACCAATGTCGGGTTCAGTGACTCCGCCGCGGTCTACGCCAACACCGGGATCGGCGCGGTCAACATGGTGATGACGCTGGTGGCCATCTGGCTCATCGACAAGGTGGGCAGGAAGCGGCTGCTGCTGACCGGGGCGGTGTGCATGTGCGCCAGCCTGGCCGTGCTGGCGGCGACTTCGCTTCTCCTGCCGGAGCCGGAGGGCCTTGGTCTGGTCGGCGTGGTCACGCTGGTCTGTCTCGCCGCGTTCATCGTCAGCTTCTCCGCCTCGTGGGGCGCCGTGTGCTGGGTGGTGATCAGCGAGGTGTTCCCGGTGCACGTGCGGGGCGCCGCGGTCGGCTTCTGCACGATGCTGCTGTGGGCGGCCAACTTCGTCGTGTCGCTCGCCTTCCCGGTCCTGCTCAGCGCCGTGGGCATCGGCTGGCTGTTCCTCGGGTTCGCGGTGATCTGTGGCTTCGCCCATGTGTTCACGGCGCGCTGCGTCGTGGAGACCAAGGGGCGCAGCCTGGAGGACATCGAGCTCGCCCTGCGCGCCCGGTCGGCCTGATTCCCGCGCCGATGGACGTGCGGCCCGGCGCGGATCGACGCCACCCGCAGGCGGCCCCCGGATCGCCCCTTGTACCGCCTTGACCGGCGCCGCACCCCGCGCCCTACAGTTAACGATAACAATCAGCTTCGACCCCGGAGAGTTCCGTGACCCGCTCCTATCAGCACAATCCCCGCTACCCGGCTGTCGACGGAACGGTCGCAAGCGGATGGGAGGCCGCTGTCCGGACCCTGCCCACCGGGCCCGCCATACTGGCTCTCGACGGCCCGGCCGCGCTCGACTGGAGCGCCGTACAGGAGCATCTGGACGGCGCACTCACCGCCCTCGGCACTCCCGTCCGGTTCCTGGACCTGCGTGGGTTCGAGGCCGACTGGGACACCGTCCTGGAGCGCACCGGCGACGGACCGGACGCGGATCCCCACTACTTGCCCCTCGCCCGCGCCTCCATCGCCGGGATGTACACCACGCTGCCCCGGACCGAGGCCCCGGACCAGGGGCTGCTGATCGTCCTCGGCCCTGGCGCCGCGCTCGTCCGGCACGACCTGCTCTGGTTCGCCGACCTGCCCAAGCGCTACGCCGAAGCGGCCGTCGCCGTCGGCGACCCGGCCCTCGGCGTCAATCTCGGCCGGCACGGCGCCCCAGGTGACCTGCGCCGCCTCTTCTATGCGGACTGGCCCATGCTCGACGCCCACCGCGACGCCCATGCCGCCGACATCGACCGCTGGCTCGATCTGCAGAACATCCAGAGTCCGGCCTCGATCGACGGCAGCACACTGCGCGCCACCCTCGCCCACCTGGCCGGCGGCCCGGTCCGCACCCGCCCCTGGTTCAACTCCACCCTCTGGGGAGGGCAGTGGGCCTCGACCGAACTCGGCTTCACGCCGCAGAACGGCAACACCGCACTCGGCTACGAACTGATCGCACCCGAGGCCGGCGTCCTGGTGGGCGACGGGCCCGATGCCGAGGTGGAACTGCCCTTCCAACTGCTCTGCGTCCTGCATCCCCGGGAATTCCTCGGCGCGGCGGTGCATGAGGAGTTCGGCACGTCCTTCCCGATCCGCTTCGACTATCTCGACACGGTCGGGGGAGGCAATCTCTCGGTCCATCTGCACCCGCGCGAGGAGTACATGCGCGAACAGTTCGGCTGGACGTACACCCAGCACGAGACCTACTACCTCACGGCCACGGATGCGGCGAACCCCCGCGTCCACCTCGGACTGCAGCAGGACGCCGACATCGACCTGATGCGCAAGCAGGTGCTCGCCGCCGTCGAGGACGGCGAGGAGATGAACGTCGAACGGTTCATCCAGAGCCATCCCGCCGAGGAGGGCCGGCTCTATCTGATTCCCGCGGGGACGCCGCACGCCTCAGGCGCGGGCAATCTCGTCCTGGAGATCAGTGCCACACCGTACTTGTACTCCCTGCGCTTCTACGACTGGCTCCGCAAGACCGCGACGGGGGCGCCCCGCCCCCTGCCCTACGAGCATGCGTTCGCCAATCTCGACAGCACGCGCCAGGGCGAGGCGGTGCGCCGCGATCTCATCCAGGAACCGCGCGTCCTGCGCGAGGGGCCCGACTGGCGCGAGGAGCTCCTCGGCGCGCTGCCGGAGATGTTCTACGAAGTGCGCCGCGTGGTGCTGGAGCCGTCAGGCCAGGGCGCTGCCATGGACACCGCGGGCCGGTTCCACATCCTCAACGTCTCCTCCGGTGACGGCATCGTGATCGAGTGGGGCGACGGCCGTACGCACGACCTCGCCTTCGCCGAGACGCTGACGGTTCCCGCCGGAGTCGGCTCCTACCGGTTGCGCCCTCTGGGCGTGCGGCCTGTGCACGTCGTCACTTCGCTGGTCAGGGAGCACCGTTGAGGCAACCGGTGCTGGAGATCGGCGGCACGCATGTCACCGCCGCCATGGTGGACCTGTCGGCGGGGGCCGTCCGCGGAGACCCCGTCCGGCAGTCGTTGTCCCCGCAGGGCTCTGCCGGGGACATCCTCGGCTCCGTCGTGCAGGCCGCTTCCCGTCTCGGGGCACCGCCGTCCGCGGCCTGGGGCGTGGCCGTGCCCGGACCCTTCGACTACGAGACCGGCGTAGCGCTGTTCGAAGGGGTCGGAAAGTTCGAGGCGTTGTACGGCACGGATGTCGGCGCCGCCCTGCGCGCGCGCATCCGCCCGACACCCGCCACGCTCCGGTTCATCAACGACGCCGACGCCTTCGGACTGGGCGAGTACGCCTGCGGGGCCGCTGCCGGACACACACGCGCCATATGCCTGACGCTCGGCAGCGGTGTGGGCTCCGCCTTCCTGGCGGACGGCGTGCCGGTCAATGAGGGGCCGCGGGTACCGCCGGAAGGCAGTGCCCACCGACTCACCTTCGACGGGCGCCCGTTGGAGGAAACGGTCTCACGCCGCGCGATCCGCGCCGCCTACGCCCGAGCCGCGGACGGCCATCAGGGCGGCGTACCCGACGTACGGGGCATCGCCTCCCGCGCACGTGCCGGAGACGCCGTCGCCGACAGCGTGCTCGATCACGCCTTCCGTGCTTTGGGTGTCGCCACGGCCCCCTGGGTGACCCGCTTCGCGGCCACCGTGCTTGTCGTCGGCGGGTCCATCGCAGGATCCTGGGATCTCATTGCAGCGCCCCTGCGCGACGGACTGGCGGACGGCGGAGCGCCGGGGCTGCGCGTCGCACCTGCCCGCCTGCCCGATACGGCCTCACTCCTGGGCGCTGCACGGTGGGCGGCATCCCGGGCCTCGCACGGGGAGGAGAGCCAAGGCGTCCGCCTATGATGGAGGACCCGCGCAGACGGCGAGCGGCTGCCGGTGCCCGAAGGGAGCAGCAACGCAGTGTCCGGGTCCGAAACCGTCGCAGAGCCGCCTCGCCCCACCCCCACGATGCGAGACGTCGCAGCACGCGTCGGAGTCAGCGCCATGACCGTCTCGCGGGTATTGAAGGGGAACGAGGGAGTCGGTGAATCGACTCGTCGACGCGTTCTCGAAGCAGTGACCGACCTGGGCTACCGGCGCAACGAGACGGCGCGCAATCTGCGCCTCGGTCGGCACAGCGGTCTGATCGGACTCGTCGTCACCAACCTCGCCAACCCCTTCTACGCTCAACTCGCCCTCGGCGCCGAGGAAGTGGTGCAGGCATACGGTCTTCGGCTGGTTCTCGGCAACACCGCCGAGCAGCTCGCACAGGAGAAGCACCTTGTCCAGGACCTCGTCTCCCGGCAGGTGAACGGTCTGATCGTTGTCCCGGCCGGTTCCGACCAACGGCACCTCGCCCCCGGAGTGTTGGATGGCACGCCGCTCGTCCTGGCCTCCCGCCCATCCGCCGGTATCGAGGCGGACACCGTGCTCGTCGATGACTTCGGTGGTGCACGAGCCGCCACCGCCCGGCTCGTGGAGGACGGCCACGAGAAGGTCGGGTTCCTCGGTAACCCTCCCACCCTCTTCACCGGTGCCGAGCGCTTCCGCGGCTGGTGGTCCGCGCTGGAAGAAGCCGGGCTCCAGCCGCGTGAGGAGTGGGTGCGGCGGGGCCCGTACGACGTTGTCACGGCCGAGGCGGCCGCGCGGGACTTGCTCGACCGGGCGGGCGCGCCCTCCGCGTTGTTCTGTGCCAACAACCGCCTGACCCTCGGCGCCTGCCGTGCGGTGCGCGGTCTCGGAACCGCCGCGGCCATCGCCGGCTTCGACGATGTGGAATCCGCCGACCTGCTGAGTGTCCCGCTCACCCTGGCCTCCTACGATCCCGCCGAGATCGGGCGCCGTGCGGCCCAGCTGCTCATGGACCGCTTGGAGGCCGGATCCGGGACGCAGCCGACCGGGCCGCCGCGCAGGACGGTCATCCCCACCCTGCTGGCCACGTACGGCCGGTGAGACCGCACGGCGATCGGGCGTGGCCGGCAGGCTCGACGTCTCGACGCACCGGCGACTGTGCCGTGGGTTAACGATACCAACCGTCGGATTGGGCGCGACCATCCTGCGTGATTCGCGCGTGACCCACCCTGAACTGGCCTTACTTGAGGGTCTGGAATTGAATCCAGGATGAACCTTGTGGACCTTGCGTGGTGTCGTTAACGTTCATGACACGCGCCGGTGCCGGCCACCGCGCCAGTCCCCTGTCCGGGGCGCCCTCGCCCCGTACAGGGATGCGGTCTTCGTCCGTCACGCTCCGGCGAAAGGGCACCGATGAAAACCTTTGGTACGGCAGGGAGAGGCATGCGGCCGAGCCTTCCACGCCGCCGCTTCCTCGCCGGTCTCGGCGCAGGAGTCTCCGGCCTCGCGCTCGGCGGCTGCGCGCGTGGCAGCAGTACGGCCGCGATCGCGGGCACAGCGAGCTTCGGGAACGACAACGGGAGCTGGGACGAGGGCTATGCCCTGGCCTCCAAGGCGCTGCGGCCGCTGACCGGCTACTCGCTGCGCCCGCTGTCCGTCCCGGAGGCGACCGCCTACAAACTGGTCACCCAGATGACGCTGCAGACCTCACGCGCGTCGGACATGATCAAGTGGGGCTCCGGCTACGAACTCAAGCAGCTGGCGCGCGGGGGACAACTCACCGACTTGTCGGGCCTGTGGGACGCCTACCTGGACAAGGGATGGATCCGCGACTCCCAGCGCGGCACGATGCAGTACCGCGGCGCGGTCTACGGGATCCCGCTCTACGAGTCGTACTACGTCGTCTTCTACAGCCGTCCGGTCTTCGCCAGGCTCGGACTGCACGCGCCGGGCAGCTGGGAGGAGCTGCTGCACTGCGCCACCGTCCTCAAACGCCAAGGCATCACACCGTTCGTGTCCACCCAGGCCGGCGGCTGGCCCGCCTACGAATGGTTCCAGGAGCTCATCAGCAAGGTCGATCCCGACTTCTACACCGCACTGGCCGAGGGGAAGGCCCGCTACACCGATGAGCCTGCGCGCCGGGCGATGGACATCTGGCACGACTTCATACGCAAGGGGTGGATGACCCCGCCCGATTACGACCAGGGAAACGGCGCCGCCGGACTCCGAGACGGCCGCGTGGGCATGTTCCTGCACGCGACATGGCACACGAAGAACCTGAGCGGTGCCGACATGCGACCCCACAAGGACTACGACGCCTTCATCCTGCCCACCGTGGCGAAGTCCACGAAGAAGTCGGTGATCACGGAGAGCAGCGCGCTCGCCGTGCCGCGCCGTGCCACCACCCACGAGGCCGGCATGGCGAGCGCCGGAGCCTGGCTGCACCCGAACGTGCAGCGGGCATGGACCGATTACCTCCAGGACGGCTCGGCGAACCCCGTCGTCCGGTCCAGCAACCCTGTCGTGGCCGGTCTCAGGCAGAACATCACGAAGGACCGGCGGGCACGTCTCGTCCGCTACAGCGAGGCCAGTCCGCCCAGCCTCATCCAGGGCAACATCGAGGATCTCTCGGCCTTCCTGACCGGGCAGATGTCGCCCACGGCGACGCTGCGCAGCATGGCGGAACGCGCGGACGAGGAATGGCACACGTGGAAGCGGGACGAGGCATGAGGACCAGCACCGCACCACCCGCCGCCGACGCCGGACAGGACCGGCCGACCGCCCCAAGCCGCCCCGAGCCACACCCTGTTGCGCCCCGGCCCCGTGCGACGCCACGTGACCGACTCGCCGTCGGCGCCTTCCTGACCCCCGCGGTCGTTCTGGTCGGGGTGGTGCTGCTCGCGCCCTTCGTGACCACGATCTACCGAAGCTTCTTCAACGACCACCGCCACTCCGCCTTCGCCGGTCTGGACAACTACCGGCTCTTCTTCACGGACGACGCGCTGCTGCGGTCCGCGGAGAACACGCTGCTATGGGTGGCGGGGACCGTGGTGCTGCCCTTCGCACTCGGGCTGCTCATCGCCTGCCTCACCGACGCCACCCGCTGGTCACGCTTCGCCCGGTTGTGCATGATCACGCCCTACGCGCTGTCCGGCGCCGCCGTGGCGGTGGTGTGGAACTTCGTCCTGAGCACTGACGGTGCGCTCAATCAGATGCTGTCAGCGGTCGGCCTGGGCTCCCTCAGCCACAGCTGGCTGCTCGACTGGCCGGGCAACACCCTGGTCATCATCTGCGTCAACGCCTGGCAGGCCACCGGCGTAGCCGTCATCCTGATCCTCGTCGGACTGCAGGGAATCCCGCCCGAGACACTGGAAGCAGCTGCCCTGGACGGCGCAAGTCCCTGGCAGCGCTTCCGCTTTGTCGTGCTGCCCCAGCTCCGTCCGGTATCGATCATCGTGATCGGCATGAGCCTGGCCAACGGACTCAAGTCCTTCGACCTTCTCTGGGTGCTGACCCGGGGCGGCCCCGGGCGTGCCACAGAGACGCTGGCCGTCTCCATGTACCAGGAGACCTTCCTGCTGCAGAGGGCCGGCGCCGGCTCGGCGATCGCGGTCATCCTCACCGTGATCGTCCTCGCGGCGTCCTGGCTGTACCTCCGGCGCCAGCTCGGCGAGAAAGGCGCGTGACGATGCATCTCGGCAGAGTTCTGCGGAACACCACTCTGATCCTGCTGTCCCTGTTGTGGGCCGTCCCCTCCTGGCTGCTCGTGGTCAACGCCCTCGTTCCCGCGCAGCAGTACACCGGCACACCCCACTGGTTGCCGGACAGCTTCGGGCTCCTCGACAACTTCGCACGAGCATGGAGCCAGGCAGACCTGGGGCCCGCCATGGGCAACAGCCTGCTGTACGCCGTCGTGGGCTCCCTCGTCGCGGTGGTCATCGCCACCGGCGCCGCGTTCGCCGTGGTGATCATGCCCGTGCGGCGCCGGGTTCTGTGGTTCTGGCTGATCTACTCGGGCACTCTGCTGCCGCTCCAGGTCTTCCTGCGCCCGCTGTTCCTCTCCTACGCGAGCGTCGACCTGTACGACACGCAGATCGGCATGTTGCTGGTGTACGCCACCATCTCCATCCCGTTCTCGTTCTTCCTCATGCGCAACTACGCCACCACCGTGCCCCGAGAGGTCGTCGAGGCCGCACGGATGGACGGCGCCTCGTGGTGGCGGCTGTTCCGGCAGATCCACGTGCCGCTGTCGAAGTCGGCGATGGTGGCCGCGTTCTCCTTCCAGTTCGTCGCCATCTGGAACGACCTCCTCTTCGGCATCACCTTCAGCACCAGCGACAACATCCGGCCCGTCATCGCCGCACTCTCCGAACTCCAGGGCAACTACTCCGACGTCGGGCCCCCCGTGGTCCTCGCGGGCGCCATCCTCGTCTCGCTCCCCACGCTCCTTCTCTTCTTCCTGGCCCAGCGCTTCTTCGTCAACAACCTCAAGCTCACGAGCTGACCCGCGGTTCGACCCACGGCGCACCGGATGCCGTCGACCCGCCGTACCCGCCCGCGGCCGCACTGCCGCCCGGCCTCCAGAGGAACCCCCGCATGACCTCCGACCGCCCGCTGTGGACAGCGACCCCCGCCCCCGTCACCGGCTCCTGGCCGGTTATGGACGGCACGCCCACCCTGCACGTCGACCTCGACCGCCCCGACGCCGTGTGGCCCGAGGTGCACCCCGGCATCCACGACGCCGACGGCGGCCACCAGGCGCACCGAATCGTGGCGTCCTTCACCCTCGACCACGCCGAGAACGCCGTCCTGCACCTCGCCTACGCCGCGGAGCGCGGCCCCTGCCCCGACCTCGAAGTCGTCCTGGACGGCACCCGCCACTCGCTCCACCACCTTGCCGTCGAGCGTGCCGACCGCTCCCGCACCGGCGACCCGGGCCCCACCTCCGGGCACGGCACGCTCCGTGTACCCCTGCCCGCGGCATGGCTCACCCCCGGGCGACACGAGCTGACCATCACCACTGTCCTGGACGAACCCGCGGCCACCGGAGCACCCCGCGCCAAGGACGGGGCCCCCGCCCACCACCCCGGCGAGGAACTGCCCCACGCACGGCCCCAGTACGGGAAGTGGTTCGGCTCCTATCTGCGGTGGAACGCCGTCCGGCTGGAGACCGCCGGCACCCCGCCGGGCCCCGCTCCGTCATGGTCCCTGCGGACCACGTCCCTCTACCTGCACGGTGACCCGCAGCCCGTTCCGCTGGTCGAGCTCACCGCCCACATTCCCGCGGGAGCCGCCCTTCCCGGTGACTTGTCCCTTCATTACGCGGACCGGGTCGTGCCCGTTCCAGAAGCTCCGGAGCGGGACTTCGGCATGGTCCGCTGGCGACTGCCCGCACCCGGCTTCGACGCACCGGGCGAATTCGCCCTGCACGTGGGTGACGCCCGCGTGCACCGTGCCGACCTGACCCCGGCCCGCCGCTGGACCGTGCACCTGATCCCGCACGTGCACCTCGATCTCGGCTTCACCGACACCCAGCCGAAGGCGCTCGAACTGCACTGCCGCAACATCGACAAGGCCCTGGACCGACACGCCAAGGACCCTGCGTTCCGCTACAGCGTGGACGGATCTCTCGTGGTCCGGGAGTACATGAACACACGCTCACCACAGCGACGCGCCCGCCTGCTAGAGGCGATCGCCGCCGGAGTGATCGGCGTCAACTCCTTCCACAGCAACCTGCTCACGGGCATCGCCGGCCTGGAGGAACTGCGTCGCGCCCTCGACTTCGGCACCTCACTCCCCGCCGGGCCCGGCACCGTTCCCCGATACGCCAACATCACCGACGTACCCACCTGGACGGGAGTACTTCCCACGGTGCTCCGGATGGCAGGCGTGGACGCCTTCGTGGGCATGTCCAACCACCACAGGGCCGCCACCGTCGGCAGCGACGAAGTACACCTGGCCTCGCCGGTGCGCTGGCAGGCCCCCGATGGCAGCGAAGTCCTGGCCCACTTCGCCGACCACTACTCACAGCTGCGGTTCATCGCCGCCGACCCGCAGTCCGTCGCCGGCGCGGTGAACGGCCTGGAGCGCTATCTCGAACGTTACGAGCGTCCGGACTATCTGCCGACCAATCTCGCAGTCATCGGTACCCACGCCGACAACGAGGACCTCGGTGACGGCGACGCCGGATTCGCGGATCGGTGGAACGAGGCTTTCGCCTACCCCCGGGTGCAAGTCTCCACGTTCGGGGACTACTTGAGCTCCGTCGCACCACTGCATGACCGTCTGCCGCTGCACACGGCGGAAGGCGGAAGCTTCTGGGAGGACGGGCCCGCCGCCTCCGCCGCGGACGCCGCCGCCTACCGGCGGGCTCAAGCCATGCTGCCCGTGGCCGAGAACCTGGGCGTCGTCTCCCACCTGATGGACGAGCGCTACCGCCCGAACCAGCCTGCCCTGAACCGGGCTTGGGACGGGCTGATCACCGGGGGAGAGCACACCTGGAACTGGGCCCGTGCCGTGTCCCACCCGCACGCACCACAGATCGAGGACCAACTCCACTGGAAACGCCGTGCCATTGACGACGCGGCGCGGATCTCCCTCGACGAGAGCCGCCGCGTACTCGGTCAGCTGGCCGAGACCCTCGGCCTGGACGGCCCCTGCCTCCTGGTCCACAACCCGCACCCCTGGCCGGCGTCACTGACCGTCGAGGTCGACCTGCCGCAGGGGAGTACGCCCCTGGACGCGGCAGGCCGACCGGTGCCCCTTGAGGTGCTGAGCGACTGCGCCGGCATGCTCCGAGTCCGGCTGATCCTTGAGGAAATGGAGGCCTTCGGCTACCGCTCCTTCCCCCTGAGCGACCGCAGTGACACCGTCCCCGCGGGGGAGCAGTTCCCGACGGCCGCGCGCAAGGCCCCGTCGCACCCCGCCGATGAACGGACCCCGGTGGGAACCGTCGTCGCAGCCGGGGAAACAGCGAGCAGCGGTGTGTGGGAGTTCGGCCTCCGGGACGGCGACGGGCTCCTTGTCAGCCTGCGTCACCTGCCGACCGGCCGCGAACTCCTCGACCCCCAGGCCCCCTTCGCGCTCGGGGAGTTGATACAGCTGACCGCCGCTGAGGCCGAGAGCAGCGGCGCCCACGACCGAACCATGATTAAACAACTCGATTCGCGGCTCCACCCCGGCACACCCACCCCACTCACCGAAGAGCGCCCCGTGATGCGGCTGCTCGGCGCGCGCCGCACTCCGGACGGCACCCGGCTGCGCTGGGCCGGAGAAGGCGCGGGCCTCGACGACATCACCGTGGAACTGTTGCTCCGCGATGCTCACGACCACTGCGAGCTGACCGTCGAAGCGACGAAACTGCCGGTACTCGACATGGAGTCGGTGTCCATCGCCTTCCCGTTCCTGGTCGACACGCCGACGGTGCGCTACGACAGGCAGCTGGGCTGGGTGGAACCACGCGCCGATCACGGTCCGGGCTCTTCCAACGAGTGGCTGTCCGCCACCTCCGCCGTGACCGTCACGGCACACGACGGGCCCGGCGTGATCTGGGCGGCCCCCGACAGCGCTCTGTTCTCCTCCTCGGACCTGGTCCGCGGAGTCTGGCCCGAGCGCTTCTCGGAGAAGAACGGATACCTCTACGCCTACGTGATGAACAACTTCTGGCCGTGCAACACACCGCCGACACAGCCCGGCCGAGTCCGCTTCCGCTATGTCTTCACCGCCGTCGACCGCCACGCACCCGAAGCGGCGTCCCGGTTCGGCGCCCAGGCCCGGATCGGCGCCCTGGCCCATGAGGTGACCCCGCTGGACCGATTCACAGGGGCCCGGCACCCTCGATTTACCGAGGGAGCGCTGCTGGATCTGGGAGACGTGCCCGACTGCAGGGTTTCCCTGACCGGCGACGAAGACCGACTCGTCCTTCGGATCGCCAACCTGCGCGCTGAGGAGAACCACGACATCGCCCTCCGCGTTCCGGACGGATTCCGTTCAGTGGAAACCGAAGCGGCGACCTTGTCCGCGGACGGCACGATCAAGCCCCGCCTGGGAGGCTTCGGCGCCAGGGAACTGCTCCTGCAACGCGACGAGCCTTCCCGGTGAACGTCCGTCCCGATTCGCGAAGCGGGAGATCAGGGCCCTCTTCTAGGAGCGCCGACGGGTCCCGGCGTACAGCCCGACTCGTTGGCCTCTACGGGCCCTGACCTGGGGGTGTTCCGACGGGGTTCCCGCGATTTTGTGCGTGCGTGCGTGCGTGCGCACGCGGGGCGGGACGGGGCAATGGCTCGGCTGCGGTGCCGTGGGCATTCACAGCTGTGCGTGCCGATAGTTACGTCCATGCGCCAAGATCCGATGTGTCGGCGAACAGGCCATGGCCGTCCTCAAGGGCTGGCGACTGCTCCGCAAGCTGCGCTGCAGCACCAACCGGATCACCGACGTCGTCA
>NZ_JBSFVM010000047.1:0-31155 GCF_053592315.1 Streptomyces sp. NPDC002754
GTCGAGTCCGTGGCGTCGGTGCTCGCGCTGTACAACCGCGTGGCTCCGCCGACCATCAACGTCGACAACCTCGACCCGGAGGCCGTGGGCACAGTCCCAGCCCCGTTCCCTCACACACCCTCACAGCGCCTTGAGCCCCGCCGCCGTCGCCGCCGCCAAGCGCGGCAGGTGCCCCTTCGGGAGTTTGGGGGTGCGGACCACCACCGCGCGCCAGTACAGCGGTCCCGAGATCAGGTCGAGCGCGAGGTCCTCGTCGAGGCCCTCGCGCAGCTCGCCGCGCTCCACCGCCGCTCGTACGATGCCGTTCGCCACCCCGTGCTGCCCCTCGCGCAGCGCCTTCTGCAGGGCCTCGGCGATCTCCGGGTTGCGGGCCGCCTCCGCCTGGAGGTCGGGGATGATCTGGCCGGCCACGGGGTGGCGCAGCGCGCGTGACGTGACCTCGTAGAGGAGGCGGAGGTCGGCCTCCAGGGAGCCGGTGTCCGGGGCGGGCAGGCCCTGCACGGCGATCGCCGAGACCAGGTCGAGGACCAGGTGGAGCTTGGACTTCCAGCGGCGGTAGACCGCCGTCTTGCCGACGCCCGCGCGGCGCGCGATGCCCTCGATGGACATGCGCGCGTAGCCGACCGAGGCCAGTTCCTCGAAGACGGCCGCGCGGATGGCCTCCGTCACGTCCTCGCGCAGGACGGCCGCACCGGCGGGGGCCCTGCGGCGCGTCGGCTTGGGGGAGTCGGCGTTGGTCGTCATATGGCAAAGCATAAGTGCGCGAGGACGAAACGGTTGCGTTCCGACGTCGATCCGCCCTACTCTCACGTCACGACGATACGGGCCCGTCCCGACGTGAACGGCAGATGAACGGCCGGAGCCGAACCTCCGAACCACCCCCGACCGAAAGCAGCGGATGTGAGCCAGGTCCTGGACACGCCTCCCCCGCAGGAGACACCGCGGTCCGTCCCTGTCCCCGAGGATCCGGCGGCCTTCGCCGCCCGGTACGGGCTGAGCGTCAGCGGCGCGCGGCCCTCGCTGCCCGCGTACGTCCGTCAGCTGTGGCAGCGCAGGCACTTCATCGCGTCCTTCTCGACCGCCAAGCTCACCGCCCAGTACAGCCAGGCGAAGCTCGGGCAGGTCTGGCAGGTGCTCACGCCGCTGCTGAACGCGGCGGTGTACTACCTCATCTTCGGCAAGCTCATGGGCACGAGCAGGGGTGTGCCGGACTACATCCCGTTCCTGGTCACGGGCGTGTTCGTGTGGACGTTCACGCAGTCGTCGGTGATGGCGGGGACGCGAGCGATCTCCGGGAACCTCGGGCTCGTCCGGGCCCTGCACTTCCCGCGGGCCGCGCTCCCGGTCTCGTTCTGCCTCCAGCAGCTCCAGCAGTTGCTGTTCTCCATGTGTGCGCTGGTGGTCATCCTGCTGGCGACGGGCGTGCCGCCGGCGCTGTCCTGGTTCCTCGCCGTGCCCGCGCTGACGCTCCAGTTCGTGTTCAACACCGGGCTCGCGCTGATCATGGCGCGGCTCGGCTCGAAGACCCCGGACCTCGCGCAGCTGATGCCGTTCCTGCTGCGTACGTGGATGTACGCGTCCGGCGTGATGTGGAGCCTGACCCGGCTGACGGAGGGGCGGGGCATCCCGTCGTTCGTATCGACGCTGCTCCAGGCCAACCCGGCCGCCGTCTACATCGACCTGATGCGCTTCGCGCTCATCGACAGCTTCACCGATGCTCAACTGCCGCCGCACATCTGGGCGTTGGCGGTCGGCTGGGCGCTGCTCGCCGGCGTCGGCGGGTTCATCTACTTCTGGAAGGCCGAGGAGACGTACGGACGTGGCTGACATCGTGGCTGACAACACCACCGGACAGGTACCCACCGTCATCGCCGACGGCGTCGACATCGTCTACCGGGTCAACGGGACCGGCACGGGCCGCGGCGCCGCGACCGCCGCCCTCAGCCGCATCCTCGGCGGCCGGAAGAAGGCCGAGAAGCGGGCGGGGGTGCGCAAGGTGCACGCGGTGAAGAACGTGTCCTTCACCGCCTACCGAGGCGAGGCCATCGGGCTCATCGGGACCAACGGGTCCGGGAAGTCCACCCTGTTGAAGGCCGTGGCCGGGCTGCTGCCGACCGAGAACGGGGCCATCTACACCGACGGGCAGCCCTCGCTGCTCGGCGTGAACGCGGCCTTGATGAACGACCTGACCGGCGAGCGCAACGTACGGCTCGGCGGGCTCGCGATGGGCATGTCCCGCGAGCAGGTGCGGGACCGGTACGACGAGATCGTCGACTTCTCCGGGATCAACGAGAAGGGCGACTTCGTGACGCTGCCGATGCGGACGTATTCGTCCGGCATGGCCGCCCGGCTGCGGTTCTCGATCGCCGTCGCGAAGGAGCACGACGTGCTGTTGGTCGACGAGGCGCTCGCCACCGGTGACCGGTCCTTCCAGAAGCGGTCCGAGCAGCGGATCAAGGAGCTGCGGCAGCGCGCGGGGACCGTTTTCCTCGTCAGCCACAGCAACAAGTCCATCCGCGACACCTGCGACCGGGTGCTGTGGCTGGAGCGCGGCGAGCTGCGGATGGACGGGCCGACCGAGGACGTCCTCAAGGAGTACGAGGCGTTCACCAATGCCGCGGGTCCGGCCAAGCCGAAGCCGAAGAAACCGAAGGCGCCCGTCGCCGCGTAGGCGCCGACCGTACGAAAAGGGGGCGCCCCGAGCCGAAGATCCGGCTCGGGGCGCCCCCTTCCGCGTACCCGCTACGAGTGCGTACGCAGCAGCGTGCGCATCGTGCGCATGGCGACCGAGAGGTTCGCCAGGTCGAACGCGTCCGAGCTCTGGATCTCCTCCAGGGTCGAGCGCGCCCGGCCCAGGATCGCCGCGTTCTTCTCCTCCCACGCCTTGAACCGCTGCTCGGGCGTCGAGGTCCCGTTGCCCGCCGCCAGCACGTCGGCGGTGAGTGCGGCGTGCGCCGCGTACAGGTCCTCACGGATCGACGCGCGGGCCATGGACTGCCAGCGGTCGGAACGCGGCAGCTCGATGATGCGGTCCATGAGCTGCGTGATGGAGAGCCGGTCCCCGAGGTCGTAGTAGACCTCGGCGACGGACAGCGCGTCCTTGCCCATGCGGTCGGCGATCTGCACGATGTCGAGCGTCGGGAACGCGGACGAGAACCCGGCGACACGCTCCGCCAGCTCCTCCGGCACACCCGCGCCGGTCAGCTCGTCGACGATGCCCTGGTACCACTCGGCGTCGGAGCCGCGCAGCATCTTGGGCATCTCCGCCCAGACCTTGGTGACGTCCTCCTTGAAGAAGTCGATCGTCTCCGCCAACTGGAGCGGCTGCGGGCGGTTGTTGAGCAGCCACCGCGTGCCGCGCTCGACAAGTCGCCGCGAGTGCAGGCGGATCCGGGTCTGGACGTCCGCGGCGACGACATTGTCGAGCGCCTCGACCGCGTCCCAGACCTCGCTGAGGCCGAAGATCTCGCGCGCGGCGAGCTGCGCCCGCACGATCTCCTCCAGGGACGCGCCCGTCTCCTCACGGAGGCGGTGCAGGAACGTCGAACCACCCGTGTTCACCGTGTCGTTGACGAGGACCGTCGTGATGATCTCGCGGTGCAGCGCGTGCCCGTCGATCGCCTCGCCGTACTTCTCGCGCAGCGGCTTCGGGAAGTACGTGTGCAGCAGGCGGCGCAGGTACGCGTCGTCGGGCAGGGACGTCTGGATCAGCTCGTCCGCCGCCGTGATCTTCGTGTACGCGAAGAGGACGGCGAGCTCCGGCTGGCTCAACCCCCGGCCGGAGTTGAGGAGTTCACGGATCTGCCGGTCGGTCGGCAGGAACTCCAGGCCCCGGTCCAGGTGGCCCTGCTTGCCCAGGCGGCGCATGAACCGCTGATGGGCGTGGAGCAGGGACGGCGCCTGGGCGCAGGAGTTGGCGAGCGCCGTGTTCTGCGCGTAGTTGTTGCGCAGCACCAGGTGCCCGACCTCGTCCGTCATGGCGGCGAGCAGCTTATTGCGCTGCTTGACCGTCATGTCACCGTCGGAGACCAACCCGTTGAGCAGGATCTTGATGTTCACCTCGAGGTCCGAGGTGTTGACGCCCGCGCTGTTGTCGATGGCGTCGGTGTTCACGCGGCCGCCGCCGCGGGCGAACTCGATGCGGCCCAGCTGGGTCGCGCCGAGGTTGCCGCCCTCGCCGATGACCTTGGCGCGCACGTCCTGGCCGTCGACGCGGATCGGGTCGTTGGCCTTGTCGCCGACGTCCGCGTTGGACTCGACCGACGACTTGACGTACGTACCGATGCCGCCGTTCCACAGCAGGTCGACCGGCGCCTGGAGGATCGCCTTCATCAGCTCGGCCGGGGTCATCTTCGCCTGGCCGGACTCGATGCCGAGGGCCTCGCGGATGTGGGCGTTGAGCTGGATCGACTTGGCGGAGCGCGGGAAGATGCCGCCGCCCGCCGAGATCAGCTCCTTGTTGTACTCCGCCCACGAGGAGCGCGGCAGTTCGAACATCCGGCGGCGCTCGGCGAAGCCGGTGGCCGCGTCGGGCTTCGGGTCGATGAAGATGTGCCGGTGGTCGAAGGCGGCGACCAGGCGGATGTGCTCGGAGAGCAGCATGCCGTTGCCGAACACGTCACCGGACATGTCGCCGACGCCGACGACCGTGAAGTCCTCGGACTGGCTGTCGACACCCAGCTCCCGGAAGTGCCGCTTGACGGACTCCCAGGCGCCGCGGGCGGTGATGCCCATGCCCTTGTGGTCGTAGCCGGCCGAGCCGCCGGAGGCGAAGGCGTCACCGAGCCAGAAGTTGTACGACTCGGCGACCTGGTTCGCGATGTCCGAGAAGGACGCCGTGCCCTTGTCGGCCGCGACCACGAGGTACGTGTCGTCCTCGTCATGACGGACGACGTCCGCGGGCGGGACCACTTCACCGGCGACCAGGTTGTCGGTGATGTCGAGCAGCGCCGAGATGAACGTCTTGTAGCTCGCGATGCCCTCGGCCATCCAGGCGTCGCGGTCCACCGACGGGTCGGGCAGCTGCTTGGCGACGAAGCCGCCCTTGGCGCCGACCGGCACGATGACGGTGTTCTTCACCATCTGCGCCTTCACCAGGCCGAGGATCTCCGTACGGAAGTCCTCACGCCGGTCCGACCAGCGCAGGCCACCGCGCGCGACCTTGCCGAAGCGCAGGTGCACGCCCTCGACACGGGGCGAGTACACCCAGATCTCGTACGCGGGCCGCGGCGCGGGCAGGTCCGGAATGGCCTGCGGATCGAACTTCATGGAGACGTACGAGTGCGGCTTGCCGCCCCCCGCCTCCTGGAAGAAATTCGTGCGCAGCGTCGCCTTGATGACGGTGAGGAAGGAACGGAGAATCCTGTCCTCATCCAGGCTGGCGACCTGGTCGAGGGCGCCGTCGACCTCTTCGAGCAGACCGTCGATCAGCTCGGTCCCGGCGCGCTGCCGGTCCGGGGACATCCGCGCCTCGAACAGCGACAGCAGCAGGCGCGTGGTGTGCACGTTCGTCCGGAGGGTGTCCTCCATGTAGTCCTGGCTGAAAGTGGACCCCGCCTGGCGCAGGTACTTGGCGTACGCGCGCAGCACCATCGCCTGACGCCAGTTCAGACCGGCGCCCAGGACGAGGGAGTTGAAGCCGTCGTTCTCGGCGAGGCCGGTCCAGGTGGCGGCGAAGGCGTCCTGGAAGCGCTCGCGGCCGTCGGCCCCGAGGTCGTCCCCGTTGCCGTTCGACGGCTTCGGCATGCGCAGGCCGAAGTCGTAGATCCACGCCGTCTTGCGGTCGCTGCAACGCAGCTCGTACGGGCGCTCGTCGGTGACCTCGACGCCCAGGCGCTGGAGCACCGGCAGGACGGCGGAGAGCGAGACGGGCGCGCCGATCCGGTAGATCTTGAAGCGGCGCTCGCCGGGGGCCGCGCCCACCGGCTCGTACAGGGAGAGCTCGAAGTCCTTGTTCTCCTGCGTGAGTTGTTCGAGGTGGACCAGGTCGGCCACGGCGGCGCGCGGCGAGTGGTCGGCCTTGAAGCCCTCGGGGAACGCCTGGCCGTAGCGGCGCAGCAGTTCGGCGGCGCGCTCCTCGCCGCACTCGGCGTTCAGCGCCTCCCCGAAGCCGTCGGCCCAGGAGCGGGCGGCCTCGACGAGGCGGGCCTCGATGCGGTCCTTGTCGGCGTCGGAGAGCTCCGGCAGTTCGGTGCCCTGCGGAACGCGGACGACGAAGTGCAGCCGGGAGAGGATCGACTCGGTGTTCCACGCGGTGAAGTCGACGCTGGTGCCGCCGAGCTCCTCCTTGAGGATGTCGATGATCCGCAGCCGCACGCCCGTCGTGTAGCGGTCGCGCGGCAGGTAGACGAGGGCCGAGTAGTAGCGGCCGTACTCGTCCTGGCGCAGGTAGAGCCGGAGCCGGCGGCGCTCCTGGAGGTACAGGACGGACGTCACGATGGGGCGCAGCTCGTCGGCGGGCGTCTGGAACAGCTCGTCGCGCGGGTACGTCTCCATGATCTGCATCAGGTCACGGCCGTCGTGGCTGTTGGGCGAGAAGCCCGCGCCCTTCAGGACTTCCTGGACCTTGCGCCGGATGACCGGGACGCGGCGCACGCTCTCGGTGTACGCGGCGGAGGAGAACAGCCCGAGGAAGCGGCGCTCGCCGACGACATTGCCCTCGGAGTCGAACTTCTTCACGCCGACGTAGTCGAGGTAGCTCGGCCGGTGCACGGTGGCGCGGCTGTTGGCCTTGGTGAGGACCAGCAGGCGGTGCTCGCGGGCCTTGGCACGGGCGTCGGCCGGCAGCCGGTTGAAGGACGGGGACACCGGGTGGTGCTCGTCGCGCTCGTGGTGCGGGTCGGAGCGCAGGATGCCGAGTCCGGTGCCGGGCACGGCGGCCAGCGAGTCGTCCTCGGAGAGGTTGTACTCGCGGTACCCGAGGAACGTGAAGTGGTCGGCGGCCAGCCAGCGCAGCAGCTCGCGGGCCTCCTCGACCTCCTGGTCGGGCAGGTCCCCGGCGGTCGGCTCGCCCGGCAGCTCCTCGGCGATGCGCAGCGCCGAGTCCCGCATCTTCTCCCAGTCCTCGACGCACTCCCGTACGTCGGACAGGACGCGCAGCAGGTCGGAGGTGATCTGCTTGAGGTCGGCGCGGTCGGTCTCGCGGTCCATCTCGACGTGGATCCACGACTCGGTGAGCACGTCGTGGTCCTCGGTGGACGTGCCGGCCGGCAGCACCTCGAGGAGCTTGCCGGCGACATCGCGCCGGACGGTGATCTGCGGGTGGATGACGACGTGGATGCCACGCCCCTGCCGCGACAGCTCGTTCGTCACGGAGTCCACCAGGAACGGCATGTCGTCCGTGACGACCTCGACGACCGAGTGGCTGCACGTCCAGCCGTTCTCCTCGACGGTCGGCGTGTGCACCTTCACGTTGGCCGTGCCCTGCGGGCGGTTCTCCGCGAGGCGGTAGTGCGAGTGCGCGGCCCCGAAGACATCGACCGGATCACGGTCGCTCAGATCCTCCGGTGCGGTGTGCAGGTAGTAGCGCTGGAGGAACGCGAGCACGCTGTCTGGGTCCTTGGAGGTCCCGGCTGACCGGGCGGTCTTGGTGGTCCCGGTGGCCCGCGTGCCCTCGCCCGTCGCCCCGGTCGGTAGGTTCCCCCCTACCGGGCTGTTCTCAGCTACCCGGGCGGCCCTGGTGAGCAGCTCGGCTTTGGCTTCGTCCAGCTTGGTCTGCATTGTCCTCTGGCTCCTGTCGCGCGCCGTTGCGAGACGTAGATGTCGCGTAGATGAATCGCTCGACACAACGCCTCGACGCGGGGTTTCCGGTCTGAGACGACGTTATGCCGGGATGAGAGAAGAGCGGACCACAATGCGCCGTTTTCAACGAAGAGGCCATCCGCCCGAAATGATCAGCGACTGAGCGCCGGGCACGACCACTGCTGTGGCGGGTCGTGAGCTCCCGGCGCGGGCAGGGGGCGACGATGCCCCCGCGAGATATCGCGCTGATCACGGGACCAGGCTATCGCTCCCCGAGGGTGCGTCGTCATGAGCCGCTTGTGTACAAAACGGGGGGTCGAACTTTGACACTCTGCACAGAACCCCTGGAGCCCTTGCGCAGTACGGGCTCTTGCCAGCGCAGCGGCGCGGCGACACGTTGGGCGCACGACACGGCGGATCCCGGCGAGGAGAGTGTGTGACCAATGGCACCCAAAATCCTGATCGTCACCGGCGACGCGGCGGAGTCGCTGGAAGTCCTGTACCCGTACCAGCGGCTGCGCGAGGAGGGTTACGGGGTCGACATCGCGGCCCCGACCCGGAAGAAGCTCCGGTTCGTGGTCCACGACTTCGAACCCGGCTTCGACACGTACACGGAGAAGCCCGGCTACACCTGGCCCGCCGACCTGGCCTTCTCCGAAGTCGACCCGGGCCAGTACGCCGCATTGGTGATCCCGGGCGGCCGGGCGCCGGAGTACCTGCGCGGCGACGCCGAGCTCCGCAAGATCGTCAAGTCCTTCTTCGACACCGACAGGCCCGTCGCGCAGATCTGCCACGGCCCGCTCCTGACGGCGGCAGTGGACGGGCTGCGGGGCCGGCGCGTCACGGCGTACCCGGCGCTCGAACCGGACATGCAGGCGGCGGGCGCCACCTTCCACGACGCGGAGGTGGTGGTCGACGGCACGCTGGTCTCCTCCCGCGCCTGGCCGGACCACTCGGGCTGGATGCGGGAGTTCCTGACGGTGCTGCGGGCGAAGGCACCTACGTCCTGACCCTGACACGCAAGTGCGGTGGCTGCCCCGCCGACGAGGGCAGCCACCGAAACGCGCCGTGCCCCGGACGCAGCGACGAGGGGTCGATGCCACGACAGCCGTGAGGAGTTGACCACTGCCGTCCGACACCCCGCCACGCCATTCCTCCGGACCACGCGACACCCCTACAGCCTGCCGATCCCCACACCCCCCGGCATCGGTATCCCCGGAGCCCCGTATACGCATCTCCGCACGGGCCATCGGGATCCGTATACCTATGCCCACCCGAGTCCCTGCTTTTCAAGCCCCTGCGGCGATTGAGCAGGCCTTTCAAGCCCGTGCGGCGATTGAGCCCATCAAGCCCCGCCGGCGATTGAGGCGCGGGGTTTGGGGCAGAGCCCCGATCTTTCAGTCCCACCGACGACCGAACACACCCCTCACGCCGCCGCAACCATCCGCTCCGCCACCCGCACCGCATCCCCCAACGTGTCCACGACCGGCACCCCCACCCCTTCAAGACTCGCCCTACTGTGCGACCCCCCGGTATAGAGAACCGCCCGCACCCCCGCGGCCCCCGCCGCCACCGCATCGTCGGCCGCATCCCCGATGACCACGGTCCGCTCCCGAGCCACACCGTCGAGAACCCCCAGGTGCCGCACCATGTACTCGGCCTTGCTCCCCCCGGAGGGCCCCGTCCGCCCGTCGACGCGCACGAACCGCTCCGCGATCCCCAACTGCCGTACCAGCGGCACGAGTTCCTCATGCCCCGCCATGCTGAGGATGGACTGGCTGCGCCCGGCCTCCTGCCAGCCGGCCAGCAGCAGCTCGACGCCCTCGGTGAGCCGGCAGTCCACCGCGTACCGCGCGTAGTGCTGGTGGAACGCGCCGTCCATCGCCGCCCACTCGGCCTGAGTCGGCAGCCGGCCCATCAGCCGCTCGTAGAACTTGGGGATGGGTATGCAGTACAGCTCGCGGTACTTCTCCAACGTGATCGGCTCAAGGCCGACCGCCGCGAAGGCCGCGTTGCTGGCGCGGATGACGGCGTCGTTGTCGTGGAACAGCGTGCCGTTCCAGTCCCAGACGATGTGCGTGCCCGTGTGCATCCCGAAGTCACTCCCCATGACAAGAAACTACCCACCCCTGAGCCGGGTCCCTCAGTGTTCGCCCTCACCCACAAGACCCGGGATCTCCTGCGTGGCGAACCACAACAGGTCATGGTCCTCGGCGCCGTCCACGACGAACTGCGCGTCACCGTCGCCCCGGTCGGCCGCGGCCAGCGCCTCCGCGGCGGCCGTGACATCGGCGTCGGCGTCGCCCGAGTCGACGTGCACGGCGGCGACCTTCGCCAGCGGCACGGTCTCGCGCACCGTCAGCTCGCCGAGCGCGGCCGGGTCGAGCCCCCGGTCCGGGTCGGCGACGACGGACCCGTCCGGCACGTCCACGGCGACGACGACCCGGCGGCGCGCGGCGCCCGGGTCGGCGGCGACGAGCCGCAGCGAGGCGAGCGCAGCGCGGTTGAGCGCCGCGTACTCCAGCTCCTCGATGTCCTCGGACAGGTACCACTCGCGCAGCGCGGGCGTCACGGCGAAGGCGGTCACGGGCGCGGGCCCGATCTCGCCGGCCTTGTACGCCTCTGCGAGTCGAGGCAGGGACAGAGGTACGTACACGCGCATGGTCCGGCTGCTTTCTGCTCTGCGTCGGGGGCTTCAGGATACGTGGGGGCGTCCCCCTTCGGGCCGCCGCCCGCGTCCGCCCGGACGTCAACACCCACCCTCGGCCGGCCTTCGTACGTTCCCGGGGCCCCGGCCCTCGCGACGGCCCGGTCACCCTGATAGGGGAACCCTCCGCCGCGCCCCGGCGCCACCGACCGGCCCTTGCCGCCGCACCCTCCGACCTCGTACAAGATCCCCACGAGGAGTTACCGGTCGGTATCGGGAGGCGTCGTGCAGAAGGTCATGAACAGGCGGGGGCCACGCGGAACCACCCGGCCGCCCATCCGCCGCGACACCCGCCGCCCCGGAGCGGCACCGCGGCGCGTCCCACCCCAGGTCCCGCCGCACCCCACCGAGCTGTTCACCCAGCGCCTGCTCCTGGTGCTCAGCGGCGACAGGCCCCTGCACTGGTTCGCCCGGCACGCCGCGCACCAGGCCTTCGACGACCTACTGTGGCTGGTGGAACACCGCGCCCTGCTGCACGGCGCGGGCCCCCGGCCGACCGTCCACGGCATCGGCCACTTCGAACCCGCCCCCGGCAGCTACGAGGTCTTCGCCCGCATCGCGGTCGGCCCCCGCCTCCACGCCCTGGCCTTCCGCCTCACCCTGGGCGACGACCACCGCTGGCGCTGCACAGCGGTAGAACTCGCCGGCCGCCCACCACGGGAAGCCCGGGACAGCGACGAGTGACGCAGCCCCGCCCGAGAGCGCGTGAAGCAGCCGGGCCCCCGTCCCCAGTCCCAGAACGCGCGAAGCGGCCAGGCACCCGTCCCCCGCCCCAGAACGCGCGAAGCGGCCAGGCACCCGTGCCTCGTCCCAGAACGCGCGAAGCAGTCAGGCACCCGTCCCCCGCCCCAGAACGCGTGAAGGGGCCGGGCACCCCGTGCCCGGCCCCTTCACGCTCCGCGTCATACGCGCCGCGTCACACGCTTCGCGTCACTTCTTGCGGCGGCGGCCCTTCTGCTGCTTGCGCCGCTCGGCACGGGTCATCCCGTCCGCAGAGGAGCGCGTGGGCCCGCCCTCGGTCACGAAGTCGCCCTCGTCGACACCGCCCTCGGCGTTCGGCGCCTGGAAGTGCAGCCGGTCGGGACGCTGCGGAGCGTCCAGGCCCTTGGCGCGGATCTCCGGGCGGCCACCGGCCTGCGCGGGCACGGCGTCCTGGCTGTCGGCCTTGTCGAGCGACGTGGCGGCGGGCTTGGAGTCCGCCACCGGGACCTCCTCGACCTGCTGCTCGACCTGGACCTCCAGGTTGAACAGGTAGCCGACGGACTCCTCCTTGATGCCCTCCATCATGGCGGTGAACATGTCGAAGCCCTCGCGCTGGTACTCGACCAGCGGGTCCTTCTGCGCCATGGCGCGCAGCCCGATGCCCTCCTGGAGGTAGTCCATCTCGTAGAGGTGCTCACGCCACTTGCGGTCGAGCACGCTCAGCACGACCCGGCGCTCCAGCTCACGCATGATCTCGGAGCCGAGCTGCTCCTCGCGCTCCTCGTACTGCGCGTGGATGTCGTCCTTGACGGCCTCGCCGATGAACTCGGCGGTGAGACCGGCCCGGTCCCCGACCTCCTCCTCGAGCTCCTCCACGGTGACCTTGACCGGGTAGAGCTGCTTGAACGCGCCCCACAGCCGGTCGAGGTCCCACTCCTCGGCGAAGCCCTCGGCGGTCTCGGCGCCGATGTACTCGTCGATCGTGTCGTCCATGAAGTGCACGACCTGCTCCTGCAGGTCCTCGCCCTTCAGGACGCGGCGGCGCTCGCCATAGATGACCTCGCGCTGCCGGTTGAGCACCTCGTCGTACTTCAGGACGTTCTTACGCGTCTCGAAGTTCTGCTGCTCGACCTGCGACTGGGCGGAGGCGATGGCACGGGTCACCATCTTGTTCTCGATCGGTACGTCGTCCGGCACGTTGGCCATCGACATCACGCGCTCGACCATCTGCGCCTTGAAGAGCCGCATGAGGTCGTCACCGAGCGACAGGTAGAAGCGGGACTCACCCGGGTCGCCCTGACGGCCGGAACGACCACGCAGCTGATTGTCGATACGCCGCGACTCGTGCCGCTCCGTACCGAGAACGTAGAGCCCGCCGAGGTCCTTGACCTCCTCGAACTCGGCCTTGACGGCCTGCTCGGCCTTCTCCAGGGCGGCGGGCAGCGCGGCCGCCCACTCCTCGACGTGCTCGACCGGGTCGAGCCCGGCCTGGCGCAGCTCGGCCTCCGCGAGGTCGTCCGGGTTGCCGCCGAGCTTGATGTCGGTACCACGACCGGCCATGTTCGTGGCGACGGTGACGGAGCCCTTGCGGCCGGCCTGCGCGATGATCGCGGCCTCGCGGTCGTGCTGCTTCGCGTTCAGCACTTCGTGCTGAACACCGCGCTTGTTGAGCTGCTGCGACAGGTACTCGGACTTCTCGACGGACGTCGTACCCACCAGGATCGGCTGGCCGTGCCCGTGCTTCTCCGCGATGTCGTCGACCACCGCGTCGAACTTGGCGACCTCGGTGCGGTAGATCAGGTCGGCCTGGTCCGCACGGACCATCGGCTTGTTGGTCGGGATCGGGACGACGCCGAGCTTGTAGATCTGGTGGAACTCGGCGGCCTCGGTCATCGCCGTACCGGTCATGCCGGAGAGCTTCTCGTAGAGGCGGAAGAAGTTCTGAAGGGTGATGGTCGCCAAGGTCTGGTTCTCGTCCTTGATGTCCACCCCTTCCTTCGCCTCGATCGCCTGGTGCATGCCCTCGTTGTAGCGGCGGCCGGCGAGGATACGGCCGGTGTGCTCGTCGACGATCATGACTTCGCCGTCGATGACGACGTAGTCCTTGTCCTTCTTGAAGAGTTCCTTGGCCTTGATCGCGTTGTTCAGATAACCCACGAGCGGTGTGTTGACCGACTCGTAGAGGTTGTCGATCCCGAGCCAGTCCTCGACCTTGGCCACACCCGGCTCGTGGATGGCCACGGTGCGCTTCTTCTCGTCGACCTCGTAGTCGCCGGTCTCCTCGATGCCCTTCAGCGTGTTGCCCGCCTCGCCCTTCTTGAGGCGGGTGACGAGCTTGGCGAAGTCGCCGTACCACTTCGTGGCCTGGTCGGCGGGGCCGGAGATGATCAGCGGCGTACGGGCCTCGTCGACGAGGATGGAGTCGACCTCGTCGACCACCGCGAAGTTGTGGCCGCGCTGGACGAGCTCGTCCTGGGACCACGCCATGTTGTCGCGGAGATAGTCGAAGCCGAACTCGTTGTTCGTGCCGTACGTGATGTCGCAGTTGTACTGCTCGCGGCGCTCCGCCGGCGTCATATTGGCAAGAATGCAGCCCACGGACAGGCCGAGGAACTTGTGAACACGGCTCATCAGCTTGGACTGGCTCTCGGCCAGGTAGTCGTTCACCGTGATCAGGTGGACGCCCTTGCCGGACAGCGCGTTCAGGTACGTGGGCAGCGTGCCGACCAGGGTCTTGCCCTCACCGGTCTTCATCTCCGCCACGTAACCGAGGTGGAGCGCGGCGCCGCCCATCAGCTGCACGTCGTACGGGCGCTGGCCCAGCACGCGCCGGGCGGCCTCACGGACAGTCGCGAACGCCTCGGGCAGCAGGTCGTCGAGGGTCTCCCCGTCCTCCAACCGCTGCTTGTACTCGTCCGTGAGGGCGCGCAGCTCGGCGTCGGAGAGACTCTCGAAGTCCTCTTCGATGGAGTTGACCTGGTCCGCGATGCGGTGCAGCTTGCGCAGGATCTTGCCTTCGCCTGCACGCATGATCTTCTGGAGGACGGACACGGGGGTTGGTCTCCTTGCCGGTCGGGCCTGGCACGGTCGGTTTTCTCTGAAAACTGCTAGGTATCACTGGGGACTACCAAGGACTACTGGAGCAGCGACCATCGTATGCGAGGACCCCACCGTGCCGGGAGGTCTGCCATCACGTCCAACGCGCGGGCCGCCGCGAAGGTGCCGGTACAGCCCATGAAAAGTCATGGCGCCCCTGCCGCGTGCCGAGCAGAATCGGGCGATGGACCCCGTGACGCTCACCACCGACCGCCTGCAGCTGCGCACATTCGTGCCCGCCGACATCGACGAGGTGTACGCCGCGGCCCAGGACCCCGACATCCAGCGCTGGACCACGATTCCCTCGCCGTACGCGCGCGTGGACGCCGAATACTTCGTCAACCGTGTCGTCGCGGACGGCTGGCTCGGTGACACGGAGTACACCTTCGCGATACGGACCGAGGACCACGGCCCAGTGGTCGGCGCGGTCTCCATCCACCACCCACGCGCGGGTTCCTGGGAAGTCGGCTTCTGGACGGCCAAACGGTTCCGCGGTCGCGGCTATATGACGGAGGCCGTCCTGGGCGTGGCCCGCTGGGCCTTCACCGACCTCTCCTGTACGCGCCTGGAGTGGCGCGCGGAGGTCGGCAACGTGGGCTCCCTCACGGTGGCGGAACGCGCGGGCTTCACCCTGGAGGCCACCCTCCGCGCGGCCCTGCCCAACAAGGGCGTCCTACGCGACTGCTGGCTCGCCTCCCTCCTCCCCACCGACCTCTCCCTCCCCACCCCCCTGCCCTACCTCCCGGCCCCGACCTGACCACCCGCAGCCGCCGTGGACGGTCCCCCACCCCGTTGTCAGACCCTCCCCCTATCGTTCCGGCCATGACGACCCCGCCGCGTCCCACCGCCGCCTTGTCCGCCGACGAGGCCCGCCGCATCGCCCTCCGCGCCCAAGGCTTCCTCGGCGCCCCCGACCGCAAGGCCGGCGTACGTGGCGTGCTCCGCCACCTCGGCGCGGTCCAGCTCGACACGATCTCCGTACTCGCCCGCTCGCACGAGCTGATCCCCTACGCCCGCCTGGGCGCGGTCCCCCGGACCAGGATCGAGTCGGCGTACTGGACACCGGGCACAGCCCCGTCCACCGCCCCCCACGCCTTCGAATACTGGTCGCACGCCGCCTGCGTACTCCCCATCGAGGAATGGCCGCACTTCGCCTTCCGCCGCCGCGCCTACCGCACCCGCCCCCACTGGCACCACCACCTCGCCGACGGCGCCTACGACCAGGTGATCAAGCAGCTCCGCGCGGAGGGCCCGCTCACCGCCACGGAACTGGGCGGCGCGAAGAACAAGGGCGAGTGGTGGGACTGGTCCGAGTCGAAGATCGCCGTCGAGCGCGCGCTGATGTACGGCGAGGTGGTCTGCGTGGAGCGCCGCGGCTGGAAGCGGATCTACGACCTGGCGGAGCGCGCGATCCCGTCGGCCCTCCTGCACGACGACCTCGACGACACCGCGTGCGTCCGCCGCCTAGTCCGCCAGGCAGGCGAGGCCCTCGGCGTCGGCACGCGCGCGGACATCGCGGACTACCACCGCCTGAAGAGCGAACAGTTCGACGCGGTGATCGAGGACACCGGCCTCGTCCCGGTGACGGTGGAGGGCTGGGGCTCCAAACCGGCCTGGGCCGATCCCGCGGCCCTGGAATCAGCGCCCCGCGGCCGCCACCGCACGACGCTCCTGTCGCCCTTCGACTCCCTGATCTGGGAGCGCGCCCGCACCGAGCGGATCTTCGGCTTCACGCACCGGTTGGAGGCCTACGTCCCCAAGCCGAAGCGGATCCACGGCTACTTCGCGATGCCAGTCCTGTCCGGCGGCCGCCTCGTGGGCCGCGTGGACCCGGCGCGAGCGGGCAGCACCCTGGTCGCCAAGCAGGTCTCCCTGGACGGCCCGAAGGCCGTACCGGCGGTGGCAGCGGCACTCCACGAAGCGGCGAGCTGGGTCGGCTGCGACAGCGTAAGGGTGGAACACATGGAGTCGGCCCCCCTGAAGAAATCCCTGATCGAGGCCCTCTCCCAGCAGTCCTAGGGCCTGTCCTAGCGGATCTCCAGGATCTTCTCCCGCATCGCGTACACCACGGCCTCCATCCTGGAGTGCAGCTGCAGCTTCTCCAGGATGTTGCGCACGTGGTTCTTCACGGTGTTCTCGGAGATGAACAACTCCTTGGCGATGTCCCGGTTGTTCATGCCCGTGGCCACCAGCTTGAGCACCTCGAGCTCGCGGTCGGTCAGCCGGGGCGCCGGCACCAGCCGACGCTCGTCCGTGCGCTGGATCATCGACTTGAACTCGGTGAGCAGCTTCGACGCCATGGACGGGCTGATCTGCGACTGCCCGTCGGCCACGGCGCGAATGGCCGTCGCCACCTCGTCGGTCGAGATCTCCTTCAACAGGTATCCCGTCGCGCCCGCCTTGATCGCGTCGTAGAGATCGGCTTCCTCATCGCTGATCGTCAGCATGATGATCTTGGCGCTGGGCGCCACCTCCTTGATGGAGGTGCACGCCTCGATGCCGCCCCTCTTGGGCATCCGTACGTCCATGAGGACGATGTCCGGCAGCAGATCGGCCGCCTTGTCCACGGCCTCCGCCCCGTCACCCGCCTCACCGACGACCTGGATGTCCTCCTCGGCCTTGAGGACGATCTCCAGGCCGCGCCGGAACAGGGCATGGTCGTCCACCACAAGGACCCGGATGGGTTCCTCGCGCGAAGAACCCGCATCCGGCCCCCTGTCGGCACCGTCCTCGCCGGCACCGGCGTCCTCGCCCCGAACAGTTCCGAAGCTGTCCGCCATCGTTCCTCCCCCTGAAGGCCGCGGCCCGTCTTCCTGTGCCGCGCCAACCCGAGGCACCAGCACGCCGGTTGACCCGGCCCGGCCATGATTTCATGCCGCGGCCTCGGCGCGACGGCCGTGCGGTGCACAAGGGGGTCGCACAAGGGTGCCCCTGGGGGCGCGTACGCACCTCAGGGGCACCCGATGAATGGGTGTCAGTTGTGGTCAGCCGCCGATGGCGTCGCCCCCGTCGGCCCCCCTGACCTGGGAGACCATGGGGTCGGTGCTGAGGTGGATGACGCCGTAGTCGTAGGCGTGCCGACGGTAGACGACGCTGGGTTCCTTGGTCTCGGAGTCGACGAACAGATAGAAGTCGTGCCCGACCAGTTCCATCTCGTAGAGCGCCTGATCAAGCGTCATGGGTGCCGCCACGTGGGTCTTCTCACGGACGACGAGCGGGCCCTCGCCCTTGACCTCGAGCGAGCCCATCTTGGTGGTCGGTACGCCGTCGGGCTCGGCCTCCTCGGCCTTGGCGATCGTGCCGTCCCCGTTCAGCAGGGCGGCGTCCGGAACGTGCTCGGCGACCTCCGCGGCCGAGATCCGCTTGCCGCGCCGCGACGACCGCTTGTCGTGCTGCTTGCGCAGGCGCGCGTCGAGCTTGTCCGTGGCCAGGTCCAGCGCCGCGTACGGGTCGCTGGCCGCGGCCTCCGCCCTGATCACCGGGCCACGCGTGCGCAGAGTGATCTCCACACGCTCGCACCGGTCCGCCTGCCGGGGGTTCGGCTCCTTGGACACCTCAACGTCGAGGCTGATCACCTTGCCGTCGAGCTTCTGGATCTTCTCCAGCTTCAGCTTCTCGGCCACGTGCTTACGGAACCGCTCTGGTACCTCGGTCTTGCGGCCCTTGACGACGATGTCCACGCAGAACTCCGTTCCCGGATAGCCCCGCTCCTTGGGCGGAGCATCTCCCTTTTGCACCAGACTCCGGCCACTTCCGGAGTCTCGGACTCGGTGACTTCCACCTCCTCCTCCCCCGCGGACAAGATCTACACCCCACCTCGCCGGGTGATTGCGAAAATGCCTGTGCAATGTCCTGACAGGGCAATCCAATGGCGGAGGGCGGCGGCCACCTTTTCTGCCGAGTTCCTCACAACCGAACATATCTCGCCTGGACGGTTGTCGGCACCCTCTACTGACACGTACCTCCAACCGAGCGAATTAACCCTGTCTCTACCTGCAACGATGCAGATTCCCAACTAGTTCCGGTTTATTTCGAAGGAATCCGGTGACGCGGCCACGACGGCCGCCCGGAACATGATCCCGTCGATCTCGCCGACCTTTCCCCGGCCTGCCCCCGCGCGGCCCCGCTCCGACCCGCCTTCCCTTTCGATCTTCACGTAACCGGTCGCGACCGCTATTGCCCGCGCCGCCTCCGCCAAAGACGCGCCCGTCGTGATCAGGTCGTCGACCAGCACGATCCGGCCATTTCCGGTGAGCAACCCGCTGCCACCGCCCACCACCTCCAGGGCCCCCGTCACATTCACCAGCCGCTGCCGGGCGTCCAGGCCCGACTGGTCGGCCACCGCGCGCCGCTGCCGCAGCACGGCGAGCACCCGCGCCGCGACCCCCGCACGGCGCAGCTCGGCCGCCGCCGCATACGCGATCCGCCGCGTCGGGTCGTGCCCGCGCGCCCGCACAGCCCGCGGCGCGGACGGCACAGGGACAAGCGTCACGGGGCCCACAGCGCCGCCAGCAGCCCGCCCACCCGCGCCTCCCCACTCGTCCCCACCCTCCGCGAGTACGGACCGCACAGCCCCGGCCAGCGCCTCGCCAAGCGGCCGGGCGAGGCCGAGCGCACCACGCTCCTTGTGGGCGAGGAGCACGGCCCGCACCGCGTTCCGGTACGGGACGGCGCCGAACACGACCGGCATCCCCGGCGGGGCCGGCCACGGCCGCACCCGGCTCGGCACGGCGCCGCGCAACGCCGCCGAGCACCGCTCGCACAGCGTCGTACGAGATCTGCCGCATCCGGCGCACTCGGCCGGCAGCACCAGATCGGAGAGGTCCTGCCACCACCCCCGCATACCCACCACTGTGCCGACCCGCGGGCCGCGCGACCACCCCTGTGGACAACGCCCTGTGGACAACTCGACGGTTGTGACCAGCGGTTGAGCTCGCGCGGGTGACACCCGGGGCCGCCGGCCCGCCCCGCTGTGCGCCGCTACCCCGGATAGATCGGAGCCGTCCCGTCCTTGAGCACCGACTGCCACGCCGCCCCGGAGGGCAGGCGGACGATTCCGTCGTCGGAGTGCGCGAGCAGCGGCAGCTCGTCGTTGTCCGACGCCGCGATCTCGCTGACCCTGGTCAGGCCCGGCAGCGCCTGCCCGGTCGGCGTCGAACCGTCGCTCAGTACGTACTGCATCTGCTGCAGCCCACCGGGTTCCCGGCCGACGACGACGAGCCGGCTGTCGCCCGCCCACGACACGGCCGTGACGTCCTCCATCTGCGGTGCGGCCCGGCGCAGTTCGGTCACGGAGGCCTCCGTGTCGCCGTTCGCGTCGGGGTGTCGTTCGACGCGCCCGATCCACAGCGACGTGGTGTCCTCCTCCGCCACAAGAAGCCCGATGCGCGCCCCGTCGGCGGACGCCTTCACCGTCTCGATGGTGGCGTCGTCGCCGAGGCCCTCGACCCGCACCTTCTGCACCTTGTCCGCCTGGCCCTGCCCGAACATCAGCAGCCGCCGGTGTTTCGGATCGCGGTCGGCCACCCACAGGTCGCCGTTCCCGTCCCAACTGGGCGCCGTGAAGCCGTTCTTCTCCGCCTTGGCGTGGCTGCTCGCGACCGGGTCCCCCAGCGAGGCACCGGAGATCAGCGACGCCACGTACAGCGAGCGCCCGTCGTTCGAGACCCCCGCCGCCCGCTCCTGGTCGCGCGATACGGCCACGGAACGCAGCACTTGCTCGCCCTCGCCCAGCGGCCCCGGCACCCGCTCGGGGCTCTTGTCGGACCTGCTCTTGCCCGGCATCCGCACCAAGCGGCCCTTGGCGTCGAGGAAGTACTGGTCCGGGACGCGCCCGGTGGAGCGCGGCGCCGCGAGGGCGTCCGCCCCGTCCTCGGTCATCGCGCACATGAACCGGCCGTCGGAGCGCTTCAGTTCCACCTCGTTCACGCTCGACGACGACAGGTCCCGCAGCGAGAACAGCAGTTGAGCCGCCATCTCCTTGCACTTGGCCTGCCCGGCTCGGCTGCCCGCCTCGTTCAACGGCACCGTCAGCTTGTTGGCGTCGTCCGGCGCCAGCGAGTCGGTGCCCTTCTTCAGCGCGGCATGCGTCGGAAACGCCGTCCGCACCACCGGATTCAGCCAGCGCGTCGGCCCCTGCAACAGCTGCTTGACGGTCTCCGTCAACGGATCGGTCCACTGCCGTACGAAGACGGGGTCCGCGACCAGACGCCGCTGCCCGGCCTCACCGCCCGACGTCGAATCCACCGCGTAGTAGTACTTGTTGACGGAGCTGTAGATCCGCTGGAAGTCGGACTCGCCGAGAACGACCCCCTCCGGGAGGGCATCGATCCGCCACTGCTTGCCCTTGGATGTGTTCACCTGCGTCAGGTGCAGATCCCCTTGGTACGCCCCGCCTCCCGGCTGGTACGCCTGCTGCTGGTCGACCGTGGCGACCTGGTGCCCGGTCAATTCGTACGAGCGGCCGTCGTTCCCCGAATTCGGCCGGCCCGCCGGGCGCGTGCTGGGGCCCTCGTCGAGCACCACGGTCTGCCGCCCTGGCTCCCAGTTCTTCGCGGCCTTCGGCGTCAGGTACTTGCGCGCCATCGTGTACGAAGGGTCGTCACTGGTCAGCGCCTCCAGGAAGCCCTCGACGATGGAGGAGGGCCCGACGCTGTCCTTCGGCGGCAGGGCGAAGACGCGCACCTGCGAGTCCGGGCGCTGCGAGGCCTCGACCGATTCGAGGCCCCCGTTGTCCGGCATCGACGCACACCCGGCGAGCACGAGCGCCCCGCACCCGGCCAGCATTCCGGCCCGCATTCCGCGCCGCTGCCGCGGCGCCCGCTGTTCATCCACGACCGCCGTCGCTCCCCTCACCGCGCGATGTCGCCGCGGTCCGCTCCGTACGCGCCCGCGCGGGCGCCCCGGGTTCCACCGACGCCGCGTCGTCCGCCACGTCCGGCCCGCCGTGCTCGTCACGCCCACCGTGCCCCGACGGGGCACCGTGTTCGTCATGGCCCTCGGCCTGCCGCGGCTCGCCCGTCGCCCCGCCGCGCGCCACCACGCGCGCACCGCTGCCGGGCAGCGCCGTGGGGTCGGCGGCCACCGACGCCTGCGCGTGGCGCGGAGCAATCGGGGCGTTGGCCGGTGCGGGCGGCGCCTGAGCGGGCACGGTGGCGAGCTTCTTGCCGTCGGCGCCCGGCAGCCCGGCGTCACCGAGACCGCGGCCACGCCGCGAATCCTCCGGCTCCAGCGGTATCGGCGAACCACGTAGCGCCTCGTCCACCGTCCTCGGCAGCGTGAGCCGGAACTGTGAGCCGCCGCCCGGCTCGCCCCATGCCTGCAGCCACCCGCCGTGCAGCCGCGCATCCTCCAGGGCGATCGACAGGCCGAGTCCGGTTCCACCCGTCGTACGCGCGCGTGCCGGGTCGGCCCGCCAGAAGCGGCTGAACACGCGGGTCGCCTCGCCGGGCTTGAGGCCCACTCCGTAGTCGCGCACGGCGACGCCGACCGCGCCTCCCGCCGCCGCGAGCCGCACCACGACGTCCTGTCCTTCGCCGTGCTCCACGGCGTTCACGACCAGGTTGCGCAGCACGCGCTCCACACGCCGCGCGTCCGCCTCTGCGACCACTGGCTGCTCGTCGCCGACGATCCGAATGTGCGTGCCCTTGCGCTCCGCGAGCGGCTCGGCGCCGCCCACCACGCGCCGTACGACCTCCCGCAGATCTATCGGCTCGGCCTCCAGCGCGGCGGCCCCGGCATCGAACCGGCTGATCTCCAACAGGTCGGCCAGCAGCGACTCGAACCGGTCCAGCTGATCGGCCAGCAACTCGGCCGACCGCGCGGTCACCGGATCGAAGTCGACCCGCGCCTCATGGATGACATCGGCGGCCATCCGTACCGTCGTCAGCGGCGTACGCAGCTCATGGCTCACGTCCGAGACGAACCGCCGCTGCATCCGCGACAGGTCCTCGAGCTGCTGGATCTTCAGGTAGAGGTTCTGCGCCATCTTGTTGAAGGCCTCGCCCAGGCGCGCGATGTCGTCCTCGCCGGTGACCTTCATACGTTCCTGGAGGCGGCCCGCGGAGAGCCGCTCGGCGACCCCTGCCGCCATCCGCACCGGCGTGACGACCTGCCGCACGACGAGCCAGGCGATGGCCCCGAGCAGCACCACGACGAAAAGTCCGGCCGTCGCGAGGGTCCCCTTGACCAAGCCGAGCGACTTCTCCTCCTGCGTCAGCGGGAAGAGGTAGTACAGCTGATAGGCGTGCCCCTGCGGATCGTTGAGCCGCTTGCCGACGACGAGACCAGGCTGTGCATCCTTGCCGCCGTCGTAGACGATCTTCGTGTACTGCTGCGACGCGCCGGCGATCTTGTCGACCTGTCCCCGCAGGTCGTCGGGCACGCTACGGTTCGGATCCACCAGGCCCGAGCCGCGCGGCGCCCGCCCGTTGCCACTGTCGGCATCGCTCGAGCTGAGGGTCACGACGTCGAACGCGCCCTTGCCGCCACTCGCGAGCTGCGTGACGAGCTCGCTCATCCAGTTGTTGGGGTTCAACGTGGTGCGACTGTCACCGGAAGCGCCGTCCCGCACCCCGGCCGCCGCGGAATCCGCCTTGTCCTTGGCCGCGCGGAAACCGCCCTCGGCCTGGCTCTGCGAGGCCTTCACCTTGGCGTCGAGCAGCCCGTTGCGCACCGAGCCGATGACGACGATGCCGAGCAGCAGCACGACACCGAGCGACATCAGCAGCGTCGTGACGACGACCTTCAGCTGAATGTTCCGCCGCCACAGCCGCATCGCGGGCAGCAGCGGACGCCGCACCCAGCGCGCGAACAGGCGCAGCACAGGGCTGCCCTTCATCCCGCCCTGGAGCAGCAGACTCCCGTCGACGGCACGGCGCAGCCGTGAACCCCGAGCGGCGGTCGGCCCGGCCGCGGGTCCCACAGGCCGCTCCGGGCGGGACCCCGTGGTCCCGGGCGCCGAAGCGGCACTGTTTCGGGACACGTCAGCTCGGTCCTGCCTTGTAACCGACGCCGCGGACGGTCACCACGATCTCCGGCCGCTCCGGGTCCTTCTCGACCTTGGAACGCAGCCGCTGGACGTGCACATTGACCAGACGCGTGTCCGCCGCGTGCCGGTAGCCCCAGACCTGCTCGAGGAGCACCTCACGCGTGAACACCTGCCAGGGCTTGCGCGCGAGCGCGACCAGCAGATCGAACTCCAGCGGCGTCAGCGCGATCGGCTGTCCGTCCCGCTTCACCGAATGCCCGGCCACATCTATGACCAGGTCGCCGATGGCGAGCTGCTCCGGCGCAGGTTCCTCCGATCTCCGCAGCCGCGCCCTGATACGGGCGACCAGCTCCTTGGGTTTGAACGGCTTGACGATGTAGTCGTCGGCCCCCGACTCGAGGCCCACCACCACATCCACGGTGTCGCTCTTCGCCGTGAGCATCACGATCGGCACCCCGGACTCCGCCCTGATCAGGCGGCACACCTCGATACCGTCCCGGCCCGGCAGCATCAGATCGAGCAGCACCAGATCGGGCTTGGTCTCACGGAAAGCGGCCAGCGCCTTGTCGCCGTCAGCTACGAACGACGGCTCAAAACCTTCACCACGCAGCACAATGCCGAGCATCTCGGCCAGTGCGGTGTCGTCGTCGACGACAAGGACTCGTCCCTTCATGGACCACATCATCCCATTAGCTCATCGTTGCCTGGAGTGAACTGGCACACAGTTCACCCAAGCCATCACTTGTCACAGGCGACACAACGCCGCACTCCGTGACGATCGCCGTCACCAACTCCGGAGGCGTCACATCGAACGCGGGGTTGTACGCCTGCGTCCCCAGTGGTGCCACCGGAATCCCGCCACCTGCCTCCACTCCGGCCAGCGGCGCCCGCGGCGCCGTGACCTCCGTCACCTCATCCCCTGCCCGCTGCTCCACCTCGATGGAAGCCCCGTCCGCGGTCTCCGGGTCGATCGTCGTCACCGGCGCGACCACGATGAACGGCACATGGTGATATCGCGCCAGCACCGCGAGCGGATAGCTCCCCACCTTGTTGGCCACCGAACCGTCGGCCGCGATCCGGTCCGCGCCGATGAGCACGGCATCCACCTCACCCGCGGCGAACAGCGAACCCGCCGCGTTGTCCGTGAGCAATGTGTACGCCATCCCGTTGCGCGCGGCCTCATACGCGGTCAGACGAGCACCCTGCAACAACGGGCGCGTCTCGTCCACCCAGAGCCGGCGCAGCCGCCCCGCCCGATGCGCGGCGAGCGCGACCGCGAAGGCCGTGCCCTCACCGCCGGAGACCAGTGCCCCTGTGTTGCAGTGCGTCAGGATGCGGTGATTGCCACCGGTCACCAGCTCGTCCAGGAGCCGCAGGCCGCGCTCGGCCATCGCGGCGCTGGCCTCGGCGTCCTCCGCGTGCAGCGCCCGCGCCGAGGCGAGCGCCGCCGCCGCACCCCGCTCCCGCGCCCCGACACCGTCCCCGGCACCCGCCCCGCCACTGACCGCGGACCGGTACGCCTCCCGCGCCCTGCGCACCCCGTACGCCAGGTTGACCGCGGTGGGCCGCGCGTCCGCCAGTGCCTCCGCCGCCTCCTCGACGTCGAAGCCGCGGGCGGCCGCGAGCGCCACGCCGTACGCCCCGGCGATCCCCAGCAGCGGCGCACCGCGCACGGCCAGTGAACGGATCGCCTGCACCAGGGCCTGCGGGTCCGTGCACACCAGCTCGACCTCTTCCGCGGGCAGCCGCGTCTGGTCGAGCAGTACCAGAACGGGCCCCTCCGCCGGCTCCTCCCACCGGATCGCCGGGATGTCGACGGCCTCGGACCGTGTGCCGTCGAAGGGCCGTATGTCCCCGCCGGATTGCGCGTACTGATCAGCCATCCGCCCAGTCTGCCCCGGACCGACCCGACAATTGAAGGCGTGCAGCCCACACGGGGCCAGGTCATCCGGCACCCACCCCATGGCACGATGGCAGCCAACCTGCTGCCGCGACCGCGGACGGGCACTTTGAAGGAGCGACGATGAACGACACTCCGGGCTGGGCATCGCCCGGATCTGCCCCCTCCGACGGCCCGGACGGCAACCGCAAGGACGGCCCCGACCAGAACGGCGACGCGCCGGGCAGCGGTCCGCAGGACGCCGCCCCGCAGGACGCCGCAGGCCAGGACCCGAAGTGGTCCAAGGAGCAGCCGCCGCCCGCCCAGTGGTCCGCCCCCTCCGGCCCCTCCCAAACCCCTCCCTCGCCCCCGCCGGCTCCCGGCCAGGGTCAGGGCCAGGGCTGGGGCGGCCAGGGCTGGGGCGGCCAAGGCGGTGGCGGCAGCTACGGCCAGGGGCCGGGCGGCCCCGTAGGCGGCGGCTACCCCGGCTGGGGCGGCGGCTGGCAGAGCAAGCCCTCTGCGGCCAAGCCCGGAGTCGTCCCGCTGCGCCCGCTCGGCGTCGGCGAGATCCTCGACGGCGCGGTGTCGACGATGCGCACCTACTGGCGCACCGTCCTCGGCATCTCGCTGACGGTCGCCGTGGTCACCCAGCTCCTGGCGGTCCTCCTCCAGGGCTTCGCTCTCAACGACGCGGCGACCACCACGGCCCTCGACAACCCCGACGCCACCCCGCGCGAGATTCTCAGCGCCCTGGGCACGCTCCTGGTGGGCTCCGCGGTCGTCGCGGTCGTCACGCTGCTCGGCACGATCGTCGCGACGGCCCTGCTGACCACGGTCACCAGCCGCGCCGTGCTCGGCCGGCCCGTCACCATAGGAGAGGCCTGGCGTGACGCCCGGCCGCAGATCCTCAGGCTGCTCGGCCTGACGCTGCTGCTCCCGCTGATCGCCGCCGCAATCATGCTCGTGAGCATCGCGCCCGGCATCCTCGTCGGCGCACTCGGCTCGACCGGGGGCGGTGTCGCCCTCGGGGTCGTCGGTGGTCTCGCCGGCCTCGCCGTGACGATCTGGCTGATGGTCCGCCTGTCCCTGGCTTCTCCCGCACTGATGCTGGAGAAGCAGACCGTCCGCAAGGCCATGGGCCGGTCCACCAAGCTCGTCCGCGGCTCCTGGTGGCGGGTCTTCGGAATCACGATCCTGGCGTCCCTGATCGCCGGGGTCGTCTCGGAGATCATCCTCGTCCCGTTCACCGCCATCGCCGGGACGGTCAGCGGCGACGGCTTCGCCGGCCTCCTCGACAGCGGCGGGAACTTCGGCTGGGCCTTCCTCATCATCACCGGCATCGGCTCGATCGTCGGCTCCACCATCACCTTCCCGATCACGGCCGGCGTCAGCGTGCTCCTCTACATCGACCAGCGGATCCGCCGCGAGGCCCTCGACCTGGAACTCGCCCGCGCCGCAGGCCTGCACGACTACGGGTCCGCCCCCGGCGCCACTCCGGGGAGTTGATGGGGTGAGCGCACTTGGGGGAGTGCTCCACACGACGATCTCGTCGGTCCTCACCGGCGGCGACGAGCCGCCGGTGAGGATCCCGCGCGCTCCCGCGCGGGAAGCGGCGAAACACGAGCTGTCCAAGCCCGCGTACCACCAGGACGACCCGAACTGGTTCATGCGCGCACTGAACAAGTTCTGGGACTGGATCGACGAGCTGTTCTCCGCCGCGTCCGGCGTCGCCCCCGGCGGCACCGTCGGCCTGCTCGTGATCCTGCTGGCCGTCGTCGCCGTGGCGGCCGCCCTGTGGTGGCGCCTCGGCACGCCGCGCCGCTCCCCCACCTCCGCGCCCCCGCTCTTCGACGACCGCCCGCGCAGCGCCGCCGAACACCGCGCCACCGCCGCGGCACACGCCGCCCAGGGCCACTGGAACCAGGCCGTCCAGGAACGGATGCGCGCCCTCGTACGCTCCCTGGAAGAGCGCGCCCTCCTCGACCCCCGCCCCGGCCGCACCGCCGACGAGGCAGCCGCCGAAGCCGCCCGCCCGCTGCCCCAGCACGCGGACCGCCTCCGCGCGGCAGCCCGCGACTTCGACGACATCGCGTACGGCGGCCGCACCGCAACCCCGGAAACATACGAGCGCCTGTCCACCCTGGACACCGACGCGGAACACACCACCCCCACCCTCACCGCGGGAGCCCCCCGGTGACCAACCCAACCGACCCGCTCAATCCCCTGGGTCACTCGAGCTCGACCGACCCCCGAGCCACGGGCGAGCAACCCAAGCCCCTGGGCACGGGTGAGCACATCAAGCCCCTGCGGCGATTGAGCAGCGGGGACCGGGGCAGAGCCCCGAGGCCTGAGGACGTCCCACCACTGCCCCCGGCCCCCGGCACCACCTCCATCACCCCCACCACCCGCCAAATCTGGACCCGCACCCGCGGCATCACCCTGGCCCTGGTCCTCCTCCTGGCCGCGGCCACACTCCTCGCGGTGGCCCGCTCCGGCGAACAACATGGCACCCTCGACCCCCGCTCCGCCGACCACCGCGGCAGCCGCGCCGTCGCCGAACTCCTCGCCGACCGGGGCGTCCACACACGCGTGGTCACCACAACCGCCGAGGCCCGCGCGGCGACAGGACCCGACACAACGCTCCTGGTCGCCACGCCCGACCGGCTCACGGCCCACCAACAGTCCCGGCTCCAGGCCGCCACCGCCGACTCCGACGGCCGCACACTCCTCGTCGCCCCCGGCGCCGCCGCGGTCGAGACGCTGGCCCCCGGCGTCGCCGCCGATCCCGAGCCCGCCGCCGACAAGGCCCTCGGCCCCGGCTGCGCACTGCCCGAGGCCCGCCGCGCCGGCCCCGCGGACACCGGCGGCCACCGCTACAGCACGACGCTCACCGACGCCGACGCCTGCTACCCGAGCCACGGCTCCCCCACGCTCCTGCGCCTGCCGTCCCCCACCGGCGAAGGTGACACGATCGTCCTCGGCGCCCCCGACATCCTCCTCAACGACCACCTCGACGAACAGGGCAACGCCTCGCTCGCCCTTCAACTCCTCGGTTCGCGCCCTCATGTGGTCTGGTACCTCCCCTCCCTCTCCGACGATTCGGCGGCGGACGGCGCACAGAACGACCGCAGCTTCGTCGACCTGATCCCCAACGGCTGGCTCTGGGGCACACTTCAGCTCTTCATCGCGGCAGCACTGGCCGCGCTGTGGCGCGCACGCCGACTTGGCCCCCTGGTCCAGGAGCGCCTGCCCGTCGCGATCCGCGCCTCCGAAACCGTCGAAGGCCGTGCCCGCCTCTACCGCAAGGCGAACGCCCGCGATCGCGCCGCCACAGCTCTGCGTATCTCCACTCGCACGCGCCTGGCCCCCCTCATCGGCGTCCCCGTCTCCCAGGCCCACTCGCCCGAGATCTTCCTCCCGGCCCTGGCACGCCAACTCCCCACGCCCGCCCAGGACCCGCACACCCTCCTCTTCGGCCCGCCACCCGCGACCGACGCAGCACTCATCGCACTCGCCGACCACCTCGACGCCCTCGAAAGTGAGGTACGGAACCCATGATGGACCCGACCACTGACAACGCCGGGCCCACGACCGATCCCCGCAGCTCAAGGGCCTCTTTGGAAGCCCTGCGCACGGAGATCGCCAAGGCCGTGGTCGGCCAGGACTCCACCGTCACGGGCCTGGTCGTGGCCCTGCTCTGCCGGGGCCACGTCCTCCTCGAGGGAGTGCCCGGCGTGGCCAAGACCCTCCTCGTACGCGCCCTCGCCGCATCCCTCGAACTCGACACGAAGCGCGTGCAGTTCACCCCCGACCTGATGCCCAGCGACGTAACGGGCTCGCTGGTCTACGACACCAACACCGCCCGCTTCTCCTTCCAGCCGGGCCCGGTCTTCACCAACCTCGTCCTCGCGGACGAAATCAACCGCACGCCGCCCAAGACCCAGTCCTCCCTCCTCGAAGCGATGGAGGAGCGCCAGGTGACGGTGGACGGCACGCCGCGGCCGCTCCCTGACCCGTTCATGGTGGTCGCGACCCAGAACCCGGTCGAGTACGAGGGCACCTACCCCCTCCCCGAGGCCCAACTGGACCGCTTCCTCCTCAAGTTGAACGTCCCGCTGCCCACCCGCCAGGACGAGATCGACGTCCTGACCCGCCACGCCTCCGGCTTCAATCCCCGCGACCTGAAGGCGGCAGGCATCCGCCCGGTGGCCACGGCAGCCGACCTCGAAACGGCCCGCGCGGCGGTCGCCAAAACCACGATTTCCCCCGAAATCACCGCCTACGTAGTCGACATCTGCCGAGCGACCCGCGAATCCCCGTCACTCACCCTCGGCGTCTCCCCACGAGGCGCCACGGCCCTCCTCGCCACAGCCCGCGCCTGGGCCTGGCTGACCGGCCGCGACTACGTCACCCCCGACGACGTCAAGGCCCTCGCCCTCCCCACCCTCCGCCACCGCATCCAACTGCGCCCGGAGGCCGAAATGGAGGGCGTCACCCCGGATTCCGTCATCACTGCGATCCTGACCCACGTCCCCGTCCCCCGCTGACCCGACGCCCAACGGAGGACGACACGACAATGGCACTGACCGGCCGCACGGCCCTTCTCGCAGCCCTGGGCTCCCTCCCCATCGGCATCTGGGACCCCAGCTGGACCGGCATCCTGGCCGTCAACACCCCGTTGGCCCTGGCCTGCGCCTGCGACTTCGCCCTGGCCGCCCCCGTACGCCGCCTGCGCCTCACACGCTCCGGCGACACCTCCGTACGCCTCGGAGACCCGGCCGACGTCACCCTCACCATCACCAACCCCGCGCGCCGCCCCCTGCGCGCGGCACTCCGCGACGCCTGGCCCCCGAGCAGCTGGCAGGCCGGCATGGAGTACGAGTCGTCCCGCCACCGCGTGAACATCCCCGCGGGCGAAAGGCGCCGCGTCACGACGCACCTCCAGCCCACCCGCAGAGGCGACCGCACGGCCGACCGCGTCACCATCCGCTCCTACGGCCCCCTCGGCCTGTTCACCCGCCAGGGCACACACAGGGTCCCCTGGACGGTCCGCGTCCTGCCGCCCTTCCACAGCCGCAAGCACCTCCCCTCCAAGCTGGCCCGCCTACGCGAACTCGACGGCCGCACCAGCGTGTTGACCAGGGGCGAGGGCACAGAATTCGACAGCCTTCGCGAATACGTCCCCGGAGACGACACCCGCTCCATCGACTGGCGCGCAACAGCCCGCCACTCCTCGGTGGCCGTCCGCACCTGGCGCCCGGAACGCGACCGCCGCATCCTCCTGGTCCTCGACACCGGCCGCACCTCCGCGGGCCGCGTCGGCGACGCCCCGCGCCTCGACGCTTCTATGGACGCCGCACTCCTCCTGGGCGCCCTGGCCTCCCGAGCCGGCGACCGCGTGGACCTCCTGGCCTACGACCGCCGTACCCGCGCCCTGGTCCAGGGCCGAACCGCAGGGGACGTCCTCCCTGCCCTGGTCAACGCCATGGCTCCACTGGAACCAGAACTGATCGAAACGGACGCCCGAGGTCTCACGGCAACAGCACTGCACACAGCACACCGCCGATCCCTCATCGTCCTTCTTACGTCCCTGGACGCGGCCCCCATCGAAGAGGGCCTCCTCCCCGTGCTCTCGCGCCTCACGAAGCGTCACACGGTCGTCGTGGCCTCGGTGGCCGACCCGAAAATCGAAACGATGGCGTCGGCCCGGGGCACAACAGAAGCCATCTACGATGCCGCGTCAGCAGCCCAGGCAAAGGCCGAACGCCTCCGCACAGCCGAACAACTCACCCGCCACGGCGTCACCGTCGTGGACGCCACCCCATCCGAATTGGCCCCAGCCCTCGCGGACGCCTACCTGGCTCTGAAATCCGCCGGCCGCCTTTGACCGGATGGTCGGGCCATGGGCGGGCCCCTAAACGCAGGAAAGCCCGGACCGTATCCCGGTCCGGGCTTTCCTTTTAAAATTAGTTCGGCGGCGTCCTACTCTCCCACAGGGTCCCCCCTGCAGTACCATCGGCGCTGTGAGGCTTAGCTTCCGGG
>NZ_JBSFVM010000048.1:0-29668 GCF_053592315.1 Streptomyces sp. NPDC002754
CCGAGGGTGTAGCCGAAGCCCGGCTCCAGCGGCTCGATCACGAACCGGGAGCGGAATTCGTCGACGACCTCTTCGGTCAACGAGGGACGCTGAGCAATGAGCATGAAGTGTTTGCCTCCAGTGTTCGGCGCCCGCAATTTGACGCCATAGACCCGGCAAAGCCTACGGGCCAAACGGCCCAGCCCCTGACCAGGTCCCCGCCGCCTCTGCCGGATACCGCCCGCGGACCGTCCGTGAGCACCTGTCACTCGCCCGCCGGAACCCGATGCCCGACCGGCGTGTTGACGCCCGTCAGATGCGGGTCGCGGCGTCCCACGCGGTCATGGCGACGTCGACGACGTTACCGAGGGCAACGCTGTCGGCGCCGTCGCGGGCCTGCAGGGAGAGGGCGTTGAGGACGGTGGTGTAGAAGTCGGCCAGGCTATCGGCAGCGACGGTGGCACCGGCGCCCGACACGGGGCCGGACTCGAGCGGGGCAAAACGCAGTGAAGGCCCGGTATCCACCGGGCCTTCACGTTCGAGTAGCGGGGACAGGATTTGAACCTGCGACCTCTGGGTTATGAGCCCAGCGAGCTACCGAGCTGCTCCACCCCGCGTCGGTACGCTGAACTGTACGGCACTGACCCGCTTCCACCGAATCGGTTCAGGCGGCCTGGCCCACTGCGGCCAGAGCCGGCCTGACTCAGCATCGGTCGCGGCCGCCCCAATCGAAGCGACACCACGCAGAGTGAGCTCCACAAACGGGAGGATCTCCATGTTGAAGCAGGCCGCGGAAGGAGTGCTGGTCCACCAGAGCCAGCTGCTCCAGAACAACACCGTTGTCGTGCGGGGCACGGAGGGTGTGCTACTCGTGGACCCCGGGATCACGGGCGATGAAATGGCCTGCCTGGCGAACGACCTCTGCGAGCACGGCCGACCCGTGACGGCAGCCTTCTCGACGCACCCCGATTGGGACCTCGTCCTCTGGCATGCCGAACTCGGCGAAGCACCCCGTTACGCGCCGGGCGCGGCGCAGTTGCCCCAGGCGGATCGGCCTGGCCCACGCCCGCAGGCCCCCGCTCGCCCTGAAGCCGGTACAACTCGGCCCAGCCACCTCCCCGGCCCTGCACTACCCACTCGGCGACGGCACCGACCCGACCGCCTGGACCACACTCCGACACCTCACCGCACACCTCAACGACCGCACGCACAAAGCAGGTTGAGGCCACGGTGCCGCCGCCGAGCAAGCAGGTCCGCATGAAGTCCGTCGAAGAGATCGCTGTCCTGGCCGACACCGCGCACGCAGGACATGTCGACAAGATCGGCGTGCCCTACATCGAGCACGTCCGCGCGGTGGCCGCAGGACTCGAACCGTTCAGCGACATTCTCGTCATGGCAGGCCTCCTGCACGACGTCCTGGAGGACACCGACTGGACCGCGGAAGGGTTGCGCGAGGCCGGAGTCCCGAGCCGGGTCGTCGAGATCGTCCAGGCGGTGACCAACGCTCCCGGCACGCCGTACGAGGAAAAGATCCACCGCATCACCGGCGACCCGGACGCCACACTCGTCAAGATCGCCGACAACGCCCACAACTCCCACCCGGACCGCGCCACCCAACTGCCCACAGCCCCGCGCGAACGTCTCCACGCGAAGTACCGGGCCGCCCGCGCCACCCTGTGGCCGGCAGCCGCCCGAGCCGACATCGAAACGATCGTGCGCATCGTGAACCCAGCGCTGCTCGCCGAACTGGACGAGCACCACGCCGCACCCGATTCGGGGAGTACCTAGACACTCCGAGACCTTCGGGGCGAGGTCCGGCCCCTGGAGCCGGCAGCCGAACCCGCACGCGGCCTACGACACCCTTCCCCTGCTTCACATCCGACTACCGACACGCGTACCGCCACACAGGATGAGGTGAACACGCCCGTTCAGTGGCACCCGCTCACCTATATGGTTCCCGCGGAGATGCGGGCGGTCCCCAACGAGGGTGATCTGTCGGTCATGGCTTCTCACGACCACAGCACACCGGCAGCGGACACCACACGGCGGCGAGTCCTCGGCCTGTCCACGGCTCTGATCGGCGGTGCGCTCACTACGTGTCTGGCGCCCGACGCCACCGCCCACTCACCTGTTCCGGCCGGCCTCGGGGCCGCCGGAACAGGAGCGCAGTCCGCCGGCTCCGACCACCGGCTCATGGGGCCACCCCGGACCGCTGCCATGCCGCTGCGGCGGCGCTACCGCGTCTCCGCCCGCTACGGGGTGCGTGGCAACTGGCAGGCGGGTCACCACACGGGAATCGACCTCGCGGTTCCTCAGGGAACGCCGGTCTTCGCCGTCCGCGCAGGCACCGTCGTGCTGGCCAAGCGGTCGGGCGACTACGGCAAGGCGGTGACCATCCGGATGTCGGACGGTCGCTACGCCGTCTATGGACACCTCAGCAAGATCCGAACCCGCAAGGGAGCCCGGGTCACCCCTGGCATGCGCATCGCGGACAGTGGCAGCACAGGACGCGCCACCGGTCCACACCTTCACCTCGAGATCCGCGCACGCCGCGGATACGGCTCGGACGTGAACCCTGTCACCTATCTGGCAAAGCACGGCGTCCGCCTCACGTGACACCGCCGTGCCACCGCTCCCGTCAGGTCAGGTACTGGCATGTCCCCCGCGGCATGTACGTCCCGTGTCCCGCACGCCCCGTGAACTCCCGCTCGGTCACGACCAGTTCGCCTCGCGACAGCACCGTCTCCACCCGCCCCGTGAGCCGCTTGCCCTCGTACGCCGAGTAGTCGACGTTCATGTGATGCGTCTCGGCGGAAATGGTCTGCTCGGCCGACGGGTCGTAGATCACCACGTCCGCGTCGGCGCCCGGCGCGATCGTGCCCTTCTTCGGGTACAGGCCGAACATCCGGGCCGGGGAGGCGCAGGCGATGTCGATCCAGCGGCGGCGCGAGATGTGCCCGTCGACCACGGCCTGGTGGAGGAGGTCCATGCGGTTCTCGACGCCCGGCATGCCGTTCGGGATCTTCGAGAAGTCGCCGCGGCCCAACTCCTTCTGCCCGCTGAAACAGAAGGGGCAGTGGTCGGTGGAGACAACCTGGAGGTCGTTCGTCCGCAGGCCCCGCCAGAGCGCCGTCTGGTGCTCCTTCGGCCGCAGCGGCGTGCTGCACACGTACTTCGCGCCCTCGAACTCCGACTCCGCCAGGTTGTCCGTCGACAGGAACAGGTACTGCGGGCAGGTCTCGCCGAAGACCGGGAGCCCCTCGTCGCGGGCCCGCGCCAGCTCCGCGAGCGCCTCCTGCGCCGACACGTGCACCACGTACAGCGGCGCGCCCGCCACCTGCGCCAACTTGATCGCACGGTGCGTCGCCTCCGCTTCCAGGAGGGACTTGCGGACCTCACCGTGGTAGCGCGGGTCGGTCTCGCCGCGGGCCAGCGCCTGCTCGACCAGGACGTCGATCGCGATGCCGTTCTCCGCGTGCATCATGATCAGGCCGCCGTTCTCCCCGGCCCGCTGCATGGCCCGCAGAATCTGCCCGTCGTCGGAGTAGAAGACACCCGGGTAGGCCATGAACTGTTTGAACGAGGTCACCCCCTCCCCCACCAGCAGATCCATCTCCTTCAGCGTGTCCTCGTGCACGTCGGAGACGATCATGTGGAAGCCGTAGTCGATCGCGCACTGGCCGTCCGCCTTGGCATGCCAGGCGTCGAGGCCCTCGCGCAGCGAGCCGCCCTTCGACTGGATGGCGAAGTCGACGATCGTCGTGGTGCCGCCCCAGGCCGCGGCCCGCGTGCCGGTCTCGAAGGTGTCGGCGGCGTAGGTGCCGCCGAAGGGCATCTCCATGTGGGTGTGTCCGTCGACGCCGCCGGGGATGACGTACTTCTGCGAGGCGTCGATGGTGCGCGCGTCCGTCCAGGACGCGGCGGTGTCGCTTCCGGTGGCCGCGAGGGCCATGACGCGGCCGTCCTCGATGAGGACGTCGGCGTGCATCTCGTCGGCGGCGGTGACGACGAGTCCGCCGCGGATGACCGTACGGACGGCGCTCATGTGCTCCTCCAGGTGTGCGGGTGGTCAGGGGCGGGTCAGGGGCTCGTACGCCTGCGGGGCGCGGTCGCGGTAGAACTGCCAGCGGTCGCGGACCTCGCGGAGCTTCGCCATGTCGAGGTCGCGGACGACGAGTTCGGGCGCCTTGTCGTCGGCGACCTCGCCCACGAACCGGCCCTCGGGGTCGACGAAGTACGACGTGCCGTAGAAGTCGTTGTCGCCGTACTCCTCGACGCCGACCCGGTTGATGGCGCCGACGAAGTACTCGTTGGCGACGGCCGCCGCCGGCTGCTCCAGCTGCCAGAGGTAGCCGGACAGGCCGCGGCTGGTCGCCGACGGGTTGAAGACGATCTGGGCGCCTTCGAGGCCGAGCGCGCGCCAGCCCTCCGGGAAGTGCCGGTCGTAGCAGATGTAGACGCCGATCTTGCCGACGGCGGTGTCGAAGACCGGCCAGCCGCTGTTGCCGCCGCGGAAGTAGAACTTCTCCCAGAAGCCCTTGACCTGCGGGATGTGCGTCTTGCGGTACTTGCCGAGATAGCTGCCGTCTGCGTCGATCACGGCGGCCGTGTTGTAGAGGACGCCCGGCTGCTCCTCCTCGTAGACGGGGAGGACGAGGACGATGCCGTGTTCGCGGGCGAGGGCCTGGAAGCGCTGGACGACCGGTCCTTCCGGGACGGCCTCCGCGTACTCGTAGAACTTCGCGTCCTGCACCTGGCAGAAGTACGGGCCGTAGAACAGCTCCTGGAAGCAGAGGACTTGGGCGCCCTGCGCGGCGGCGTCACGGACCGCCTGCTCATGCACCTTGATCATGGACTCTTTGTCGCCGGTCCATGCGGTCTGGAAGATGGCGGCGCGGATCACGGGGCTCATCGGGACCTCCCTGAGAGGGGGTTGCGCGGTGTGGTGTCGACGATAGGGAGTGCGGGTCGGTGCGGCCGAGTCGCAGCGTGTCACGCATGGCGCCGCGGGCGTTGCACGGTGTCACGGGCCCGACTGCGCGTCGTGCGCGAGCAGGGCCAGATGGACGGACGCGGCCTGCTCGAAGTCGTCGAGGTCGACGCCGAGCAGTGTCTCTATGGTCTGCAGGCGGCGGTAGAGGGCGGGTCGGCTCATGTGGGTGAGGTGAGCGGTGCGGGACTTGTTGCGGCCGGTGGCGAGGTAGCCGCGCAGGACCGGGAGGAGCTCCGCGGCGTCCTCGGAGTTCAGGACGGCGTCCAACTCCCGTTCCGAAAAAGCCTGTACGCGGGGGTCGTCGCGCAACTGCCGTACGAGGCCGCGCAGTCGTACGTCGCCGATGCGGACCACGGGCGGGAGTCCTGGCGGCGCGCCGGTGACGGCGTCGGCGACGTGCAGCGCCTCGCGCAGCGCCTCCGACACGTCCTCCCAGTCGGTACTGGCGGGCCCCGCCGCGACGACGGCGCGCGCGTCGCCGGTCTCCGCGCGCAGCCGGTCGGCGAAGTGCGCGGCGAGGGCCTCCGGTGCCTGGTCGCGGGCGAGGCTGAGGAGGACGGCGGTCGTGGTGGTGCCTTCGGTGAGTTCCGCCACGAGCCCCGAAAGGCCCAATAGGCGTAGTAGGCGGTCGAGTTGGGTCGGTGATGTGTCGCGTACGACGAGGGGGAGGAAGGTGCGGCGGTTCACCGGGAGACCCGCCGCGCGGGCGCGGGGCAGCAGGCCGCGGGCCGGTGCGCCGCCCGCGAGCAGGTCGGCGAGCAGACAGCGGGCCGACTGTTCCTCCCAGCTCGGCCCGGAGCCCGACAGGAGGTGGTGCAGCACCAGGGCCTCCGCCGCACGGTCCGCGAGCAGCCGCCCGGACGCTCCGTCGCCGCGGTGCCCGCACAGTACGACGGAGCCCCAGCGTTCGCCGCGGCCGCCGAGGTCCGCGCGGATCCAGCCCTCGCCGTCGACTCCGCCGGGCTGCCGGGCGATGCGGTCCCAGTCGCGCAACACGTCGTCGACGGAGGGGTGTTCGCCGGCGGTGGCGAGGACGCGGTGGGCGAGGTTGGTGAGGACGACCGGGCAGCCGCTGTGCGCGGCGATCTCGTCGAGCAGGCCCTGGAGCGGGGCGCCCGCCGTGATGAGGCCGGTGAGCGCGGTACGGATTCCTTCGGAGAGGCTGACGGCGGCGAACTTCCTTCGTACGAGCCGGGATTGCACCTCCTCCGTCAACTCGGCGAAGGGGAACGGGCGGTGCAGCACCACCATCGGCAGTCCGTGCCGTTCTGCGGCGCGGCGCATTCCCTCCGGGGAGGAGGGGAAGGCGCGGCCGAGGCCGAGCACGAGGGCGGATGCCTCCGCGCGGTGCAGGGAGTTGATGTACTCGGCCTGTAGCCGCTCGTCGTCCGCGAGCAGGACGCCGGTGGTGAGGATCATCTCGCCGCCGCTCAGCATCACGCCTACGTCCGCGGCCTCGGCCACGTGTACCCAGCGGACGGGGCGGTCGAGGTGGCCGGCCGCGGCGACCACCTCCGGTTGGCCGGCGGCGATGCGGTCCAGGTCGAGTATTTGGCGGACGGAGAGGGTGTGCGTGGACATGTGCGGGGTCTCCTCGTGTGGAGCGGCTACCCGGCGAGCGGTCACGGGGCTCTGCCCCGGACCCCGCGCCTCAATCGCCGGCGGGGCTTGATGTGGGAGCGGCCTCGGAGACCTCCCCGAACCCCACGCCTCAAACGCCGGCGGGGCTTGAATTGAGCGCCCGCTCCAAAATTCGCGCTCCCTCCTCCGCCTCCGCCACGTTCAACGTCATCGGCGGAGCGATCCGCAGGACGCTGGAATCGTGGCCGCCGCCCTTGCCGATCAACAGGCCCTGCTCGCGGCAGGATTCGATGACCTGCGCCGCGTCGGGGCCGGGGCCGGGGGCCTCCAGTTCGACGCCGATCATCAGGCCACGCCCCCGCACCTCCCGCACGCCGGGCGCGCTCGCGGCGATCGCGCGCAGGCGCTCGATGAGGAGTCCGCCGACCCGCCGGGCGTTGCCCTGGAGGTCGTGTTCCAGGAGGTAGGAGAGGTTGGCGAGGCCCGCCGCCATGGTGATCGGGGAGCCGCCGAACGTCGAAATGGAGTTGGCGTCAAGGCAGTTCATGACGTCCCCGCGGGCGACGACGCCGCCGATCGACATGCCGTTGCCGATGCCCTTGGCGAAGGTGAGGATGTCCGGCGGCCCGGATTGCGCATGCGCCTGCCAGCCCCAGAAGTGCTCGCCCGTGCGGCCCCAGCCGGTCTGCACCTCGTCCGAGATCCACAGGATGCCGTGCTCGCGCAGGACGTCGCGGAAGGCGGCGTACAGGCCGTCCGGCGGGGAAGTGAAGCCGCCGACGCCCTGGATGGGTTCGGCGATGAGCGCCGCCACGTTGCCGCGGGTCTGGCCGAGCATGTCCCGCAGGTCCGCGACGCAGGCGTCGGTGAACTCGGCGTCGGACAGGTGGGCGTAGGGGCCGCGGCCGCGCACGCCCCCGTGCACGTACAGCGTTTGCAGCGGGGACAGGCTCGTCGGCGACCAGCCCTGGTTGCCGGTGATGCCGACGGCGGAGAACGAACGGCCGTGGTAGCTGTTGCGCATCGCCAGGATCTGGTTGGACCTGCGGTACGCGGTGGCGAGCAACAGCGCCGTGTCGTTGGCCTCGGTGCCCGACGTGGCGAAGAAGACGCGGGCGTCCGGGATGCCCGACAACTGGGCGACACGCTCGGCGAGTTCGACCATCGGCCGGTTGAGGTAGAGCGTCGACGAGTGGACGATCCGGGAGGCCTGTTCGCTCACCGCCTTCGTGACCTCGGGCAGGGCGTGCGCCGTCATCGTCGTGAGGATGCCGCCGAAGAAGTCCAGGTACTTCCTGCCCTCGGCGTCCCAGACGTACCGGCCCTCGCCGTGCGTGAGCTCGATCGGATCGTCGTAGTACAGGGCCAGCCAGTCCGGCATGACATCGCGGTGGCGATCGTGCAGAGAGGCTCGGGAGGGGGTGGTCATCGGCAGCACTCCTTCTTCCTTACGTCTCTACGTCGCTGCGTCTCTGCGTCGTCTTCTGCGCGGATACGTCTCCGCGTACGCCTCTACGCACGTAGAACGGCCGTAGAGGGACGAACGTAAGCCCCATCGAAGGGCTTGCCAAGGGCATCGTCGGCAACCCGCTGGATCGGGGCGGCACCGACACCCGGGCGGGTGACGGTTCAGTGCGCGAGGCCCGCGACGCGCAGTGCGTGCACAGGTCCCAGTAGCGCTCCTCGGAGACCTGCCGCGCCGCGTCGAGCAGCAGCGGGACGAGCCGGTCGGGGGCGTCGCGCGCGCTGTGGGCGGCCTCTTCGGGTGTGCGGCCGCGGACGTACGCGTCCAGGAGGGTGCGGACCTCGCGGTGCCGGCTCGCCGCGTCGAGCCGGCGCACCGCGGCGCCGAACTCGGTGGGCGGGCTGCCCGTGCCCTGGCGCAGCAGCGCCTGTCCGTCACCGGTGCGGCCGGCCGCGACCAGCGCGTCGGCGGCGGCGACCAGCCGGTCCAGCGGCAGTGCCCCGGCCTCCCACAGCAGGGTGGCCCAGTCGGCGCCGAGCCCGGACCGCGTCAACTCGTCGGCGAGCAGCGGGAAATGGGTCGCGGGCCCGGCCGCCGCGCCCACGAGCACCATGTGCGCCTCGCCGCTGTGGCCCCCGGCGCGGTGGCGGGCCAGGAGGGCGACCGTGTCCGCGACGTCGGCGTACGCGGTGGCGTCGACCGAGGGCGGGGCGGGGGTCGCCACCTCGTCCCGTCCTGGCGCGGCACCGGCGAACCGGGCGCCTGTGGGGGTGGCGGGCGCGGGAGAGGGGGCCGACCCGGTCGCGGCGCCTGAGCCTGGCTCCGGTTCCTCCCTCGTCTCTGCCTCCTCCATCGCCATCCCCGCGAAGCGGGCGCTGCCCCGGGGTCGGCGTTTGCGCGCCTTGGCGGGAGTGGGAGTGGGAGCGGGAGTGGGGGCCGCGGCCGGCGTCGAGCCCGAGAGCGCTGGGTCGGGGCCCAACTCATCCAGCCTCGACCCGAGTTCGGCGAGCCGCGCGGTCGCCCGCTCGTGGTCGTCGTGCGCCCACGCCAGGTCGATGCGGACGGCGTCCGCCTCCTCCTGGTCGGTGACGGAGCCGAGGCGGGCGCCGAGTTCCTGGAGGCGCCGCGCCGCGTACCGCCGCTCGCGCGCCATCACGTCCATCCGGTCGGCGAGCAGCGCGCGCCCGCCCGGCCCGGTGTCGTGGACACGGGCGGACGCGCGGTACAGGGCGTGGGCGCGGGCCGCCTCCCGCTCGGCGTGCTCGGTTCCCAGCGTCGCGGCGAGGTCTTTCAGCAGCGCCTCCACCACGTCCCACGGGGGCACCTCACTGCCGTCGAGGCAGGCGCGCATGCCCTCGGGATCCCGCCGCCAGAAGACGCCGCACCAACCGGCGCGCTGGTCGAGCCGGGCGTTGAGCCCCCGCAGATATGCCGCGAAGTCCCTTACCCGGTCCGGGAGTTGTCCCACTTCCGCCACGCGCCCCGCCGATCGTCGCACCCTGGTGCCTTTTGGAGCCTTACGCTCCGGAAGCAAACACCTCGCGTGTTACGGGGGTGCTACGCGCGCTTTTCGGGGTGCGCACCGACGCGCGCCAGGCGGGGATCAGGCACGCGTCAGGCAGGGATCAGCGCGCAGTGCTTCACCAGTTCGTCCATGGAAAGGCCCAGCTCGCGGGCGAGCGCGGCGACCGTGAAGAAGGCGGGGGTGGGCGCCCGGCCCGTCTCGATCTTGCGCAGCGTCTCGACGGAGACGCCCGCGCCCGCGGCCACCTCCGTCATGCTGCGCCCGACCCGCGCCTCGCGCAGCAGTCGGCCGAGGCGCTCGCCGCGCTCGCGCTCTTCGGGGGTCAAGGGGGTTCGGACCATGCCCCCACCCTACCCGAGGCCCCAATTTTTGTACCGGATTTAAATACCGGTATAGTTATTGGCATGGTGGAACTGAAGACGGACACACAGATCGACGCGATGCGGGAGGCGGGGCGGGTCGTGGGCCACGCGCTCACCGCGGTACGGGAGCACGCGGCCGTGGGCGTGAGCCTGCTGGACCTCGACGAGGTGGCACGCGAGGTGCTGCGCGAGGCGGGGGCGACGTCCCCGTTCCTCGGCTACCGGCCGAGTTTCGCGACGACGCCGTTCCCCGCGGTGATCTGCGCGTCCGTGAACGACGCGATCGTGCACGGCATCCCGACCACGTACCGGCTGCGGGACGGGGACCTCGTGTCGATCGACTGTGGGGCGGAGCTGGGCGGCTGGGCCGGGGACTCCGCGATCAGCTTTACGGTCGGCGGGGCGCGGGCCGAGGACGTACGACTCGTGGAGACGGCCGAGCGGGCGCTTGCCGCGGGGATCGGGGCGGCGGTCGTCGGCAACCGGATCGGGGACATCGCGCGGGCGATCGGGGCGGTGTGCCGGGAGGCGGGGTACGGGATCCCGGAGGGATTCGGCGGGCATGGGATCGGGCGGCGGATGCACGAGGATCCGCCGGTGCCGAATGAGGGGCGGGCGGGTCGGGGTATGCGGTTGCGGCACGGTATGGCGCTGGCGATCGAGCCCATGGTCATCGGCGGTGGTGGCGACGGCTACCACGAGGCGCCCGACGGGTGGACCCTGCGCACCAACGACGGTTCCCGCGCCTCCCACGCGGAACACTCCGTGGCGATCACGGATGCCGGCCCCCGCATCCTGACGGCCCGCTAGACCGGGGTGGCGCCGTCGGGGCTCCGCCCCGCACCCCGCTGGCTCTCGTCCACGAGGCGGGGCTTAAAAGATCGCCTCAATCGCCGGCGGGGCTTGACAGATCAAGCCCCGCCGGCGGCTGATCTCTCAAGCCCCGCTAGCGGTTGTTCTTTAAGCCCCGCCGGCGATTGAGGCGCGGGGTCCGGGGCGGAGCCCCGTGGCGTAGTGACGGGCTACCTACCGGGCGAGACGACCATCGCCGAGCCTCCGCCCCGGCGGACCTTCTCCGCCGCCGCGAGCCACTTTCCGCCAGGAAGACGCTGGACGCCCGTCGCCGCCCCGATCTCCGGGTTCTCCTTGAAGGAGTGGCCGATGGCCTCCAGCCTCCCGCGGAGCGCCCCGCCGTACAGCCCCGGCTCCAACTCCGTCTGCACCGCATTGCGCTGACTCGCCCGCGGCGCCGCAATCGCGTCGACCAGCGGCAGATCCCGGTCGAGGAACCCCGTCAACGTCTGCAACACCGTGGTGATGATCGTGGCCCCACCCGGCGACCCGACCGCAACCACTGGCTTGCCCGCCTTGTCGAGCACGATCGTCGGCGAGATGGATGAACGCGGACGCTTGCCGGGACCCGGCAGGTTCGGATCGTGGACGTCGGCGCTCGCCGGCGCGAACGAGAAGTCCGTCAGCTCGTTGTTGAGCAGGAACCCGCGCCCCGGCACGGTGATTCCGCTGCCGCCGGTCGACTCGATGGTGAGCGTGTACGAGACGACGTTGCCCCACTTGTCCGCCGCCGTGAGGTGCGTCGTGTTCTCACCCTCGTACGTCGTGGGCGCCGCCTTGTCCCCGGCCTCGCCGCACTTGCCGGGATGCCGCGGGTCCCCCGGCGCGAGCGGGCTCTTGAGCACCGCGTCGTCCTTGATGAGGCACTCGCGGGAGTCCGCGAACTTCTGCGAGAGCAGCCCCTTCGTCGGCACGTCCTCGAACGCCGGGTCGCCCACCCACCGCCCCCGGTCGGCGAAGGCCACCCGGCTCGCCTCGATGAAGCGGTGCAGGTACTGGACCTCGGACGCCTTCGAGAGGTCGGTGTTCTCAAGGATGTTGAGCGCCTCGCCGACACTCGTACCACCCGACGAGGACGGCGCCATGGAGTAGACGCCGAGGCCGCGGTACGAGGTCCGGGTCGGCGCCTGGAACTTGGCGCCGTACGCCGTGAGGTCCTTCGTCGACAGCTTGCCCGGACGCGCCACGTAGTCCGAATCCGGGTCCACCGGTGGCTTGTTGACCGTCTTCACGACGTCCGCGCCAATACCCCCACGGTAGATCGCTCCCACCCCCTCCCGCCCCAACTGCCGGTACGTGCGCGCCAGATCGGGGTTCTTGAACGTCGAGCCGACCTCCGGGAGCTTCCCGCCCGGCAGGAACAGCTTCGCCGTGTCGGGGAAGTCGCGGAACCGGGCCTCGTTCGACGCGGTCTGCGAGCGGAACGTGTCGTCGACGGCGAACCCGTCACTCGCGAGCTTCGTGGCGGGCTCCAGCACAGAGGCAAGCCCCCGACTCCCCCACGCGTCCAACGCCGACTGCCACGTCGCCGGCGTCCCCGGCGTCCCCACGCTCAGCCCGCTGGTGACCGCGTCGTTGAAGGCGAGCGGTTTGCCGTTCTCCAGGAAGAGGTCGGATCCTGCCGTCAGCGGCGCCGTCTCGCGGCCGTCGATGGTGTGCACCTTGCGGGACTTGGCGTCGTAGTAGACGAAGTAGCCGCCGCCCCCGGCCCCGGACGAGTACGGCTCGGTCACCCCGAGAGCGGCCGCGGTGGCGACGGCGGCGTCCACCGCGTTGCCCCCGTGCTTCAGCACCTCGATACCGGCCGCGGACGCGTCCTTGTCGACGCTCGCCACGGCGCCGCCGGAGCCCACCGCCACCGGTTCCTTCACAGGCGTACGCGAACCGGACGAAGGTGGAGCCGCGGCACCGACCGCCACCATGCTGCCAAGTGCGGCGAAGACCGACAGATTCCGCACAACTGAACGTCTCATCAGTACCTCCGGTCAACAGGCGTCAGCGCAGCGTAACTTGATCGGTCCGTGCCGTCAGGACCCCCGCGCCCTCCCCCTCCCCTCCCCCTCGAACCCCGGTCGAACATCCCGCTAGAGTGCGCCCCCATGACTGAAGACGTGCGCAACATCGTCCTCGGCCTGATCGCGGCGGGCATCAGCGCCTCGCTGGGCTGGCTCGCCCGTACCTACCTGTGGAAGCGCAAGCTCCGCAGGAAGCAGGCCTTCTTCGGGCTGCCCGACAACTCCGAGTCGCTGCTCGTCGTGAACCGCGACGCGGGCGGCCCCGAGCTGACGGTGAAGCGCCACGACGTCTTCGCCCTCCTCGAACTCTCCGCGCTCATCAAGGACTGCAACGCGCACGCCCAGGTCGTCGCCCACGACACCGCGCAACAGGGCTTCGGGGAGCGGACCGAGTTCTGTGTCGGAGGACCGGCCTCCAACAGACGCATGGCCGCGCACATGGTCAGCCTGCTGCCCGGCATCCGGGTCAACACCGACCCCGAGCCGGGCCCGGACCGCGGCGCCTTCCAGATCGGCTCCGAGCGCTACCGCCTGGAGCCGAGCAGAACCGAGTACGTCCTCCTGGCCCGCCTGACCGCCGGTCCCGCCACCCCCGAGGCGAGGCCGGTCTTTCTGTTCTGCGGGCAGCTGCCGATCACCAACCAGGCCGCCACGCGCTATCTCGCCCGCCACCACGAGCGGCTCGCCCGCAAGCACGGCAACAGCTCCTTCGTCCTGCTCCTGAAGGTCGTGAACTCCGGGGCGTACGGGCCCGACGTCGTCGAGGTGGTCGCCGATGTCACGAAGGCGGCGGAGGCCCCGCTGCCCGCGGCCCCTGCCAATGGTGGCGGCCGAGCGGCGCACAAGGCCAAATAGGGGCGCCCAAAACCAAGGAGAGCGGTGCCCCCGCCGCGTACGAATGCGACAAGGGCCCGCTCATCCTCGGCAAGCAGGCACGTCCCGACCGGCACGCGGCAGCTGACCTTCTTCTCGTACGCCGGTGTGGCGCGAGCAGTGATCTCCGGCTGCCGCTGGGCGGGAACGGACCGTACTTTCCCTGGCTTCGGCTACTGCGTACCCGGCAGCAGCGTCCCTGGCTCGGCCGGGGCGACATCGGCCGCCTCCGTCTTGGGATTGCGCCGCTGGCGCTTGGCCACCCACTGGGCGAACCAGGACAACACCATGCACATCCCGATGTAGATCGGCGAGATCACCATCACCACAGGGATGAAGGGCAAATCGTAGTCGAGGTTGGAAGCGATCAGTTTTCCGGCGTGGAGGAACTCCTCGTAGGTGATGAGATAGCCGAGCGACGTGTCCTTCAGTGCCACCACCAACTGGCTGATGATGGCGGGCAGCATGGCCCGCACCGCCTGAGGGACGAGCACATGCGTCATGACCTGCGTCTTGCGCATGCCCAGCGCGTACGCCGCCTCGCGCTGCCCGCGCTCCACCGAGTTGATGCCGGAGCGGAACACCTCGGCGAGCACGGAGCCGTTGTAGAGCGTCAGGCCAGCGACGAGCGCGGCCAGCGGCTCCATCTTCAGCGCCACGTAGATGAAAAAGATCATTACCAGGACCGGCATGGCGCGGAAGAACTCGACGAGCAGCGTCGCGATCCAGCGCACCGGCCTGTGGTCCGAGAGCCGCCCCACGGCGAGCAGCGTGCCGAGCACGAGCGACAGGACGGCCGCCATGGCGAAGGCCTTGAGCGTGTTGCCGAGCCCGCGCAGGAGCAGTTCCTGGATGCCCGTGTACTCGAAGGGCATCCACTTCGTGTACGTGAACTGGTCGGTGTCGAAGAGCAGGTACAGAAGCCATCCGACCAGGGCGAGCACGATGAGCGTCGAGACGGCGCCGTACATCTTGTGGCGGCGTTCGGTCTTCGGGCCCGGAATGTCGTACAGGGCGGTGGCGTCGTGCCGCAGGGCCTTCATCGGGCGAACCCCCAGCGCTTCTCGAGGAAGTTGAACAGGGCGCTGATGGCCAGCGTGATGATCAGGTATCCGATCGCGATCCAGACGAAGGTCCAGATGATGTTGTAGCCGAGCTCGCTGAGCGTCTTGTAGGTGCCGAGCAGCTCGACGACGCTGAAGGCGCCCGCGATCGCGGAGTTCTTGGCGAGCGCGATGAGCGTGGAGCCGATCGGCGGGATCACGGACCGGAAGGCCTGCGGCAGGATCACATGGGTCAGGGTCTGGCCGAACGTCATGCCGAGGCTGCGGGCCGCCTCGCCCTGCCCTCTGGGCACCGTGTTGATGCCGGAGCGCACCGCCTCGCAGATGAACGCGGAGGTGTAGCAGCCGAGCGCGAGGATCGCGAAGACGGTGAACGGCAGGACCAGGCCGAAGCGCGGCAGGCCGAGCAGCACCGCGAAGAACAGCAGCGTCAGCGGCGTGTTGCGCAGCACGGTGACCCACGCGGTGCCGAAGGCCCGGAAGGAGCCGACGGGTGCGACCCGGAACGACGCCATGAGGAAGCCGAGCACCAGCGCCAGGATCGACGCGAAGACGGTGAGCTCGACGGTGCCGAGGAAGCCTTTCCAGTACAGCTCGATGTTGTCGGTCAGGACATTCATGGGACGCCTCCTCAGTTCGCCGGGTAGCGGTCGATGGCGGGCGGTTTCGGGGCGGGCTCCCCGGACAGGCCGAGCGTCGCCTCGTACGCCTTCTTCCAGTCGCCGTTCTTCTGGCCGGCCTCGAGCGCGTCGTTGATGGCGAACCGCAGCGCGTTGTCCTTCTTCGGGACGCCGATGCCGTACGGCTCCTCGGAGAACGGCTTGCCGACGAGCTTCATCTCCTCGGGCACCTTGGCCGCGTAGCCGAGCAGGATCGCGTCGTCGGTGGTGACCGCGTCGACCTGATAGGTCAGCAGGTTGTCGACGCAGATCGAGTACGTGTCGTACGCGACGAGTTCGGCCTTCGGATAGTCGGCCTTGATGCGCTGGTACGGGGTGGAGCCGGCGGCCGAGCAGACGCGCTTGCCCGCGAGGTCGTCGGGGCCCTTGATGTCCTTCTCGTCGGTGCGCACGAGCAGCGACTGTCCCGCCATGTAGTACGGGCCCGCGAAGCCGACGATCTTCTTGCGGAGGTCGTTGATGGTGTACGTGCCGACGTAGTAGTCGATCTGCCCGTTCTGCAGGGCCGTCTCGCGGTTCGCCGACGCGATGGTCTTGAAGCGGATCTTCTTCGGGTCGAGGCCGAGGGAGGCCGAGACCATCTTGGCGATCTCGATGTCGAAGCCGGTGTACGTGCCGTCCGCGGGGTTCTTCTCGCCGAGGTAGGGCTGGTCCTCCTTGGCGCCGACGACGAAGTGGCCGCGCCTCTCCGCCTTCTTCCACGTCGGGGAGTCGGGCAGCGAGAAACCCTGGGCGATCTTGTACTGGGGGAGCTCGGCGGCCGAGGGACCCTTGACGGGTGGGCTGCCCTCCTTGCCGCACGCGGTGGCGGCCAGGGCCGTCACCGTCAGGGCGGCGAGCAGCCGTAGCGACTTGGCGATCATGTGCTGGTGCCCTCCCCCGGTCAGTGCTTCAGGATCTTGGAGAGGAAGTCACGTGCGCGCTCGCTCTCCGGGTGGGTGAAGAACTCCTCGGGGTTGCGGTCCTCCACGATCTTTCCGTCCGCCATGAAGACGACGCGGTCGGCGGCGGTGCGCGCGAAGCCCATCTCGTGGGTGACGACGACCATCGTCATGCCGTCGCTCGCGAGTTGCTGCATGACCTCGAGGACCTCGTTGATCATCTCCGGGTCGAGTGCCGAGGTCGGCTCGTCGAAGAGGAGCGCCTTGGGGTCCATGGCGAGTGCGCGGGCGATGGCCACGCGCTGCTGCTGTCCGCCGGAGAGCTGCGCGGGGAACTTGTCGGCGTGGGCGGCGAGTCCGACCCGTTCGAGAAGTTCGCGCGAGCGCTTGTCGGCTTCGCCCTTCTTGCGTTTTCTGACCTTCAGCTGGGCCAGCGAGACGTTCTGCAGCACCGTCTTGTGCGCGAAGAGGTTGAACGACTGGAAGACCATGCCCACTTCGGCCCGCAGTCCCGCGAGCGCCTTCCCCTCCTCGGGGAGCGGCCGGCCGTCGAGCCGGATCACGCCGGACTCGATGGTCTCCAGACGGTTGATCGTCCGGCAGAGCGTCGATTTGCCCGACCCCGAGGGGCCGATGACCACCACCACCTCCCCCTTGCCGACGGTGAGGTCGATGTCCTGGAGGACATGCAGCTCCCCGTAGTACTTGTTCACGTCTCGCAGCTCGATCAACGGATCGACGGCCATCGGCGGTCCCTGCCCACTTTCAGGTGTGTCGGTCCGCGCAAACTATCCACGCTTACATGGGACTTAACAGACGACACGCACTTATGGGCATTAACCGTATTTGACGCTCAACTACGCGGCGCCACCTCGCCGGTCTACGACTCGGCGGCCTCCGCGTAGAACTGGGAGAGCTCCGGGGCCCCGCTCGCCGCCCACTCGTGCCCGGCCTCCACGACGTCGATCTCGCGGCCCGATGCAAGCCGCACCACCGGCTGCCCGTTGTCCCAGATCACCCAGGTGGCGCCCAGTACGTGGCGCACCATGACCGAGCCGAGATAGAGACCCGCGTCGTTGCCCAGCCAGTGCAGCGTGTCCTCGTCCTCCCGCCAGCGCGGCACGAGTTGATCGAGGGCCTCCAACGACCGCACCGACTCGTCGAGTTCGACCCCCGCGTCATCGGCCTGGGAACGCAACAGCTCGCACTCGGAGAGGAGTTCGACGAGTCCGCTCTCGCTCTCGTCACCTTCGTCACCGGTCGGGAACACGGCGACACCGTGTGCCGGACCCTGCTTCTTGCGCCAATTCGCCGCGAAAGGGATCTTCATATTGCCCAGATTCGCATCCTGGCACCTGCCCGCACCACAGGCGCGCGGAGGTGACGCCGCGCGGAGTTCAGGAACCGGACACCGGCCTTTCTCCCCCGTTTACCTCGCGGCACGTTGACGGGCCATCACCCCGTCCTTAACTTCATGGCGCAACCACCACGGCGGACACACAAGCGGAGGGAGTCGGTCTTGCGCCGACGCATTTGGGGAGCCGCGTTCATTCTGGCCGTCTGCGCGGAGTTCACCCCTGTCGCCACGGCCCACGCCGCGCCCGCAAGACCCGGGCCGCTCCCCCTGGAGCGGCTCTTCGACAACCGGGCCGTCAGCCACGACACGGCGCCCGGCGAAGCGGACTTCGACGGCGCGGGCAGCTCCCTGTCCGCGCAGGACCTCACCGCGGCCGGCTGGACGCCCGGCCGCACCATGGAGATCGACCGGGCCCGCCTCACCTGGCCGCGGACGGCCGGGTACGGGCCCGACAACGTACGGGCGAACGGGCAGTCCGTGCGGGTGGGCGGGCGCGGGGACGCGCTCGCCTTCCTGGTCGCGGGCACCGGCGGGGACGCGGCCGGGACCGGCGTCGTCCGGTACGCGGACGGCTCCCGGTCGACGTACCGGCTCAGCGCGCCCGACTGGCGCACCGGGCCGCTCGCCACGAAGTCGGTGGCGCTGCCGCACCGGAACACGCCGTACGGCCAAGTCGCCGAGAAGGCACGGCTGTACGCCGTGACCGTGCCGGTGCGCAAGGGCCGCCAGATCTCCTCCGTCGAGCTGCCGAGGGCGAGCGGCGGGGCGCTGCACGTCTTCGGCCTGTCCGTGCGGGCGGCGACGCCCGGGTGGACTGGCAGCTGGTCGGCCTCGCCCGCCGGGTACACCGCGGTGGGGCCGTGGGCGGACCGCACCATCCGGCTCGTCGTGCACACGAGCACCGGCGGGCCCAGGGTCCGCATCCGCCTGGAGAACACCTTCGCCGCGACCCCGGTGCGGGTCGGCAGCGCGTCGGTGGCCGTGCAGGGGGCGGGGGCCGCGGCGCTCGACATTCCGGTGCCGCTGACGTTCCGGGGCTCCCCCGGCGCCCAACTCCCCGCCGGTGGGCAGGTGTTCAGCGACCCGGTGGACTTCGACGTACCGGAGAACGCGAACCTTCTCGTGAGCTTCCACCTTCCGGAACCCGTCACCGCGGCGCCCGTGCACAGCCAGGCCATCCAGCGCAGCTACGTGAGCACGGTGGGCGATCACGCCGCGGACGCGGACGGCTCCGCGTACAGCTCGACGATCTCGTACTGGCCGCTGCTCACCGGCGTCGACGTGGGCGGTGGTCCCGGCTCCGTCGTGCTGCTCGGCGACTCCATCACGGACGGCGTGAAATCGACGCTGGACGCGAACCACCGCTGGCCGAACGTGCTCGCCACACGGCTCCTCGCCCAGTCGAAGGTGCCGCACTACGGGGTGTTGAACGAGGGCATCTCCGCGAACCGGGTCGTCGCCGACCGCTACCCGGGCGACGGGCTCTCCACCGACACGGGCGGGGTGAGCGCGCTGCACCGGCTCGACCGCGACGTGTTCGCGCAGACCTCCGCGAGGACCGTCGTCGTCTTCCAGGGCGTGAACGACGTGCGCTGGGGCGCGAGCGCCGCGCAGGTCGAGGCGGGGCTCCGGGAGATCGTGGCGCGGGCGCACGCGCGGGGCCTCAAGGTGATCGGGGCGACCATCACGCCGTGCGAGGGCGAGGCCCTGTGCACGGCGGCCGCCAACGAGCAGCGGGAGGCCATCAACTCCTTTGTGCGCAGCCCCGGTTCGGGCTTCGACGGCTTCCTCGACTTCGACGCCGTCGTCCGCGACCCGGCCCGCCCGGCGCGGATGCTCCCCGCGTACGACAGCGGTGACCATCTGCACCCCGGCGACCCGGGCCTGAAGGCGCTTGCCGATTCGATCGACCTGGAGATCCTCAGGCCGTAGCGTCGTCCGGCTTCCTGGCGATCAGGATTGCCTGCCGGCCCTGGGTCGCCCGCTCATAGTCGTCGGGCTCGCGGATCAGTTGGGACTCCATCGGGAGCCCGGCCTGCTCCACGAGCCCGACGACGTGCTCCGGGTCCAGCCAGTAGACGTCGAGCGAGAGGTCGTGCCCGTAGGCGTGGTCCAGGTGCCGCAACAGGTCGCCCACCTTGAAGCCGAGCAGCAGATAGCCGCCGGGGGCCAGGACGCGGTGGAATTCGGCGAACACCGTCGGCAGCAGCTCCGGCGGCGTGTGCACCGTCGAGTACCAGGCGACGACGCCGCCGAGGGAGCCGTCCGCCAGGTCGAGCCCGGTCATCGTGCCCTCCTCGAACCGCAGTCCGGGGTGGGCACGGCGGGCCTCCGCGACCGTCTTCGGCGACAGGTCGACGCCGAACGCCGAAAGGCCGAGGGAGTTCAGATGGGCCGTCACATGGCCGGGCCCGCAGCCGAGGTCGGCCACGGGTCCCGCGTCCGCCCGCCGGACGCGCTCGGCGAAGACGCCGAACACCGCGTGCGCGTACAGGTCCTGGGGGAAGAGCGGAGGAATGATCTCCGCGTAGGCGCCCGCGGCGGTGTCATAGGCGAGTTGGGTCGAGTTCAGGTACGTCGTCAGATCCGTCACGGACGCAGACGCTAGTGCCCGCCACTGACAATCGGCCCGCCCGGCCGGTGTCGGCTCAGACGTCGAGGTCCACCACGACCGGCGCGTGGTCGGAGGCCCCCTTGCCCTTGCGCTCCTCGCGGTCCACGTACGCGTCGGAGACGGCCTTGGCGAACGGCTCGTTCCCGTAGACCAGGTCGATGCGCATGCCCTTGTTCTTCGGGAAGCCGAGGGCGCGGTAGTCCCAGTACGTGAAGGGGTGGTCGTACTTGAGGGGGCGCGGCACGACGTCGGTCAGGCCCGTCTCACGCAGCGCCGTGAGCGCCGCGCGCTCGGCCGGGGTCACATGCGTCGCCCCGTCGAAGAGGGAGATGTCCCAGACGTCGTCGTCCGTCGGCGCCACGTTGTAGTCGCCCAGCACCGCGAAGGGGCGCGAGCCCGCCGCGTCGCCCGCGACCGCCGCCTTCAGGGCCTCGAACCACTGGAGCTTGTACGCGTAGTGCGCGTGGTCCACCTCCCGCCCGTTCGGCACGTACACCGACCAGACGCGGGCCGGGCCGCAGGTCGCGGAGACGGCGCGGGGCTCCTCCACGCCGTCGTACCCGGGGTCGCCGGGCACGCCCTTCACCACGTCCTCCAGGCCCACGCGGGAGAGCAGCGCCACCCCGTTCCACCTGCCGTTCGCGTTCACCGCCGACTCGTAGCCCAGCTCCCGCAGCTCGTCCGCGGGGAACTGCTCCGCCGAGCACTTGGTCTCCTGGATGCACAGCACGTCCGTGCCGCTGCTCTCCAGCCAGGCAAGGAGGCGCGGCAGCCGCGCGGTGATCGAGTTCACGTTCCAGGTAGCAATGCGCATGTCCCACAACCTACTAGGCGGGACTGACAACGCCCCGCCGAGCCGCCGACACATCGACAGGCTGCCTTGCAAGTTTTCCTGTTAGACAGTTAGCCTGCCGAACATGACGATCAACACCCCTCTCGACGAGCGTCCCGCCCTCGTCCTCATCGACCTCCAGAACGGCATCCTCGGCCTGCCGACCGTGCACCCTTCCGCCGACGTCCTCCAGAACGGCGCCCGGCTCGCCGAGGCCTTCCGCGCCAAGGGCCTGCCGGTCGTGCGCGTGAAGGTCGCCTGGTCTCAGGACGGCGGCGACCTCCCGACGGGCCGGGCCGCCGCGGGCGCCATGACGCAGGCGCCGCCGCCCGCGTTCTCCGAGTTCCCCGACGAGCTGGGCCCGCTCGGCGACGACATCGTCATCACCAAGCGGCACTGGGGCGCCTTCACCGGCACCGAGCTGGACCTCCAGCTGCGCCGCCGCGGTGTCACGCAGATCGTGCTCTGCGGCATCTCGACGTCGATCGGCGTCGAGTCCTCCGCCCGCTCCGCGTGGGAGCTGAGCTACCACCTCGTACTGGTCGACGACGCGACGACCGACACGGACGCCGACTCCCACGAGCACAGCTTCGGCAAGATCTTCCCGCGCATCGCGGAGATCGGCTCCACGGACGAGGTCGTCGAACTCCTCAAGAAGTAGCCGTCAGACCTGCGCCGAGTCACCTGGAGTGAGGCGCAGGTGCTCCGCGCCGCCGAGTCCGCCGATCTGGTTGTCGTAGATCGGCCGGGCGAGGTCCGTGAGCAGCGCGTCGTGGATGTCGTACGCGCGGCGCGGCTTGACCTCCCGTACGTAGTCGATCACTTCGGCGATCTTGTTCCAGGGCGCCATGACGGGCAGCATCAGCGTCTCGACCGGGTGGTCGGGGACGGTGAGGGCGTCGCCGGGGTGGAAGACCGTGCCGCCGTCGATGAGATAGCCGACGTTCGTGATGCGCGGGATGTCCGGGTGGATCACTGCGTGCAGCTCGCCGTGCGCCTGGACGTCGAATCCGGCGGCCGAGAACGTGTCGCCGTGGCCCACCGTGTGGACGCGGCCCGGGAACGCCGCCGAGATCTGGTCCGCGACCGACTTCAGGGTCCAGATGTGCGCGCCGGGGTTGGCCTCCATCCCGGCGCGCAGCCGGTCCTCGTTGAAGTGGTCGGGGTGCTCGTGCGTCACGAGGATCGCGTCGGCGCCGACGGCCGCGTCGTCCTCGGAGAATCCGCCCGGGTCGATGACGAGCGTCTGCCCGTCCTTCTGGAGCCGTACGCACGCGTGGGTCTTCTTCGTCAGCTTCATGCGTCCATCCTGCGCCCGCTCCCGCCCGGTTTCACGCCTGGGGCGGTTCCCCGCTCACTCCTGGGGCGTGGTCTCCTCGCGGATCACCTGCTGGGCCACCTTGAACGCCGCGTTCGCGGCCGGTACGCCGCAGTAGACGGCGGTCTGCAGCAGGATTTCCTTGATCTCCGCGGCCGTGAGGCCGTTGCGCAGGGCGGCGCGCGTGTGGAACACCAGCTCGTCGAGGTGGCCGCCCGCGACCAGGGTCGCCAGGGTCACCGAGGAGCGCGTGCGGCGGTCGAGGCCCGGACGGGACCAGATCTCGCCCCACGCGTAGCGGGTGAGGAGTTCCTGGAAGTCGCCGGAGAAGTCGTCGGCGGTGGCCAGGGCCCGGTCCACGTGGGCGTCGCCGAGGACCTCGCGGCGCGTCTTGAGGCCCGCGTCGTGCGGGTCGGGCCGGGTCGCGGCCTCCGGCTGCTGCGCGGCCGCGATCTCCGCGCGCGGCGGGGCCGACGGGGGCGGCGGCGCGATGACCGGCTTGACCGGGGCGGCCTGGATGGCGGTCTGCCCGGTCTTCTCGTGCGCGGCGGGCCAGGCCGAGGTGAAGTGCCGTACGAGGAGGTCGGTGACGGCGGCCGGCTGCTCGACCGGGGCCAGATGGGAGGCGCCCGGCACCACGGCGAGCCGGGCGTCCGGTATGCCGGCGACCAGGGTGCGGGCCTCGGCGGGCCCTGTGACCTGGTCCTCCGAGCCGACGAGGACGAGCGTCGGCACACCGATGTCGGCCAGCTCCTCGCGGACGTCGAAGGCGGCGAGCGCCTCGCACGAGGAGATGTAGCAGCCCGGGTCCGTCGTACGGACCATCTGCACGGCCCAGTCCGTGATCGCGGGCTGCGCGGTCGCGAAGCCGTGCGTGAACCAGCGCTCGGGGGCGGTACGGGCGATGGGGTCCAGGCCGTTGCTGCGCACGATGACGCCGCGCTGGCGGAACTCGTCGGCGGTGCCGAACCGCGGCGAGGCCGCGATCACGGCGAGCGACGCGACGCGCTCCGGGTGGCGCAGCGCGAGCTCCGCGCCGATCGCGCCGCCCAGCGAGCAGCCCGCGTAGCCGAAGCGCTGGATGCCCAGCTCGTCGAGCGTGGCGAGCAGCCGCTCCGCGAGCGCCTCGACGGAACCGGCCGGGTGGGCGGGGGAACCGCCGTGGCCGGGCAGGTCGAAGCGGAACACCCGCCAGTGCTGGGCCAGCTCGGGCACCTGGCGGTCCCACATGTGCCATGTGGTACCCAACGAGGGCCCCAGGATCAGGGTCGGGGCGTCTTCTGGCCCGTCAAAGCGGTGTTGCAGGGTGTTCATCGACGTCTCACTCACCCGTCCGACCCTCTCATCTGTCACGAACTGTCACATTGTCGGGGTGGACGTGATAGTCCGTGGCCTTCTCACAGCAGCAGGCCCGGCACTGCCGGAACGCTCCGGCAAGTGTAGGTATGCGCTTAACGCCTTGTGCACGGACTCGTCTCGGCAGCGACCGCCTCGAGCACGTTCCTTCCCTCAGCACTTACGGTCAGCCTGGCCCCTTACCCATGGGCTTCCCACCGGATCCGGTTCCGGCGTCGAGCGTGGCCGCGCGTACACGCCCGACCCGACCTACCGAAAACCCTTCCAAAATCTCCCCACCAGCGGCTTGGGTCACCCAGCCCACATCCCCACGGCTGGACATGGTTGACGTCCTGGTGGTCTCCGAGACACGTACTGCGTTCAATTCGGGCAGGATCTAGCTTGATCGCGGGCTGCCCTCAACAAGATGGGACCGGGAGAGGTCGGTGGCGGCCAAGTCACCCCTCGGAGGCGTGATCAGGAGGGTCGGCCTGGAATCCGGCGATCAGGGTATCCATGAGGAAGTGGAAACTCCGCGTGACATCGCGCGGCATCCCGAAGCCGCCGTCGGCACCCTCAAGGATGACGAACCCGTGCAGTGCTGATCGCAGCGCCCTTGCCGAGTCGACGACACGCGCGTCAGGCAGGCCGAAACCGGCGAGGACGTCGAGCAGAACCTGCAACGCCTCTTCGCTGACGCGGCGGTCCTCCTCGTCGTCGGCCGCCGGAGCGGGGACGGTGGCGGCGTAGCGGCCGGGATGCTTCAGGGCCCAGTGGCGGTAGCTGTCCGCGAACGCCCGGACTGCGTCCGGGCCGGAACGGCCGACGGAATCCCGGGCCAGCTGGTGGGCGAATTCGCGCTTCGCCTGGACGGAGATGCCGTGCCGCAGTTCGTGCAGGGAGCGGACGTGCTTGTACAGGGATGGCGGTCGTACGCCGAGCCTGTCGGCCAGCAGCCCCATGGTCAGGCCCGCAAGACCGACCTCGTCGGCGAGCGCCGCTCCCGCCGCCACGACGACGCTCGCATCGAGGCCTGCTCTAGGCACGGGCGTGTGCTTCCAGGAAGGCCAGCATCAGAGAGACGGTCTCCTCGGGGTACTGGTCGTGCGGGTAGTGGCCGGCTCCCTCGATCACCGCGAGCTCTCCGACACCGGCCGGCATCGCGGCCACGATGGCCCTGCCCTCGGCGCGCGGATCGACCCAGTCGGGGTCGAGCGAGCCCTGCACGATCAGGGCAGGACACCGTACGTTGCCCAACTCGGCGTCGGCGTCCGTCGGCGCCGACTGCGCCATCTTCTGCATCGCCCGCATCCGACCGGGCTCGCCCAGCATCGCCTCGATACGGGCCAGCCGGTCGGTCCAGTCGGCCGGTTTGCGGCCCGGGTAGGCATGGTCGAGGTAGCGGGTCCACAGTCCCACGCTGCCGAGCAGACCGGCGCCGAGCAGCCGCAAGGCACCCGTGCGGTAGCTCTTCGAGCGGAATTCGCCGAGCTTGATCGACTGCGCGCGCGTGAAGGGGCCCAGCTCGATGATGCCCCTGACCAGGCCGGAATCCTGGGCGGCCACGATGGTGGCGGCGCCGCCGGAGATCGAGTGACCGACCAGGACGGCCGGGCCGCAGTCGATGTGGCGGATCACCGCGAGCAGATCGCCCGCGATGTCGGTGCGCGAGTAGGAAGGCCACTTTGCACTCGACTTGCCACAGCCCCGCAGGTCGACCGCGGCCACTCGATACCCCGCCTCCACCAGATGCGGCAGGACGAACCTGTACGCCGCACGGCTGTCCCCCAAGCCGTGGGCCAGGACGACCAGCGGGCCCGCTCCAGCGTCCTCGTAGGCGATGGTGCCGCCCGGGACAGAGACGGACTCAGCCACGACATCTCTCTTCTAGTTAAGTGCAATAGCTATAAGCTAATCCAGATAGCCAAAAAATGCCCACCCCAGCCGGGCGAGGCGAGCGGGAAGGTCCAGGCCATTCCGGGGCGGAGCGCCGGCTCCACGCGGGCGCGTGGGCCGTGCGCGTCCACGAAGTGAACGCGACGGCGGACGCGGTACGGGGGCGTCCGATCCCTGGAAAACCCTTAGCGGCGCCGAGGGGGGGCAGAATGCAGAGCCGGTGTCCTGGTGTGTGCTGCAGGAGGCGGGGACAGCACGACTGCGCGAGGACTCGCACCCTCCGTATTCAGTAAGGACAGCGCGCGCAGGGAGCATCCGCCGGAGCGGAGATGCCCGGCGCTCTGGGGCCGGGTGGCCGCCGACTTCGGGGTAGCTCTCATCCCCGCGCTCGCGGCCGCACCTCGCCAAGGCGTGACCTACCTCGAAGTAGCTCAGCCCAGCGGCCTCACACACGACATCCAGATCACGACCCGCGAAGAAGACACATCACCCGAAGTCGAAGCCCTCTCCCCTCTGCTGGTGCAGCGCGGCATTGGGGGCGGGACATGCGGGCCCGGGCGGCCGAGCAGGACTGGGATCGGGTCATGACGGCACACCCGGGTCGGTCGACTGTGCCCTCTTCCATCGGGAGATGGCACGGGCCAGTTGGTCCGATGCGCGTTCCACCTGGTGGTCGGGGCCCGGGGAGCCGGCCGTGACAGGCAGGTCGACGCTGGGGTAGCGCGGGTCACGGTCGAAGGGGATCGTGTCGCTGGTGTCGACGAGCCAGCGCAGCACCGCATCCCGCAAACGTGTTTCGGTTGTGGTGTGTTCGGGGTGCCCGGCAAGGTTGGTGCGCTCGTGAGGGTCGTCGGTGCGGTGGTACAGCTCGGCCGGTTCGTACAGGCGCCATACATAGGACCAGTCGTGGTCGCGGACGCAGATGGCCCGACCGACCAGTTCGGGCCGTTCGTGCTGGAGGGCTGCCTTGAGGTCGTAGGGGAAGTCCGCCTCTTCGAGCTGGGGCTCCTCCTCGGCCGAGAATCCGCCCTCGGTGAACGCGTATTGCCGATGCTCGGCGTCCGGGGCGTGCAGGACGGGGACGAGGCTGCGGCCGAAGTGGCGGTGGTCGGGCGCGACGCCGGCGAGTTCCAGGACGGTGGGGACGATGTCGACGAGTTCGACGAGGGCGTCCGTGCTCTGGCCGGCCGGTAGGTCGCCGCCGGAAACGACAAGGGGGGCACGGGTGATGCAGGGGTGCAGCGCCGAGGGCCACTTCTCGATGAGGCCGTAGTCGCCGAGGTATTCGCCGTGGTCGGCGAAGAAGAAGGTGACGGTGTCGGCGGCGTGTCCGTGGTCGTGCAACGCCTTGGTGAGACGCCCCAGTTGGTCGTCCATCCGGGAGATCATGCCGTAGTAGGTGGCGGTGATCTCCCGCCAGGTGTCTGCGCTGGTGTCCTTGATGCCGAAACGCCGGCGGACGGCCTCCATGAAGGCGGGCTCCTGGGTGGTGTCGTCGACCGCTGCGACCGGGGCAGGGAGCGTCGCGCGGTTGTACATCGAGTACCACGGCTCCTCGACCTCGAAGGGGCAGTGGGGTGCGACGAGCGGGACGAAGAGGACCCATGGCCTGTCGTCGGGGGCCTGGGACAGCCAGCATTCGGCACTGCGCACGGTGGCCTCGTCCGCGTCGACCCGGTCCGGGTCCTCGGGGAGTCTGCCGCGGTAGTGGAGACGGGCGGCCGTCTCGCCGCCGGGCCAGGTGCCGCGCGGGGTGGGGCGCACGGCTTCGGTCGGGGTGATGCCGTAGCCGTACTCGTCGACGCTGAGTTCGGTGGCTCCGGGTGCGAACGTGTCGCCACGCATGCCGGGCCAGGCGACGTGGTAGCCGGACTCCTTCAGGCTGCGCAGCACGTTGGGTTCCCACGGCTTGAGCAGGTGGGTCAGGGTGCGGTGGCCCGCTGTGTGCGGGTACCAGCCGGTCAGGAAGGACGCCCGGCTCGGGGAACAGACCGGGTGCTGGACGTAGGCATGGTCGAAGCGGGTACCGCGCGCCGCCAGCGCGTCCAGATGGGGAGTGCTGATGTGGGTGTTCCCGAAGGCGCCGAGCGCGTCCGCGCGCAGTTGGTCGGGGATGAAGAAGAGGAAGTTGGGCCTCGAACGGGCCATGGCGCGCCTCCGATTCGGGTGCGGGTGATCGGGAGACCCGACCACAGCCAAAAAACGTACGATGATTGGTTTTGGACGTCAAGACACCCCACCCCGTAGCCCCTGCCCCGACGGCGACGCCCCCTCGATCCCCGAAGATGCATTGACGGCTAAAACCGATCACATTACGGTTTTGGCTGTCGACGGGCAGGGCCGTCACCATCCGCAGGCCCCGCCCTGCCCTCTCATCTCTTGCCGGCGCATCGGCCGGCCCGCCGGACGGAGAGATCATGAACGGGTATGCCACGAGATTCGTGACCACGGCCGGTGCGACAGCTGCCGCACTGGTACTCACGGCCTGCGGCGGCGGCTCGGGTTCGACCGGGACGAGCACGGATGAGCTGGACATCGCCACCATGACGGCAGCCCAGAGCCTCGACCCCAAGGACGCGATCGGCGGCGCGCTGCCGTACTTCCAGGCCGTGTACGACACGTTGATCAAGCGGGACCCCAACGGCGCACTGCGCCCGATGCTCGCCACGAAGTGGTCGTACGACGACAGTCGTACAAAGCTGAGCCTGACGCTGCGCAAGGGTGTGAAGTTCAGCGACGGCACGGTGTTCGACGCGCAGGCCGTCAAGGCGAATCTCGAACACTTCAAGAAGGGCGGAGGAGGTGGCGCCAAGTACCTGAGCGCGTTGAAGAGCGTCGACGTGCAGGGTGCCTCGCAGGTGACACTGCACCTCAACTCCCCCGACCCCGCGCTGCTGTTCTACTTGAGTGATGCGGCGGGCCTGATGGCCAGCCCTGCCAAGATCGACGCCGGCTCGCTGACGACGACGCCCGTGGGGACCGGCCCGTACACCCTCGACAAAGGGAAGACGGCGGTCGGCAACAAGTACACGTTCGCCCGCAAGCCCGGCTACTGGGGAACGAAGGCGCCGTTCAAGGCGCTGACCATCAGCGTCTTCGACAACGAGACCGCCATCGTGAACGGCCTGAAGACGGGGCAGATCGACAGCGCCGTCGTGCAGGACGCCAACCAGCAGAGTTCGGTGCTGTCGGACAGCCGCCTCAAGAAGACCGCGTTCAGCTTCGACTTCCAGGGACTGCTCCTCTTCGATCGCGGCGGCGTGCACACGCCCGCGCTCAAGAGGACCGAGGCGCGACAGGCGATCAACTACGCCCTGGACCGTGCGACCATGGTCGACAAGATCCGTCAGGGCCGCGGCGAAGTCACGGAACAGATCTTCGGCCGGCAGACGGAGGCGTACGACAAGAAGCTGGACTCGGCCTATCCGCACGACCCGGCGAAGGCCAGGAAGCTGCTCGCGAAAGCCGGTTACCCGGACGGCTTCACGCTCAAGCTGCCTCGGGTCTCGGCGATCGTCAGCGACGCGCTGGCCTCGTCCATCTCCGCCGACCTCAAGGCGGTCGGCATCAAGGTCGTCTGGGATCAGCTGGACGGAAACACCGCGGTGCAGAAGATCTACAAGGACCGCGCCTACTCGGCCATGGTCATGAACATCGGGCAGTCCCCGATCGACTGGGTGACCGCCCAGGACCTCGTCACGCCGGGCGCCTTCAACATGTACGGGTCCAGCGATCCCACGGTGAAGAGGCTGCTCGGACAACTGAAGACGACCACCGGTCCCAAGGCCGCAGGCGCCGCACGGCAGCTGAACGAACACCTGGTTGCCGAGGGCTGGTTCGCCCCCTTCTACCGCATGACGTTCCAGCTGGTATCCACCAGGAACGTCCGGGTGACACCTCAGTCCGGTATGGGTGTGCCCTCGATCTACAACTACCGGCCCGCCTCCTGACCGTGGGTCCGGTCATGCCTGTGCCCCGGCACCTCGGCCGGGGCACAGGCCTGACCGGACAGAAAGGAAGAGCGTCGGGGAGGGTAAGAGTGTTAC
>NZ_JBSFVM010000049.1:0-29022 GCF_053592315.1 Streptomyces sp. NPDC002754
GCCCCCCCCCCCCCCCCCCGGGGGGGGGGGCCCCGCCCCCCGCCTGGGCCAACCCGCCGCCTGGGGCGGACAGTGCCCCCAAGGCGGCACCCCGGTGCGGCGCACCCATACGACGGGCGCCGACCACGGCACGGGTGGCAGACCCCGGCGCCGCGCAACGAATCCTCGGGCCCCGCCCCGGCGCAGCCGACCATCCCGTCGCGGCACGACACCCGTATGACCCTCCCCAATGGCCGACACCCCCGGATCCGCACACGATCGTGCGCATGCGTGGATTCCTTGCCTCATCGATCGGTGTCACCTGCGCGGCGGCCCTGGCCCTCCCGCTCACCCTGCCCACGGCCTCGCACGCCGCGCCGTCCCCGACGCGCGAAGCGATCCCCGGCAGCACCCAGTCCCTCCCCCTCGAAGCCTCATCAGGCAGCACCGCGACCCGCGCCGCCGGCGCCCCCCAAGAACAGGGGCTCACACGCCGCGACGTACACCCCTTCTCCCTCGTCGGCGTCGTCTGGGACGACCCCGACGCCCAACTCCACGGCCACGTACAGGTACGTACCCGCACCACGGACACCACCCGCTGGTCCACCTGGCAGGACGTGGAGACCCACAACGACGACGCCCCCGACCTGGGCACCCCAGAACGCGCCGCGGGCAATCTGCACGGCGCGACCGCCCCGCTCTGGGTCGGCAACAGCGACGGCGTGGAAGTACGCGTCACGGCGGAAGAGTCCGAGGCCGAGAACGCCGAACCGCCGACCACCCTCCCGAAGGGCCTGCGCCTCGAACTCGTCGACCCCGGCGAAGAGCCCCCGCAGGGCTCCCGCGCGGAAGGCGCCAACGCCGGCGTCATCCCCGCCCTCGACAAGAAGCAGACGGAGGACGAACTGATCGAGGCCCGCGGCGGCAAGCCGGCCGCGGCCAAGGCCCGCCCGTTCATCGGCCCACGCCCGCGCATCATCACGCGCAAAGGCTGGGGCGCCAACGAGAAACTCCGTGAACGCAAGCTCGGCTACACCAAAACCGTCAAGGCCGCCTTCGTCCACCACAGCGCCACCGGCAACAACTACCGCTGCTCGCAAGCCCCTTCAGTCATCCGCAGTATCTACCGCTACCACGTCAAGAGCAGTGGCTGGCGCGACATCGGCTACAACTTCCTCGTGGACAAGTGCGGCAACATCTACGAAGGCCGGGCCGGCGGCGTCGCCAAGCCGGTCATGGGCGCACACACCCTCGGCTTCAACACCAACAGCACGGGCATCGCGGTCCTGGGCTCGTTCGGCAGCTCCAACCCACCTGCCGCGGCCGTCAAGGCCATCTCACGACTCACGGCCTGGAAGCTCGGCCTCTACGGCGCGAATCCGCGCGGGTCGACATATCTGAAGTCGGGCGGTGGCAATCTCTACCGCAAGGGAAAGAATGTACGACTCAAGGTGATCTCCGGTCACAGGGACGGTTTCGCGACCGAATGTCCGGGACGCCGGCTCTACAACAAGCTCGGCAGCGCTCGCACCAGCTCCGCCCACCTACAGGGTCGCTGACGCCGGCCGGCCTGGGCGCCTCGCACGGTCTGCATACACTGGCCGGCCGAAAGACAGTTCGGCCGGCCCCAGCAGGAAGCAGAGACGACAGGTGACTGAAGCGATCCTCCTGGTCGGCGGCAAGGGCACCAGACTCCGGCCACTCACGGTGAACACGCCGAAACCGATGGTCCCGGCGGCCGGTGTGCCGTTCCTCACGCACCAACTGGCGCGCGCGAAAGCGGCGGGCGTCGACCACATCGTTCTGGCCACCTCGTACCTGGCCGAGGTCTTCGAGCCGTACTTCGGCGACGGCTCCCGCCTCGGCCTCCACCTCGAATACGTCACCGAGGTCGAGCCCCTCGGCACCGGCGGCGCCATCCGCAACGTCGCGTCGCGCCTGCGCTCCGGCCCCGACGAGCCCGTCCTGATCTTCAACGGCGACATCCTGACGGGCCTGGACATCGGCGCCCTGGTCGCCACGCACGAGTCCTCGGATGCGGACGTCTCCCTCCACCTGTCGCGGGTCGAGGACCCGCGCGCGTATGGCCTGGTGCCGACGGACGACACCGGCCGAGTGACGGCCTTCCTGGAGAAGCCCCAGACCCCCGAAGAGATCGTCACGGACCAGATCAACGCGGGCGCGTACGTGTTCCGCCGCTCGGTCATCGACACGATCCCGACGGGCCGCCCGGTCTCGGTCGAACGCGAGACGTTCCCTGATTTGTTGGCGGGGGGCGCCCACCTCCAGGGCATGGTCGACTCGACCTACTGGCTGGACCTCGGCACCCCCCAGGCCTTCGTCCGCGGCTCCGCCGACCTGGTCATGGGCCGCGCCCCGTCACCCGCCGTCCCCGGCCGCCGCGGCGACCGCCTGATCCTGCCGACGGCCAGGGTGGCCCCGGACGCGAAGCTCACCGAGGGCACGGTCGTGGGCGAGGGCGCGCGTGTCGGCGAGGGCGCCCGCATCTCCGGCTCCGCGATCCTCCCCGACGCCGTGATCGAACCGGGCGCGGTGATCACGGACTCCCTGGTCGGCACGGCGGCCCGCATCGGCGCCCGCACGACCCTCAAGAACGCGGTAATAGGCGACGGCGCCCACGTCGGCCCCGACAACGAACTCCAGTCCGGCGCCCGCGTGTGGTGCAACACAACCCTCCCCCCATCCTCCATCCGCTTCTCATCGGACCAGTAACCCTCACTCCGAGCCCGCGCACCGGACGAGCCACTCAAGCCCGACGGTTACCCCAAACCACCTGCGACGGGCGAGCCATTCAAGCCCTACGGTTACCCCGAACCACCTGCGACGGGCGAGCCATTCAAGCCCTACGGTTACCCCGAACCACCTGCGACGGGCGAGCCATTCAAGCCTTTACGGACGGGCGAGCCGTTCAAGCCCCTGGGGACGGGTGAGCCATTCAAGCCCCTGCGGCGTTTGAGCAGCGGGGTCCGGGGCGGAGCCCCGATCTTTAGAGCCCCGCCGGTGCTTGAGGCGCGGGGCCCGGGGCAGAGCCCCGAGTTCGGGAAGGGGCGGGCTCGGGGAAGAAAACCCCCTACCCTCGAAGACCCACCCCGCACCACCACCCCGCCCCACCAGAAGGACCCCGTGGCCGGCCGCCGATACCCCTCCGAAACCCCTCTCCACCTGGGCCTCACCCTCAGCCCACTGCGCAGAGGCCCCGCGGACCCCACCTTCCGCTCCACACCGCACGGCGCGGTGTGGCGATCCAGCCGCACCCCCCAGGGCCCGGCAACCCTCCGCGTGACCGAGGACCGCGACGGCGCGGTCCGGGCCCGGGCCTGGGGCGAGGGAGCCGACTGGTTCCTGTCCCACCTCCCGCACCTGCTCGGCGAGTCCGACGACCCGACCGCCTTCGAACCCCGCCACCGCCTCGTCGCCCGGACCACCCACCGCCGCCCCGGCCTCCGCCTCACCCGCACGGGCCTGGTCCTCGAGTCCCTGATCCCGTCGATCCTGGAACAGAAGGTCACGACGGACGAGGCGTACCGCGCCTGGCGCCTGCTCCTGAACAAGTACGGCGAACCGGCCCCGGGCCCGGCCGGCGAGGACCTGCGCATGCGCGTGATGCCGGACCCGCGCACCTGGACGCTGATCCCCTCCTGGGAATGGCACAAGGCGGGCGTGGACAACAAGCGCGCCTCGACGATCATCCGCGCGGCGAAGGTGGCCCGCCGCCTGGAAGAGGCGGTGCGGATGGAACCGGGGGAGGCCCGCACCCGCCTGGAACTGGTCCCCGGCATCGGCCCCTGGACCTCCGCGGAGACGGTCCAGCGCACGCACGGCGCCCCCGACGAGGTGACGACGGGCGATCTGCATCTGCCCGGCATCGTCGGTCACGCCCTCGCGGGCAACAGGGACGCGACGGACGAGGACATGCTGGAACTCCTGGCCCCGTACGCGGGCCAGCGCCACCGGGCAGCCCGCCTGATCATGCTCAGCGGCGCCTCACCACCACGCAGACAACCCAAGATGCGCAAGGTGAACATCGCGGAGTGGTGAGACGAAGCGAGGAGTGGCGAGACGAAACCAGGAGTGGCGAGGCGAAGCGAGCCCACCACAAAACGCCCACCACAAAACGCCCACCACAAAACGCCCGCACGACGCGCTCCCGCACGACGCCCTACCGCACCTCCACAAAGTCGGAGACCCTCCGCTCCGGCCGCACCCCCGCCACCCCCTCCGCATGCCCCACCGCGACGGCCCCCATCGGATCCCACGCCTCCGGCAGGCCGAGCACATCCCGCACGACATCCCGGCAGAACATGGTCGACGAGACCCACGCGGACCCGAGCCGCTCCCCGGCCAGGGCGACCAGGAAGTTCTGCACCCCGGCCCCGGCGGCCACCACGAACATCTCCCGCTCGGCGGCATCCCGCCGCGCGTCCCCGTACGTGTGCGATCCGTCCATCACGAGGCAGGGCACCACCAAATAAGGCGCGTGACGCAGCACATCCCCCCGCCGCACCCGCTTCGCGATCGACTCCTCGCTCTTGCCGTCCCGCCGCAGATCCGCGACCCACGCGTCTCGCATCGCGTCGAGCAGCCGCACCCGCGACTCCTGCGACTCAAGGAGCACGAACCGCCACGGCGTCGTGTGATGCGGCGCGGGCGCCGTGACGGCCGCGGCGACGGCCCGCCGCACGGCCCCCGGGTCGACCGGCTCGTCGGTGAACGCCCGTACGGTCCGCCGCTGCGTCACGGCCTCCCGTACCGCCTCCGACGTGCCGAGCCGGAACATGTCGTCGCGCGCGACCCGCACCAACTCCCCTGCGGAGCCGCCCTGTTCGTCCTCGCCAGTGGCCGCGTCGAGTCCACGCACGACGGCGACCGGCAGACCCCCGGCCTTCCCCTTCACGAGGTCACCCGCGGCCGCCAGCTCGTCGGCGGTGGCCACCACGGTGGCGCTGAGCGGATTCCCGTACGCGTCCGTGCCGCCCCGCAGGTCGTCGAGTACGCGCACGCCTGCCGCCCCGATGGCGACATCGGTAAGACCGTTCCGCCACGGTCTGCCGAAGGTGTCGGTGACGACGACCCCGACCTCGACACCCAGCGCGTCCCGCACGCCCTCCCGGATGGCGGCGGCCGAAGCGTCCGGATCCTCGGGCAGCAACAGCACTGTCCCGGCAGGGGTGTTGGACGCGTCGACTCCCGCCGCGGCCATCACCAACCCCAGCTTGTTCTCGACGATCCGCAGCGTGCCGCGCCGAGCCACGACCCGTACGGTCTCGGCGTCGATCGCGGCCTCCCGGTCGTCGGCCTGCATCACGCGGCCCTCGGCCTTGCTGACGATCTTCGAGGTGACCAGCAGCACGTCACCGTCGACAAGTCCCGGCTCGGCGGCGACGATCAGCTTCGCGATGTCGTCGCCCTCCCGCACCTCGGGGATGCCGGGGAGGGCCCACGCGCGAAAGCCCGGGGTTCCGGTCACGCGGTCCGCACCTCCTCGGCGAGCTTCAGCGCCTCGCGCGCCATCTCCGCGGCGGCGGTGCCCTCCACGGGGTCCGTCATCATCAACGGCACGGCCCGGCACGGGATCCCGGCCGCCTCGACCCGCTCCACGGACTTCTCGTCCACCGTGTCGACGAGCCACCCGTCGAGCAGCCCCGCACCGTAGTGCTCGGCGACCGCGGCCGCGCTGGACTCCACGCCCACCGCCGCGAGCACCTTGTCGGCCATCCCGCGCACGGGTGCGTCGCCCACGATCGGGGAGAGCCCGATGACGGGCGCGCCCGACTCGGCGATGGCCTCCCGGATCCCCGGGACCGCCAGGATCGTCCCGACGCTCACCACGGGGTTCGACGGCGGGAAGAGGATCACGTCGGCCTCGGCGATGGCCTCCAGGACGCCCGGCGCGGGCTTCGCCTCCTCGGCGCCGACCGGCACGACGGCCTGCGCCTCCACGGAGGCGCGCAGCTTCACCCAGTACTCCTGGAAGTGCACGGCCTTGCGCTCACCGTCCACATCGACCGCCACGTGGGTCTCCACGCGGTCGTCCGACATGGGCAGGAGCCGCACGCCGGGCTGCCACCGCTCGCACAGCGCCTCGGTGACCGCGCTGAGCGGGTAGCCGGCGCTCAGCATCTGCGTACGGACGATGTGTGTCGCGAAGTCCCGGTCGCCGAGCCCGAACCACTTGGGTCCGACCCCGTACGCCGCGAGCTCCTCCTTGACCGTGAACGCCTCGTCCGTACGTCCCCAGCCCTGCTCCTCGTTGATGCCGCCGCCCAGCGTGTACATCACCGTGTCGAGGTCCGGACAGACCTTCAGGCCGAAGAGGTGGATGTCGTCCCCGGTGTTGCCGATGACCGTGATGGCCGCGCCGTCCGGCGCGGCCTGCTTGAGACCGCGAAGGAACCGGGCACCACCGATGCCGCCTGCCAGAACCACAATGCGCATGTGCCCAGCATCGCAGGCACCACTGACAACGCGTCGGCCGGTCTCAGACAGTGGCGCCCGCGTCGACCGAGCAGGTCGGCGTGTGCATCGGCATCTGGGTAAGGCCCGGGAAGTAGACGTGCAGGCTGACCGCGGGCTCCAGCGAGTCATTGACGACCTCGTGCACGTAGCCAGGCGCGAAAACCCGTTGTGCGCCGGTGCCGAGCGCGCGCACGCCCCCCTGCGTACGCTCCGTCAGTTCGCCCTGCAGCAGCGTCAGTACGCCGGAGGACTCGCCGTGGTCGTGCAGCCCGCTGCCCTGGCCCGGCACCCACGACAGGAGCCACACCTCGTAGCCGGGCCCGGTGCGCAGGCGGTGGTACCAGCGGGTCGTGGCGTCGTACTCGACGAGGTGCTCCCACTGGGAGTTGTCGGCGGCGATGGAGCGCGCGAGGCCGACGAATTCGGCCACCGTCTCGGGGTGTTCCCGGGCGGGCTGCAGCAGGTGCGGAACTTCGAGGATGTCGCCGGCGATCTGGAGGTCGCTGTCGCTGTTCATGGGGTGGTGGTGTTCCTCAAGGGAGTGCGGTGCACAGGGTCGTACTGAGATGAGAAGAAGCGTGGTCGGAGCCGACGGGCTCAACGACTCAACAGCTGGAACAGCAACAGCGGCAGCTTGCGAGGGCAGCGCGAACGGACCCGGCGGTGCGGGTCGTCGAGAGTGCCGAATACGCGAGCATGCCCATCAGGACAGCGGGTCATGCCCTTGTTGTCAACTACATGTCCGGATTGTGGAATATGGTTCACCTCATCCGGTGCCCTTGGCTGCCGAAAGGTTTGTGCAGCGCGGCGGCCGGACATGTGGCGCAGCAACCCGGCGTGCAAACGTCGGAACGGCAGCGATCTTTGCGGCGTCCCTCCTTGTAGCGCTTCATCGAAGGAGGGGTGGCTGCGTGGAGGGCGGCCGGCTCCAGATGAGCCGCGGGCAAGTGTCATGATTTTTGGCGATTTGAACACTTTCCGCATAGCCTTGGTTCCGCAGAGTGAATAACGGGCCCAATAGCAGATCTCGGCTTGACTGCCCCGGATCGGCACACTTGTAATTTCACTCGTGTCGTTCAGCCGAAATCGGTGACGGCAATACCACGGGGACGCACGGACAGACGAGGGGCGCACTATGACCGAGTCGTTTCAGGATCTGCTGGTCGAGGACGCGGAAGAAGAACTCGGCTGGCAGGAGCGCGCGCTGTGCGCCCAGACCGACCCCGAATCCTTCTTCCCCGAGAAGGGCGGCTCCACGAGAGAGGCCAAGAAGGTCTGCCTCGCGTGCGAGGTCCGCTCCGAATGTCTCGAATACGCGCTCGCCAACGACGAACGCTTCGGCATCTGGGGCGGCCTCTCCGAGCGCGAGCGCCGCCGGCTGAAGAAGGCCGCTGTATAACGCCTGTCGTTCGGGTCGGGCCCCAAGCCCCGGCCCCGAGATGCGCGGTGCTTTCCGGCCCGCTGCCCGTGGTTGTCCACAGGCGGCGGGTCGCGTTTGTTGGCAGCCGTTAGTGTGGGGCCCCGTCCCGGACGCCACCGTGTCCCCAGTGGGCGCGGGCGTCCACCGCAGTCCAACGAACCGGGGCCCGTACCTCGATGTCCGTGCACAGCCACTCGGCAGGCCAATTCGGCACTGCCGCCGCCGCGTTCAACCCGGGGCACGCAGCAGGGGTCGACCCGAGCAGCGCCCCCGAGTTCCCCAGGCATGTCGTCACCGCCGTCGTCGTCTCGCACGACGGAGCGCGCTGGTTGCCCGACGTTCTGTCAGGACTGCTCTCCCAGGAGCGCCCCGTTCAGAACGCGATGGCGGCCGACACCGGCAGCGCCGACGACTCCGCCGCGCTCGTCGCGCGGGCCATCGGTGACGACCGCGTTCTGCACCTCGCGCGCCGCACCGGCTTCGGCCAGGCCGTCGGGGAGGCCGTGCGCAGCGCGGGCGTCCTCACCCCGGAAGAGCTGCCGTACCTGAAGCGCCCCAGCGGCTGGGACCCCGTCAGCCGCTCCTGGCGCGACGACGCGTACGACCTGCCGGACCTGCCGCACGGTGAACCCGAGCAGTGGCTGTGGCTGCTGCACGACGACTGCGCGCCCGATCCCGACGCGCTCGCGCAGATGCTGCGCGTCGTCGAGATGGAGCGCGAGGCCGGCAGCGACGTCGCCGTCGTCGGCCCCAAGCTGCGCGGCTGGTACGACCGCAGGCAGCTGCTCGAGGTCGGCGTCTCCATCGCCCACTCCGGGCGCCGCTGGACCGGTCTCGACCGCCGCGAGCAGGACCAGGGGCAGCACGACCACGTGCGGCCCGTGCTGTCCGTGTCCACCGCGGGCATGCTGATCCGGCGTGATGTCTTCGAGCAGCTCGGCGGCTTCGACCGCAGGCTGCCGCTGATGCGCGACGACGTCGACCTGTGCTGGCGCGCCCACTCCGCGGGCCACCGGGTCGTCGTCGCCCCCGAGGCCGTCGTGCGGCACGCCGAGGCCTCCTCCCGCGAGCGCCGCACCGTGGACTGCGTCGGCCGCACCGCCACGTCGCCGCACAAGGTCGACAAGGCGGGCGCCGTCTACACACTGCTCGCCAACGCGCGCGGGGCGACGCTTCCGTGGGCCCTGCTCCGCCTCGTGTTCGGCACGGTGCTGCGTACGCTCGCGTACCTCGTCGGCAAGGTGCCGGGACAGGCCTTCGACGAGATCACCGGTCTGCTGGCGACGCTGCTGCGGCCGGGGCGGATTCTCGCCGCCCGTAGGCAGCGCGGCAAGGGCGTCGTCGTCGACCCCAAGGAACTGCGTCCGCTGTTCCCGCCGCCGGGCGCGACGGTGCGGCTCACCGTCGAACAGATGGCGGGCAACCTCTTCGAAGGCTCCGACCCGGAGACCGCCAGGGCGGGCCGGCACGGTGGCGGCGGCCTCGAGTCGCCCGACGACGCCGAATTCATCCGGATCGAGCGGTTCGCGCGCCTCAAGCGCATCGCCCGCAACCCCGGTCCTGTGCTCCTTGTAGTGCTGCTTTTCGTCGCCCTCATCGCCTGTAGAGGGCTGTTGGGCGGCGGAGCGCTCGCGGGCGGGGCGCTGCTGCCGGCTCCCGCCGACGCGTCCGAACTGTGGGCGCGCTACGTCGACGCCTGGCACGCCACCAGTACGGGCGGCACCCAGGCGGCGCCCCCGTACCTCGCGCTGCTCGCCACCCTTGCCACCGTGCTGTTCGGCTCCACCGGACTCGCGGTCACCGTGCTGCTCGTCGGCTCGGTGCCGCTCGCCGGTCTCGCCGCGTACTTCGCGTCCAGGCCGCTCGTCACCTCGCGCCTGCTGCGCGCGTGGGCGGCCGTCGCGTACGCCTTCCTGCCCGCCGTCACGGGCGCCCTCGCGGGCGGCCGCATCGGCACCACGGTCCTTGCGATCCTGCTGCCGCTTCTCGCGCGCGCGGGGCTCGCCGCCTCGGGCCTGACGCACACTCAGGGCGGGCGCGGCAGCTGGCGGGCCACCTGGGCGTACGCGCTGCTGCTCACGATCACGACGGCGTTCACGCCGATCGTGTGGCCGATCGCGCTCGTCCTCGGTATCGCCCTCCTTGTAGTGCGGCGCTCCGACATCTCCGCCTACGGGCTGCGTTTCCTGGCCGCGCTCGGCACGCCGCTGCTGATGCTCGCGCCGTGGTCCCTCTCGCTGCTCCCGTTCGGCTTCTTCAAGGAAGCCGGCATCTCCTACGAGGCAGGCGCCGCGACCGGACCCGGGCTGCTCGGCGCGTCGCCGGGCGGCGCCGGGACCACGGGCAGCCTGCTGCTCGTCGGCATCGTCCTCGCGGCGCTGGCCGCCCTGCTGCGCACCGAGCGCCGCCGCGCGATCGTCGCCTCCTGGTCCGTCGCCGTCGTGGCGCTCGTCTTCGCGGCGCTGTCCAACGGTTCGGCGTGGGCGGGGCCCGCCACCCTCGTCTACGGCATCGCGCTCCTGGCCGCTGCCGCGCTCGGCGCCGACGGCGCGCGCTCGCGCGTGGCCGAGCAGAGCTTCGGCTGGCGTCAGCCGGTGGCCGCGCTCATCGCGTTCGCCGCGGCGGCGGGCCCCGTGCTGCTCGCCGCGGGCTGGATGATCGGCGGCGCCGACGGGCCCGTGGAGCGGCGTGACCCGGTGCAGGTGCCCGCATTCGTCGCCGAGGAGGCCGGCACCCGCGACCAGGCCCGCACGCTCGTCATGGACGGCTCCACGGGCGACGTCGCGTACTCGCTGGTCCGGGGCGCGGGCGCGCGCCTCGGCGACGGCGAGCTGACCGCGGCCGCCGGCGAGAACGCCAAGCTCGACAAGGTCGTCGCCAACCTGGTCGCCGGCTCCGGCGCCGACCAGGCCGACCAGCTCGGCGGCTTCGCCGTGCGCTACGTCCTCGTCCGAGGCGGCGCGCCCCGCGAGATGAGCCGCGTCCTCGACGCGACGCCCGGCCTGACCCGGCTCAGCCAGCAGGACGGCACGGCGCTGTGGCGTGTCGACAGGCAGGTGGCGCGGGCCGTCGTCCTGCCGAAGGCCGACGCCGGTTCCACGGCGGAGGAGGCCGTGCCGGTCGCGGCGGGCCCCGTCGAGCTGCACACGAAGGTGCCGCAGGGCAAGGAGGGCCGCGTCCTGCGTCTCGCCGACGAGTCCGCCGAGGGCTGGACCGCGACGCTGGACGGCACGCCTCTGACGAAGACCACCGTCGACGGCTGGGCGCAGGGCTTCGAACTGCCCGCATCGGGCGGCACGTTGGACGTTACGTACGACGCGCCGATCACGCACACCGCCTGGCTGTGGGCGCAGGGCGTGCTCGCCCTCGTCCTCGTGGTGCTCGCCCTGCCGGGCCGGCGCCAGGACGTCGACGACGACCTGCCGGACGAGCCCATGGTGAGCGCGGAGGACCTCGCGGGCGACGGCCGAAGGGCCCGCCGACTGCGCGCCCAGGCCGAGGCGGAGCAGGCGGCACAGGCGGAGCCGGCGCCCCAGCCGGTTCCCGGTGCCGCCGTACCTCCTCCTTCGGAGGAGGTACCAGTGGAGGGCTTCCCGCACCAGCAGACCTACGCGGAGTGGGACCAGCCCAGCTACGCGGCCGCCGACTACGGCACGTACGCGGCGGGGGAGCAGCAGTACCAGGGCGGTGCCTACGGGTACGACCAGCAGGCCGACCCCTACCAGGCGGGCCAGTACGACCCGTACGCCTACGGAGGCGGCTACGAGCAGCCCCAGCAGCCCCAGCCCCAGCAGTACGACCCGACGTACGAGCAGCAGTACGGCCACGGCCACGGCGTCGACAATGAGCGCCCCGACGGGAGCCAGCAGTGAACCGCACGACCCTGTCCCTGATCGCCGCCGTGACCGCCCTGGCCGCCGTCACGGGGTTCGCCGCCGCCACCACGCCCGGCGAGGACGACACCTCCGGCACAGCGGCCGCCGCGCGCCGCCCTGTCGAGCGCTCCAGCCTGCTGTGCCCGGAGCCCAGCCAGTCCGACCTGGCCGAGACCGCGTACACCTCGTACACGCCCGAGACGAAGGGCACCGAGGGCGCCGGCACGGCGGAGCTGATGCCCGCCAAGGGCGGCAAGAAGGGCAAGGCGGTCGTCACCCCGAAGAAGCCCGGTACGCCCGTCGCGGGCGACGCCACCGGGGCCGAGGCGCCCGCCCTGACCGGCACCGCCGACGGGGCCCTCGCGCCCGGCTGGACCGTCCAGCAGACCACCAGCGTGACCGCCGGCTCCGGCCGCGGCCTGCTTGGTGTGAACTGCTCGGAGCCCGACACGGACTTCTACTTCCCCGGCGCCAGCACCGCCAAGGGCCGCAGCGACTACGTCCATCTCACGAACCCGGACGACGAGGCCGCGGTGGTGGATGTGCAGATGTACGGCCCCGAAGGGGCCATCAAGTCCGAGGTGGGCGAGGGCATCACCGTCCCGCCGCGGTCCAGCGTCCCGGTGCTGCTCTCGACGCTGACCGACAAGGCGTACACGAACCTCACGCTGCACGTGACCGCGCGCAGCGGCCGGGTCGGGGCGGCCATGTCGGACGTGGACGAGAAGCAGGGCGGTGACTGGCTGCCCGCCTCGGCCGACCCGGCGGCGTCCCTCGTGCTGCCCGGCATCCCGAAGGACGCCAAGAACGTGCGCCTCGTCGCGTTCGCGCCGGGGCAGGACGATGCCGACCTGAAGGTCCAGCTCGCGACCTCCAGCGGCAAGATCGCGCCCGCCGGGCACGACACGCTGCACCTGAAGTCGGGCATGACCACGGCCGTCGACCTCGGCGCCGTGACGCGCGGCGAGGCGGGATCGCTGCTCCTGACGCCCTCCGAGGGCTCCGTGCCGGTCGTGGCCGCCCTGCGTGTCACGCGCGGCAAGGGCGCCGAACAGGAGACCGCGTTCATCCCTGCCACGCGGAGCATCGGCGCGCGCGCCACGGTGGCCGACAACCGTTCCAAGGGCTCCACGCTCGCCCTGACCGCCCCGGAGTCGACCGGCAAGGTCAAGGTCACCGCGTCCCCGGGCACCGAGGGCGGCACGGCGACCACGAAGGAGTACACGGTCAAGGGCGGTACGACGCTCGCGGTCACCCCGCCCGTCCCGTCCGGCCTGAAGGGCTCGTACGCGCTGACGGTGGAGCCGGTGTCGGGCGGCCCGGTCCACGGCTCGCGGATGCTGGAGAAGAAGCAGGGCTCCGTCCCGGCGTTCACGGTGCAGACGCTGCCGGACGACCGGGGCATGGTGTCGGTGCCGAAGGCGGACGAGGACCTCTCGGTGGTGCAGAAGTAGCTGTCTACGGGGCGGCGGGGTCAGTCCTCGCCGTCTCCGTAGTCCCCGTAGCGGGGGTCCACGGTCTCCGGGGTGAGCCCCAGAACCTCCGCGACCTGCTCCACGACGACCTCGTGCACGAGCGCCGCCTGCTCCTCGCGCCCCTTGGTGCGGATCTCCACAGGGCGCCGGTAGATGACCACGCGCGCGGGGGTGTCGTCCTGTGCGGGGACCGTGCCGCCGAGCGGCACCGCGCCGGCTGCCCACGCCTCGTCCTCGGCCGTCAGCCGGGGCACGTCAAGGATCAGGAAGTCGACCTCGGCGAGCTGCGGCCAGCGCCGCTCCAGACGCTCCACGGAGTCCTGTACGAGGTCGGAGAAGGCCTCGGCGCGGCTCGCGGCCAGTGGCACCTGCGGGGGCGCCACGGGGCCGCGCATGCCCCGGCCGTGCCGGTCGCGGCGGCGCGGCGGGCGTGGCTCCCCGGAGGGCGGCGAAACCACGTCGTCTGTGTTGACTGGCCTTTCCATCACTGACGCAGCGTAGTCCTACGCGGCGCAGGAAGCGGGGCGGCGCCCGACGGGGCACTCCATGTCGCTTCCTGACCGATCAGGCCAATCTTGGGGCTGATTCAACTTCTCTCCCGGATCGATGATCTCGCGGCAATTGACGCTATATGCCCTGAGTGGTGACCGCTTTCATCTGCCCCGTGGGGCGCACAACCCGGGGTCGACGCAGGTCACCGGGGCGCCCGCGCGCGGTGATGTGCGCCGGATCACGCCACGACACGGTGGGGTGACCCCGGGGAGAGTCGTCGCGGCCCGCTCAAGAGTGCGGTACCGTCCAACGCTGTGAGCCCTGTACGTCGCTGTTCGCGCACCGCTTGCGGCCGTCCCGCCGTCGCCACGCTGACGTACGTCTATGCCGACTCGACCGCGGTCCTCGGCCCGCTCGCGACCTACGCCGAACCCCACTGTTACGACCTGTGCGCCGAGCACTCCGAGCGCCTCACCGCGCCGCGTGGCTGGGAGGTCGTCCGGCTCTCCGACCCGAGCGCTCCCAGCCGCCCCAGCGGGGACGACCTGGAGGCCCTCGCCAACGCCGTGCGCGAGGCGGCCCGCCCGCAGGAGCGCGCGGCCGGGGCCGGCGGCTCGGGGGCGCGCACCGCGGATCCCATGGAGGTCGCGCGCCGCGGCCACCTCAGGGTGCTGCGCTCGCCCGACAACTGATCATTTTCCTTCCAGATCGCCCCCCCTTCACGGGATCTTCACAGTCGTACGCGTTGACCCGTGATTGTTGAGGACACGACGATTTCGCCACCCGACTCCGGGATTCCGGGAGGCGCACGTGTTCGTCCAGCAACTGGAGCCCGTAGGCGGCTCGCTCGGCCTGTCCGCCCTCGTCGCGGCCCTGCCGCTCGTGACCGTCCTCGTCCTGCTCGGCGCCGTGCGCATGAAGGCGCACCGAGCCGGCCTGATCGGTCTCGCCGTGGCAGCCGCCGTCGGCTGGCTCGCGTACGGCATGCCGCTGGGGCAGACCGTCTCCAGCGCCGCACAGGGCGCGGTGTTCGGGCTCTTCCCCATCATGTGGATCGTCGTCAACGCCCTGTGGGTGTACCGGATGACGGTGCGCACCAAGCACTTCGACATCCTGCGCCGCTCCTTCGGGCGGCTCTCCGACGACCCGCGCATCCAGGCGCTCGTCGTCGCGTTCTGCTTCGGCGCGCTCCTGGAGGCGCTCGCCGGGTTCGGGGCGCCGGTCGCCATCTGCTCGGTGATGCTGGTCGCGCTCGGCTTCGACCCCGTGAAGGCCGCGGTCGTCGCGCTCGTCGCCAACACGGCGCCCGTCGCCTTCGGGGCCATGGGCACGCCGGTCGTGACACTGGCCCAGGTGACGGGCCTTCCGCTGGACGCCGTCGCCTCCGTGGTGGGCCGGCAGACGCCGCTGCTCGCCCTCGTGGTGCCGCTCGTGCTTGTCGGCCTGGTGGACGGCAAGCGGGGCCTGCGCGAGACCTGGGTGCCCGCCCTCGCGTGCGGATTCGCCTTCGCCGTCGCCCAGTTCGTCGCCTCCAACTACGTGTCCGCCCAACTCGCCGACATCGGCGCCGCCCTGGTGGGTGCCGGCGCCCTCGTCGCGGTGCCGCAGGCGCGCAGGCCGGCCACCGAGCCCGTACGGGCCGCCGTCCTGACCGGCGTACGCAGTGAGGACCTGGACGAGGAGGACGCGCGGCCCGAGGTGCTGCGCGCCTATGCCCCGTACGCGCTCATCGTCGTGATCTTCTCCCTGGCGCAGATTCCCGCCATCAAGGACCTGTTCGCCAAGGCCAATTGGGTCTTCGACTGGCCTTTCCTGAACGTTGCCGACCCGAGTGGCAAGCCCGTGGGCGGCAACATCTTCACGCTGCCGACCGTCTCCACCGGAGGCACGCTCGTCCTGATCGCGGGCATCTTCAGCGCGGTCGTCATCGGGGTGCACGCGCGCGATGCGGTGCGTGAGTGGTTCGCCACCGTGCACGAACTGCGGTTCGCGATCCTGACGGTGACAAGCGTTCTGGCCCTCGCCTACGTCATGAACCTGTCCGGACAGGCTGCCACCATCGGGCACTTCGTGGCGGCCGCAGGCGCCGGACTCGCCTTCCTGTCGCCGGTTCTCGGGTGGTTCGGCGTCGCGGTCTCCGGGTCCGACACCTCGGCCAACGCGCTCTTCGGCGCCCTCCAGGTGACGGCCGCCCAGCAGTCGGGCCTCTCGCCGGAACTCCTTGCCGCGGCGAACAGTTCGGGTGGCGTCCTCGGCAAGATGATCTCGCCGCAGAACCTGACGATCGCCTGCGCGGCGGTCGGTCTCGCGGGCCGGGAGGGCGACCTGTTGCGCAAGGTGCTGCCGTGGAGCGCCGGGCTGCTGCTGGTGATGTGTCTGATCGTGTGGGCGCAGAGCACCCCGGTGCTGTCGTGGATGCTGCCGTGAGAAGAGTGGGCACCGCTTGGTACTGCTGTGACCAGTGAGGACGCGGGCAGGCGGGTTTCCCGGGAGGAATGAGGGGTTCACGGTTCGCTGTCAGTGCGGCCAGGTACTTTGTGGGTCCGTGCAGGACTCCAGGAGGGCTGGGCAGACCGTGGCTGCTGCTGATCTGTCGCAGATCGTTAAGGCGTACGACGTGCGTGGGGTGGTCCCGGACCAGTGGGACGAGGAGCTCGCCGCACTGTTCGGCGCCGCGTTCGTGCGGGTGACGGGCGCCGCCGCGATCGTCGTGGGTCATGACATGCGGCCGTCGTCGCCCGGACTGACCGGGGCGTTCGCGCGCGGGGCCGCCGCCCTCGGTGCGGACGTCACCGAGATCGGCCTGTGCTCCACGGACCAGCTGTACTACGCGTCGGGCGCGCTCGACCTGCCCGGCGCCATGTTCACGGCCTCGCACAACCCGGCGCAGTACAACGGCATCAAGATGTGCCGGGCGGGCGCGGCACCCGTCGGACAGGACACGGGCCTCGCGGAGATCCGGCAACTGGCCGAGGAATGGAGCGCGTCGGGCGCCCCGGAGCCGGCCGCCACGCCGGGGGCCGTCACGCGCCGGGACACCCTGGAGGACTACGCGGCGCACCTGCGCGGCCTGGTGGACCTCACGGCGATCCGCCCGCTGAAGGTCGTGGTGGACGCGGGCAACGGGATGGGAGGGCACACCGTCCCGACGGTCCTCGCAGGCCTGCCGCTGGACGTCGTGCCCATGTACTTCGAGCTGGACGGCACGTTCCCGAACCACGAGGCGAACCCGCTGGACCCGGCGAACATCGTGGACCTCCAGGCACGCGTGCGTGCCGAGGGCGCCGACCTCGGCCTCGCTTTCGACGGGGACGCGGACCGCTGCTTCGTGGTGGACGAGAACGGCGACCCGGTGTCCCCGTCCGTGATCACCGCCCTGGTCGCCGTGCGCGAACTCGCGCGAAACGGCGGCTCGGGCACGATCATCCACAACCTGATCACCTCCTGGACCGTGCCGGAGGTCGTGAAGGAGAGCGGCGGCACGCCCGTGCGCACGCGCGTGGGCCACTCGTTCATCAAGCAGGAGATGGCCACCACCGGCGCGATCTTCGGTGGCGAGCACTCCGCGCACTACTACTTCCGCGACTTCTGGAACGCCGACACGGGCATGCTGGCCGCCCTCCACGTCCTCGCGGCGCTCGGCGGCCAGGACGGCCCGCTCTCCGCCCTGGTCTCCTCCTACGACCGCTACGCGGCCTCCGGCGAGATCAACTCCACGGTTGCCGACCAGACCGACCGCCTCGCCGCGATCAAGGCGGCGTACGCGGGCCGCGAGGGCATCACGACGGACGAGCTCGACGGCCTGACGATCACGGCGACCGACTGGTGGTTCAACGTCCGCCCGTCCAACACGGAACCGCTGCTGCGCCTGAACACGGAGGCCCGGGACACCCCAACAATGGAAAAGGTCCGCGACGAGGCCTTGGCCATCATCCGCGGCTGACCGAATCAGGCCCCTGCGGCGGTAAACCAAGCCCTGCGGCGTTTGAGCAGGTCTTTCAAGCCCCTGCACTGGTTCAGCCAATTCAAGCCCCTGCGGCGATTGAGCAGTGGGGTCCGGGGCAGAGCCCCGCGGCGTCAACCCCGGGGCCCCGCCCACCCCACACCCCCGGCCCCCGCCGGTACGCTGGTGATCAGCGCCGCACGCGGTGCACCGCACCCCGAACCCCACACCCCCCGGAGGGAACCATGCCGCTCGAAGCCGGCCTCCTGGAGATCCTCGCCTGCCCGGCCTGCCACGCCCCGCTCAAGGAGGCCGACGCCGAGCTGATCTGCACCGGCAAGGACTGCGGCCTGGCCTACCCGGTCCGCGACGACATCCCCGTCCTCCTGATCGACGAGGCGCGCCGCCCCGCCTAGGGCCTGTCGTTCGGATCAGGCCGGATCCCCGAAAAGAAGCCGCCCGCAGGAGAGGCCCGACGCCATGTTCGACGAATCGATCCTGGACGACCCGGACGCACTGGCCAGGGCCGACCGCCGCGGCCTGCTGCGCGGCGCCGCCGAGGCCGGCGCCCGCGTCCGCACGGCGGCCCGGCACGCGGCCGAGGCCGGCATCGCCGAGCTGAAGCCCGACGGCCGCCCCCGCGCCATCCTGATCGCGGGCCCCGGCACGGCCGCCGCGGGCGTCGCCGACCTCGTCGGGCGCCTGGCCGGCGCGGCCTGCCCCGTCGTCCGGCTGCGCCCCACCGGCGTGGCCTCCGCGCCGGGCGCGCTGCGCTGGGAGCTGCCCGGCTGGGCGGGCTCGGTCGACCTCCTCCTGATCGCGACCCCGGACGGCACGGAACCGAGCCTCTCGCTCCTCGTGGAGCAGGCGTACCGGCGCGGCGTCACGGCCGTCGCGGTCTGCCCCTCCGGCGCCCCGCTGACCGAGTCGGTCGCAGGGGCGCACGGCCTGTCCGTACCGATGGCCACGGCCCCGTACGAGCAGGACGAACCCGCGGCCGCCTCCGCGCCGGGCGCACTCTGGGCACTGCTCACGCCCCTCCTCGCTCTGCTCGACCGCACAGGCCTCCTCTCGGCCGCGCCGGACACGCTCGCGAAGGTCGCCGACCGCCTCGACCAGGTCGCCGAGCGCTGCGGCCCGGCCATCGCCACGTACAGCAACCCGGCGAAGACGCTCGCCGCCGAGCTCGCCGAGGCACTCCCGCTGATCTGGACGGAGGGCGCCGCCGCGGGCCCGGCGGGCCGCCGCTTCGCCGCCGCTCTCGCGGAGCTCGCCGGGCGCGCCGCGCTCGCCGCCGACCTGCCCGAGGCGATGCCCGCCCACGGCGCGCTCCTCACCGGCGACATGGCCGCGGGCGCCGACCCCGACGACTTCTTCCGCGACCGTGTCGAGGAGGTTCAGATGCTGCGCGCCCGCGTCGTCCTGCTGCGCGACCGGCCCGCAGGCGGCCTCAGCGCACGGCCCGCTGCCCGCGAACTCGCGCTCTCGCACGACATCGCCATCAGCGAACTGGAACCGGAGGAGGGCAGCGACCTGGAGACCCTCGCGGAGCTGATCGCCGTCACGGATTTCGCCGCCGTTTACCTGGGTCTCGCCTCCCGGGCCTGACCCGGACCGACCCTGACCCGGACCGACCCTGTCCCGGTCGGCCGACCGCACCCGGCCGCCCCGCCCTGGACCGCGTACCGAAAGAACCTTCATGGACCGCCTCACCAACACCATCCGCCCCTACGCCTGGGGCTCGACCACCGCCATCCCGCAGCTCATCGGCGCAAGCCCGACCGGTGAACCGCAGGCGGAGATGTGGATGGGCGCGCACGCCGGCGCCCCTTCGCGCACCGAGCGCGGCCCGCTGAACGAGGTCATCGACGCGCACCCGAAGGCGGAACTCGGCGACCAGGCAGCGGCCAAGTTCGGCCCCCGCCTCCCGTTCCTCCTCAAACTGCTCGCCGCGGGCGCGCCCCTCTCCCTCCAGGTGCACCCCAACCTCCAGCAGGCGAAGGAGGGTTACGAGGACGAGGAGCGGCGCGGTGTCCCGATCGACGCCCCGCACCGCAACTACAAGGACGCCAACCACAAACCCGAACTGATCTGCGCACTCACGCCGTTCGACGGCCTGTGCGGCTTCCGCGCGCCCGAGGAAGCGGCGCGGCTGCTCGAAGGCCTCGGCGTCGACAGCCTCAAGCCGTACGCCGATCTGCTGCGCGCCCACCCCGAAGAGGCGGCGCTGCGCGAGGTCCTGACCGCCGTACTCAGCGCGGACCCGGGCGACATGGAGCGCACCGTCACCGAGGCCACGGCCGCCGCCCAGCGCCTAGGCGGCGCCTACGAGCCGTACGCGGGCATCGCCCACCACTACCCCGGCGACCCGGGCGTCATCGCGGCCATGCTGCTCAACTACGTACAACTGCAGCCCGGCGAGGCCCTGTTCCTCGGCGCAGGCGTCCCGCACGCCTACCTCGACGGCCTCGGCGTCGAAATCATGGCCAACTCCGACAACGTGCTGCGCTGCGGCCTCACCCCCAAGCACGTCGACGTGCCCGAACTGCTGCGCATCGTCCGCTTCGAGGCAACCGACCCCGGCGTACTGCGCCCTGAGGCGTCCCCGGACGGCGAAGAGGTCTACGACACCCCCATCGACGAGTTCCGCCTCTCGCGCTTCGTGCTGCCCGAGAGCGGCGCGGACCACGACCTGACGGCCGCGACGCCGCAGATCCTGCTGTGCACGGCGGGTACCGTCCGGGCCGGCGAGCTCGCGCTCGCACCCGGCGATTCGGCCTTCGTTCCGGCGGGCGAAACGGTGAATGTGTCCGGATCCGGCACGGTTTTCCGTGCGACGGTGGTGGCCTGAGAGGCACCTGCGACGTCCCGTGCTGCAACAATGACCCACCGCGCACGGGACGTACTACGTAGAACCTCGAAAGGACACCAGGGACGACATGAGTGCTTCAGGCGGAGCCAAAGCGATCGTGGCGGCGCTGGCCGCCAACCTAGCGATCGCGGTAGCGAAATTCGTGGCGTTCCTCTTCAGTGGCTCCTCGTCGATGCTCGCCGAGGCCGTCCACTCGCTCGCGGACTCGGGTAACCAGTTCCTGCTGCTGATCGGCGGCAAGAAGGCCCAGCGCGAGGCGACTCCGCAACACCCCTTCGGGTACGGACGCGAGCGGTACATCTACGCCTTCTTGGTGTCGATCGTCCTCTTCTCCGTAGGCGGCATGTTCGCCGTCTACGAGGGCTACGAAAAGATCAGCCACCCGCACGATCTGGAGCACTGGTACTGGCCGGTCGGCGTGCTCATCTTCGCGATCATCGCCGAGGGCTTCTCCTTCCGTACGGCCATCAAGGAGTCCAACGCACTGCGCGGAAAGCTTTCTTGGAGCCAGTTCATCAAGCGCGCCAAGGCGCCTGAGCTGCCGGTCGTCCTCCTGGAGGACTTCGGCGCGCTCATCGGTCTGGTCCTCGCACTGCTCGGCGTCGGCCTGACCCTCGCCACCGGCGACGCCGTCTGGGACGGCATCGGCACGCTCTGCATCGGCATCCTGCTGATCATCATCGCGATCGTCCTCGCCCTGGAGACGAAGTCGCTGCTGCTCGGCGAGGCCGCCGGCGCCGACGAGGTCGCGAAGATCGAGAAGGCCGTCGTCGACGGCGACACCGTCACCGGCCTGATCCACATGCGCACGCTCCACCTCGGCCCCGAGGAGCTCCTCGTCGCCGCGAAGATCTCCGTGCAGCACGACGACACGGCCGCCGAGGTCGCCCGCGCCATAAACGACGCCGAGGCCCGCATCCGTGCCGCCGTCCCGATCGCCCGCGTCATCTACCTCGAGCCCGACATCTACAGCGAGACCGAGGCCGCGAAGGGCTCAGACCCGGAAGCAAGCCCCGGCGGCCCGACACCGACCCCGGAGCACTGAACACCTCCTGCACTTCTGTACGTGGTTGGGGCCCGCCGGACTTCCCGGCGGGCCCCAACCACATACAGCGCTTCCTCTACTACGTGGATGGGGCGGCCGGCGAGTACGTACTCGCCGGCCGCCCCAACCACGTATCGGTCGATCCGGGCTACTGAACCTCCGCCAGCACCCGCAGGATCTCCGCCTCGTCCGGAGCCGCCTGCAGCCGCGCCCGGAAGTCCGTGTCCATCAGCTTGCGCGACAGCAGCGCCAGAATGCGCAGGTGCTCGTCGCCCGCGGCGGCCTCAGGCACCGAGATCATAAAGACGAGCCTGGCCTTGGTGCCGTCGAGCGAACCCCACTCGATGCCCTCGTCGGACCGTGCGAAGCAGACGACCGGGGCGGTCACCGCGTCCGTCTTGGCGTGCGGGATGGCGATCTCCTCGCCGAGCCCGGTCGTGCCCTGCTCCTCGCGCCGCAACGCGGTCTGCACGAGCTCCTCCAGGTCGGCGACCTTGCCGGTACCGGCGGCGAGGCCCGCCATCTCGCGGATGGCCGCTTCCTTGTCCTGCGCGCCCAACCGCACCTTGACGGTCCGGCCGGTGAGGTAGCCGGAGAGGACCTCGGGCTGCTGATCGGCGGCCGTACTCGCCCCTGCGGCGTGCGCCTCGTCGGCCGCCTGTGGCGAGGCGTTCGCGGACCCGGAGGCGACGGTCGCCGTGGCGTAGACATGGGGAGTGCCGGCGGGAGCGGCACCGTCCGTGGCGCCCTCACCGGACGCGACGGAGACTGTCGCGGCCTGCTTGGCGGCGGCACGGCGGTTGCTCGCGCCGACGAGCGCGTTCGTCGTCACGGCGGTGACCACCGTGCCCGCGACCATCGCGACGAAGAACATGGCGAGGCCGCTGATCGCTCCGAACACCGCGACGATCGGACCACCGTGCGGCACGGAGTCCTCGACCCCGGAGAGACCGGCGATCGCACCGGCGACCGCGCCACCCAGCATGTTCGCCGGGATGACCTGCGCCGGACGCGCCGCCGCGAACGGGATGGCTCCCTCCGAGATGCCGAAACAGCCCATGAACAACGCTGCGATACCCGCTTCGCGTTCCGCGTCCGTGTAGAGCTTGCGGCGGATCATCGTGGCCAGGCCCTGGCCGAGCGGCATGACCGGGATGGCCGCGGCGGCCATACCCATGACGGCGTTGTTCGTCCCGATCAGACCGACGGCGAACAGGAACGCGGTCTTGTTGACCGGCCCGCCCATGTCGAACGCGATCATCAGGCCGATGAGCGCGCCGAGCAGTACCGCGCTCGACCCGGTCATCCCGCCGAGGAAGTCGGTGAGATGCGTGAACACCCAGGAGATCGGCCCGCCGAGGATGTAGATGAAGGCGAGGCCGACGGCCAGAGTGGACGCGATCGGGACCACGATGATCGGCATGATCGGCTGGATGGCCTTCGGGACCTTGATCTTCCGGATCGCGATCACGAGGTAGCCCGCGAGGAAGCCGGTCACGATGGCGCCGAGGAAACCGGCATTGGCGTCGGAACCGTAGATGCTGGCGTCCGCGGCGAGGAAGCCACCGATCATGCCCGGCACCAGCGCGGGCCGGTCACCGAGCGCGTAGGCGATATAGCCGGAGAAGATCGGCAGCATCAGCTTGAAGCCGAGTGTGCCGAGCGCGTTGACGTTGAACCAGAACGTGTCCTTGGGGATCTGGATGCCGTCCGGCGTCGCGTGACCGCCGATCGCCAGGGATACGGCGATCAGCAGACCGCCGACGACGACGAACGGGATCATGAAACTGACGCCGTTCATCAACGCCTTGTACGCCGCACTGCGCGCCTTGCCGCCGGACGCCGCGGCCTCCTGCGCCGCACCGCCCTCGGAGCCGGCCACGGGCGCGCTCTGGACCCGCTCGATCAGCTGCTCGGGGTGGCTGATGCCCTCCGACACGCCGACCGACAGCACCCGCTTACCGGCGAACCGGGCGCGGTCAACGTCCTTGTCGGCGGCGATGATGATGCCGTCGGCGCCTCTGACATCGTTGTCAGTGAGGACGTTCTCGGCCCCGATGGACCCTTGCGTCTCCACCTTCATGTCGATGCCCGCGGCGTCGGCTGCCTGCTGCAGCTTCTCCGCCGCCATATAGGTGTGCGCGATGCCGGTCGGACATGCGGTCACCGCGAGCAGCTTCAACTTCTTCTGCTGCTCGACGGCCCCTCCGCCCGCGTGGGGGTCGGCCGGACTGGTCACGTGGCTCTCCTTCAAGCGTTCCGTGCAAGAGCGCACAGATCTTTGCGTCTCTCCCAGCATGGTGCAACACATGCGCACAGGGTCGACAGCCCGAAGGTCCCGGATCCGCCGGCCCGTGGTCACGTATCCCGATTTCTGCCCGGTACCTCCCGCCGAGGAGGCCCGGTCCGGAACTCGCGCGACCGGATCGAGAGGCGGGGTGGGTTCGGCTGGGCCGATCGGTGTAGCTTTGTACCGAGCCAGACGTCGCTGCTGATGGCGGTCGGGCGGCCCGTACGCCGGGTCGACCCCGAGGGAGAGAGGGCCTCCGACGAACTGCGCTGCGAACGCCAGGGGACACCTGTGTCCCAGGACGCCGCAGGTCAGCCCTACGCGCATCGCCCGTACCGTGGGCAGGCGCCGTCAGCCCACCTCGACCGACTGCAACAGCACCGAGGAGCAGCTCACTTATGACTTCTGTCGCCAACCGACAGGACCAGGACTTCAAGGTCGCCGACCTCTCCCTCGCCGCCTTCGGCCGCAAGGAGATCACCCTCGCCGAGCACGAGATGCCCGGCCTCATGTCGATCCGCAAGGAGTACGCCGCCGCGCAGCCCCTGGCGGGCGCCCGCGTCACCGGCTCCCTGCACATGACGGTCCAGACGGCCGTCCTCATCGAGACCCTCGTCGCGCTCGGCGCCGACGTCCGCTGGGCCTCCTGCAACATCTTCTCCACGCAGGACCACGCCGCCGCGGCCATCGCCGTCGGCCCGAACGGCACGCCGGATGCCCCCCAGGGCATCCCGGTCTTCGCCTGGAAGGGCGAGACGCTCGAGGAGTACTGGTGGTGCACGGAGCAGGCTCTGACCTGGCCGAACACCCCCACCGGCGGGCCGAACATGATCCTCGACGACGGTGGTGACGCCACCCTCCTCGTCCACAAGGGCGTCGAGTACGAGAAGGACGGCAAGGTCCCCTCGGTCGACACCGCCGAGTCCGACGAGCACCGCGTCATCCTCCAGCTCCTGAACCGCACGATCTCGAACGGTTCGCAGAAGTGGACCCAGCTCTCCTCCGAGATCCGCGGTGTCACGGAGGAGACCACGACCGGCGTCCACCGTCTGTACGAGATGCAGCGCGACGGAGTCCTCCTGTTCCCGGCGATCAACGTGAACGACGCCGTGACCAAGTCGAAGTTCGACAACAAGTACGGCTGCCGCCACTCGCTCGTCGACGGCATCAACCGCGCCACGGACGTCCTCATCGGTGGCAAGACCGCCCTCATCTGCGGCTACGGCGACGTGGGCAAGGGCTGCGCTGAGTCGCTGCGCGGCCAGGGCGCCCGCGTGATCGTCACCGAGGTCGACCCGATCTGCGCGCTGCAGGCGGCGATGGACGGCTTCCAGGTCGCGACGCTCGACGAGGTCGTCGACAAGGTCGACATCTTCGTCACGACGACCGGCAACAAGGACATCATCATGGCCTCGGACATGGCCAAGATGAAGCACCAGGCGATCGTCGGGAACATCGGCCACTTCGACAACGAGATCGACATGGCCGGCCTGGCGAAGATCGACGGCATCGTCAAGGACGAGGTCAAGCCGCAGGTCCACACCTGGACGTTCCCCGACGGCAAGGTCCTCATCGTGCTCTCCGAGGGCCGCCTGCTGAACCTGGGCAACGCGACGGGCCACCCGTCCTTCGTGATGTCCAACTCGTTCGCGGACCAGACGCTGGCCCAGATCGAGCTCTTCACCAAGCAGACCGAGTACCCGACCGACGTGTACGTGCTGCCCAAGCACCTGGACGAGAAGGTCGCCCGCCTCCACCTGGACGCGCTCGGCGTGAAGCTGACGACGCTCCGCCCGGAGCAGGCCTCGTACATCGGCGTCGAGGTAGAGGGCCCGTACAAGCCGGACCACTACCGCTACTGAGCCACCAGCCGCCCGCCGGCCGACCGCTTCGCAGGACAGGCCCCCGCACCCCCGTGTCGGGGGCCTGTCCCGTGTCCGCACACACCGCTGGCTACGGTGGACACGTCCTTCGACGACCGCCGGCTCCGCACCTGAAGGCGGCCGTCACCAGGCCAGACAGAGGACCCCACGAACGCCATGCCCCGCGGCCGTTATTCGCTCCACGATCTGCACGATCACACCCCCCTCGGCGAAGAACACTTCCAGTGCGCGCCCGGCCCTTCCGGCTGGCGCTATGTAGCGCAACGGACCACCCCCTCCGGCGACCACGCCGGCTCGATCGACCTCGCCCTCGACGAACTCGGCCGCCCCATACGCCTCGAACTGAATGCCGCGAGCTGGCAGGTGAGAGGCGCCGCAATCGACGGCGTCACCTGGGTCCGCACCGACCCCACCGGCACTCACGCCACTGAAGGAAACGCCCCCGCGCACGCGTTCACGGGAACATCCCCCGCGTTCCTCATCGCCACCGCACGACTGCTCGCCCTCACCCCCGCTTCCCCGCCGACCCGCGTCCGCCTCGTCGCCCTGACGGATCCCGTCCTCGCACCCCTCACGGTGGACCAGTCCTGGACCCTGCTGAACAGCGAAGCACACGCCACTGACAACGGACCGCTGACCGTGGACGAATACCAGGTCACAGCCCTGGACACGGGCGAGCAGCAGGCGGTCCACATCAGCGGCGACGTGGTCCTCGCGGCCCCCGGCATCGAGCTGGAGGACCTCGAGACCCCGCCGTCGGCGTTCCGCTGACTCCGCCCGCTCAGGCCGGCGGCACGAACCCGGTGGCCGGCCCGTCCGAACTCCCGGGCCCTGCCGGGGCGTTGTCGCTCGGGCGGGGGCTCGTGACCTGTGCGGGCGAGACGACGGGGCCGGGCGCAGGGGCCGGGGGAACGGGAGGGGCGAAAGTGGTGACGGGCGGCACGGGCCCGGCGGCCTCCGCGTACCCGCCGTACCGCCCGAGACCCGCACCGGTCACGGGCGAAGCCTGCTGCCCACCCGCGGCGTTCGCTCCGAGTGCGCGCTGAGCCTCCCGCGACTGCCGCTCGTGCGTCACGGCCGCCAGAAACGCGGCAGGCGGCATGTCACTCGGCACCGGCGCCCCCGTGAGCGCGGCAAGCTCGCCCGCGAGCCGCTCGGCCATCCCCCACCCCACCTGCGGATCCAACTGCCCCATCCGCGTCAGGTACTGCCGCACCGCGAGCCACAGCCCCTCCGGCACGGCCGACAGATCCAGCTCGGCGAACCTTCCCACCAGCCACGGCGGAGGAGGCGGCACAAACGCCAACTGCCCGGTCGGCACCCTTTCCCGTACGACAAGGGTCCCGGCGAAAACGTCCCCGACTCGTCGGCCCCGCGCGGACACGAGTGAAGCGACGCAGGCCACGACCCCGAAGGTCATGAGGATCTCCACGACCCCGACGGCTCCCCGCACCAAGGCGTGCCGGAACCGGATCGGCCCGCCGTCGTCCCGCACGACGCGCAGCCCGCACGCGAGCTTCCCCAGCGACCGTCCATGGCTCAACGTCTCCACGGCGATCGGGATCCCGACCAGCACCAACAGAAACGTCGCCACCGCGACGGCCGCGGCCGCGGCGTCGTCGAGCGAGCCGGTCGCAGCCGCGAACGCCATGGTCACCGCGATATAGACGGCGAACGCCACCGCCAGGTCGATGAGCACGGCAAGCGCCCGACTCGGCAACTTCGCGGGTCGCAGCTCAAGCGCCACCGCCTCACCCGTCACCAGCTCACTCACGCCGGCCACCCACCCTTCAACGAGCTGCCCCAGGAACCGCCAGTCTGCCAAGCTGAAGGACCATCGCGCCGAACAGGTGCCGGAAAGCGAGGAGCAGCAGACCGGATGGACCTCGACGTCTTCGTGTCCGCCCACCGGGCCGAGTGGGACCGACTGGACGCTCTGCTGCGCCGCCGACGCCGACTCACCGGCACAGAGGCGGACGAACTGGTGACCTTGTACCAGCGCACTGCCACCCACCTCTCGCTCATCCAGTCGAGCGCACCTGACCCCCGGGTGATCGGCCGTCTCACCCAACTCGTGGCACGCGCGCGTAGTGCCGTGACGGGCACCCGCCGCGCTTCATGGCGCGACGTGACGCGCTTCTTGACCCGCGGTTTCCCGGCAGCGGTCTACAGGGCGCGCCACTGGTGGGTCCCCACCGCACTGCTCTCGACCGCGACAGCCGCCCTCATCGGCTGGTGGATCGCCACCCACCCCGAAGTCCAGGCCTCCATCGCGGCGCCTTCCGAGCTCCGCGAGATGACCCGCCTCGGCGGCCAGTACGAGACGTACTACTCGAGCCACCCGGCCGCCTCGTTCGCCGCCCAGGTCTGGACGAACAACGCTCAGGCCGCCGCCATGTGCCTGGTTCTGGGCGTCTTCCTGGGCCTGCCGGTCCTGTGGATCCTCTTCCAGAACATGCTCAACGTAGGTATGGGCATCGGCCTGATGGCCTCCGTCGGACGCCTCGACACCTTCCTGGGCCTGATCCTCCCGCACGGCCTGCTCGAACTGACCGCGGTATTCGTAGCGGCCGGGGCCGGACTCCGCCTCGGGTGGACCGTGATCGATCCGGGCCCCCGCACGCGCAGGACGGCCCTGGCCGAAGAGGCCCGCGCGGCCCTCGGCATGGCCATCGGGCTGGCCCTGGTCCTGTTCATCTCCGGGGCCATCGAAGGTTTCGTCACCCCGTCCGGCCTCCCGACCTGGGCCCGCATCGGTATCGGCATCACAGCAGAGCTGGCCTTCCTGACGTACGTCTATGTACTCGGCGGCCGAGCGGTTCGTACGGGAGAAACGGGCGATGTCGCCACGGATGAGCGCAGTGCCCTGTTGCCCACGGCCGCCTGATGTGCGAACAACCCCGCTGACCTGCTAGTCTCCTCTTCGCCCCGGAAAGACCGTTGACACGGACAGACCGGGGAGGTAGATTCGAACAGTTGCCCCGAACTCGACAGGTTCGATTGCAACGGCTAGTATCTAGCGCGCTTCACGAAATTCAATTCTTCGAGAAGCCCCTCCCGATTAATCGGAAACCCTGAGCCGGCCAGTCTGGCCCAAAACTTCTGATAAAGTCGGCACCGCCGAAAGGCAAAGGCCTCCAACGGCCACCGGAATTGAAATCCGAACCGGAAACGGAACGGAATACGGATCTGGTAGAGTTGGAAACGCAAGAACAGAAAGACCGAAGGGAAGCGCCCGGAGGAAAGCCCGCGAGGGTGAGTACAAAGGAAG
>NZ_JBSFVM010000050.1:0-28667 GCF_053592315.1 Streptomyces sp. NPDC002754
TTGCTGTTGTTGCGTTTCCGACTCTATCAGACCGTTTCACCGGCCGATTTCCCTCGGTCCCGCTTCGCTTTCCGGCCTTTCGGCTTTCCGGCGAGCCCGACTCTATCAGATCCTTTCGGGCCTGATTCCCAGTCAGAGGGGCTTGTCTTCCCGGCTGTTGGGCCGTTCCGACGAGTGAGACTTTAGCGGATTCCCGACCCCCGAGCTAATCGGGGTCGCGTCCTTTCGAACGTGGATTCCTCATTTCGCAAAGACACACGTAAATGCAGACGACGACCGAGCAGAAGCCAGTCGTCGGGCAATGAAGAGGTCTTGCGGAATGGTTGTCCGGGGACCGACCGGGGTCGGCGCTCACTGCGGACAACTCGGAGAACACTACGGATGGGCCCAGGGCGTGTCAACTTCGCGCCCCGGGCTCGTACGCAGGTCAGCTGTTGTTGCCGGAGGCCAGTTCGCGGCTGCGGTCGCGGGCGGCTTCGAGGGCGGCGATAAGGGCGGCGCGGACGCCGTGGCTCTCGAGTTCGCGGATCGCGTTGATGGTCGTGCCGGCGGGGGACGTCACGTTCTCGCGGAGCTTGACCGGGTGCTCGCCGCTGTCGCGGAGCATCGTGGCGGCGCCGATCGCGGACTGGACGATGAGGTCGTGGGCCTTGTCGCGCGGGAGGCCGAGGAGGATGCCCGCGTCGGTCATGGCCTCCACCAGGTAGAAGAAGTAGGCGGGGCCCGAGCCGGAGAGGGCCGTGCAGGCGTCCTGCTGGGACTCGGGGACGCGGAGGGTCTTGCCCACCGAGCCGAAGAGTTCCTCGGCGTGCGTCAGGTGGGAGCTCGTCGCGTGGGTGCCGGCGGAGATGACGGACATCGCCTCGTCGACCAGGGCCGGGGTGTTCGTCATGACGCGGACCACCGGGGTGCCCTCCGGGAGGCGCTCCTCGAAGAAGGTGGTGGGGATGCCGGCCGCGCCGCTGATCACCAGGCAATCGGACGGGACGTGCTGGGCGAGCTCGTCGAGGAGCGTGCCCATGTCCTGGGGCTTGACCGTGAGGATCAGGGTGTCGGCCCGCTTGGCCGCCTCCTGGTTGGTGACCGGGGTGACGCCGTAACGCGAGCGGAGTTCCTCGGCGCGCTCGGGGCGGCGGGCCGTGACCATGAGGTCGCTCGGTGCCCAGCCGCCGCGGATCATTCCGCTGAGCAGGGCTTCACCGATCTTGCCCGTGCCGAGTACGGCGACCTTGTGGCGGGTGTGCTGACTCATGAGCGGGGCCTTCCGTATGCGTCGTCCGTCCGGGGGCATCCTCGCATCGGCCGGGTCGGCGGTATCGGGGTGTCCGGTGGGCGGAACGAAGCGGCGGCCGGGCATCAGGCCGTGCGGCGGCGCAAGGTCGCCGCGCCGAGGCCCAGGACCAGGACGGCGCAGCCGGCGACGATCCCGACGTCGCGGATGTAGGTCGCGGTGAGGTCGGTGTGCTGGAGGACCTCGTTCATGCCGTCGACCGCGTACGACATGGGGAGCACGTTCGAGATTGCCTCGAGGACCGGCTGCATCTGGTCGCGCGGGGTGAACAGGCCGCAGAGCAGCAGCTGCGGGAAGATCACCGCCGGCATGAACTGGACCGCCTGGAACTCCGATGCCGCGAAGGCCGAGACGAAGAGGCCGAGGGCCGTGCCGAGCAGGGCGTCCAGGAGGGCGACCAGGAGGAGCAGCCAGGCCGATCCGGTGACGTCGAGGTCCAGGGCCCAGAGGGCGAGGCCGGTGGCGAGGATCGACTGGACGACGGCCACGGTGCCGAAGGCCAGCGCATAGCCGCCGATCAGGTCGGCCTTGCCGAGCGGCATGGACAGGAGACGCTCCAGGGTGCCGCTGGTGCGTTCGCGGAGGGTGGCGATGGAGGTCACCAGGAACATCGTGATCAGCGGGAAGACGCCGAGGAGCGAGGCGCCGATGGAGTTGAAGGTGGCCTGGTTGCCGTCGAACACGTAGCGGAGCAGGAAGAGCATCACGCACGGGACGAGCAGCATCAGGGCGATCGAGCGCGGGTCGTGGCGGAGCTGGCGCAGGACGCGGAGCGCGGTGGCGGCGGTGCGGTACGTGGTCATGGCGGGCTTCCTGGGGCGTCGAAGGCGTCGGGGCGTCAGCGGGTGGTGGGGCGGGCGGTGTTCGTCGCGTTCGCCTCGTCGACCAGGTGGAGGAAGGCCTCTTCGACGGTTGGCGTGGCGGTGCGCTCGCGCAGGGCGTCGGGGGTGTCGTCGGCCAGCAGTTCGCCCTCGCGCATGAGGAGGAGGCGGTGGCAGCGCTCGGCCTCGTCCATGACGTGCGAGGAGACGAGGATCGTGGTGCCGCGGGCGGCGAGCTCGTGGAAGAGGTTCCACAGGTCGCGGCGGAGGACCGGGTCGAGGCCGACCGTCGGCTCGTCGAGGACGAGGAGTTCCGGGGTGCCGAGCAGGGCGACGGCCAGGGAGACGCGGCTGAGCTGGCCGCCGGAGAGGTTTCCGGCGACGGCGTCGGCGTGGGATTCGAGGTCCACGTCGGCCAGGACGCGGTCGACTTCGGTGCGGCGGTGGGCGGCGGCGGTCCTGCCGGGGAGCAGGACGGATGCGAAGTAGGCGAGGTTCTGGCGGATCGTTAGGTCGAGGTAGACGGACGGGGCCTGGGTCACGTAGCCGACGCGGGAGCGCAGGGCGGGGTGGCCCGCGGGGTGGTCGAGGACCGTGAGGGTGCCGGTGACCTTGGCCTGCGTGCCGACGACGGCGCGCATGAGGGTCGACTTTCCGCAGCCGGAGGGGCCCAGCAGGCCGGTGATCCGGCCCCGCGGGACGTCGAAGTCCAGGTTGCGCAGGACGGGGCGGGGGCCGCGGGTGACGGTGAGCCCGGTGGCGGACACGGCGGATGACGGCGGTTTATTCATCACATGATGAATAATCCTCCGGGCGGCTGGGACCGTCAAGATGGGGCACTCAGGCCCCGCCGTCGGACGAGAGCCAGCGGGGTCCGGGGCGGAGCCCCGACACGTGGGGACGGGTGGCCGAGGCGTGGCCCGAGCGGCAGGCGCTAAGAGCGCTTCTTCTTCGCCGGGTTGCGGGTGCGGCGGGACGTCCGCCGCTCGTACTGGGCGCGCGCCTCCTCGTACTCCCGCCTGCGGAGCTTTTCCCCGGGGGCCTCGACCAGACAACGCAGGGCGTAGGCGATCAGGACGCCCACGAAGCCGATCGCCATGAAGCCCCGCAGCGACGCCTGCTTCTCGGGGTCGTGGCGCTCCGTGAAGCCCGTACGGGCGCGCGCGAAGGCGAGCGCGCTGCAGATCGCGAACATCACGATGAGGAGGACGTTCACGAGCGAGCCGACGTCCGCGATCGCCAGCCCCTCGTAGGCGAATCGGAGGATGAAGCAGCCGGCGGCGGCCAGGACGAGCGCGCCCACCCCGACCGCGGCCCGGCGCAGGCCGTAGTTGCCGCTGTGGTCGACCCACGTCGTGCCGAAGAAGCGGATCTCCTCGGGCTGGGGCCCCGGGGCCGGGGATGTGCTGGGGGTGCCGGTTTCGTCGCTCACGCCCTCGATTATCGCCGGACCGGGCCGCGGGCCCCGCAGCCCGGTCCCCCGCGCGGCTCAGGCGCAGCGCGGCGCCACGTAACCGTCGCTCCCCGTCTTCACGTACGTGTCGGAGACGTACTCGCCGACGCCGACGTTGTCCCAGATCCGCGACGTGCCGTACGGGCCGGCGACCGCCTGGCCCGGCTTCTGGCAGAAGATCGGCACCTTCGCGCTCAGCGGCAGCACCCGCACCACGCGGTACTGCGTGCCGGGGCCGCTGCGGACGTTCACGTTGTAGCCCGGGGCCACCGGGTAGTACATCGACGCTGCCGCCGCCTCCACGGACTGAGCGGGCTGTTCCTCTGCTGCCATTTCCCTGCGCCTCCCCCGTCGGGCCGACTCGACTCGTTCAACGTTCATTGAGGGCCCGTTGAAATATCTGTGTTGGAATGTCGAACACGCAGGCTAGCAAGGCCCGTTCATCGGCCACGGGGGGCGTGGACATGCCGTCACACAACAGCTTCGGGACCGGCGCGGAAGCGGAACTCCCGGAGTACGCCGGGCACTACCGGCTCGAGGCGCACCTGGGCACGGGCGGCATGGGCGTCGTACATCTGGCGCGGTCTGCGGCGGGGCTGCCGCTCGCGGTGAAGGTGGTGCACGCCGAGTTCGCGGAGGACCCCGAGTTCAGGGGCCGGTTCCGGCAGGAGGTCGCGGCCGCGCGGCGGGTCAGCGGGGCCTTCACCGCACCGGTCGTCGACGCCGACCCGGACGCCGAACTGCCGTGGATGGCAACGTTGTTCATCCCGGGCCCGACCCTCGCCGACCACGTCAAGCGGAACGGGCCGCTGGCCCCCGCGCAGCTGCGGCACCTGACGGCCGGCCTCGCGGAGGCGCTGCGCGACATCCATCGCGCCGGGGTCGTGCACCGTGACCTGAAACCGAGCAATGTGCTGCTCGCCGAGGACAGCCCCAAGGTCATCGACTTCGGGATCTCGCGGCCCAAGGACAGTGAACTGCGGACCGAGACGGGGAAGTTGATCGGCACGCCGCCGTTCATGGCGCCGGAGCAGTTCCGCCGCCCGCGCGAAGTCGGGCCGGCCGCCGACGTGTTCGCACTCGGCTCGCTGCTCGTGCACGCGGCGACCGGACGTGGACCCTTCGACTCCGACAGCCCCTACCTGGTGGCGTACCAGGTGGTGCACGAGGAACCGGATGTGTCCGGTGTGCCCGAGGATCTGGCGCCGCTCGTCCTCGCCTGCCTGGCGAAGGAGCCGGAGGAGCGGCCCACGCCGGACGAGCTGATGGCCCGGCTGCGGCACATCTCGGCGCAGTACGACACACAGGCGTTCATACCTGCTCAGCGGGGACCGGCCGAGGCTTCCACGGTCAAGTCCCCTGAGGCGGAGCCGAGTTCACCGGCCCCGCGGAAGCGCCCCCGCCCCCGCATGCTCATCACCCTCGCCGGCGTCCTCGCGCTGAGCGGCGCGCTCACCGTGCCGCTCCTCTGGGGGCGCGACTCCGGCTCGGCCACCGGCACCCGGACCGCGCCGGCCGGCTCCCCCGCCATGTTCCACCCCTGGCAGCGGGCGCTCGGCTCGGGCGCCGCGCCCGTCTGCTCGTACGGGGCCGGGAGCCTGAACTGCGCCGTGCCGGGTGCGCCGGCCGTGTCGCTGGATCCGCGGGACGGCTCGGTGCGGTGGAAGCGGAAGGCGTCCGGCGGGGCGGGGGACGTCGGTGGGGCGGCGCCCGTGGTGTCGGGCGGGCTGGTGCACGCGCTCACCCCGGACGGCTCCCGGCTCCTCGCGATGGCCCCCGATACGGGGAGGACCCGCTGGTCGATGGATGTGTCGCGGTACCAGGGGCAGGTGCGCCAGGCGGCGGGGCGGGTGCTCCTCGCGGCGCCCGACGGCACGCTCAGCGCGGTCGACAGCGCGACCGGGAGACGGGAGTGGGCTCGCCGGCTCCCGGGTTCGGCGACGGCCCGGCCCACTCTCTCGTACGTGGGCGGAGACCTGGCCTACGCGGCGACTCCGGCGCCCGACGGGGCGAACACGCTGGTGAGCGCGGTGGATCCGGAGACGGGTGACGTCCGCTGGCAGCGGAGTTCGCCGGGCACGGCGACCCCGGTCGGCGTGTCCGACGGCGTCGTCTGGTGCACGGAGCGGGGCGCCTCGGGCGAGACCGTCGCGCTCGTCGGCCATCGCCTCATGGACGGGGTGGTGGGGCGTCGCGTACGACTGTCGCTGCCGCTGCCGTCCGCGACGGTGGCGCTGCACGGCGACACGGCGTATCTGCTCGCGGCGGGCGGCGCGCTGGTGGCGCAGGACCTCGCGACCGGCAAGCAGGTGTGGCGGTCGGAGACCTCGGTGAGCCGGGGCTCCGCGCCCGCCGTCGACGCCGCCTCCGACCGGGTGTACGTCACGGCCCCCGACGGCCGGCTGCTCGCCGTGGACCGGCGCACGGGGCGTCCGGTCGGCCAGAGCGAGCCCCGGCCGGCGGGCCGCTCGGACCGGGTGGTGGCCGAGATTCCGGCGCCGGTCGTCAGCGGTGGCCGGGTGTTCGGGAGCGCGCCGGACGGCACCGTGTTCGGTGCCGCCACGGCGGACGACCCTTAGGGCCTGCTGTTCGGGTCAGCCGAGCTGCGACACGTCGCGGACCGCGCCCGTGTCCGCGCTGGTGGCCATCGCGGCGTAGGCGCGCAGCGCGGCCGAGACCTTGCGCTCGCGGTTCCTGGGAGCGTAGACGCCGCCCAGGGCCTCGCGGCGCGCGGCCAACTCCTCGTCGCTCACCAGGAGTTCGATGCCGCGGTTCGGGATGTCGATGCGCACGCGGTCGCCGTCCTCGACGAGCGCGATGGCGCCACCGGCGGCGGCCTCGGGCGAGGCGTGACCGATGGACAGGCCCGACGTACCGCCGGAGAAGCGGCCGTCCGTGACGAGCGCGCAGGCCTTGCCGAGGCCGCGGCCCTTCAGGTACGAGGTCGGGTAGAGCATCTCCTGCATGCCGGGGCCGCCCTTGGGGCCCTCGTAGCGGATGACGACGACGTCGCCCTCCTTGATCTGCTTGAGCAGGATCTTCTCGACGGCCTCCTCCTGCGACTCGCAGACGACGGCCGGGCCCTCGAAGGTCCAGATGGACTCGTCGACACCAGCGGTCTTCACGACGGCGCCGTTCTCGGCGAGGTTGCCCTTCAGGACGGCCAGGCCACCGTCCTTCGAGTACGCGTGGGCGACGTCACGGATGCAGCCGCCGGCCGCGTCGGTGTCGAGGGTGTCCCAGCGCTCGGACTGCGAGAAGGCCTCGGCGGAGCGCCTGCAGCCGGGGGCCGCGTGCCACAGCTCGCTCGCCTCCGCGGTCGCCGCACCGCTGCGGATGTCCCAGGCGTCGAGCCATTCCTTGATGGACGGGGAGTGGACGGTGTGCACGTCCTCGTTGAGCAGACCGCCGCGGTACAGCTCGCCGAGGATCGCGGGGATGCCGCCGGCGCGGTGCACGTCCTCCATGTAGTACGTGCCGCCGGGCGCCACGTTCGGCGCGACCTTGGACAGACACGGGACGCGGCGCGAGACGGCGTCCATGTCGGCGAGCGTGTAGTCGAGCTCGGCCTCCTGCGCTGCGGCCAGCAGGTGCAGGATCGTGTTGGTGGAGCCGCCCATGGAGATGTCGAGCGCCATCGCGTTGTCGAAGGCGGCGCGGGTCGCGATGTTGCGCGGCAGCACCGACTCGTCGTCGCCGTCGTAGTAGCGCTTGGCGATCTCGACGACCGTTTCGCCCGCCTTCTCGTACAGCGCCTTGCGGGCCGTGTGAGTGGCGAGCACCGAGCCGTTGCCCGGCAGGGAGAGGCCGATGGCCTCGGTCAGGCAGTTCATCGAGTTGGCGGTGAACATGCCGGAGCAGGAGCCGCACGTCGGACAGGCGTTCTCCTCGATACGGAGGATGTCCTCGTCCGAGACGTTCTCGTTCACCGCGTCGCTGATCGCGTTGACCAGGTCGAGTTTTCGAACCGTGCCGTCGACCAGCGTCGCCTTGCCGGCCTCCATGGGGCCGCCGGAGACGAAGACGGTCGGGATGTTGAGGCGCAGGGCCGCGTTCAGCATGCCGGGCGTGATCTTGTCGCAGTTCGAGATGCAGATCAGCGCGTCCGCGCAGTGCGCCTCGACCATGTACTCGACCGAGTCCGCGATCAGATCGCGGGAGGGCAGGGAGTACAGCATGCCGCCGTGGCCCATCGCGATGCCGTCGTCGACGGCGATCGTGTTGAACTCGCGGGCGATGCCACCGGCGGCCGTGATGGCCTCGCTGACGATGCGGCCCACGGGCGACAGGTGCGTGTGACCGGGCACGAACTCGGTGAACGAGTTGGCGACCGCGACGATCGGCTTCCGGCCGATGTCCGCACCGGGTACACCGGAGGCGCGCATAAGGGCGCGTGCGCCCGCCATGTTGCGGCCGTGGGTGACTGTGCGGGACCTCAGCTCGGGCATCGTCGCTCGCTCCTTCAGAGGGATATCAGACTGGCTCCCGAGAGTACGCCGCCGATCCAAGCGCTGGACAACGCGTCCGAATGCCGGGACGGCCGTCTCACCAGGTGCTACGGAGGGGCGGCCGCAAAGCCTCACGGCCCGGTCAGGTGCAGCTGCACCACGGGGGCGATCCGGGCGATGATCCGCTCCGGGTCCGCGGAGGCGATGGGCTCCGCCCGCATCACGTAACGGACCATCGCGGTGCCCATGAGCTGCGCGGCGGCCAGCGAGACCCGCAGCTCGGCCTCGTCCTTGGGCAGGTCGAGCCGCTGGGCGATGCTCGCGAGCAGCCGGGAGGTGACGAGCCGGCGCAGGACGCCCGCGGCCACGTCGTTGTTCACGGCGGAGCGCAGGATCGCGAGCAGCGGGACCCGCGTCTCGGGCGACTCCCACACGCCGAAGAAGAACCGGGTCATGCGCTCGCCGACCTCGTCCAGGGGCCCGTCGGCCAGGGCGTCGGGGGCCTTGAGGGCCGGGGCGAGCACCACCTCGATCGACGCGGCGAACACCTGCTCCTTGGTGCCGAAGTAGTGGTGCACCAGAGCCGAGTCCACCCCGGCGGCCTTGGCGATGCCGCGCACCGACGCCTTGTCGTAGCCGCGCTCGGCGAACTCCTCGCGGGCGACGTCCAGGATCCGATCCCGGGCGCCGGGGCCCTCGGTACGCGGAGGCCGCCCCCGGCGACGTACGGACTCGGTCATGGACGCGGTACCCGCGCGGCCGACGCCAGGTGCAGGCGGGCGAAGGCGAGGGCCTCCGCCAGGTCGGCCTCGCGTTCGGCGCTGGACATGGCGCGCCGCGTGTTGACCTCGATGACGACGTGCCCGTCGAATCCGTTCACGGCGAGGCGGTCCAGGAGTTCGGCGCAGGGCTGGGTGCCGCGGCCGGGGACGAGGTGCTCGTCCTTGCCGGAGCCGGCGCCGTCGGCGAGGTGGACGTGGCCGAGCCGGTCGCCCATGCGGTCGATCATCTGCATCGCGTCGGTGCGGGCCGTCGCGGTGTGGCTGAGGTCGACCGTGAAGTGCCGGTAGTCGTCCTTGGTCACGTCCCAGTCGGGGGCGTACGCGAGCATCTCGCGGTCCCGGTAGCGCCACGGGTACATGTTTTCGACGGCGAACCGCACATCCGTCTCGCCCGCCATCCGCCAGATGCCCTGCACGAAGTCCCGGGCGTACTGGCGCTGCCAGCGGAACGGGGGGTGTACGACCACGGTCGACGCGCCGAGCTTCTCCGCGGCGGCACGCGCGCGTTGCAGCTTCACCCACGGGTCCGTCGACCACACGCGCTGCGTGATCAGCAGACATGGCGCGTGTACGGCGAGGATCGGGATGTGGTGGTAGTCGGAGAGGCGGCGCAGGGCCTCTATGTCCTGGCTGACGGGGTCGGTCCAGACCATGACCTCTACGCCGTCGTAGCCCAGGCGCGCGGCGATCTCGAAGGCCGTCGCCGTCGACTCCGGGTACACGGAGGCCGTGGACAGCGCGACCTTCGCATCCGGGATGCGCACCACTGGTTCTGCCACGGGGACAGGGTACGGCCCCCGTGTGCGGGTGGGGGCGCCCACCCGGGCGATCACGCCGCCCGTACCCACGCCTCGGGGCTCCGCCCCGGACCCCGCGCCTCAATCGCCGGCGGGGCTGGAAAGATCGGGGCGCCGCCCCGGACCCCACTGGCTCTCGTCCACAAGGCGGGGCTTGATTTGGCTTAATTTGCCGGCAAGTGGTCCAGGCGGCGGAGGATGACGCCCTCGCGGAGGGCCCAGGGGCAGATTTCGAGGGTTTCCACGGCGAAGAGGTCCATCGCGCCCTCCGCCACCAAGGCTCCGGCGAGGAGTTGGCCGGCTCGGCCCTCGGAGACGCCGGGCAGCTCGGAGCGTTCCTCCACGGTCATCGCGGCGAGCTGCGGCACCCAGTCCTCCAGGGACTTCCGCTTCAACTCCCGCTGTACGTAGAGGCCTTCCGTCGACCGGGCAGCCCCGGCGAGCCGCGCCAGCTGCTTGAACGTCTTCGACGTGGCCACCACATGGTCCGGCGCCCCGAACCGGGCGAACTCCCCGACCGTGCGCGCGATCTGCGCCCGCGCATGGCGCCGCAGCGCCTTCACGTCGTCCGGATCCGCCGGGTCCCCGGGCAGCCATCCGGCCGTCAGCCGGCCCGCCCCGAGCGGCAGCGACACCGCGGCGTCCGGCTCCTCGTCGATGCCGTACGCGATCTCCAGGGAGCCGCCCCCGATGTCGAGCACCAGCAGCCTGCCCGCGGACCAGCCGAACCAGCGCCGCGCCGCCAGGAACGTGAGCCGCGCCTCTTCCTCGCCGCTGAGCACCCGCAGTTCGACGCCCGTGGCGTCCTTCACGCGCGCGAGGACGTCGTCGGCGTTGCTGGCCTCGCGCACCGCCGATGTCGCGAACGGCAGCAGGTCCTCGACGCCCTTGTCCTCGGCGGCCTCCAGCGCCTCTCTGACCGTACTGATCAGCAGCTCCACGCCGTCGGGCCCGATCGCCCCGTGGTCGTCGAGGAGTTGGGCGAGCCGCAGTTCGGCCTTGTGCGAGTGCGCGGGCAGCGGGCGGGCACCGGGGTGTGCGTCCACCACGAGCAGATGGACCGTATTCGAACCCACGTCGAGGACACCGAGTCTCATATAGGGAACGCTACTGCTCCATGCGGCTTGCCCGTCCGGGAAGGTCCTGTGAAAGGCGTCAACGCCTTTACCCTGGAGCCGTGCCAAAGACGAAAAAGGCCAAGGCCGACAAGAGCGACAAGAAGACGAAGTCGGCAAAGCAGGAGCTGAAGAAGCAGCCGAAGCAGCGCTCCAAGGCGGACGAGAAGCCCATCGACTTCCCGCGCGCGTGGGTCGAGTTCCCGGATCCGGCGGACGACGAGCAGCTCTTCCGCTGCGATCTGACATGGCTGACCTCTCGTTGGAGCTGCATCTTCGGCAGCGGCTGCCAGGGCATCCAGGCGGGCCGCGCCGACGACGGCTGCTGCACGCTCGGCGCCCACTTCTCCGACGAGGACGACGAGAAGCGGGTCGCGCAGAACGTGGCACGCCTCACGCCGGACATCTGGCAGCACCACGACATCGGCACCGAGACCGGCTGGGTGTCGACCGACGAGGACGGCGAGCGCCAGACCCGCCCGTACGAGGGCTCGTGCATCTTCCAGAACCGGCCGGGCTTCGCGGGTGGCGCGGGCTGCTCGCTGCACATCCTGGCGCTCAAGGAGGGCCGCGAGCCCCTGGAGACGAAGCCGGACGTCTGCTGGCAGCTGCCGGTCCGCCGTACGTACGAGTGGATCGAGCGGCCCGACGACACCAAGGTGCTCCAGGTCTCGATCGGCGAGTACGACCGCCGTGGCTGGGGCCCGGGCGGCCATGACCTGCACTGGTGGTGCACGTCGGCGACCTCGGCGCACGGCGCGGGCGACCCGGTCTACGTCAGTTACGGGCCCGAGCTCACGGAGCTGATGGGCAAGGCCGGCTACGACAAGCTGGTCGAACTGTGCGAGGAGCGACTCGCGGCAGCACCCAAGGGGCTCCCGCTCATCGCCCCGCACCCGGCCGACCCGGCGTAACGCACACATCCGACGGTCCGGGACCGGACGTCAGGGGGTCCCCGACGGCGAGCCCGTCCCGGACCCGCCGGTCCCGGAGGGCGACGCCGTGTCGGACGGGGGCGCCGAGTCGGTGGGCTCGGGGTCGCTCGGGCTCGGCGTCGAGCTGTCGGTCGGATCCGGCGTCGGGTCGGGCGAGGTGTGCGTCGGCGTGGGGGTCGGCCTCGGGTGGTTCGGGGACGACGGGACGGAGTGGGACGGCGAGGGCCGCGAAGTGGCACCACCGCCTCCGCCACCACCGGAGCCTGAACCCCCGTACCCCTCAAGGGAGATGACCGCACCGGACGGGTCGATCCCGACGTGCGCCGTCCAGTGCCCGCGCGGCTCCCGGTACTCGTTCACGTAGACGTGGATCGTGAGCGACTCGCCGGGGCTCAGTGTTCCCGACGTCCGGCTCAGGTACAGCCATGACGCGTCCGTGGAGGCCGTCCAGTCGACGGGCGCGCGGCCCGACGCGGTGAGCGTGATCGCCGTCGAGTTCCCGCTGGGCTGCGCCTCCACGGTGATGCGGCCGGGACCGCGCCCCGCGCGCGTGGGCGGCGATGTGACCTCTACGGAGACGTCGGGCGAGCGGCTGCCCGCGGTGAAGCCCGGGTCGGGGCTCGTCCGCGCGTTCCCCGCGTTCTCGTACGCGCCGCCGGTCCGCTCGCCGTCGAGGCTGTCCGCCGTGCCGTCCTCGCTGGCCGTCACGGAGCGTCCGTCGGCGGCCTCTCCGGTGAGCGGAGCGCCCCGGTAGGCGGCCCACAGGGCGAGCACCGGGGCGGCGACCACGGTGGCGACCACGGTCGTCGTCACGGCACGCGAGCGCAGCCGGGCGCTGCGGGCCGCCCGGTCCTTGGGGTCCATGGGGTAGCCGCGCCGGTCGAAGCGCGGGGCGCCGGGGTGCCGGGCGTGCATCGCGAAGTGCAGGGCGGGGCGCGGGGCCGCCACGAGGGGCAGCGCGGCGGGCGTCACCGAGGTGCCCGGCCAGGCGCGGGGCGCGGCGCGCTCGGCGGTGCGGCGGCAGCGCGGGCAGTCGTCGACGTGCCGGACCAGCTCGCGGCGCAGGGCGGCCGACAGGAGCACCTGGTTGTCCCCGGTGAGGCGGGCGACGCTGGGGCACGTGCCGGTCTCGACGACGGCGAGTGCGGCGCGGGTCCGCTCGACCTCGCAGGCCGCGGCCGAGAGCAGCTCGCGGGTGGCGGTGGGGTCGGTGCCGAGTACGGCGGCGACCTCGCGCGGCGACAGCTGGTGGCGCACCGCCAGCTCCAGGGCCTCGCGCTGCTCCGGAGTCGTGCCCGCGGCTTCCGGCCAGGCGAGCTGGGCGAGCTGCCGCCTGCGCTCCTCCTGAAGAAGACCGTCCTGCGGCCGGCCGCTCTGGGACCGGCTGACCTCTTGCACGCTCTGACGCCGCCGATTGGCCTCGGCCAGACGGCGCAGGCAGGACCAGCGGGCCAGCGCGTAGAGCCAGGCCCTGCGCTCGGCGGGCGAGTCCCCGGCCGGGGCGCGGGAGCCGCGCCGCTCGGCGAGCGCGAGGGCGTCACCGAGCGCCGAGGTCGCCTCGTCGTGATCGCAGAGGACGGAGAGGCAGTAGGTGAACAGGCCGTCCAGACAGGACTCGTAGCGGGCGGGCGGGCTCTGCGGGGCGGTGCGCGGCTCCTGCCGCCTCGCCCCGGGACGGTGCGCCCGGTGTGCGCCGGTGGTCTGTGTGGGAGTTTCCGGCCTGCTGCTCATCACCGTGTGACCGTAGGCTCACCACGAGGGGGCTTCCTCCCCCTTGAGCACATTTAATCCTTACGGGTGAAACGATCCCTCAAAAGAGGACAGGAACCCGTCATTCCGTGGCCAGCACGGCTACGCGGGGCGACCGCCGAGGTGGTGACGCGGCCCGGTGAGGTGGTGCGCACGGCACACCCCCGCCGTGTTGTCAGTCCTGCCCGCTACGGTTCCGTTCATGGCTGCCCGTACCAAAACCAAGGACCGTCCGTCCTACCGCTGCACCGAGTGCGGCTGGCAGACGGCCAAGTGGCTGGGCCGCTGCCCCGAGTGCCAGGCGTGGGGGACGATCGACGAGTACGGCGCGCCCGCCGTGCGCACCACCGCACCGGGCCGCGTCACCACGTCGGCGCTGCCCATCGGCGAGGTCGACGGCAGGCAGGCGACGGCCCGGACGACCGGCGTGCCCGAGCTTGACCGGGTGCTCGGCGGCGGCCTGGTGCCCGGCGCCGTGGTGCTGGTCGCGGGCGAGCCCGGCGTCGGCAAGTCCACGCTGCTGCTCGACGTGGCGGCGAAGTCGGCCAGCGAGAAGCACAAGACCCTCTACGTGACGGGCGAGGAGTCGGCCTCCCAGGTGCGCCTGCGCGCCGACCGCATCCACGCGATCGACGACCACCTGTACCTGGCGGCCGAGACCGATCTGGCCACCGTCCTCGGCCACTTGGACGCGCTGAAGCCGTCGCTGCTCATCCTGGACTCCGTACAGACGATCGCGTCCGGGGAGATCGACGGGGCGCCCGGCGGCGTGTCCCAGGTCCGCGAGGTGGCCGGGGCGCTCATCCGCGCCTCCAAGGACCGCGGCATGTCCACGCTCCTGGTCGGCCACGTCACCAAGGAGGGCACGATCGCGGGCCCGCGCCTCCTGGAGCACCTGGTCGACGTCGTCCTGAGCTTCGAGGGCGACCGGCACGCGCGCCTGCGTCTCGTACGAGGCGTCAAGAACCGCTACGGGACGACGGACGAGGTCGGCTGCTTCGAGCTGCACGACGAGGGCATCACGGGCCTCGCCGACCCGAGCGGCCTGTTCCTGACCCGGCGCGCCGAGCCGGTGCCCGGCACCTGCCTGACCGTCACCCTGGAGGGCCGCCGCCCGCTGGTCGCCGAGGTCCAGGCGCTCACGGTCGACTCCCAGATCCCCTCCCCGCGCCGCACCACGTCCGGCCTGGAGACCTCCCGCGTATCGATGATGCTGGCCGTGCTCGAACAGCGCGGGAAGATCAGCGCGTTGGGCAAGCGGGACATCTACTCCGCGACGGTCGGCGGCGTGAAGCTCACGGAACCGGCCGCCGACCTGGCCGTCGCGCTGGCCCTCGCCTCCGCGGCGAGCGACACCCCGCTCCCCAAAAACCTTGTGGCGATCGGAGAAGTGGGCCTCGCGGGCGAGGTCAGGCGGGTCACGGGCGTGCAGCGCCGGCTCTCCGAGGCGCACCGGCTCGGGTTCACACACGCACTGGTTCCGACCGACCCGGGAAAGATCCCGGCCGGTATGAAGGTCCTGGAAGTCGCCGATATAGGGGATGCTCTGCAGGTGCTGCCGAGGAGCCGTCGGCGAGACGCCCCACGGGAGCCGGAGCAGCGCCGGTAGACTTTGCCCTGGTCTCGCCCGTGCGTGCGAACGCGAGGGACGTGGACCCCGAGCCTCAGGGCACCCCAAAGTCTGCGATCCGGAGGAGTGCAGTGGCAGCCAATGACCGGGCGGCAACTCCCGGCAAGTCCGGCGGAAGCTCCGGTGCGGACAGTCTCATGCGCGCCGCGCTGAGCGCCGTCGCGCCCGGAACCGCCCTGCGCGACGGCCTGGAGCGCATCCTCCGTGGCAACACCGGAGGCCTGATCGTCCTCGGCTCCGACAAGACGGTCGAGTCGATGTGCACGGGCGGCTTCATCCTCGACGTGGAGTTCACCGCCACGCGCCTGCGCGAGCTGTGCAAGCTCGACGGCGGCATCGTGGTCTCCTCGAACCTCGACAAGATCCTGCGGGCCGGCGTCCAGTTGGTGCCGGACCCCATGATCCCCACGGAGGAGACCGGCACCCGGCACCGCACGGCGGACCGCGTCTCCAAGCAGGTCGGCTACACCGTCGTGTCAGTCTCCCAGTCGATGCGCCTGATCGCGCTGTACGTGGACGGGCAGCGCCGCGTCCTGGAGGACTCGGCGGCGATCCTGTCCCGCGCCAACCAGGCCCTCGCGACTCTGGAGCGCTACAAGCTGCGCCTCGACGAGGTGGCGGGCACGCTCTCCGCCCTGGAGATCGAGGACCTGGTCACGGTCCGGGACGTCTCCGCGGTCGCGCAGCGCCTGGAGATGGTGCGCCGCATCGCCACGGAGATCGCCGAGTACGTCGTCGAGTTGGGCACCGACGGCCGGCTTCTGGCGCTGCAGCTCGACGAGTTGATCGCGGGCGTCGAGCCGGAGCGCGAGCTGGTCGCGCGGGACTACGTGCCCGAGCCCACCGCCAAGCGCTCCCGCACGGTCGCGGAGGCGCTGGTCGAGCTGGACGCGCTCAGCCACGGGGAGCTGCTCGAACTGCCGATAGTGGCACGGGCCCTGGGCTACACCGGCTCCCCCGAGGCGCTCGACTCGGCGGTGTCCCCGCGCGGATTCCGGCTCCTGGCCAAGGTGCCGCGCCTCCCGGGCGCGATCATCGACCGGCTCGTGGAGCACTTCGGCGGCCTCCAGAAGCTGCTCGCCGCGAGTGTGGACGACCTGCAGACGGTCGACGGGGTCGGTGAGGCGCGGGCCCGGAGCGTTCGTGAGGGCCTGTCGCGGTTGGCGGAGTCGTCGATCCTGGAGCGGTACGTGTAGCTCCGCTGGTTGGCCGGGTGATCGATTGCGTCACCCGGCGCGCGGTTCGGGGCTCTGCCCCGGACCCCGCTGGCTCTCGTCCGCAGTGCGGGGCTTAAACGGCTCAGTCCTGCTTGAGGACGAACGACGCCTGCGCCTCCGGAAGTTGCGCCGCCTTCACCTCGACCAGGTACGTACCCGGCGACGCAGCTCCCGCCGAAGGCGTCGCGCACTGCGGCGCGCTCGGCCGCAGATCCCACGTGTAGTCACGCTGCACCGTGCCGCCCGCGGGGGCCCGCAGCACCATGCTCCCCGCGCCCGCCGGGCAGTCGTCGGAGGACCAGAACGGCTTGTCGGCCTCCGCCTTGGTGATCGTGACCACCGCGGTCTTCGGACCGAGGTCGACCTTGCAGGACTTGTCCGCCGTGTTCTTGGCGACGAGTTGGAGCTTCGGCTTTTCCCCGGGCGCGTACGAGTTGTGGACGCTGCGCACCTTCAGGGTCACGCCGCCCGCCGTGCAGTCCGGGAGGCTGGAGCCGGCCGGGACCTGGTCACCGGAGGACGTGCCCCCGCTGCCACCACTGCCGCCACCGTCACCGGAGTCGCCGCCCGCGGCATCGTCGGAACCGCCGGAGCCCGCACCCGAACCCGAACCGCCGGAACCCGAGCCCGACCCCGAGCCGCCGGAACCGCCCGACTCGTCGCGGCCGCCGGGGTGTTCGCTGATCGCGGGCCCCGTGCCGGAGGGCCCCGGCGTGATCGACTCCGTCGGACTCTTGCCGCCGGAGCCACTGGCGCCGTTGTTCCCACCGCCCCCGCCCATAGTGACGATCCATACGATCAGCAGGGCGAGCAGCGCCACCACGGACAGCAGAACAACCCTCCGTCGCCAATAGATGGAGGAGGGAAGCGGCCCGATCGGATTGCGCAGAGATCCCACGCCCCAAACCTTACGAGAGATCGGGCCGTTGTCCGGCGCTACCCGCCGCCTCGACCCTCAAGTTTTCCGGATCATCATCACGCGCGGGCCGCCGAACGGGCTTCCGGACCCCTGTCGATCGTCGGGTGGGGCCCACGACCGTCGCTGGATGTGGCAGCTCTTGGGTATTGCATACTGTCCGTCACCATGGGAACTATCGACTCCGACCTCTATCGCGGCATCACCGATTTCGCCCACGACACCCCGTCGTGGTTTCAGCACCTCATGGAGGTGTGGACGGAACTGGGACTGCTGCTGTTCGCCGTGCTCTTCGTCGTCGCCTGGTGGCGGGCACGGGGCAACGACCCGAGGGCACTCGCCGTCGCGGTGCTCGCGCCGCTGGGCACCGCGGTCGCGTATGTGATCAGCGAGGTGGTCAAGTCGGGGATCGACGAGGAACGGCCCTGCCGCGCCGTCTCGGGCGCCCTGCCGTCCCTGATCGACTGCCCGGTCTACGGAGACTGGTCCTTCCCCTCCAACCACGCCACGATCGCCGCCGCCGCGGCGGTGGGCCTCGCGCTGGCCTGGCCGAAGATCGGCTGGTTCACGGTGCCGATGGCGCTCCTCATGGCGTTCTCGCGCGTCTTCGTAGGCGTCCACTACCCGCACGACGTCGCGGTGGGCCTGCTGCTCGGCACCCTCGTCGCGTTCCTCGTCGTACGCCTTCTGACGCGGCCGGGAGCGCGGGTGACCGAGGCGATGCGGGGGTCGGGGAACGGGCTCGTGCGATGGTTCGCGGGGCCGGGGCCGGCGGGGGCCGGGTCCGGGCGCGGGTCCGGTCGCGGGCGCGGCTCGGCGCCCGAGGGCCGCTCACGACGGGGCTCGCACCGGCGCTGAACCTTCCGCTGCCACAGGTGGGCCCACCTCAGGCACAACGCCGCCACCCGTTACGACCGGAGCCGCCCCACCTCGGGCACTCCGCCACCGGGTCCGCCTCCTCACCCATTGCGGCGGGCAACCCCCGTCTGGGGCACACCGCGGCCAAGCCCACCCCACCCGTTGCGGTCGACCGCCACTGCCTTGGGCAATCTGCCGCCTGGGGCGGCAGGGTGGGCAAGGCGGCGCACGGTGCCGCGCAACGAACAAGGGGCGCCGGCCCGACTCTGCACCCGGGCCCCGGTCGGGCCGAGCCCCCGGAGGGGGCGGGCGGGAGACGAGCACGCCCCGGCACAGCCGGTGCCGCTCAACGGAAACGACAGGCGCCGCCCCGGCACAGCCCCCACAACCCCGGCCCCCGCAAACGAAACCCACCGGCGCCCCGTGCGCCGCAACGAAACCCACCGGCCCGGCCCCCGGCCCCCCGCGCAACAGAACCGCCGCCCACCGCGATCCCCCGCCCCGGCCCCCGCACATGGCAGGATCGGATGTGCCATGACTGCGCTCACGAAGAACCCCGAGAACGCCGATCTGCACGCACCGGTCATCGACTGGTTCACCGAGCACGCCCGCGACCTCCCCTGGCGCCGCCACGACGCGGGCCCGTGGGGCGTGATGGTCAGCGAGTTCATGCTCCAGCAGACCCCGGTCAGCCGCGTGCTCCCGGTGTACGAGCAGTGGCTCGCCCGCTGGCCCCGCCCCGCCGACCTCGCCGCCGAGGCGCCCGGCGAGGCCGTCCGCGCCTGGGGTCGGCTCGGCTATCCGCGCCGCGCCCTGCGCCTGCACGGCGCCGCCGTCGCCATAACGGAACGGCACGGCGGCGACGTACCCACCGGCCACGCGCAGCTCCTCGCGCTGCCCGGCATCGGCGAGTACACGGCGGCCGCCGTCGCCTCGTTCGCGTACGGGCAGCGGCACGCGGTGCTCGACACGAACGTGCGGCGCGTGTTCGCCCGCGCCGTGGCCGGCGTGCAGTACCCGCCGAACGCGACGACCGCCGCCGAGCGGAAGCTGGCCCGCTCCCTGCTGCCCGAGGAGGAGGACACCGCCGCCAAGTGGGCCGCCGCCTCCATGGAGTTGGGCGCCCTGGTGTGCACCGCCAAGAACGAGGAGTGCCACCGCTGCCCGATCGCCGCGATGTGCTCGTGGCGGCTCGCGGGCAAGCCCGCGCACGAGGGCCCGCCGCGGCGCGGCCAGACGTACGCCGGCACGGACCGACAGGTGCGCGGCAAGCTGCTCGCCGTGCTGCGCGAGGCCGTCGACCCGGTGCCGCAGCCGGTGCTCGACCGGGTGTGGGACGAGCCGGTGCAGCGGGCCAGGGCCCTGGACGGCCTGGTCGACGACGGTCTGGTGGAGCCGCTCGCGGGCGGTCTGTACCGGCTTCCGCAGGGCTGAGCAGGGCGCGCCGAAAAGCCGCGGCCGGCTTCGTTACACAACCGACGGGTAGTCGTGCGTTACCCGGTGGCCGGAACGGACAACGCCGTGACAACTCCTCCGTAACTTCTTCCTCGTAACCGCACACAACCTGTGCGGCCCACGGGGATTGCGGGAAGCGGGAGGCAGTTGATCATGGCGCACGCCGGTGAGGTGCTCGGGTTCGAAGAGTACGTGCGGACGCGGCAGGACGCCCTGTTGCGCAGCGCCCGGCGTCTCGTGCCCGACCCGGTCGACGCCCAGGACCTGCTGCAGACCGCGCTCGTACGGACGTACGGCCGCTGGGACGGCATAGCGGACAAGCGCCTGGCCGACGCGTATCTGCGCCGCGTCATGATCAATACGCGGACCGAGTGGTGGCGGGCGCGCAAGCTGGAGGAAGTGCCCACCGAGCAGCTCCCGGAGTCCTCGGTCGACGACTCGACGGAGCAGCACGCGAACCGCGCCCTGCTGATGGACGTCATGAAGGTGCTCGCTCCGAAGCAGCGCAGCGTCGTGGTGCTGCGACACTGGGAGCAGATGTCCACAGAGGAGACGGCCGCCGCTCTCGGAATGTCGGCCGGAACCGTGAAGAGCACGCTGCACCGGGCCCTCGCCCGGCTCCGTGAGGAGCTGGAGAAGCGGGAGCGCGAGGAACTGGCCGGCCGCGCGCTCGACGTGAAGGAGCGGGAGCGTTGCGCGGCCTAGGCATACGTGCCTCTGGGATTCGTACGTCCCTGATGCGGGGGCGTTCCGCCCTGATGCGGGGAGTGAAGGCGGGGAGCGCGGCGATCGCCGGGCTCGCCGCCATCGGGCTGTTCGCCGGTGTCCTCGCGGCGTGCTCGACCGGAGGCACCGGCGCCCGTGACGAGGGCCCGGCCCGCACGGACCCGGTCGGTTCGACGGCGGCGGGCAGCGCGAGTCCCTCGGCCTCCGCCTCACCGAGCGCCCCGAGCTCCGCCCAGGCGGTGCGGATGGTGAAGAGGGACCCGAAGGTCGGCGCGGACATCAAGCGCGACCTGAAGCCGTGCGTGGCGGACGAGTACCCGGTCGACGTGAGCTACGGCACGCTGACGGGCAGCTCCCGCAGCGACGTCGTGGTCAACGTGATGACCTGCGGGGACGCGGTCGGCATCGGCACGTACGTGTATCGCGACGAGGGCGGCACGTACAAGAATGTGTTCAAGGACGAAGAGCCCCCGGTGTACTCGGAGATCGACCGAGGTGATCTCGTGGTCACCAAGCAGGTGTACGAGAAGGGCGACTCGGTCGCCTCACCGTCGGGCGAGGAGGTCCTCACGTACCGGTGGGGCGGGCACGCGTTCACCCAGGAGAGCCGCACGCACAACGATTACAGCAACGCGGTGGACGGGGAGAGCGCGGCACCTTCGGACGACGGCGGCTGAGACAACACGTGGTGGAGGAGAGAACGGATGGCCGGCATGGGCGGTGAACGCAAGGGCGAGCCGACGCACGTCCTGTTCGTCGAGGACGACGATGTCATCCGCGAGGCCACCCAGCTCGCCCTGGAGCGCGACGGTTTCGTGGTGACCGCGATGCCGGACGGGCTCGCGGGCCTGGAGGCGTTCCGGTCGGACCGGCCGGACATCGCGCTGCTCGACGTGATGGTGCCGGGCCTCGACGGGGTCTCCCTGTGCCGCCGCATCCGCGACGAGTCGACGGTTCCGGTGATCATGCTCTCCGCGCGCGCGGACTCCATCGACGTCGTGCTCGGCCTGGAGGCGGGGGCCGACGACTACGTGACGAAGCCGTTCGACGGGGCGGTGCTCGTGGCCCGGATCCGCGCCGTGCTGCGCCGCTTCGGGCACGCGGGTGGCGCGGCGGCGGCCTCCGGCGCGGCCGAGGAGAGCCCGGCGCCCGACCACGGGGAGCTGCGCTTCGGCGACCTGGAGATCGACACGGACGGCATGGAGGTCAGGAAGGGCGGGGAGACGGTGGCCCTGACGCCCACCGAGATGCGCCTGCTGCTCGAGTTCTCCTCCGCGCCCGGCTCCGTACTGTCCCGCGACAAGCTCCTGGAGCGTGTGTGGGACTACGGCTGGGGCGGTGACACCCGCGTCGTCGACGTCCATGTGCAGCGGCTGCGTACGAAGATCGGCCAGGACCGCATCGAGACGGTCCGCGGCTTCGGCTACAAGCTCAAGGCCTGACCGGGCTGATGGGACAGCGCATATGAGAAGGGGGACCACGCAGACCCCGTCGGAGACGGCCGTACCGGCGCCGCGCGCCACGGCCGCTGCCAAAGGCTCGGGCACCGGGCGCTCCGCGGGTGGCGTGCGGAAGTCCGCCCGCTCCTGGATCCCGCACGGTCTGCGGACCGGCGTGCGCTGGAAGATCAGCGTGGCCATCGCCTTCGTGGGCGCCCTCGTCGCCGTCGCCCTCAGCCTCGTCGTGCACAACGCGGCCCGCGTCTCCATGCTGGACAGCGCGCGGGACGTACAGGACGAGCGGATCCAGTTCGTGCAGCGGCAGTACGAGGCGCGCGGCGGCAATCTGCCCGTCGGCTTCAAGGTGGACGATCCGCTGCTCCCGCCCGACCTGCGCGCGAAGGCCCGCGAGGGCCGCCGCGTCACCTACGTGTCGGAGTCGGCCGGCGGCGTGCCCGACATCTGGGCCGCGGTCCCGCTCGGCAACGGCGGGATCCTCTCGGTGCACACCCGGTTCGCCGACCGCAGCGCCACCGTGATGAAGGACCTCGACAAGGCGCTGCTCATCGGTTCGATCTCCGTCGTGCTCGGCGGCAGCGCGCTCGGCGTCCTCATCGGCGGCCAGCTCTCCCGGCGTCTGCGCAAGGCGGCGAGCGCGGCCCGCGATGTCGCGGCCGGTCAGAGCGACGTCCGCGTCCGGCGTGCCATAGGCGGTGTCGTACTCGACGAGACGGACGATCTCGCGCAGGCCGTGGACGCCATGGCCGACGCCCTGAAGCAGCGCCTGGAGGCCGAGCGCCGGGTCACCGCCGACATCGCGCACGAGCTGCGCACGCCGGTCACCGGTCTGCTCACCGCGGCCGAACTGCTGCCTCCGGGACGGCCCAGCGAACTCGTCAAGGACCGTGCGCAGGCGATGCGTACGCTCGTCGAGGACGTCCTGGAGGTGGCCCGGCTCGACAGCGCCGCCGAGCGGGCCGAGCTGCAGGACATCATGCTCGGCGAGTTCGTGGAGCGCCGGATCGCGGCCCGCGCGGGCGACGGCGTCAGCGTCCACGTGATCCACGAGTCCGCGGTGACGACGGACCCGCGCCGCCTGGAGCGCATCCTCCTCAACCTGCTGGCCAACGCCTCCAAGCACGCCCGCCCGCCCATCGAGGTCAGCATCGAGGGACGGGTGCTCCGGGTGCGCGACCACGGGCCCGGTTTCCCGGAGGAGCTCCTGGAGGCCGGTCCCAGCCGCTTCCGCACCGGCGCGGCGGACCGCGCGGGGCACGGGCACGGCCTCGGTCTGACGATCGCGGCGGGCCAGGCCCGGGTGCTCGGCGCGCGCCTCACGTTCCGCAACATCCGCCCGCAGGGAGCGGACCACGACGCCCCCGCGGAGGGCGCCGTGGCCGTGCTGTGGCTGCCGGAGCACGCCCCGACGAACACGGGGAGCTTCCCGATGGTGCGGCTGCCGGGCGGCAAGTGAACCCCGGCTCCGGTCAACTCCCCTGTCGTACGAGGGAGTCCGCGAGCCGAATCGCTTCCGACTCCCCCAACGGGGCGTGCCCCAGCAGGAACCGGTACCAGAAGACTCCGTAGACCTGATCCACCATCAGTTCCACGTCGCAGTCGTCCGCCAGCTCACCGCGCTCCCGACCCCGCTCCAGGACCTCGCGCAGCGCGGCCCGCCGCGCCCCCGTGAACTCCCGCATCAGATCGGCCAGATGAGGATCGTTCGCGGCCTCCCGCACGAGCGTGCGCAGGGCCGGGGCGACCGGGTCGCGCTGGGCCCCCGCGAACGTCGCGGCGACCACCGCCCGCAGGTCCCCGCGCAGCGCGCCGGAGTCGGGAGCGGGCACCTCCGCGTCGGCGCGGTCCGTGAGCGCGTCGAGGAGCACCGCGCCCTTCGAGGGCCACCACCGGTACAGCGTCTGCTTGCCGACGCCCGCCTCCCTCGCGATGGCGTCCACGCTCACCGCCGCGCCGTCCGCGTCCGCGAGCAGCCGCAGGGCGGCGTCGAGTACGGCGCGGCGCGCCTCCTCGTTGCGTCGGCGTCCGGTGTGGGCCCGCTCAGGGGGCATGCGACTCACCTTCTCCGCTTCTCCGTAAGGGAGTTCCGGCGGCCTTTTCGTCGGAAATCTCTTGACGAGACTCTCGGTCTCGGTAACACTCACCCTATCGAGACCGACGGTCTCGTCAACCACCCAGGGGACCCCGGGACCAAGCGGACAGGGTCACCATGACTGCTGCAACACCCTCCGGCACACCCACCCACACCTCGTCATGGGCGGCAGCTCCGGCATCGGCGAGGCCACCGCCGCGCTGTTCGCCGCACAGGGCGCCGAGGTCACCATCACCGGCCGCGACCACGGCAAGCTCGACGAGGCGGCAGCGCGGATCGGCGGCAAGACCACCACGTACCGCATGGACGCCACCGATCAGGGCGACATCGAGGCCTTCTTCGCCACCACGGCGCCCGTGGACCACCTCGTCGTCGCGGTGAGCGGCGCGGCGGGCAGCGGCCCGTTCGCCGACCTCGACCTCGACGACCTGGCGCACGGCTTCGACGCCAAGTTCTGGCCCCACCTGCGCATCCTGAAGGCGGCGCTGCCGCGGCTGACCGAGCACGCGTCGATCACCCTCATCACGGCGGCCTCGGCCCGCGCGGCCTTCCCCGGCACCTCGGGCCTGGCCGCGATCAACGGTGCGCTGGAGTCGATGATCCCGCCGCTCGCCGTGGAGCTCGCCCCGCGCCGGATCAACGCCGTGTCGCCCGGCGTCATCGACACCCCGTGGTGGGGCCGGGTCCCCGAGGAGCAGCGCAAGGAACTGTTCGCGGGGCTCGCGGCGACCACCCCGGTGGGTCGCGCAGGACGCCCCGAGGAGGTGGCGCAGGCCATCAACTCCCTTGCCACGAACGGGTTCCTGACGGGAGTGGTACTGGACTGCACCGGCGGGGCGAACCTGCCGACCGGCCGCTGAACCGCACGTCCCACATGAACTGCCGCGCAGGGCAACTCAGCCACCCGTCGGCCCAGCTCTCACGGGCGACGACGACACACAGACGGAGCGGTCCCCGGCACCGTAGGGCACCGAGGACCGCCCGAACCGACCGGAGCCGGGGTCAGCCGGACTTCGCCACGGCCTCATCGCTGGGCACCGCGTCCTCGGGGGCGGGGGTCGGCGCGGCCCCCCGCAGCACGACCTCCTTGACGAAGACCGCCGCGAGAAGCGCGCCGAGTGCCACCACGGAGCCCAGCAGGAACGCGGAGTGCGTGCCGGAGGAGACCGCGAACTGGTAGGCGTCCCGCGCCTGCTCCGGCAGCTTCGCCAGGCTCGCCGCGTCCAGCTGCGCCGACTGCTCGGTGATCTTCCCGCCGAGCGCCCCGGCCCGCTCCGCCATGACGTCCTGCACCCGGTTGTTGAACAGCGCGCCCATGATGGCGACGCCGAACGAGGACCCGAGCGTACGGAACAGGGTCGTAGAAGAGGACGCGACGCCCATGTCCTTCATCTCGACGCTGTTCTGCGCGACCAGCATCGTGATCTGCATCAGGCAGCCCATCCCGGCGCCGAGCACGGCCATGTAGAGCCCGGACGTGAACCGCGAGGTCCCGGTGTCCATCTGCGCGAGCAGGAACAGACCGACGATCATCAGGACGCTGCCCGCCACCGGGAACACCTTGTACTTGCCGGTGTTGGTGGTGACCCGGCCCGCGATCAGCGAGACGACCATCATCGCGAGCAGCATCGGAAGCAGCAGCAGACCGGAGTTGGTCGCGGACGCGCCCTGCACGGACTGCTGGTACAGCGGCAGGAAGAGCACCGCGCCGAACATCACGAAGCCGGTGACGAAGCCGATCACGGACATCAGCGTGAAGTTCCGGTTGCGGAAGATGTGCAGCGGCACGATCGGTTCGGCGGCCCTGGTCTGCGAGTACACGAACCCGACGAGCGCGGCGACGCCGATCCCGATCAGCTCCATGATCACGGCGGAGTCCCAGGCGTACTCGCTCCCGCCCCACGTCGTCACGAGCACGATCGAGGTGATGCCGACGGTGAGCAGCGCGGCGCCCAGATAGTCGATGGACCCCCCGGACCGCTTCTTCGGCAGATGCAGCACGGCGGTGATCGCCACGAGGGCGAGGATGCCGAGCGGAATGTTGATGTAGAAGGCCCAGCGCCAGCCGAGGTGGTCGGTGAGGGTGCCGCCGACGAGCGGCCCGCCGATCATGGCGAGCGCCATCACGCCGGCCATCATGCCCTGGTACTTGCCCCGCTCACGGGGCGGGATCAGATCGCCGATGATGGCCATGACCCCGACCATCAGTCCGCCGGCGCCGAGCCCCTGCACGGCCCTGAACCCGATCAGCTGCCCCATGTCCTGGGCCATTCCGCTGAGCACGGAGCCGACCAGGAAGATCACGATGGAGGTCAGGAAGGCGCCCTTCCTGCCGTACATGTCGCCGATCTTCCCCCAGATCGGCGTGGAGGCGGCGGTCGCGAGCGTGTACGCGGTGACGACCCACGACAGGTGCTCGAGCCCGCCCAGCTCGCCGACGATGGTGGGCATCGCGGTGCCCACGATCATGTTGTCGAGCATGGCCAGCAACATGGCGAGCATCAGCGCGAGCAGCACGACCCGCACGCTGCGCGGCTGCTTCACCTGTTTCTGATCCGACTTCTGATCCGGTTTCCGATCCGACTTCCGTCCCGGCTTCTGATCCGATGTCACGGGCCGCGCCGCCGCCTGTGTCATGGTCCCCACTCCCCCTGCGTCACCCGGGACTTACTTGTCGCCCGGCTAGTTACCTACAATGGGGAAAGTAGAGCGCCAACTAGCCGGGCGTCAAGTAAGTTTTTTACCAAGGGCACGAGAGGCAGCAGCCGATGGTCACGGGCAGCAGTAAGCCGCAGCGGCGCCGCGGGGACACCCGCCAGCGCATTCAGGACGTGACCTTGGAGCTCATCGCCGAGCAGGGCTACGAGAAGACCTCGCTGCGGGAGATCTCCGAGCGGCTCGGTGTGACGAAGGCCGCGCTCTACTACCACTTCAAGACCAAGGAAGACATCGTCGTCAGTCTGTTCACGGACCTGATGAGGCCGATCGACGACGTGATCGCGTGGGCCGCCGAGCAGCCGCCGACGCTGGGGGCCAAGCTCGAGATCCTCGGCCACTACTCGAACGCGCTGGCCGACGCCGCCCCGCTCTTCCGCTTCATGCAGGAGAACCAGGCGACGATGCGCGAGCTGAGCATCGGCGAGAACTTCAAGGAACGGATGACGTCCCTGCTCGGCCATCTGCTCCCCGAGGACGTCACGCTGACCGACCGGGTCCGCTGCTTCAGCGCGCTGTTCTCGATGCACGCCGGAATGTTCGTCCTCAGAGACGTCGAAGGCGACCCCGAGGAGAAGCGCAAGGCCATCCTCGAGGTCGCCTCCGACCTGGTCACCCGGGCCCATCACAGCTGACGGACCGGTGCGGTGGGCGTCGTCAGACGCTCACGCCCTCCTTCTTCAGGAAGGAGACGGGGTTGATCGCCGAGCCGTAGTCCGCCGTCTTGCGGATCTCGAAGTGCAGGTGCGGACCGCTGGAGTTGCCGGTGTCGCCGGACTTCGCGATGTGGTCGCCCGTGGTGACGGTGTCGCCGACCTTCACGTCGATCCGGGACAGGTGCGCGTACTGGGAGTACGTGCCGTTGCCGTGCTTGATGACGATGGCGTTGCCGTACGCGGGGCCGTCACCGGCGCCGTTGCCACCGGCCTTGACGACGGTGCCGCTGTGCGCGGCCATCACGTCGGTGCCGGTCGACACGGCGAAGTCCTGGCCGGAGTGGTGGCCGCTGGCCCACATGCTGCCGCCCTGCGAGTAGCCGGCGGAGAGCTCGTAGTGCTTGACCGGGTCGATCCAGGACTTGGCCTTCTTCTCCTCGGCGGCCTTCTTCTTGGCCTCGGCCGCCTTCGCCTTCGCCTCGGCCTCCTTCTTCGCCTTCGCGGCGTTGTCGGCGGCCTTGGCCTGCGCGGTGGCCTGGGCCTCGACGGAGCCGGCGGCGATACCGGGGAGCGCGGTGGCGTCTGCGGAGTCGGCGACCGCGGCCCCGGCCCCCAGCAGCGCCGAGACTCCGAATCCGGCGGCCACGACGGCAGCCCGCTTACGGAGCATCGACGTACCGGGGCGGTGGGACTGGGTGCGCTTCGACATATGGGCAGACCTTTCGAACTGGGACATGAGGGGGCCCGGCGCACTGCCTCGTGCTGCCGGGCCGGCCATCCCTTGGTAACCCCGCCCCCCATCGACACCCAAAACGCCCATCTACGACATCTCCTCGTAGACCCGCCCCGGAAACGGTCCGGGACGTCCGACGACCCGGCCGGGACGAACGTCGTCCGATTTATGCACTCATCCCGGGTTTAACCGCACTTCATCGCCGTACGCCCGAGCCGCGCACGCCGACCGCGCCACCCTCCACACCGAAACGGACAAATCACCGAAACCCATCAGCCACGTAACAGCACGGCAAACCAACCCACGTACCACTATTTCCGTTAGTACGTGATCCACGTCCTGTGCGGCATGTCACCGACCGACAAGATCCAACCCCCTGCGGATGTGACCGGGGCTACCGCGATTCATTCGCAGTCCCCCGGCGTTCACGCCGGGGGTGGAGCCAATCAGCTGCTGCGATGCGGAGCGTCGCCGATTTTTGTACGGCGGAGCCGGACACCGCGGTTCTTCAGCCGCGGTGCGGAGCGCCGCGAAGGCTGGTCCCGGCGGAGCCGGGTAGTGCTCACACCGGCCGGTTCTGCTGCTCGATGTACTGGCGGACCACCGACAAGGGTGCGCCGCCGACGGTGCCGGCGAAGTAGGAGCTGGACCATAGTTTGTTTGCCCGCCAGTAGTGACGGACCAGGTCGGGGAACTCCGGGCGGAGACGGCGTGAGGAGACGCCCTTGGGGCGCCGTTCCCGAAGGCCGCCGAGCTGTCGCAGAAACTGATCACCCAGGCCAAGCAGACCGCCGAGCGGTCCTGGCTGGGCGAGGTCTCCT
>NZ_JBSFVM010000051.1:0-28216 GCF_053592315.1 Streptomyces sp. NPDC002754
GGTCTCGTAGCGGAGCTACTAGGGCATTTCGGCAACGCCGCGAGCGTGCGTGCCAGACCCCGCGAGGCAGACGGGACTTTCGAAACACGCCCTAGTGACGACGAGCGGTGGCGGGGCACGGGGGCCGGTTGGCAGGCCGGATTCGCTCGGTAGAGTGTTCGGCATGACTACCGGGGTGCGGCGCAGAATGGGAGTCGAGGAGCGGCGGCGGCAGTTGATCGGGGTCGCACTCGAACTGTTCAGCCACCGCTCCCCCGACGAGGTCTCCATCGACGAGATAGCGGCCGCCGCGGGCATCTCGCGACCGCTGGTCTACCACTACTTCCCGGGCAAACTCAGCCTGTACGAGGCCGCGTTGAGGCGGGCGGCGCAGGATCTGGCCGAGCGGTTCGAGGAGCCGCGGGAGGGTCCGCTGGGCGCGCGGCTGCTGCGCGTGATGGGCCGCTACTTCGACTTCGTGGACGAGCACGGTCCCGGGTTCTCCGCGTTGATGCGGGGCGGTCCGGCGGTCCCCGCGGGCGGAGCCTGCTCCATGAGCACCGCGTCGGCGACGAACGCGCTGATCGACTCCGTCCGACAGGCGGCGTACGTCCAGATCCTCGCGCATCTGCGGGTGTCGGCGCCCTCCGCCCGCCTCGAACTCGTCGTGCGCTCGTGGATTTCGCTCGCCGAGTCGACGGCGCTGATCTGGTTGGACGGGCGGCGTGTGCCGCGCGAGGAGCTGCAGCTCCAACTCGTCCACGACTTCGCGGCGTTGGCCGCGGTGAGCGCGGCGCACGACGAGGAGATGGCGTCCCTCCTCCGCCATATCCTCGCGGACGACCCCCCGGACGGCCCCTTCGCCACCCTCATCACCCGGCTGGCGTCACTGACACCGGTCGGCGCGTAGGGCTGCGCCGGCGCCGGCCCCTGACACACGTGCCGCCCGCACCGTGGTGCCGCCCCAGGCGGCAGATTGCCCAAGGCGGCGGCAGGCACCCCGTCGGGCCGAACGCCCCCCCCGGAGGGGGCGGGGGTGGGAGGTGAGCGGGGAGGGGCCATCACCTGCGGGACGGGTGGGCCAATTAAGCCCCTGCGGCGATTGAGCAGCGGGGTCCGGGGCGGAGCCCCGATCTTTCCAGCCCGGCCGACGCTTGAGCCTTCCCAGCCCCGCCGGCGTTTGGGCTTTTCCAGCCCCGCCGGCGTTTGAGGCGCGGGGTCCGGGGCGGAGCCCCGTGGCGGAGGGGCGGTGCCGGGTCAGTCGGCGATGGCCGAGCGGTACGACGGGGTCAAGTCGCGGACCTCCGCGGAGAGATGCACACCGGCAGGCTCCTTGATGTGGGCCGGAAGCGCCACCAGCACCGCCTCCGCAAGCGCCACCTTCGCCTCCTCCGTCCGCCCCGCGAGCAACGCGATCTCCACGTGCACGACGGACCCGACCCCATCCCCCACCACCGTCGTCCCGACCTCGCGGAACCGCGTCTTGCACGCGGGAATACGCGCCGCCACGATGTCGACGGCAGCCTGATGCACGGCCCCGGCCAGCCCCACCCGGTCGAGGCGATCGTGGAGATCCGCCGAGTGGTCGACGGTGATCTGCGGCATGGAACCCTCCGAGGGTGTCGTGGTGCGTGTCGGCGCCCACCTTCACCCGGAAGCGCCCACCCGCACAATCACGTCCCGCCCAGCGGACGCGCCACGGCCCGCCGCACCGCGAGGAGCGCGATGTCGTCGGCGCGGTCGCGGCCGAAGCGGTCGAGGAGCGCGTCGCACAGCTCGCCGGGCGGCGCGGGCGCGACCGCGGCGGCGCGGCGCAGCTCCTCCAAGGACACGGCCAGATCGATGCCGCGGGTCTCGACGAGGCCGTCGGTGACCATGAGGAGACGATCACCGGGGCCGAGGTCGAGCACGGTCGGCTCGGGATGCGGCAGCCGGAGCCCGAGCAGCGGCCCCGCCGCCTTCGCGTACCGCGCCGCGCCGCCGACCGGCACGACGAGCGGCGGAATGTGCCCCGCGTTGGCCACCCGCGTACGGCCGGTCGCGGGGTCGACGAGGGCCAGGCACAGCGTGGCGGTGAGCTGCGGGTGGTAGTGCTTGAGCAGCCGGTCGAGGCGGGCCACGAGGTGGGCGGGGCGCGGGTCCTCCAGGCAGTAGGCGCGCAGCGCGTGCCGGAGCTCGACCATCACGGTGGCCGCGTCGAGCGAGTGCCCCACGACGTCGCCGACGCCGACCAGCACGCCCTCGGGGGTGGGCAGCGCCGCGTAGAAGTCGCCGCCCATCTCGGCCTCCTGGGAGGCGGGCTCGTAGCGGAAGTCGATGTCCAGGCCGGCGAAGGCGGGCAACTCCGAGGGCAGGAAGTTGTGTTGCAGCGTATGGGCGACATGCCGCTCCTGCTCGTACAGGACGAGGGGTTCCGCGGCGAGCGCGGTCGCGCGGGCGAGCTGGGCGACGAGCGGCCCCGTCCTGCCGTCCGGGTCGGCGAAGTCGGGCGTGGCCAGGCACACGGGGAGCCGGCCGTCGCGGGTGCGGGAGAGGGTGAGCCGGGCGCCGCCGGGCCCGAAGTACGCCTGCGGCCACACGGCCGGGGGTGGCAGCGCGGTGCGCACGCCGCCGGGCCCGCAGCTGATCCGCCGCACCAGCTCGACGGCCCGCTCGCGCGCTGCGGCGTCCGGCACCACGAGCGCCGCCGCGCTCCGGGACAGGCCCGTGTGCACCGCGCCGTGGTCGCCGAGGACGAAGACCGCGGCGTCGCCCCCGGTGAACCGGGCCGTCGCGGCCGCCGCCGTCCGGGCGAGGTCGGCGAGGTCCCGGGCGCCCTGCACGTCGACGACGGCCCGGGAGAGCAGCGTGAGGTGGTCGAACTGGGCCTGGGTGTCGGTGAGTTCACGGGCCCCGCGGAGCGCGGCACGCACGACGGCGCGGATCTCCTCCGGTTCGGCGGGCACCGTCAGATATGCCTCGCCGCCCGCGTCGAGCGCGCGGCAGCGGTCCGCCGGCGCGGAGGGGCGGGCGGAGAAGTGCACGACGGGGATCCCGGCGAGCGAGGGCAGCGCCTTGACCCTGCGGCACAGTTCGAACCCGCTGAGGTCGGGAAGGCCCACGTCCACGAGCGCCACGTCGGGCAGCGCGCCAGCGCGCAGCCGCACGTCGAGTTCGACGAGGGCCTCGCCCGCGGAGCCGACCGGGATGACGACATGGCCCGCCCGGCTCAGGACAGCGCTCAGTGCGTACCGGCCGGCGGCGCTGTCGTCGACCACCAGGATGGTGCACCCGACGTCGGTTCCGGATCTCTGAACCATGGTGTTCACGAGCAGGCCCCTCAGGAAACGGAGCGGTGCGAGCCCCCTCGGCCCGCCGCACCAAACTACCGCCGGACACCCGTGCGGCGGCCCGCCCTTCCTCCGGTTCACCGTTCCGGGTGGCGGCGGCCCAACCCGGCTTGCCCGCCCGGTACTTCCCGTTCGGTGGGCAATGCGGCGAGTGACGGGTAAGGTCGCGTCCCGTGACCGCACGCCTAGCCGACATCGCAGCACAAGCGGGGGTCAGCGAAGCGACCGTCAGCCGTGTGCTCAACGGGAAGGCGGGGGTCGCCGCGGCCACCCGCCAGTCCGTCCTCGCCGCCCTCGACGTGCTCGGCTACGAGCGCCCCGTGCGCCTCAAGCAGCGCAGCGCGGGCCTCGTCGGCCTGATCACGCCGGAACTCGAGAACCCGATCTTCCCCGCGCTCGCCCAGGTCGTCGTGCAGGCCCTGACCAGGCAGGGTTACACCCCGGTCCTGGCCACCCAGACCCCCGGCGGCTCCACCGAGGACGAGCTGACGGAGATGCTCGTCGACCGCAACGTCAGCGGCATCATCTACGTCTCCGGGCTGCACGCCGACACCACGGCCGACCCGCAGCGCTACGAGCGGCTGCGCGGCCAGGGCGTCCCCTTCGTCCTCGTCGACGGGTACGCGCCGTCGATCGCGGCGCCCTTCATCTCTCCGGACGACCGGGCCGCGGCCCGGCTCGCGGTGACGCACCTCGCCTCGCTCGGCCACACCCGGATCGGGCTGGCCGTGGGGCCGCGCCGCTTCGTCCCCGTACAGCGGAAGATCGAGGGCTTCGTACGCACGATGACGGAGCGGCTCGACCTGCCCGGGGACGAGATCGAGCGCGATTTCGTCCAGCACTCCCTCTACACCCTGGAGGGCGGGCAGGCCGCGACCTCCGCGCTGCTCGACCGGGGCTGCACGGCGGTGGTCTGCGCGAGCGACATGATGGCGCTCGGCGCGATCAGGGCGGTGCGCGAGCGCGGCCTGGACGTGCCGAAGGACGTCTCCGTGGTCGGTTTCGACGACTCTCCGCTGATCGCCTTCACCGATCCACCGCTGACCACGATCCGCAAGCCGGTACACGCGATGGGTCAGGCGGCGGTGCACACGCTGCTCGAGGAGGTCGGCGGCACGCCCGCGCCGCCGAGCGAATTCGTGTTCATGCCGGAACTGGTGGTGCGGGGGTCCACGGCCGCGTCAGCAGCGGTATCCGTAGGGGTTCGGCCTCGTCCGTAGGGCGTAGCGGGTGCGCCCATGACCCGCCCGAGGGATGATCGGTCGGGGGGTCGTGATCTGGCAGACTCTGTGCCTATGGGTGAAATGACCGTGACGACACGTGAAGGCCGAAAAGGGGCCACACCCTCACCCATCGCGGAAGTCCGCGCCGGGCGTCGCCTTCGGGCGCCGCGGCGCCCCCGCCTCTGGTTCGAGATCCTGCTGATCGCGGTGAGTTACTACACGTACTCCCTGATCCGCAACGCGGTCCCGGAGCAGAAGGCGCAGGCGCTGCGCAATGCCGACTGGATCTGGCAGGCGGAGCACAGCCTCGGGATCGCCGCCGAGCAGACCGTCAACCATGCCGCGAATTCGGTGAGTTGGCTCATCGTCGGCATGAACTACTACTACGCGACACTGCACTTCGTCATCACGTTGGGCGTGCTGGTGTGGCTGTTCCGCTGCCATCCCGGCCGCTACGCGGCGACCCGTCTCGCGCTGTTCGCGACGACGGTGGTCGCCCTCGTCGGTTACTACTTCTATCCGCTGGCGCCGCCGCGGCTGATGAGCGGCGGCGGCTTCGTCGACACCGTCGCGGTGCACCAGACCTGGGGCTCGATGGCCTCGGGCAACCTGAAGAACATGTCGAACCAGTACGCGGCGATGCCGTCGATGCACATCGGCTGGTCGCTGTGGTGCGGCATGACGATCTTCGCGCTCGCCTCGGTGCCGTGGGTGCGGGTCCTCGGGCTCCTCTATCCGGTGCTGACCCTGGTGGTCATCGTGGCGACCGCGAACCACTTCTGGCTGGACGCGGTGGGCGGCATGCTGTGCCTGGCGTTCGGGTTCGCGGTGGCGCGGGCCTGGTACGGGGCGCTGCCGTACGCGCTGCCGCGTCTGGTGACCCGACCACTGATGCCGATCAAGGCGTAGGCCTGACGGCTCGGGGGCGGCACCGTACGGTGCCGCCCCTTCCGTCTCAAGCGCCGCGGTGCGTGATCCGGCCGTCCGTCACGGTGAGGACGACGGGGGCCTCGGCGACCTCGTCGGCGGGGGCCGTGACCGGGTCGAGGCCGAACACGGTGAGGTCGGCGCGCATCCCGACCGCGATCCGGCCGCCCTCCGCCGCGTGCCCCGCGGCGATCGCGGCGTGCGAGGTGACACCCTCCAGCGCCTCGAGCCCGGTGAGCCCCTGCGCGGGGCCCGCCGCTCCCTCCGGCACCCGCGCCATGGCGAGCACCTGCCGGCCGTCGTAGTGGGCGATCGGCCAGTCGGAGCCGAGCGCGAGCACGGCGCCCGCGTCCCGCAGGTCACGGGTGCGCCAGGCGCGGGCGGCGCGCGCGTCACCGAGCCGCTTGGACCACTCGTCGCTGTGGTCACCCTTCGTGTACGCGGTGTGCGGCGGCTGCATCGACGCGGCGACGCCGAGCGCGGCGAACCGCGGGATCGTGTCGTCGGGCACGGACTCGATGTGCTCGATCCGGTGCGCGTTCCGGCCGCTCGCCCCGAGCGCCTCGATGGTGTCGAGGGCGTGCCGGACGGCGGCGTCGCCGATGGCGTGCGTCGCGGTGCGCACGCCGGCCGCGTGCAGATGACGTACGGCCGCGCTGTACGCCGCCGGGTCCGGCCAGAACGCGTCCGTCCCCTGCCCGTGGCAGTCGGCGTGCTCCAGCCAGGCGGTGCCGCCCTCGACGGTGCCGTCCATGAAGAACTTGACGCCACCGACCCGCCAGCGGCGCCCCGCCCGCTTCTGCAGTTCCACCAGCTCGTCGAGCCCGGCCCGGTCCACGCCCGGCATGCACCAGGGCGAGACGGTGAGCCGCAGCGGCAGATCGGTGTCCTCCTCCACGGCGGCGAGCAGGTCGAGCCCCGAGCCGTCCATGACGTGGGCCCCGGTGAGACCGGTGGCGGCCATGGTGCCCAGCAGCTCGACGAGTCCTGCCCGGCGGTCCTGGGCCGAGGCCCGGGGCGCGACCTCGTACACGAGGTCCATGGCGGCGTGCTCGACGAGGTATCCGGTGGGCCGCCCGTCGCCGTCGCAGACGATCTCGGCCCGCTGGTCGAAGGAGCGCGGCCCGGTGACCTTCGCGGCGTCGAGGGCGGCGCCGGTGACCAGCGCGGAGTGGCCGTCGTACAGGCGCAGGAAGGCGGGTGCGCCGCCGAGCACGTCCTCGATGAGTTCGCGGTGGACGGTCCGCCCCTCGAAGGCGTTGTGGTCGAGCCCCCACCCGACGACCCAGCCCTTGAGCCGTTCGGCTGTGCGCAGGGCGGCGCGGAGTCCGTTTAGGTCGGTCACGCCGCTGAGGTCGACGCCGGTCGCCATTTCCAGGCCCCAGACGGGGTGGCTGTGGGAGTCGACGAGGCCGGGCACGACGTGGGCGTCCGCCAGGTCGAGCCGTTCGGTGTGCGGCCCGGTCCAGTCCCGGACGAGGTCGTCCGTGTCACCGACCGCCACGATGCGGCCTCCGGCCAGAGCCAGGGCGGTTGCCCTCGGCTGGGTGGGGTCGAGTGTGCGGATGTGGGTGTTGGTGAGGAGGAGGTCGGCGGATGGCATCGGTGCGGTTCACTCCGTTTCGGGTCGTCTCGGTCGTGTCGGTGTGTGCGGTGCTGCTGTGGTCCGGTTTGCGCTCCGCGCCCCCACCGGCACCGGCTCCCGCCCTGGGGCTCCGCCCCAGACCCCGCTGCTCAATCGCCGCAGGGGCTTGATTGGCTCGCCCGCCCACATCCAGCCCCTGCGGCGATTGAGCAGGCCTTTCCAGCCCGCCGGCGTCTGAGGCGACTTTCAAGCCCCGCCAGCGTTTGAGGCGTGGGGTGCGGGGCGGAGCCCCGATCTTTCCAGCCCCGCCGGCGATTGAGGCGCGGGGTCCGGGGCGGAGCCCCGATCTTTCCAGCCCCGCCGGCGATTGAGGCGCGGGGTGCGGGGCGGAGCCCCGGGGCGGGAGCTGTTACTGGCCGAAGCGGGCGTACGTGGCCGGGCGGGAACGGCGTAGGCGCCATGCCAATCCCAGGCCCAGCACGAAGACCGCCGGGGCGACCGCCAGCAGGATCCAGTTGACCAGCGGAGACGCCCCCGTGAAGAGGTCGATGTGCGTGGCGACCAGGGCGATCGCCACCGCCAGGAGCAGCGTCGCGGCGACCGGCGCCACGACCGTCCGCACCACCCCCTCCTCGTGCGTGATCCGCCGGAAGAAGAACGGGACGGCGAGCGCCGCGAGGAGCTGGAGGGCCATCAGGCCCAGCATCCCGGGGGTGTTGACCCACAGGAGGAGCTGGTCGTACGGGTCCGCGCCCGCCGCCCAGAACCCGAGCACGACGACCGCGCCGAGCACCGTCTGCGCGAGCCCGGCGACGTAGGGGGAACGGTGCTTGGGGTGGATGCGGGCGACGGCCCGCGGCAGGACACCCTCGTCGGCGAGAGCGAGCGCGTACCGGTTGATCGCGTTGTGGAAGGCGAGGAGCGAGGCGATGACGCTGGTGACGATGAAGATGTGCATCAGGTCCGCCGCCCAGCCGCCGACGAAGGTGGTGATCGCGGTGAAGAAGAGGTTCGCCGGGTCGTCGCCCGCGGCCTTGACGACGGCCGCGTCGCCGAAGGACTGGATGGCGATCCAGACGGTGAAGGCGTAGAAGAGGCCGAGGAAGGCGACCGCGATGTACGTGGCGCGCGGCACCGTACGGTCCGGGTCGCGGGCCTCGCGCCGGTAGATGACGGTCGACTCGAAGCCGGTGAACGCGGCGAACGCGAAGGCGAGGACGGCGGCCGTGCCGGGCACGAGGACGTTGCCGGGCGCGAAGGAGGCCGCGGACAGGCCGTGCGCGCCGCCCTTGAGGAGCACGCCGCCCGCGAGCAGGAGCAGGATGCCCGTCTCCGCGACCAGCAGCACGCCGAGCACCTTCGCGCCGAAGTCGATCGAGCGGAAACCGCCGTACCAGATCAGGACCAGGCCCACGAGGGAGACCGGGAGCCAGGGCACGTCCGTGCCGAACAGGGCGTGGACGGTGTCCTGCGTGGCGGAGCCGAGGAGCCCGTAGACGCCGATCTCCATGCCGTTGTAGCCGACCATCGCGAGCAGCGCCGCCCCGATTCCGGCCGGTTTGCCGAGGCCCTGCGCGATGTACGAGTAGAAGGCGCCGCCGCCGCTGACGTGGCGGCTCATCGCGGTGAAGCCGACGGCGAAGACCGCGAGGGTGATGCCGGCGAGCAGGTACCCGGCGGGCGCTCCGACGCCGCCGAGAGCGATGGCGATGGGCGCGACGCCCGCCATGACGGTGAGCGGGGCGGCGGCGGAGATCACGAAGAACGCGATGTCGGAGGTGCCGAGGGTGCCGGTGCGCAGGCTGGGCGACGCGCTCGGCGGTGCGGTCCCGGTCTGCGTCTTGTTCTGCGTCTTCGTCTTTGAAGAGGTCTCGGGCATGCGGAAGGAAGCCCTTCTGGCGGCGGCAGGCCCGCACTGCGGACGGGCGTAAATCTAAAGGCTTTTGGTTTCCGCAATGTAGCCTCCCGTTGGGCATACGGGAAGACCCGATTTTCCGCAGCCGACTGTGACCACTGAGGAGGAACCGGAATGGGGCGGCCGCGCACATCCCTCCTCGACCGGGAGCGGATCACCACGGCGGCGCTCGCCGTCGTCGACGAGCACGGCGAGTTCAGCGTCCCGCAGGTGGCGCGCAGCCTGGGCGTGCAGACCGGCTCGCTCTACCACCACGTGGACGGCCGGGACGGCATAGTGGAGCTGCTGCGCGAGCGGATCTGCTCCGCGATCGACGAGACACCGCTGACCTCGGGCCTCCCGTGGGACGAGGGGATCGCCGGGTGGGCCCGCTCCTACCGCGCCGCGTTCGCCGCGCACCCCAAGGCGATCCCGCTCCTGACGACCCACCCGGTGCGGGCTCCCCGGGTCCTCGCGCAGTACGAGCTGGGGGTGGCGCTACTGCTCGACGCCGGGTTCGCGCTGCCGGACGTGATGCCGGTGATCATCGCCCTGGACAACCTGGTGCTCGGCTCGGCGCTCGACATGGCGGCGCCCGACACCATGTGGGAGCCGACGGAGGAGGGGCGGACCCCGCTGCTCGAACGGGCCCTGGCCGCCGGGCCCGAGAGCCGTACGGACGCGGCGTTCGAGCTGGCGCTCACCGGGTTCGTCGCGCGCTGCCGGGTGCTGCTCGACGCGTAGGGCTGCCTGACACGTAGGGCTGCTCGGGCTTGATTCGGCACCGGCCGCGTCACCCGCCGTAGAAGCGCTCCTCCATCACGGCGCGTGCGCGGCGCGTGGTGCGGCGGTAGTCGTCCAGCATGTCGCCCACGTGCCCGGGGTCGTACCCCAAGTAGCGTCCCACGGCGCCGAGTTCACGCCCGTCCGAGGGGAACGTGTCGCCCGGCCTGCCGCGCACCAGCATCACCGCGTTGCGCACGCGCGTGGCGAGGACCCACGCCTCGTCGAGGATCGCCGCCTCCTCGGCGGGGATCAGCTCGGCGGCGCACGCGGCGGCGAGGGCCTCGCGGGTGCGGGTGGTGCGCAGGCCCGGTTCCGCCCAGCCGTGCCTGAGCTGAAGCAGCTGCACCGTCCACTCGACGTCCGACAGGCCCCCGCGGCCCAGCTTCGTGTGGAGCGTGGGGTCGGCGCCGCGCGGCAGCCGCTCCGACTCCATGCGGGCCTTGAGGCGGCGGATCTCCAGTACGGCATCGTCGCCGAGGCCTTCGGCTGGATAGCGCAGCGGGTCGACCAGATCGACGAACGCGCGGCTCAACTCCTCGTCACCTGCGACGGGTTGGGCCCGCAGCAGCGCCTGCGACTCCCACACCAGGGACCAACGGCGGTAGTACGCCGCGTAGGACTTGAGCGTGCGCACCAGCGGGCCGGACTTGCCCTCGGGGCGCAGGTCCGCGTCGATGAGCAGCGGCGGATCGGCGCTCGGCAAGGCGAGGAGTCGGCGCATCTCGGAGACGACCTTGTTGGCGGCCCGCGCGGCCTCCTGGTCGTCGACGCCCTCACGGGGCTCGTGCACGAACAGCACGTCGGCGTCGGAGCCGTAACTCAGCTCGTGCCCGCCGAAGCGGCCCATGGCGATGATGGCGAAGCGGGTCGGCAGGGTGTCGCCCCAGCCGTCACGGACCACGGCCCGCAAGGTCCCGCCGAGCGCGGCGGCCGTCAAGTCCGATACGGCGGAGCCCACTTGGTCCACCAGGGCGCCCTGGTCGGCGACGGCGGGGGTGTCCTCGGTGCCGTACGAGGCGATGATGTCGGCGGCAGCCGTGCGCAGCAGCTCGCGGCGGCGCACCGCGCGCGCCGAGGCGACGGCCTGCTCGGCACCGTCCGCCCGCCGTACCGCCGCGACCGCCTCCTGCTCCAACTGGGCGTGTCCGCGCGGCTCCAGGCCCCGCTCGTCGCCGAGCAGCGCCACCGATTCGGGGGCGCGCATCAGGAGGTCGGGGGCGAGGCGGCCGGCCGACAGGATCCGGGCGAGGTTCTCCGCGGCCGCGCCCTCGTCGCGCAGCAGCCGCAGGTACCAGGGTGTTTTGCCCAACGCGTCGGACACCTTGCGGAAGTTGAGCAGCCCCGCGTCCGGGTCGGCGGAATCCGCGAACCAGCCGAGCAGCACCGGCAGCAGCGTCCGCTGGATGGCGGCCTTGCGGCTGACCCCGGAGGCCAGCGCCTCCAGGTGGCGCATCGCGGCGCTCGGGTCGGCGTAGCCGAGTGCGACGAGGCGCTCGCGGGCCGCGTCGGCGCGCAACCTGGTCTCACCCGGGGCGAGTTGGGCGACGGCGTCGAGCAGCGGCCGGTAGAACAGCTTCTCGTGCAGGCGGCGGACGACGGACGTGTGCCGCCTCCAGGCCCGCTTGAGGTCCGTGATGGGTTCCGTGCGCATGCCCATCGAGCGGCCGATGCGGCGCAGGTCGGCATCGCCCTCGGGCACCATGTGGGTGCGCCGCAACTTGTAGAGCTGGATGCGGTGTTCGAGCGTGCGCAGGAACCGGTAGGCGTCGTCGAGCTGCACGGAGTCGACCCGGCCCACGTATCCGCCGTCGGCGAGCGCGGCGAGCGCCTTCAGGGTCGTCCCGCTGCGCAGCGCGGTGTCCGCGCGCCCGTGCACCAACTGCAGCAGCTGCACGGCGAATTCGACGTCGCGCAGGCCGCCGGGCCCGAGCTTCAGCTCGCGGTCCACGTCACCGACGGGGATGTTCGCCACGACCCGCTTGCGCATCTTCTGTACGTCGGGCACGAAGTTGTCCCGCTCGGACACCTGCCACACCATCGGCGACACGGCGGCGACGTACTCCTCGCCGAGGTCCGGGTCGCCCGCGACCGGGCGGGCCTTGAGCAGCGCCTGGAACTCCCAGGTCTTGGCCCAGCGCTGGTAGTAGGCGAGATGCGAGGACAGCGTCCTGACGAGCGGCCCGTTGCGCCCCTCGGGGCGCAGATTGGCGTCGACGGGCCAGATGGTGCCCTCGACGGTCGTGTCGGAGCAGATCCGCATCATGTGCGAGGCGAGCCGGGTGGCGGCCTGGATGGCCTTGCCCTCGTCGGCGGACCCGTCGGCGGGCTCCCCGACGAAAATGACGTCGACATCGGAGATGTAATTCAGCTCATGGCCACCGCACTTGCCCATCGCGATCACGGCGAGCCGGCACAGCGCTGCGTCGGCGGGGGACGCTGTGCGGGCGATGGCGAGGGCCGCGCGCAGCGTCGCCGTCGCCAGGTCGGCGAGTTCGGCGGCGGTCTCGGTGATGTCGGTCGTGCCGCACACGTCGCGGGCGGCGATGGACAGCAGGCAGCGCCGGTAGGCGACGCGCAGCGACGACTCGTCGGTGGCGTCGGCGAGCCCCCGCTCGAACTCCTCGACGCCGGGGTGCAGATCGCCCGCCTCGTACGTGACCAGGGCCCGCCAGTCCTTCGAGTGCCGGGCGAGGTGGTCGGCCAGCGCCTCGGAGGAACCGAGGACGCCGAGCAGCCGGTCGCGCAGCGGCTTCGCCGCGACGAGCGTGTCGAGCAGCTCGCGCCGCGCCGTCTCGTCCTCCTGGGCCTCGACCAGCCTGACGAGGCCGAGGAGTGCCAGGTCCGGGTCGGCGGCGGCGCCGAGCGCGTCCAGGAGCAGCGGGTCGGAGCGCACGGCGGACAGGGCGGGGTCGTCGAGCAGTCGCTCGGCGGTGGACGGATCGGTGAAGCCGAGTCGCAGCAGCCGGGTGAAGGTGCTGCTTCTGCGGCCGCCCGTCCACCGTCCCCCTTCGTGCGGCACCGACATCATCGCCCGGCCTCCTGTTCGATCAACGGTGGCCTTGAGCCTACTGCCCTCCGGGCTGCACCGATGAGTTGTGCGGCCGCGGCAGGTCCCCACCTGTGTACGCGTGGCCACGTACGACGAAGGGACGCCCTCGATGCCGCACCACACCCGCCCCGACACCCCGCGCACGTCGATCGACCCGCGCTACAGCTCCCCCGGCGCCGAACCCACCCCGTGGGCGGCGGCCGAACGGCTGCTGACCGGCGCCGAGCTGTTCTGGATCTCCACGGTGCGCCCCGGCGGCCGCCCGCACGTCACGCCCCTCCTCGCCGTCTGGCTGGACGGATCCCTGCACTTCACCTCCGGTGACCGCGAACGCAAGTCGCTCAACCTCGCGGAGAACCCGGAGGTCGTCCTCACCACTGGCACGAACGCCTGGGCGGCGGGCTTCGACGTGGTGGTCGAGGGGCGGGCGACGCGGGTCACGGAAGCGGAGCGCCTGCACGCCCTCGCCAAGGCCTGGGAGGAGAAGTACGGCCCGGCCTGGCACTTCGAGGTCCGCGCCGACGGCGCGTTCCAGGGCCAGGAGGGGCCGTCCCTGGTCTACGCGGTGCCGCCGCGCACGGTCTTCGGCTTCGGCAAGGGCGAGAAGTTCACGCAGACCCGCTGGCAATTCGAATGACCACCCGAACGACCACCCGGCACCACCGGCCCGGAACCACCGATTCGCCCCTACGTTTACCTCCATGGACATGACCCTGGAAGTAATCCCCCTCCCGGTCTCCGACATCGACCGCGCGAAGGCCTTCTACGTCGACAAGGCCGGCTTCCACTGCGACGTCGACCGCGAGGTGATGCCGGGCGCCCGCGTCGTCCAGCTCACCCCGCCGGGCTCCGGCTGCTCGATCGCCCTCACCACCGGCCTCCCGAGCCCGACGGGCACGGCGGCCCCCGGCACGTACCACGGCCTGCAACTGGTCGTCAGCGACATCAAGACGGCCCACGAAGAACTCCGCGCCCGCGGCCTGGACGTCTCGGAACCGATCCAGTACGGCCCCGACGACGGCGGCACTTTCATGCACTTCACGGACCCGGACGGCAACGGCTGGGCCATCCAGGAATACCACAAGCGCTCCGCTGTGCCGTTGCGGGACGCGTTGTAGGCCTCACGGGCCGGCGGAGGCCGAGATGCTCTGCACGACGTTGCCCAGAACGGCGATAATCGCCTGTCCGAACCCGGTCGGCGCGATGAGCACACCGAGCACCAGCACGATGAACACGTTCGTCCACTGGCTGGCCTTGCTCTGGAACCGACCCAGCCGGCCTATGCGGAAGTAGACGATCACGGCCAGCAGCAACGCCACGTTGAGCGTCAGGATCACTTGGCCCAACTCCCCTTCTGGTCAGGATCGTGCCTCGGTCGCCGTGGTGGCGGGATGCGATCGAGAAGTTCCCAGAGCGGCCGGGATCCTGCGGCCCACTCGCCCAGTACGCGCCGGTCGACGAGGTGGATGCGGTGCTCCCGGCCCCACGGGACCGCCTTCGAGGAGAACCGCCCGTTGGTGAGCACGACCGCGACATCCGCCCCGTGGACCTGCCGGGCCGTGCCGTTGACCTGTTGCAGCACCCCCACGCCGACGGCCGAGCCACGGTCCCCGTCGCGGCGGTGCTTGCACTGGACCGCCCAGATTCGACCGGCCGGGTCGGTGGCCCGTACGTCGCAGGCGTCGTCACCGGCGCCACCGATCCGCTCGGCCGCACAGCCGTCCCGGCGCATCAGGTCCCGGACGGCGAACTCGAACGCCCGGTGATCCAGCGCGTCCATCTCCGCTATGCGCAGCCGTAGCGACCGCGCGCGGACCCGCTGCCACTCGGCCCGCTGCCGGCCCCGCTGGAGCCAGAAGCCGCCCACGGCCGAGGCGAGCGCGACGATGAGGACGAGCAGCCACCAGTGCCCGAGCAGCCATCGCACAGCGGCCATCACCACACCGACCGCCACGACGACACCACCGCCCAGGAGGGCGATCCGCTCGTCCCGCTTCCTGGAGCGACGCCTCACCCGCCGACGAGCCGTACGCCGTGCCGGGCGCCGCCCGCTCACCCGACGCCCGCCCCGTACCCCCATGACCGAACTCCCCCTCAGATCAGCTGCGTTGATGCACCCGCTCTGGTCATATGACAGCACACGCCACTGACACGACGTAAGGACGCGATTACTCAGAGCGGTACCGTTTCGGCCAGCACGGCAGACAGCCGAGAGGGCCCACGGTCATCGACCGTGGGCCCTCTCGGGGAAACGAGCGGAAACCGCTCTGACCTACGCCTACAGCACCGGCAAGTTCTTCCTCAGCTCGAACGCCGTGACCTCCGAGCGGTACTCCTCCCACTCCTGCTTCTTGTTCCGGAGGAAGAAGTCGTAGACGTGCTCGCCCAGCGTTTCCGCGACCAGTTCCGAGCGTTCCATCAGGGTGATCGCCTCGCCGAGGTTCTGTGGGAGGGGCTCGATGCCCATCGCGCGGCGTTCCGCGTCGGAGAGGGCCCAGACGTCGTCGTCGGCGCCCGGAGGGAGTTCGTAGCCCTCTTCGATGCCCTTCAAGCCCGCCGCCAGGAGGACCGCGTACGTGAGGTACGGGTTGGCGCCCGAGTCGATGGAGCGGACCTCGACGCGGGCCGAGCCCGTCTTGCCGGGCTTGTACATCGGGACGCGGATGAGGGCCGAGCGGTTGTTGTGGCCCCAGCAGATGTAGGACGGGGCCTCGCCGCCGGCGCCGGCGGTGCGCTCGGAGCCGCCCCAGATCCGCTTGTAGGAATTGACCCACTGGTTGGTGACGGCCGAGATCTCCGCGGCGTGCTTCAGCAGGCCCGCGATGAAGGAGCGGCCGACCTTGGAGAGCTGGTACTCGGCGCCCGACTCGTAGAACGCGTTCCGGTCGCCCTCGAAGAGGGAGAGGTGCGTGTGCATTCCGCTGCCCGGGTGTTCCGAGAACGGCTTCGGCATGAAGGTGGCCTGGACGCCCTGCTCCAGCGCCACCTGCTTCATGACCAGGCGGAACGTCATGATGTTGTCCGCCGTGGAGAGCGCGTCGGCGTAGCGGAGGTCGATCTCCTGCTGGCCGGGAGCGCCCTCGTGGTGGGAGAACTCGACCGAGATACCCATCGACTCCAGCATGGTGATCGCCTGGCGGCGGAAGTCCATGCCCACGTTCTGCGGGGTGTGGTCGAAGTAGCCGGAGGTGTCGGCGGGCACCGGGCGGGTGCCGTCCAGCGGCTTGTCCTTGAGCAGGAAGAACTCGATCTCGGGGTGGGTGTAGAACGTGAAGCCGAGGTCGGAGGTCTTGGCCAGGGCCCGCTTCAGGACGTAGCGCGGGTCGGCGAAGGACGGCGAACCGTCGGGCATCAGGATGTCGCAGAACATGCGCGCCGTGCCGGGGGCCTCCGCGCGCCACGGCAGGACCTGGAACGTGCCCGGGTCCGGCTTGGCGATCATGTCGGACTCGTAGACCCGGGCGAAGCCCTCGATCGCCGAGCCGTCGAAGCCGATGCCCTCGTCAAACGCCTGTTCCAGCTCGGCCGGGGCCACGGCCACCGACTTCAGGAAGCCCAGCACGTCCGTGAACCACAGACGTACGAACCGGATGTCGCGCTCCTCCAGGGTACGGAGCACGAACTCCTGCTGCTTGTCCATCTCTCGCTTCCACCCATCCTTGCTGGTCAGGCCTACTGCTCCCATGCCGTCCAGAGGGCCTGGACACATCCCACCACACGCCGGTTTCCTGCGCGTTGCCGACCTTGATCGTCTCTGCTCGGCCGGCAATGTGTTCATAGTGCCTGTCGACCCCCTCAGGGTCATAGTGCCCGCCCTGCGCCCACCGTGTGGACGCAGTGCCCCGATGACCGCCGACGGCTCTGCACAACAGGCTGCACCGCCGCCCCCGATGCGCCCAAATCGGCCCATCCCGACCGGAGTTGAGCCGACTTGACGTCTTCTTGATCGTCCCATTTCCCCCGCGTGAACGGTTGTTGGCAAGAGTGGGCCTTTCTGCGTGTGCATTACACATGCGCCGCAGCACCGTGCTCTCCGCACCTCAGCACCTGAGCACCTCTACGCAGGGGGTTCCGTATGAGATCCAATCGCGGCGCACGCCGCACCCGGGCGGGCCTGAGCCTCGCGGCCACCCTTCCGCTGCTGGCCGGCGCCCTCGCGCTCGCCGCCCCGGCCCACGCCCAGCCGAACCGCGACACGCTCTCCGGCACCAGGCCGCTGTGGGCCACCGGCTCCGCCGACAAGGGCGACACGGCCGACGGCGGCAAGGTCACCTCGCGCGTCTACCTGGCCGGCCGGGACGCCAAGGGCCTCGCCGCGTACGCGAAGGCCGTGGCCGACCCGTCGTCCGGGCAGTACCAGAAGTATCTGAGCGCCAAGGAGGCGCGCGGCCGCTTCGGGGCGACGAAGGAGCAGATAGCCGAGGTCACGGCCTGGCTGAAGTCCTCGGGCCTCACCGTGACCGGTTCCACCGCGCACTACCTCTCCGTGTCGGGCGACGTGGCCGCCACCGAGAAGGCCTTCGGCACGCAACTGCACGACTACAAGAAGGGCGGGCACACCTACCGCGCCCCGTCCGCCGCCGCGTCCGTGCCCGCTTCCCTCGACGGCGCCGTGCTCACGGTCACCGGGCTCGACAGCGCCCCGCACAAGGCGACGAAGCAGGACCAGTTGCCGCCGCCGAGCGCCGTGTTCCGCAATGCCGGACCGTTCTCCACGTACTACGGGTCGAAGACCGCCACCACGCTCCCGGACGCGTACGGCGGCAAGATCCCGTACGCCCCGAAGGGCTACACCGGCAAGCAGCTGCGTGCCGCGTACGGCGCGGGGAAGGCGACCGGCAAGGGAGTCAAGGTCGCGATCACCGACGCGTACGCCTCGCCGACCATCGCCAAGGACGCGGCGACGTACGCGAAGAAGCACGGGGACGCGGCGTACAACACCCGGCAGTTGAAGCAGGTGCTGCCGAAGAAGTACACGAAGACCGAGGAGTGCGACGCGGCCGGCTGGTACGGCGAGGAGACCCTCGACGTCGAGGCCGTGCACGCCACGGCCCCGGCCGCCGACATCACGTACGTGGGCGCGGCCTCCTGCTACGACGACGATCTGCTCGACTCGCTCGGCAAGGTCGTCGACAACCACCTGGCCGACATCGTCTCCAACTCGTGGGGCGACATCGAGGCCAACCAGACGCCCGAGCTGGCCGCCGCGTACGACCAGGTGTTCCAGCTGGGCGCCGTCGAGGGCATCGGCTTCTACTTCTCCTCCGGCGACAACGGCGACAACGTCGCGTCGACGGGTACGAAGCAGGTCGACACGCCCGCCAACTCGGCGTGGGTGACGGCCGTCGGCGGCACCTCCCTCGCGGTCGGCAAGGGCGACAAGTACCAGTGGGAGACCGGCTGGGGCACGCTGAAGTCCAACTTGGCGGCGGACAGCAAGAGTTGGACCGACTTCCCGGGCGCCTACACCTCGGGCGCGGGCGGCGGCACCAGCAAGACGGTCGCGCAGCCCGACTACCAGAAGGGCGTCGTGCCGGACGCGCTGGCCGGTGCCAACGGCGGCAAGAACCGCGTCGTCCCGGACATCTCTGCCATCGCCGACCCGAACACCGGCTTCCTGGTGGGTCAGACGCAGACCCTGCCCGACGGCTCGCAGGCCTACGACGAGTACCGGATCGGCGGCACCTCGCTCGCCGCGCCGGTCGTCGCGGGTGTGCAGGCGCTCGCGCAGCAGACGGGCGGCGGCAAGCCGCTCGGCTTCGCGAACCCGGCGATCTACGACCGGTACGGCACGGCGAAGTACCACGACGTGGTCGACAGGCCCACCGGCAAGGACCTCGCCGTGGTCCGCGTCGACTACGCCAACAGTTACGACTCCTCCGAGGGCCTGCTCACGTCTGTGCGCAGCCTCGGCAAGGACGCCTCCCTGAAGGCCGTCAGGGGCTACGACGACGTGACGGGGGTCGGCTCGCCGGCTCCGGGTTACGTGCGCTCGTACCGCCGCTGACCTCCAGGACACCCCGGCGGCGGGTGGGCGCTCACCCGCCGCCGGGGCTCAGGACTCCATAGGGAGACCGCAGGGAGGCCGCGCCTCACCGGATACCGGGTGGGGGTAGGGTGCGGGCATGGCGAGGACGCGAAGCGGCACCGGGCGGTGGCAGCGGATGCTGCTGTTCGCGGCGCTGCTCCTCGGGGTCGTCGGGATGCATACGTTGGGCCATCCGACGGGGCACGCGGCGGATCACACGTCAGGTCACACGGCGGACGCGGCGCCCATGTCCGTGTCCACGTCCATGTCCATGTCCATGTCCATGCCCATGCCCGCCGCGTCGGCGCACGCGGCGCCCCACCACGCGCCCGCCGTGCACGAGCACGCCCCCGACTCCCCCGGCCACGGCGGCATGGACCCGCTGAACGTGTGCCTCGCGGTGCTCGGTTCGCTCACGCTGCTGTTGCTGACGGCGGCGGTGCTGCGCCCGTTGCTCACGGCGGTGGCGCCGAGGCCGCACGCCCGCGGCCTCGCCTTCGCCCAGCGCCCGAACCCTCCCCCGCCCCGAAGACTCCTCTCTCGACTGTCGGTACTGCGCATTTAGGCCTGCGCGCGATTTCGCACGCCTGAATTCACCCTCATCGCAGCTTCATCGACAGCGAGGTACACACGCATGCGCAAGGAAACTCCGCGCACCCCTACTCGACGCACCCTGCTCGGCGCGGCGATCGCCGTGGCCGGCACGGGAACGCTGGCGGCCTGCTCCTCCGGGACGACCGGAACGAACGACGCCGCCGCACCGCGCGGCTACGTCGACCCGGCCGGCAAGGAGGTCGCCGCCGCCGAGAAGAGGCGCGGCGCCGGCGGCCGGGTCCGCGAGGTCCGGCTCACGGCCGCCGCGACCCCGCTCGACCTGGGCGAACGCACCGTCAAGTCCTGGTCGTACGGCGGCGATCTGCCCGGCAAGGAGGTCAGGGTCACGGCCGGCGACACGCTCGACCTCACCCTCGCCAACCACCTCCCCGAACCCACGTCGATGCACTGGCACGGCATCGCGCTGCGCAACGACATGGACGGCGTACCGGACCTGACCCAGAAGTCCGTCGCGCCGGGCGCCGACTTCACGTACCGCTTCAAGGTCGCGCACCCGGGCACGTACTGGTTCCACCCGCACTCGGGCACCCAGCAGGACCGCGGCCTGTACGCGCCGCTGATCGTGGAGGACCCGAAGGAGCCGCTCTCCTACGACAAGGAGTGGGTGGTCGTCCTCGACGACTGGGTCGACGGGGTGGCCGGCTCGACGCCGGACGCGGTACTCAAGGAGCTCCGCAAGGGGATGGACCACGGGGGCGGAGGCATGGAGAACGGGGGCATGGACCACGGCGCGCACGGCATGTCGATGTCGATGGACTCCGGGGAGACGTCCTCCCCCTCCGCGGACAGCCCCTCCCGCATGATGATGGGCGCGAAGAGCGAGCTGCTCGGCGGCGACGCGGGTGACGTGAAGTACCCGCACTACCTCGTCAACGGCCGTACGCCGGGAGCCCCTTCGTCCTTCGAAGCCCACCCCGGCGACCGCGTCCGGATCCGGTTCATCAACGCGGGCGGCGACACGGCGTTCCGCGTCGCGCTCGGCGGCCACGAGATGACGGTGACGCACACGGACGGGTTCCCGGTGCGGCACGCGAAGACGGACTCGCTGCTGCTCGGGATGGGCGAGCGGTACGACGTGCTGGTCACGGCGGGCGACGGGGTGTTCCCGCTGACGGCTCTGGCGGAGGGCAAGAAGGCGTCGGGGATGGCGGTGCTGCGTACGGGTTCGGGTGCGACGCCGGCCGCTTCGGCCCGCCCCAAGGAGTTGGACGGCCGCCTGCTGACGGCGGACAAGCTCCGCGCGGACGACTCGGTCGCGCTGGAGTCCCGTAAGCCGGATCGCACCATCAAGCTCCAGCTGACCGGCGGGATGGCCAAGTACGACTGGGCGTTCAACAAGAAGCCGTACGACGCGGATCAGCGTTACCCGGTGCGGGCGGGTGAACGGGTCCGCCTGGTCTTCGCCAACTCGACGTCGATGTGGCACCCGGTCCACCTGCACGGCCACACGTTCTCCCTGGCGAACGCGGCGGGCGGCCCCCGCAAGGACACCGCGATCGTCCTCCCGAACGCCACGGTGACGGCCGACTTCGACGCGGACAACCCCGGCCTGTGGATGGTCCACTGCCACAACGTGTACCACTCGGAGGCGGGGATGATGACGGTGCTGGGGTACCGGGGCTGACCACCGCCTGTGGGGGTGCCAGGGTGCGGCACCCCCACAGGGCCGGGCTCAATCTCCTTCGCACTCAAAGGGGTTGACGATGTCGACGCCGGTGCGGGCCATGTCCTTGACGTTGCGCGTGGCGAGCGTCATGCCGTGCACCCGCGCCGTGGCCGCCAGGTAGCAGTCGGCGACCGCCAGCGGTCCGCGCTCCCCTTGGAAACGGCCCCACACCTCCGCGATCTCCCCGGTCACGGGCAGCACCCGCTCGCCGAACCCGCGCAGTACACCGCTCAGCCAGACGTCCAGCGCCTCGGCCTGGGCGAGATCCCGACGGCGCATCAGCTCCACCCCACGCCGCATTTCACCGACAGCCACCACGCTGGTGAAGAGGTCGTCCGAGCGCTGCGCTTCGTACCAGGCGATCGCCTGGGGGGAGGGGCGGGGTCTGCGCAGTTCCGAGACCGTGTTCGTGTCGAGCAGATAGGTCGTCACTCGTCGTCCCCCCAGACCGGGGCACCCGGGAAGTCCCGGCTGCCCACGATCCCTTCCATGATCTCGGCGAACTCCTCGGACTCGGGTCCCCGCAACAGGTACTCCTTGAAGTCCTGCTCCTCCCCCTTGAGCTTCCGGTACTCCCTTATGTCCAGCACGACCGCGAACTCCTCCCCATGCCGGGTGACGATCTGCGGACCGTCGGCAATGGCATGCCGGAGCACTTCGCTGAACTTCTGCTTCGCTTCCTGAACCTGCCAGCGCATCGCCGCCCCCTCTGTCCTGTCTGTCTAGACGGTCACTCAGTACAACGGTACCCAGGCTGAACCGTCACGCATCCGGACCAGCGCGCGGAAGCCCACAGGGGCGCACCCCCGAAGCGCGGCCGCGCCCTCAGTTGCGTACGCCTCAGTGTCGTACGGAGGACTCCGCCGGCTCCGGAACATGCGAGGCCACCAACCGCCCCGGTGTCGCCGCACCCCGACCCCGGTCCACCGCGTACGCGACCGACGCGACGCCCACTCCGAGTACGGCGAGGGCCGCGCCGGTGAGCGCCGGGGACGTCGCCCCGAAGCCCGCGGCGAGCGCGAGGCCGCCGATCCAGGCGCCGCCGGCGTTGGCCAGGTTGAAGGCCGCCTGGTTCGCGGACGAGGCGAGGGAGGGGGCCGCGGAGGCCTTCTCCATCACGATCAGCTGGAGCGGGGAGCCCGTCGTGAACGCCGCCATGCCGAGGAGGAAGACCGCGAGCGCCGCACTCCACTCCGTACGCATCAGGAGCGGGAAGAGGGACAGGACCACGACCAGCGACAGCAGGCCGCCGAAGAGTGTGCGACGCAGGGAGTGGTCCGCGAGGCGGCCGCCCATGAGGTTGCCGATGGTGGCGCCGACGCCGAAGAGGGCGAGGAGGAGGGTGACGGACGCGTCCGCGAAGCCCGCCGCGTCCGTGAGCATCGGCGTGACGTAGCTGTACGCCGCGAAGAGCGCACCGAAGCCGGCGACCGTCGTGCCGAGCGCGAGCCAGACCGGGAGGGACTTCAGGGCGCGCAGCTCGCCGCGCAGACCGGCGGCGGCCGCAGCGTGCCCGTGGTCCGCGGGGACCAGCGCAAGGAGCGCCGCGATCGCGACGAGCCCGATCGCGCTGACCGCGAGGAACGTGGCGCGCCAGCCGAGCTGCTGCCCCATCGCCGTCGCGGCGGGCACGCCGACGACGTTGGCGATGGTCAGGCCGAGGAACATGAGCGAGACCGAGCGGGCCTTGCGTTCTGGCGCGACGAGGGACGTCGCCACCACCGCGCCGACACCGAAGAACGCCCCGTGCGGCAGTCCGCTGACGAAGCGGGCGAGCATGAGCGAGTGGTAGTCGGGGGCCGCCGCCGAGACCGCGTTGCCGACGACGAACAGCGCCATCAGGCCAACGAGGACACGGCGGCGCGGCATCCGCGCGGTGACCGCGGCGAGCAGCGGCGCGCCGATGACCACGCCGAGCGCGTACGCGGAGACGAGGTGTCCGGCGTCCGGGATCGATATGTGCAGGTCGTCGGCGACGTTGGGCAGCAGGCCCATGATGACGAACTCGGTCGTGCCGATGCCGAAGGCACCCGCGGCGAGCGCGAGCAGGGCGAGGGGCATGAAGGAACTTTCGGGTAGCGACGGCGTGAGTGTGGCCTACGTAAGTTTACGTGCGGAACAAAGTCTCGCCCGCCGACTATTCCGCGATCGTTCCGTGAGGTTAAGACGCCGTGACGAGTGGTGGACCGTCTGCCGTCACACGTCGACCTTCGCCGCGATCGGCAGATGGTCGCTCCCGGTCCTCGGCAACGTCCACGACGTGACCGGTTCCACACCCTTGACCATGATCTGGTCGATGCGCGCCATCGGGAACGCGGCCGGCCAGCTGAACCCGAAGCCGCTGCCCGCCGCGCCCTGCGTGGAGCGCATCTGGGCGGTGACGCCGTGCAGGGCGCGGTCGTTCATGGTGCCGTTCAGGTCGCCGAGGAGGACGACCTTGCCCAGCGGCTCGTCGGTGATCGCCTCGCCGAGCGCGTCCGCGCTCCGGTCGCGCTGGCTGGCGGTGAACCCGGAGTCGAGCTTCACGCGCACCGACGGCAGGTGGGCGACGTACACCGCGACCTTGCCCTGCGGCGTCGCGACGGTCGTGCGCAGCGCCCGCGTCCAGCCCAGCTTGATGTCGACGGACTGGGTGCCGGCGAGCGGGTACTTGCTCCACAGCCCGACGGTGCCCTTGACCGCGTGGTACGGGTAGGCCTTCCCGAGCGTCTCCCGGTACGTCGGCAGCGCCTGCGCCGTCACCTCCTCCAGGGCGATGACCTGCGCGCCGGACGCGGCGACGTCCTTCGCGGTGCCGACCGGGTCGGCGTTCTCCGCGTTGACGTTGTGCGTGACGACGGTCAGGTCGCCGCCGCTGCCCGTCTTGTCGGTGAGCAGCCCGCCGAACAGGTTGAACCAGACGATCGCCGGGGCCAGCACCGCGATCACCGCGGTCGCCGACTTCCGTACGAGGCCCAGGACGAGCAGCACCGGAATGAAGACGCCCAGCCAGGGCAGGAACGTCTCGGTCAGGGAACCGAGGTTGCCGACGGTGTTGGGGATCTGCGCGTGCAGCACCATGACGAGCGCGAGCAGGATCGCGAGCACCGCGAGGACGATGCCGCGCACCCAGTAGCCGCGGTCGGCCAGGGGGCGGCCGCCCTGACGTGGGAGTCCGGCTCCCGGTCCGGCGGCTCCGGGTCCGCTGCCCTCGCCGCCCTTGTACGTCTGCGCCATGCCGTCGTCGCCTCACTGCCTGCCGTGCCCGCTGCCCTCGCCCCAAACCCTAGGCGATGAGCAGCGGCTTTCTGTCCACTGTGGACGTACGCGGTGGGGCCCTGGGTTCCCACTCTTAAGCCCCTGCCCTTCAAGCCCCTGGGGCGATTGAGCAGATCTTTTAAGCTCCTGCGGCGATTGAGCAGCGGGGTCCGGGGCGGAGCCCCGGGGTTCGGCCCGGGAGCCGCCTGCTCAATCGCCGCAGGGGCTTAACGAGCGGCCCGCAGCCCCGCCAGGACCGTGTCGACGATGCGTTCCGCGAGGTCCTCCGCCAGGGGCGCGTCGGAGCGCATGACCGTGCGCAACAGCATCGGCCCGGTGAACAGGTCCGCCGCGAACTCGACATCCGTACCGGGCGGCAGCTCCCCGTCCGCGACCCCGCGCCGCACCACGTCGTGCGTCGTCCGCCGCCGCGGGTCCACGACGAGCTCCTGGTACGCGTCCCAGAGCCTGGGCAGGGTCTTCATCTGCGCGAGGACGTTGTGCAGCAGGGCGGAAGTGCGCATGCTGAGGCCGCGCCTGCGCATGTGCTCCAGGAGCCGGACGAGATCGTCGCGCATCGAGATGCCGGGCAGTTCCGAGGCCGGTTCCTCGATGGAGGCGACGACGTCGACGAAGAGCGCCTCCTTGCCGCTCCAGCGCCGGTAGATGGTGGCCTTGCCCACACCCGCGGTGCGGGCGATCCGCTCGATGGACAACTCGGTGAGCGGCACACCCTGTTCGAGGAGTTCGATGACGCCCTCGATGATCGCCTGCTCGACGGCCTCGCTGCGCGGACGCCCGCGCGCGGGCGCGGACGGCGCCGGGGACCCGGGAATCCTTCGCCGCCGCGCCTGCCCCTCGGCCCGTTCCGTGCCCGCGTCCACCGCGCTCCGCCTTTCGCCGCGCCCCGGGCCCGGCCGCTGTGGCAGGCCCCGGCGCATTGTCTCAACCAGCAGGTCAGTGGCGGGTCAGTGGCCCGCGCCGACCTTCTCCGGCTGCTCACCGCTGTGCTCGGCCGGCGGGCCCTTGGGCTTGCGCGGCAGGAACAGACCGGTGAGGACGGCGCTGAGCACGGCGACGCCCGCGCCGCACAGCGCGGTGATGTGCATGGCGTGCACGAAGGAGTCGTTCGCCGCCCCGGCCAGGGCCTCGCCGCGCGGCCCCAGCTTCTGCGCGACGCCGAGCGTGGCCTCGATGGACGCGCCCGCGGCGTCGCGCAGACCGGCGGGCAGCGGGATCAGCTTGTCCTCGATCCCGTTCTTGTACGCCGTGGACAGCACCGAGCCGAGCACGGCGATCCCGAGCGCGCCGCCGACCTGGCGGAACGTATTGCTCAGCGCGGAGGCCGAACCCGCCTTCTCGCGCGGCAGCGACTGCATGATCACGACGCTGGTCGGCGTCATGACGTGGGCCATGCCCGTGCCCATGAAGAAGAAGATGATCTCCATGACCCACATCGGGCTGTCCTGGTCGAGCAGGGTGAACGCGGCGAGCATGGCCGCGAGCAGCACCAGACCCCCGGTCGTGGTGACGCGGACGCCGAGCCGGTCGACGACGAGCCGGGCGCGCGGCGCGAAGATCAGCTGGGCGGCGGCGAGCGGCAGCAGGAACGCGCCGGTCTGCAACGGCGAGTAGCCGCGCACGCTCTGGATGTAGAAGGACGCGAAGAACGTGACGCCCATCATCGCGAAGAAGACGAGCGCGATGCCGGCCATGGCGGCCGAGAACACCTTGTCCTTGAAGTAGTTGATGTCGAACGACGGGTGGTCGCTGCGCTTCTCGTACAGCACGAAGGCGACCAGGACGACGAGGCCCGCGGCGATGGTGGCGAGCACCTGGGGGCTGGTGAAGTCGCCCTCGTCGCCGCCCTTGATGATCCCGTAGACGAGCAGCACGAGACCGACGACGGACAGCGCGACGCCGACGAGGTCGATCCGGCCGGGCTTCGGGTCCTTGGAGTCCGGTACGAGGATGAGCATCAGCACCACGGCGATGATCACGATCGGCACGTTCACGAGGAAGACCGAGCCCCACCAGAAGTGGTCGAGGAGGAGTCCGCCGGTGATCGGCCCGATCGCGATGGCGAGCCCCACGCCGCCGGCCCAGATACCGATGGCCTTCGGCTGCTCGTCCCGCTCGAAGACGTTCATCAGGACGGCGAGCGTGGCCGGCATGACGAAGGCGGAGCCGAGGCCCATCACCGCGCGGAACGCGATGAGTTGGACCGGCGTACCGGACTCCGCGGCGAGCGCGGAGCCGATCCCGAAGACGACGAGGCCGCCGATGAGGACCTTCTTGCGCCCGATGCGGTCGCCGAGCAGTCCGGCCGTGAACAGCAGGCCCGCGAAGACGAGCGTGTACGCGTTGATGGCCCACTCGAGCTCGCTCTGCGAGGCGCCGATACCGATGGGCTCGGGGGTCGAGATCGTCTTGATCGCGACGTTCAGGATCGAGTTGTCGAGGACGACGATCAGCAGGCTCAGCATGAGCACGCCGAGGATCACCCAGCGACGGCGGTGCACTGACTCGGGAACAGGAGTGGTCATGGGAGCGACCCTAGACCCATTTCGATACGGGACCGTCTCGTATCGGAAGTCTCGCGGAAAGCCTTGCCGAGGCTTTACCGGAGCGCGGGGGCCTGGCGCGGGAGCGGCACGCGGTGCCACCATGGAGGCGATCCGGGGACGCCGTCAGGGCGCCTCGAGACGACACGAAGGAGCCGTTGCGATGACGCAACCCACAGAGCTTTCGGCTGCCCAGAAGCAACCCCAGAGCAACGCCCTCTACGGGGGCAAGGGCACGCGCCGCGTCACGGCGCGGGACATCGGACTCGCCAAGGAGCGGGCCGAGAAGTGGCCCATGCTCACCGCGTACGACGCGATGACGGCGTCGGTCTTCGACGAGGCGGGCATCCCCGTGATGCTGGTCGGCGACTCCGCGGGCAACTGCCACCTCGGGTACGACACCACGGTGCCGGTGACGGTGGACCAGATGGTGATGCTGTCGGCGGCGGTGGTACGCGGCACGTCCCGCGCCATGATCGTTGGCGATCTGCCCTTCGGGTCCTACCAGGAAGGGCCGACGCAGGCGCTCCGTACGGCGATGCGGCTGGTGAAGGAAGCGGGGGTGGGCGCCGTCAAGCTGGAGGGCGGCGAACGCTCGCACGAGCAGATCAAGCTGCTTGTCGACGCCGGGATCCCGGTCATGGCCCACATCGGCCTGACCCCCCAGTCGGTCAACACCCAGGGCTACCGGGTTCAGGGGCGCGGCGAGGAGGCGGCGCAGCAGTTGCTGCGCGATGCCAAGGCCGTGCAGGACGCGGGGGCGTTCGCGGTGGTCCTGGAGCTGGTTCCGGCGGAGCTGGCGGCCGAGGTGACGCGGGTCCTGCACATCCCGACGGTCGGCATCGGGGCGGGGGCCGGTACGGACGCGCAGGTTCTGGTCTGGACGGATGCGCTGGGCCTCACCGGCGGGAAGATGCCGCGGTTCGTGAAGCAGTACGCGGATCTGCGGGGCGTGATGTCCGACGCGGCGAAGGCGTTTGCGGAGGACGTCATCGGCGGAACGTTCCCTCAGGAGGAGCACTCCGTCCACTGAGCCAATCCGGTACGACCGCGGCCCGCCGAACTTCCCCCGTCGGCGGGCCGCGTTGCGCTCCGCGGGTCTACGGGTGGGTGGGTTGCGGCCGCCGGGCCCAAAAGATTCGGGGCTCCGCCCCGGACCCCGCGCCTCAAACGCCGGCGGGGCTTGATTGTGCTGCTCAATCGCCGCCGGGCTCGAAAGATCGCCTCAATCGCCGGCGGGGGTTGTTGTTCAAGCCCCGCCGGCGATTGAGGCGGCCCGTCCGGCAGGACTGTTGATAGGAATAGCACACCTAAGATCTCCACTCACAGGAGAC
>NZ_JBSFVM010000052.1:0-28075 GCF_053592315.1 Streptomyces sp. NPDC002754
CGTTTCACCGGCCGATTTCCCTCGGTCCCGCTTCGCTTTCCGGCCTTTCGGCTTTCCGGCGAGTCCGACTCTATCAGATCCTTTCGGGCCTGATTCCCAGTCAGAGGGGCTTGTCTTCCCGGCTGTTGGGCCGTTCCGACGTTCCAAACTTTAGCGGATTCCCGGCCCCCGAGCTAATCGGGGGTTCAGAATTGAATTCGGGCACGCCGAATAGAATCCCGGTCCGGGAGATCGTGCAGGTGGTTGGGGTGCCGCCCTGTGGGCAACTCGAAGGACTCTACGCCACCTGCCCCCACGGCACAAAAGCGGGGCCCGGCACGACGCATCGCACCGGGCCCCGCCCCTACGGAGACGCTGAGGGGTCAGGCTCCGACCGGCTCCTTCGCCCCGCCGTCGCGCGGCGTCGGAACGTCCGAGTCGGAGTCCGAGTCGGAGGTGCCGGAGTCGAGGAGCGTGCGCTCGTCGAAGGGCAGCTCGCCGGCGAGGACCCGCTTCACGCGGTCCCGGTCGACCTCTCCGGTCCACGTACCGATGAGCAACGTAGCCACCGCGTTGCCCGCGAAGTTGGTGAGGGCGCGGGCCTCGCTCATGAAGCGGTCGATGCCGATGATCAGGCCGACGCCGTCGACCAGGCCCGGCTTGTGGGACTGGAGGCCCGAGGCGAGGACGGCGATGCCGGAGCCGGAGACGCCCGCCGCGCCCTTCGACGCGATCATCATGAAGAGGAGCAGACCGATCTGCTCGCCGACGGACATCGTCTGGTCCAGAGCGTCCGAGATGAAGATGGACGCCATGGTCAGGTAGATCATGGTGCCGTCGAGGTTGAAGGAGTATCCGGTCGGGACGGTGATGCCGACGACCGGGCGGCTCACGCCCAGGTGCTCCATCTTCGCGATCAGACGCGGCAGGGCCGACTCCGACGAGGACGTCGAGAGGATCAGGAGGAACTCCCGGCCCAGGTACTTCAGCAGCATGAAGATGTTGAAGCCCGTCGCCAGGCGCATGATCGTGGCGAGCACGATGCCGACGAACAGGGCGCAGGTGACGTAGAAGCCGACCATGATCGTGGCGAGGGCCTTGAGGGCGTCGACGCCCGTTTCGCCGATGACCGCGGCCATCGCGCCGAAGGCGCCGACCGGGGCGGCCCACATGATCATGCCGAGGACCCGGAAGACGAGCTTCTGGATGTGCTCGACGCCGCGCAGGACGGGCTCGCCGGAGCGGCCCATGGCCTGGAGGGCGAAGCCGACGAGCAGTGCGACGAGCAGGGTCTGGAGGACCGAGTCGCCGGTGAAGGCGGAGACCATCGTCGTCGGGATGATGCCGAGGATGAAGTCGACGGGGCCCTCGTTGGCTTCTTCGGCCGCGGTGTGTCCTGCACCCTTCACCGCCTCGGTGAGGTGCATGCCGTCGCCGGGGTGCAGCAGGTTGCCGACGAGCAGGCCGATGGCGAGGGCCACGACCGACATCACCATGAAGTAGCCGAGGGCGAGGCCGCCGACCTTGCCGATCTTCGCGGCCTTCCGGACGGAGCCGACGCCGAGGACGATCGTGCAGAAGATGATGGGCGAGATCATCATCTTGATGAGGTTCACGAAGCCCGTGCCGATGGGCTTGAGCTCCTTGGCGAAGTCGGGCGCCGCGAAGCCGACTGCGATACCGAGCAGCACGGCCACGATCACGGCGATGTAGAGATAGTGAGTGCGGTCCCGCTTCGCGGGCGGGGCGGGCTTCGCGGTGTCGGTCTCGGCCACGGTTCCTCCTGAACGACGGCTTCGGCGTATCAGTCCCAGTCCGTGCGGCTCACGTCCTGCGAATCTTGGCGACTATCTCTCCCCCCGGTGAGGACCGTCACCCTTCCGTTCATTTAGTTCGTGCTTATACGAAGAGGCAGACTGTTGCGCATGCGTCTTCCCCGTCCCCGCAGCCTGGCGGGCCAGCTCTTCGCGATGCAGGTCGTGCTGGTGGCCGTCGTGGTGGCGGGGTGTGCGCTCTTCACGTATGTCAGTGACCGGGGGCAGGCGGAGGACAGCGCGCGGCGTCAGGCCACGGCCACGGCGCGGGCCGTCGCCGACGCGCGGTCCGTGCGCGAGGCGGCCTCCGGCGCCGCGGATCCGACGGGGCTGTTGCAGCCGTACGCGCGTGAGGTGCAGCGGCACACCGGCGTCGACTTCGTGACGATCATGGATCCGGACGGGATCCGCTGGACGCATCCCGACGAGCGGCAGATCGGGGAGCGCTACCTCGGGCACATCGGGCCGGCCTTGAAGGGGCACACGTTCTCGGAGACGTACACGGGGACGCTCGGGTCCTCGGTGCGGGTGGTCACGCCCGTGTACGACGAGGGGCGGCACCGGATCATCGGGCTGGTCAGCGCCGGGATCACGGTCGATGTCATCACCGCTCAGGCGCGGGGGCAGGTGCTCGCCGTCGCGGGGGTCGCGCTTGCCGCGCTGGTGCTCGGCGGTATTGGTACGTACGTCATAAACGCCCGTCTACGTCGGCACACGCACGGGATGAACGCGGGCGAGCTGAGCCGGATGCACGCGTATCACCAGGCCTCGCTGCATGCCGTGCGCGAGGGGCTCGTGATGCTGGACGGGCAGCGGCGGGTCGCGCTCATCAACGACGGGGCGCGGGTGCTGCTCGGCGTCGAGGAAGGGGACGACGTCGTCGGGCGGTCCGTCGCCGGGCTCGGGCTGCCGGCGCCGTTGACGGGTGCGCTGCTCGCCGCCGAGCCGCGGGTCGACGAGGTGCATCTGACGCTCGACCGTGTCGTCGTCGTCAATACGTCTCCGGTGGCGAGCGGTGACCGGCGCGGCACGGTCGTCACGCTCAGGGACCACACCGAACTCCAGGCGGTGATGGGCGAGTTGGACTCCGAGCGGGGGTTCACGCGGGCGCTCAGGTCGCAGGCGCACGAGGCGGCGAACCGCTTGCACACGGTTGTCTCGCTGATCGAGCTGGAGCGGGCGGACGAGGCGGTGGAGTTCGCGACCGCCGAGTTGGAGCTGGCGCAGGCGTTGACCGATCAGGTCGTGGGGGCGGTGCACGAGCCGGTGCTGGCGGCGCTGCTTCTGGGGAAGGCGGCGCAGGCCAATGAGCACGGTGTGGAGCTGGTGGTGTCGGCCGACACCAGGATCGACGACGGGCTGCTGCCGCAGGTGCTGCCCGCGCGGGACCTGGTCACCGTGCTGGGGAACCTTGTCGACAATGCGGTCGACGCGGCGCAGGGGTCGTCCGGGGCGCGAGTCACGGTGACCGCGCGGACCGATGACGATGTCCTGTTGTTGCGGGTCTCGGATACGGGGCCGGGGGTCGATCCGGAGCATGTCGACTCCGTCTTCGAGCGGGGGTGGTCGACGAAGGCGATGCCCTCCGGGACGGGTGGGCGGGGGTTGGGCCTTGCGCTTGTGCGGCAGGCGTTGGCCCGGTGTGGTGGGGTGTTGGACCTTGAGCGGTCGGCGGTGGGCGGCGCGGAGTTCACGGTGCGGGTGCCCATGGCCGATCAAGCCCCTGCGGCGGCTGAGCCAAATCAAGCCCCTGCGGCGATTGAGGCGCGGGGTCCGGGGCGGAGCCCCGAGTCCTCGGCCCCGGACGGGGTTACGGCCACGGGGCTCTGCCCCGGACCCCGCGCCTCAATCGCCGGCGGGGCTGATAGTGGCGAGGCCGATAGTGCAGACTCCGCCAGAAGATCCGCAGGAAGAGGAACCCATGAGTGACGCCGACCGCACCATCCGGGTCCTCGTCGTCGAAGACGACCCCGTGGCTGCGGACGCGCACGCGTTGTACGTCGGGCGGGTTCCCGGGTTCACGGCCGTGGGGAAGGTGCACTCGGCGGCGCAGGCCAGGCGGTTCCTGGACCGCAACCCCGTGGACCTGCTGCTGCTCGACCTGCACCTGCCGGACGGCCACGGGCTCTCGCTCGCCCGCTCGCTGCGCGCGGCCGGGCATCAGGCGGATGTCGTCGCGGTCACGTCGGCGCGGGATCTCGCGGTGGTCAGGGAGGGGGTGTCGCTCGGGGTCGTGCAGTACGTGCTGAAGCCGTTCACGTTCGCGACGCTGCGGGACCGTCTCGTGCGCTACGCCGAGTACCGCGCGACGACCGGTGAGGCGTCCGGACAGGACGAGGTCGACCGGGCGATCGCCACCCTGCGCTCGCCGGCCCCCGCCGCGCTGCCCAAGGGGCTGAGCGCGCCCACCCTCGAACGCGTCACGCGCACGCTGCGGGAGGCGCCCGAGGGTCTGACGGCGGCGGCCGCCGCGGAGACGGTGGGTATCTCGCGGATCACGGCCCGCCGCTACCTGGAGCACCTGGTCGACTCCGGGCGGGCCGTGCGCAGCCCGCAGTACGGGCAGGTGGGCCGCCCGGAGCTCGTCTACACCTGGAAGTAGCCGACCAGGGACCAGACAACAAGGGGCCAGGAGACTCAGCGGACGCGGAAGCGCGTCAGGGTGTCCTCGCCCGCCGGGCCCGTGCCGGACTTGTCCACGACGTACGCCGTGCCGCGCGCGACCTCGACGTGGTTCGGGTTGGCGCCCGTGCTCACCGTTTTGACGACGGAGCCCTTGCGCGGGTCGACGACGGTGGCGGTCGCGTCGGTGCGGTTGACGGCGACGAGCTTGCCGGACCGGTCGTCGCTCGCCACGGACAGCGTGCCCTCGCCCGTCGGGACGGACTTGGTGACCAGGCCCTTGTTCAGGTCGACGACGGAGACGGTGCCCGCGACGTTGTCGGCGGTGTAGGCGGTGCGGCCGTTCTTCGAGAGGGCCACGGAGATCGGGCCGTCGCCGGCCGGGATGAGCCGCGGCTTCGTGGACTTCCGCGCGACCTCGATCAGCTGGTCGTTGGTGAGGTCGGCGGCGTAGACCGTGCCGTTGCGCTCGTTGACGGTGAGGCCGGTCGGGCCCGCGCCCTCGACGGTGACGCGCTTCTTCTCGGTGAACGTACGGCTGTCGAAGCCGACGACGCTGCCGTCGCCGAAGCCGCTCGCCCACACGGTGTCGTGCTTCTCGTCCACGACGATCTCGCGGGCGTGGTTGACGTTCGGCAGCGTGGCGAGGTGGGAGCCGTCGCGCTGGCTGTAGACGGCGACCGAGTTGTCACGGGTGTTGGTGACCCACACGGTGTTGTGCTCGTCGTCGACCGCGATGCCGTAGACCGCCTCGACGGCGCCGGTGGCCGCGTCGGTGACCGGCGGCGTGTACGTCGCCTCGACCTTGAGCGTGACCGGGTCGAGCTTGGTGAGCGCGGACGTGGTCACCGGAGGGCGGCCCACCGCCGACGTGGTCCACAGGGCGTGGTTCCGCTCCGAGTACGCCGACTGGTAGAGCCCTTTGGTGACAGGAACCGAGGCGGATGCGGTGGCGCCGGTGTCGGCGTTCGCGGCGGCCGCCGGGGCGAGCGTGGCGCCCGCGATGAGGGCCACGGCGACGGCGGCGGAACGGCGGATGCTGGGAGTGATTCGAGGCATGCTGCGTCAATCTCCTTTGCGGATGGGGGCGTTGCGACGCCACCCGAAGACTAACTTAGCTTAGGCTTACCTAACTTGCACCACCCATTGACCCTGATCCCCGCCGCTCATACCTTCACGGCAGCCCCGCGAGGCAACGAAGCCCGCGATGCTCCGTAGGAGGTCGTGCCCGTGCGCCCCACCGCCCCGATCCTCACCGCCACCGCCCTGCTGGCCGCCGCGACGCTCACCGCCTGCGGCGGCGGCTCCGGAAGCGACTCGGACACCGTCAAGGTGTCCTTCAAGCAGTCCATGGACAACAAGGTCAAGGTCATGGACGACTACCTCGCCGCGATGAAGAAGCAGTTCGAGAAGGCGCATCCCGGCAAGAAGGTGGAGTTCGTCCCGATCAAGGCGCCGGACGCCGAGTACTACACCAAGCTCCAGCAGATGCTCCGCTCGCCGAGGACGGCCCCGGACCTCGTCTACGAGGACACCTTCCTCATCAACTCCGACATCGCCAGCGGATATCTGAAGCCGCTCGACTCCTACCTGGGCAAGTGGTCGGACTGGGGCCAGTTCATCGACACGGCGAAGACGGCGGCCAAGGCGCGGGACGGGAAGACATACGGCGTCCCGGACGGCACCGACACCCGCGGCCTCTGGTACGACAAGGCGATCCTCGCGAAAGCCGGCATCAAGACTCCCTGGCAGCCGAAGAACTGGAACGAGGTCCTGGACGCCGCCCGCACCATCAAGCAGAAGGTCCCCGGCGTCACCCCGCTGAACGTCTACACCGGAAAGCCGGCCGGCGAGGCGTCGACGATGCAGGGCTTCCAGATGCTCCTCTACGGGACCGGGACCGGCGCAGGGACCGCGGACCCGCTCTACGACAAGGCCACGGGCAAGTGGGTCACGGGCTCGAAGGCCTTCGAGGACAGCCTGAATTTCGTGCGGACGGTCTTCAAGGAGAAGCTCGGCCCCGACGTCTCCGACGCCCTCGACCCGAACTTCCCCACCCAGGTGCGCGGCGAGCTGATGCCCGAGGGCAGGCTCGGCATCAACCTCGACGGCTCCTGGCTGCCGCAGGACTGGATCAAGGGCAGCGGGCACGAGTGGCCCGAGTGGTCGCAGAAGCTCGGCCTCGCCCACATGCCGACGCAGGAGGGCCAGGCGCCCGGCAAGGTCTCCATGTCCGGCGGCTGGACCTGGGCGGTCCCGGCCAAGGCGGCCAATCCCGACCTCGCCTTCGACTTCATCAAGACGATGCAGACCAAGGAGAACGCGAAGCGCTGGTACATCGCCAACTCCGGTATCGCCGTGCGCAAGGACGTGGCCGCCGACCCCGCGTACGTGAAGGCGCAGCCCGGCATCAAGTTCTTCACGGATCTGGTGGCGAGCACCCACTACCGGCCGGCCTACCCCGCGTACCCGAAGGTCTCGACGGCGATCCAGGAGGCGATGGAGTCGGTGACGACCGGTGATGCCTCGGTCGACAAGGCGGCGTCGACGTACGACGATCAAGTGAGGACGGCGACGGACGGGAAGGTCGTCAAGAAGCCTTGAGTGGGAGGGAGTTGGGAGAAGCGAGTGGCACCGTGACCCGTACCCGTCGCAGCACGACCCTCCGGCTCGTGCCGATCGCCCCGGCGACCGTCCTCATGGCCCTCTTCCTCGCGGGCCCGATCGCGTACTGCGCCTATATCGCCTTCACCGACCTGCAGTTGACCGGGCAGGCGAAGTCGTCCTTCGTCGGCTTCGACAATTTCACGGCGGCGTTCAGGGACGACGCGTTCCTGAACGCCGTCCGGCTGACGCTGGTCTTCACGTTCCTGTCGTCGATCGTCGGCCAGAACACGCTGGGGCTCGCGCTCGCGGCGCTGATGCAGCGGGCGTCGAAGCCGGTCAGGACGGTCACCGGGGCGGTCGTGGTGACGGCGTGGGTGCTGCCGGAGGTCGTCGCCGGGTTTCTGCTGTACGCGTTCTTCCGCCGCGAGGGCACTCTCAACGCGATCCTCGACTGGCTCCAACTGCCGCGCCAGAACTGGCTGTTCACGCTGCCGATCCTGGCCGTGTCGTTCGCGAACATGTGGCGCGGCACCGCCTTCTCGATGCTGGTGTACTCGGCGGCGCTCCGCGAGATCCCCACGGAGGTCACCGAGTCCGCCGAGGTGGACGGGGCGAACGCCTGGCAGCGGCTGTGGCACATCACGCTGCCGATGATCCGCCGCTCCATCGGCACGAACCTGATGCTGAACACGCTTCAGACGCTGTCGGTCTTCGGCCTGATCTGGGTGATGACCCGTGGCGGGCCCGGCAATCACAGCCAGACCCTGCCCCTGTTCATGTACGAACAGGCCTTCCAGAAGAGCATGATCGGCTACGGCACCGCGGTGGCGCTGCTGCTGCTCGTCGTCGGCTCCCTGTTCTCGCTGGTGTACATGCGGCTGCTGCGCGCGGAGGACTGAGTGAGGACCCGGATCCGTAGACGACTCTCGGCGGACGCGGCGCTGATCCTCGTCGCGCTCGCCTTCTCGCTGCCGCTCGCCTGGGTCGTCCTGTCGTCGGTCGACGCGGACGCGAATCTGCGGGTGAAGTGGCCATCGGAGCTGACGTTCGGCAATTTCGACGACGTCCTCAAACCCGACATCACCTTCACGCCGCTGCTCAACTCGCTGATCCTGTGCGGCAGCGCGACGGCCCTCACCGTTGCCTGCGCCGCGCTCGCCGCGTATCCGCTCTCCCGTTACCGCTCACGCCTGAACAACCCGTTCCTCACGACGACGCTGTTCGCGACCTGCCTGCCGATCACGGCGGTGATGGTCCCGGTGTACGCGCTGTTCGTGCAGGTGAACCTGATCGACACGATGGCGGGCACGATCTACTTCTTCGCCGCGTCCCAACTCCCGTTCGCCGTATGGCTGATGAAGAACTTCATGGACGGTGTGCCGAAGGAGCTGGAGGAGGCGGCCTGGACGGACGGCGCGAACACGTTCCAAGGGCTCGTGCGGATCGTGCTGCCGCTGATGGGGCCCGGGGTCGCCGTCGTCACCGTGTACTCGTTCGCGATGATGTGGGGGAACTTCTTCGTCCCGTTCATGCTGCTGCTCTCCCCCGACCAGATGCCGGCCTCGGTCAGCATCAACGACTTCTTCGGCAACCGGGGCACCGTCGTGTACGGGCAGCTCGCCGCGTTCTCGATCATCTACTCGACGCCCGTGGTGCTGCTGTACGTCCTGGTGTCGCGGCGCTTCGGCGGCGGTTTCGCGCTGAGCGGTGCGGTGAAGGGTTGAGCGCGGACTGTAGCCAAACGCCGTGTGACCCCCTACTTTGTGGCCGTGCAGCACGAGGCCATGCCCAACCAGCCGACACCACCTTTCAACGCCCCCGCCGCCCGGCGCCTGCGCGAAGCGCTCGGGATGGCGCCGGGGCACGTCGCGTACGGCATGCGTGCCTCGTACGGGCTCGCGCACATCACGCCGGACGTCATCATCGCGTGGGAGCGGGGCGACGCGGCGCCGACGTCCGGTGAACTGACCGCGCTCGCGGGGGCCCTGTGGTGCTCGCTGAGCGAACTCATCGGCGTGCCGCGGACCTTGCGCGAGCACCGGCTCGCGCTGGGGCTCGCCCCGGAGGACGTGGCCCGCTCAGTCGGCCTGGAGATCCACTCGTATCTGCGGATGGAGGAGACGGGCGACTGGCAGGGCAACGACCGGCAGTCGGCGGCGCTCGCCGAGACGCTGCGGCTCAGCCCGCGCGCGCTCGCGACGGTGACCGGGCGTGACACGCACCTCGCGGAGCTGCTGCGGGGCGCGGCGCGGACGCGCTGGCAGGGGTCCGTGCGGCCGATCGCCCGGCTCGTGCCGGTGCAGCGCCGCGAGCTGGAGGACGTACTGCACGAGATGCACCTGGAGTACCAGGCGCTGATGGCCGCCACGCTGAGCTGGGGCGGTGGGATGTCGCCGAGGTCCGGGGACGCGGGGCGGCTGTTCCTGGAGCGGATCCTGGACGAGTTCTGGTCCAGGATCCGTCATCCGTAGCCCCCGCAGGACCGGCCGTCTAGAAGACCGACTCCGCCTCGTCCATCCGGTCCTTCGGGACCGTCTTGAGCTCGGTGACCGCCTCGGCGAGCGGCACCATCGCGATGTCGGTGCCGTACAGCGCCGTCATCTTGCCGAACTCGCCGCGGTGCACGGCCTCCATGGCGTGCCAGCCGAACCGGGTCGCGAGCACGCGGTCGTACGCGGTGGGGGTGCCGCCGCGCTGCACGTGGCCGAGGATGACCGGGCGGGCCTCCTTGCCGAGGCGGCGCTCCAGCTCGTAGGCGAGGGCGGTGCCGATGCCCTGGAAGCGCTCGTGGCCGAACTGGTCGATCTCGCCGGTGCCGTAGTCCATGGTCCCGGGGGCGGGGTGGGCGCCCTCGGCGACGCAGATGACGGCGAACTTCTTGCCCCGGGAGAACCGCTCCTCGACCATCTTGACCAGGTCGGACGGGTCGAAGGGCCGCTCGGGCAGGCAGATGCCGTGGGCGCCGCCCGCCATCCCGGACTCCAGGGCGATCCAGCCCGCGTGCCGGCCCATGACCTCGACGACCATGACGCGCTGGTGGGACTCGGCGGTCGTCTTGAGCCGGTCGATCGCCTCGGTGGCGACGCCGACTGCGGTGTCGAAGCCGAAGGTGCGGTCGGTGGAGGAGATGTCGTTGTCGATCGTCTTCGGTACGCCGACGACCGGCAGGCCCGCGTCGGAGAGCATGCGCGCCGCCGTCAGCGTGCCCTCACCGCCGATCGGGATGAGGGCGTCGAAACCGATCTCCTCGGCGAGCTGCTTGGCGTTCTCGCAGGCCGCCCTGAACTTGTCGCGCTCCAGGCGGGAGGAGCCGAGAATGGTGCCGCCGCGGGCGAGGATGCCGCTGACCGCGTTCAGATCGAGGGGTCGGTACCGGCCGTCGAGCAGCCCCGCGTAGCCGTCCTCGAAACCGAGCACCTCGTCGCCGTAGTGCGTGACGGCTCGGTGCACGACCGACCGGATCACGGCGTTCAGTCCAGGGCAGTCGCCGCCTGCGGTGAGAACTCCGATGCGCATCGTGCTGTGTCTCCTGCTCGCTGCTGGTACGTCTGTGAGCGATGCCGATTGTTCCACGCTCTTGGAGGCGATGCGCTCCCGCTCGGCTGTGCAGGGAGCTTCGGCAGGGGTTCCATGGGCACTTGGACCCATGGGAAAAGGCCTTCTGTCCGGCGGGCGACCTAACCACCGCCGGAGGTATTGTCAAGAGGGCACGGCTTCCATTGCGCGCCTTTTTTTGACCCGAAAGAGGCCGAATCAATCCGGAAACGCCGGGTTGGAACACGTAGGACTACGAACGCGTGGGACCACGAACGCGTAGGACCACGAGGGAAACGGAGAACACGCGTGACGCGCAGCGTGTACGTGACCGGGATCGATCGCGGAGACGGCCGGCAGGTCGTGGAGCTGGGGGTCATGGAGCTGCTGACCCGCCAGGTCGACCGGGTGGGGGTCTTCCGGCCGCTGGTCCACGACGGCCCCGACCGGCTATTCGACCTGCTGCGATCCCGGTATCGGCTGTCGCAGGACCCGGCGACGGTGTACGGGCTCGACTACCACGAGGCCTCCGCGATCCAGGCCGAGCAGGGCACGGACGAGCTGGTCTCGCGCCTGGTCGACCGGTTCCACCACGTCGCCCGCGAATTCGACGTCGTGCTCGTGCTCGGCACCGACTTCGCCGACACCCAGCTCCCGGACGAGCTGGCGCTCAACGCCCGCCTCGCCAACGAGTTCGGCGCCTCCGTGATCCCGGTCGTCGGCGGCAAGAAGCAGACGGGCGAATCGGTACGCGCCGAGGCCCGCAACGCCTACCGCGCCTATGACGGCCTGGGCTGCGACGTCCTCGCGATGGTCGTCAACCGCGTGGCGCCGGCGGACCGGGCCGACGTGCACGAGCAGCTCGCGGGGCGGCTGCCGGTCACCTGTTACGTGCTGCCCGACGAGCCCGCGCTCGCCGCGCCGACCGTCGCCCAGATCACCCACGCGCTGGGCGGCAAGGTGCTGCTCGGCGACGATTCGGGGCTCGCGCGCGACGCCCTCGACTTCGTCTTCGGCGGCGCCATGCTGCCGAACTTCCTCAACGCCCTGACGCCCGGCTGCATGGTCGTCACGCCCGGCGACCGCGCGGACCTGGTCGTCGGCGCGCTCGCCGCGCACAGTGCGGGCACGCCGCCGATCGCGGGCGTCATCCTGACCCTGAACGAGCAGCCTGGCGAGGCGATCCTCAAGCTCGCCGAGCGACTCGCGCCCGGCACCCCGGTGATCGCGGTGGCCGGCGGCTCCTTCCCCACGGCGGCCGAACTCTTCGCCATGGAAGGCAAGTTGAACGCCGCGACGCCGCGCAAGGCGGAGACCGCCCTCGGCCTCTTCGAGCGGTGCGTCGACACGGCGGGCCTGCTGAAGACCATCCAGGCGCCGTCCTCCGACCGCCTCACGCCGATGATGTTCGAGCACAAGCTCCTGGAGCGGGCCCGCTCGGACAAGCGCCGCGTCGTGCTGCCCGAGGGCACCGAGGAACGCGTGCTGCGCGCCGCCGACGTACTCCTGCGCCGCGGCGTCTGCGATCTGACGCTGCTCGGCCCGGTCGAGCAGATCCGCAAGAAGGCCGCCGACCTCGGCGTCGACCTCGCCGACAGCGACATCATCGACCCGCAGACCTCGGCGCTGCGGGAACGCTTCGCCGACGCGTACGCGGCGCTGCGCGCCCACAAGGGCGTCACCCCGGAGCTGGCCCACGACGTGGTCGCCGACGTGAACTACTTCGGCACGCTGATGGTCCAGGAGGGGCTCGCCGACGGCATGGTGTCGGGGTCCGTGCACTCCACGGCCGCCACGATCCGGCCCGCGTTCGAGATCATCAAGACCAAGCCGGACGCCGCGATCGTCTCCTCGGTCTTCTTCATGTGCCTGGCCGACAAGGTCCTCGTCTACGGCGACTGCGCCGTGAACCCGGATCCGAACGCCCAGCAGCTCGCGGACATCGCCACGCAGTCCGCCGGTACCGCCGGCCGGTTCGGCGTCGAGCCGCGGATCGCGATGCTGTCGTACTCCACCGGCACCTCGGGCTCGGGCGCCGACGTCGACAAGGTGCGGGAGGCCACGGAGATCGTCAAGGCGGCCCGGCCCGACCTGAAGATCGAGGGGCCGATCCAGTACGACGCAGCGGTCGAGCCCACCGTCGCGGCCACCAAGCTGCCCGATTCCGAGGTCGCGGGCCAGGCCAGCGTGCTGATCTTCCCCGACCTCAACACCGGCAACAACACGTACAAGGCGGTGCAGCGTTCGGCCGGCGCGATCGCCGTGGGGCCGGTCCTGCAGGGCCTGCGCAAGCCGGTCAACGACCTGTCCCGCGGCGCGCTCGTGCAGGACATCGTCAACACGGTCGTCATCACGGCGATCCAGGCCCAGACCCCCACCGAAAAGGCATGACACCCGTGGCAGCGACCCGCATCCTCGTCCTCAACTCCGGCTCCTCGTCGGTGAAGTACCAGCTCCTCGACATGCGTGACAACGCGCGCCTGGCCCTGGGCCTGGTCGAGCGGATCGGTGAGGAGACCTCCCGCCTGAAGCACACCCCGGCCGGCGGCGACTCACGCGAGCGGAACCGGCCGATCGCCGACCACAAGGTCGCGCTCGAACTGGTCGCCGAGGAACTGGCACAGGACGGGCTCGGCCTCGACTCCCCCGAGCTGGCCGCGATCGGCCACCGCGTGGTGCACGGCGGCAAGCTGTTCACGCAGCCGACCGTCATCGACGACGCGGTGCTCAAGGAGGTGGAGCGGCTCATCCCGGTGGCGCCGCTGCACAACCCGGCGAACCTGACCGGCATCCGCACCGCCCAGACGCTCCGCCCCGACCTGCCGCAGGTCGCCGTCTTCGACACGGCGTTCCACACGACGATGCCGGAGTCGGCCGCCCGCTACGCGATCGACGTGAAGACCGCCGACGAGCACCGCGTGCGCCGCTACGGCTTCCACGGCACCTCGCACGCGTACGTGTCCCGCAAGACGGCCGAACTGCTCGGCAAGCGGCCACAGGACGTCAACGTCATCGTGCTGCACCTGGGCAACGGCGCCTCGGCCTCCGCGGTCCGCGGTGGGCAGTGCGTGGAGACGTCGATGGGACTCACGCCGCTCGAAGGGCTCGTGATGGGCACGCGTTCGGGAGATGTCGACCCGGCCGTCATCTTCCATCTGATGCGCGTTGCCAAGATGTCGGCGGACGAGATCGACAATCTGCTCAACAAGAAGTCCGGCCTGATCGGACTGTGCGGGGACAACGACATGCGGGAGATCCGCCGCCGCGTCGACGAGGGCGACCAGGAGGCGCGGCTCGCGTTCGACATCTACGTGCACCGCCTGAAGAAGTACATCGGCTCGTACTACGCGGTACTCGGCCGGGTGGACGCGGTCGTGTTCACGGCCGGGGTCGGCGAGAACGCGGCGCCGGTGCGCGAGGCTGCGGTCGCGGGCCTGGAGGAGCTGGGCCTCGCGGTCGACGGAGAGCTCAATTCCGTACGTTCCGACGAACCGCGGCTCATCTCCCCCGAATACGCCCGCGTGGCCGTGGCCGTGGTGCCGACCGACGAGGAGCTGGAGATCGCGCAGCAGACCTACGCGCTGGTCCGAAGCCGCAACGACTGAGCACACCTCCGCCCATTTGTAGATTCCACCAGACGGAATATTCCGTAGCGAAACAAACCGATAGGATCGCCCCCATGCGCCGTTCCAAAATCGTCTGCACACTGGGCCCCGCCGTCGACTCCGAAGAGCAGCTCGTCTCGCTGATCGAGGCCGGCATGAACGTGGCCCGATTCAACTTCAGCCACGGCACCCACGCCGAGCACCAGGGTCGCTACGACCGTGTTCGCGCCGCCGCCAAGAAGACGGGCCGCGCCGTGGGTGTGCTCGCCGACCTCCAGGGCCCGAAGATCCGCCTGGAGACCTTCGCCGAGGGCCCCGTCGAGCTGGTGCGCGGTGACGAGTTCACCATCACCACCGAGGACGTGGCCGGGGACAAGTCGATCTGCGGCACGACCTACAAGGGTCTGCCCGGCGACGTCTCCAAGGGCGACCAGGTCCTGATCAACGACGGCAACGTCGAGCTGCGCGTCGTCGAGGTCGAAGGACCGCGCGTGAAGACCATCGTCGTCGAGGGCGGTGTCATCTCCGACCACAAGGGCATCAACCTGCCCGGCGCGGCGGTGAACGTCCCGGCCCTGTCCGAGAAGGACATCGAGGACCTGCGCTTCGCCCTGAAGATGGGCTGCGACATGGTCGCCCTGTCCTTCGTGCGCGACGCGAACGACGTCAAGGACGTCCACAAGATCATGGACGAGGAGGGGCGCCGCGTCCCCGTCGGCGCCAAGGTCGAGAAGCCGCAGGCCGTCGCCAACATGGAGGGCGTCGTCGCGGCCTTCGACTGGATCATGGTCGCGCGTGGTGACCTGGCCGTCGAGTACCCGCTCGAGAAGGTCCCGATGGTGCAGAAGCGCCTCGTGGAGATGTGCCGCCGCAACGCCAAGCCGGTGATCGTCGCGACCCAGATGATGGAGTCGATGATCACCAACTCGCGCCCCACGCGCGCCGAGGCCTCCGACGTCGCGAACGCGATCCTGGACGGTGCCGACGCGGTCATGCTGTCCGCCGAGTCCTCGGTCGGCGCGTACCCGATCGAGACCGTCAAGACGATGTCGAAGATCGTCGTCGCGGCCGAGGAGGAACTGCTCTCCAAGGGCCTGCAGCCGCTCGTGCCCGGCAAGAAGCCGCGTACGCAGGGTGGTTCGGTGGCCCGCGCCGCGTGCGAGATCGCGGACTTCCTGGACGGCAAGGCCCTGGTCGCCTTCACCAAGTCCGGTGACACGGCCCGCCGGCTCTCCCGCTACCGCGCGGCCCAGCCGATCCTGGCGTTCACCACGGACGAGGAGACCCGCAACCAGCTCTCGCTGAGCTGGGGCGTCGAGTCGCACGTCGTGCCGCACGTGGACAACACCGACGGCATGGTCGAGCTGGTCGACGCCGAGCTCGTGAGGCTCAACCGCTTCAACGACGGCGACACCGTGGTCATGACGGCCGGTTCGCCCCCCGGCGTCCCCGGCACCACCAACATGGTCCGGGTGCACCACCTCGGCGGAGAGCAGCGCGACTGACCCGCCGCATTCGCCCGCGCGCACGGCCTTGAGCGCATGACAAAGGGCGCCCCCTTGAGGGGGGCGCCCTTTGTCGTACGCGGCTCCCGGACGGACCTTGGGACTACGGTCAGCTGTCCTCGACCGTGGTGTGCAGACCGGGCACGTGCAGGGTCCCGCCGAACTGTGCGGCCTGCGTGACCTTGACGTTCGTGAAGAACAGGGTCGGCAGGTTGATCGGCGGCGGGTTCTTGGCGTTGAACGTCAGCGGAATGAGCCCGAGCAGATTGCCCGAGAGCTCCTCCGTGTACATCGTCGTCTGCCCGTCGCGGATGGTGGACGTGGAGCCCTTGTCCGACCGGATGTGGAAGAACTTCCCGTTCGGGCCCGGGGCGATCTGGTGCAGATCACCGATGTCCGTGCCCTTGGAGATGATGTACTTCATGACGCGCTTGGTCGACCCGTCGGCCATCCGGACGTCCACCAGGCCCTTGTAGTCCGCGCCCTTGAGCAGGAGCGAACTGGCCTGCAGCTTCCACGACTTGTCCGGAAGCTGGGCCGGGGTGTCCTCGTCGGCGCCGGACGCGTCCGTGGCCACCGGGCAGTTCTCCGGCACATCGCCGGAGCCCTTCGGGTCGCCCACGTTCTTGGTCGCGTCCTTGGCCGCGTCCTCCACCTTGTCGGTCGTGTCCTTGACCTTGTCGGTGGTGTCCTTGACCGTGTCGCCGAGCTTGTCGGTGGTGTCCTTGACCGACCCGGTCGTGTCCTTGACCGTGTCGCCCGCCTTGTCGGTGGTGTCACCGAGCAGGCCGCCAGAGGATTCCGACGCCGACGGCGAAGGAGTCGCGCTCTCCGACTCCTTGTCGTCGGGCGTGAACGCCTTCTTCAGGGCGTCGCCGACGCCCAGCGGGTCCAGGGGGTTCTTGGTCTCCGAAGCCGAGGGCGACGGCGTGGCCGCGTCCTTGTCGTCGGAGGCGTCTGAGCCCTTGGAGGACTCGGATGCGGACGGCGAAGGAGTCGGGGTCGCCTTCTCCTTCTTCTCCTCGGCGCTGTCCTTGGAGGCGGAGGGGGACGGCGTCGGGGTCGGCTTCGTCGACTCCTTGGCCTTGTCCTTCGCCTCGTCGGACCCATCGTCCTTGTTGGCATCGACGGCGTCGGCGCACGCCTTGTAGTCGTCCACCGAGAACTTCGTCGGGTTGTCCTTGGCCGACGCGAGCGTCGGCGTCAGTCCAAGCCCCATGAGCACGGCCGTGGGCATGGCCGCGATCGCCACCGCCTTGCCCGCGGGCATGTGCATCTTGGTGAAGAGATGCTTCTTTGGTGCCGCATGCCGCCGCGCCGCATGCCGCGGCCCGGTTCTCGCACGGGGCTCCGCGGAGCCCTCGTGGTGCACCTCATCAGCCGGCACGGTGCCTCCCGTTCGTCCCGTTGTTCGGGCTCGTCCCTGACACGTCGTCGTTCACGCCCGCGACCTGATAGGTGGCTCCCGCAACCGGCGGCACGACCGGCGCCTCGTCCGGGGAGGACGTGGCGCGGTCACCGCCCTTCCCTGCCGAATCGTCCTGCCGCTCGGCCGGCGCCCAGGCGATGCCGAGGCCACCGCCGACGAGGGAGAGCAGGAAACCGATGACGAAGCCGCCGAAGTTCGAAACCACGAGGGAGACCAGGGCGAGAAGAATCGCCGCGACACCCGCGAACACACGGGAGTGCGGCTGGAACCACATCGTCAGGCCGAGCACGACCAGCAAGATGCCGATGATGAGCGAACCGGCACCGGCCGTGGTCGCCATCTTGATCGTCATATTGCCGATCGCGAGGTTCGCGTACGGGAAGTACATGATCGGGAGGCCGCCGAGGATTGACAGCAGGCCGCCCCAGAACGGGCGCTGACCGCGCCACCCTCGGAACGATTGGCGCATCTGACCAAGCTTGGAGCCCAGTCCTTCGTGCGCTTCGGCGCTCATGTCGTACAGCTCCTCGGGAAAGGCGTTGATCTGTGGTGATGGTGGCTGTCCGGAAACGGGCACGGGGACGACCTCACGTCACTGCGAGTGCCCCCGCGCCCGGCCGTTCAGCACATCAAGTGCCAAGACCCCGGCCCGTACACGGGCCCTGTGGGCCTAGTAGCACTCGTGCTTGCCCTTCTGGACCTTCATCTTGAGGCCGGAGAGCTTGAAGGTGCCGGCCGTGGTGGCCCACGCACGCTGCTCGACGTTCTCGAAGTGAACCGAGTCGGCCTGCTGGGCGAACGCGTTGGGGTCGGCCTTGTCGCCCTGGTGGATACCGGGGCCCTTCTTGGCGTCACCCGCCGCCACACCGATGTCGATGTTCTTGAAGGTCGCGTCGGCCTTCAGGTCATCGGCGTCGATGTAGAGGGTCTTGGCCTCGACCGGGGCGCTCTTGTCCGCACCGGCCGACAGCTTCATCGAGACATCGCCGAAGACCGGGACGGGGACAACCACCGACTGGCAGAGGTTGTTGATCGTCGCGGACTTCATGCCGACCACGGCGACCGGGTGGTTACCCGTCTTGCCGGAGTCGACGGCTCCGTACTGGACGAAACCCTTGCCGTCGAGAGAGTCCGCCGCCACCTTGAACGACTGACCCGACACACTGAACGATGCCGCGAGCGCACCCTGGGACAGGGCCACGCCTATCGCGGCAGTAGCCGCGACGCTCGGCACCATGACTACGGCGAACCGCTTCCATCTGGTTCCGCCACGAATCATGGAATTCATGACTTTTCCTCCTTCTCGGACGTACATCTCCGGCCCTGACAGCCACTTGGGGCGGCTCAGCCGGGCAGGGATGGGAGAAGTGCTACGTCCTCGGGAAGGAGAGCGCCCGCATCGGGAGTGCTTGGTCTGTGTCTTTGTCCGCACCCTGATCACCGGCGATCACCCCCGAGCGACAACCACTGGTCGCACCTGAGCCTTCACGCGCAACCTGCCGGACAGGCCCAGCCGAACGGCTGAGACCCCCCTGTCCAAGACCGCCGGCGCTCCCGTTGGTTCGCCGTCGACCACCCGGTGGGGACCCAAAAACCCCGCCGCGCGATTGGCTGTCGGACGGTGGGGAGAGGACCGAGCGTGCCCGATCGTGGTGCATTCGCGGCGCAGACACAAGGGGGTTCGTTACTCACGGGTAACGGACGGATAACCGAACACCGACGGAGCGGCACCGAACAACAACTCAGGGTACGGTCGGGCGAGTTGCCATACGGGTTGAATACGGGATGGAACCGGACAGAAGATCGGGTCCGACTTACTCCAAGTAACAGCGGCCGCGATTGCCAAGTTTTGGCAAAACGCGGCCGCTGTGCGCCCCTGTAGACAGAATTTTCACTCCGGCATCACAAGCCGCAGCGTTTAACAACTGGTCACTGACGACTCAGAAGAGAACTCGGGCCAGAGCCGTACGCGCAGTCGTGACGCGCGGATCGTCGGCGCCCACGACCTCGAACAGTTCGAGCAGTCGCACACGCGCCGCGTCGCGGTCCTCGCCTGCCGTACGCCCCACCGTCTCGACGAGCCGCCCGAAGGAGTCCTCGACATGACCGCCGACCAGGTCCAGGTCGGCCGCCGCGATCTGCGCCGGCACATCGGCGGGCTTCTCCGCGGCGTCCTTGCGGACCTGCTGCGGGTCGAGCCCCTGCACGCGCTGGAGGAGCTGCGCCTGACCGAGGCCGAGCTTGGCCTCAGAGTTGCCCGGGTCGTCGGACAGCACGTTCTTGTAGGCCTGCACGGCGCCGTCGAAGTCGCCGGCGTCCAGGGCCTGCACGGCCGCTTCGAGAAGGGCGTCGTAGGGGCCCGCAGGGGGCTCCTCCTCCTCGACCGGGGCCCGGCCCTCCGCTTCCGGGTCGACCGCGATGCCGGTGAGCCCGAAGCGCTCCTCGGCGACCTGGATCAACTGGTCGAGGGTGCCGCGGATCTGCTCCTCGGGGGCGGCCCCCTGGAAGAGCGGCAGGGCCTGGCCCGCGACAACGGCGAAGACGGCCGGGATCCCCTGGACCCCGAACTGCTGCATCAGCATCTGGTTGGCGTCGACGTCGACCTTGGCGAGGACGAAGCGGCCGCTGTACTCGGCGGCGAGCCGCTCGAGCAGCGGGCTCAGCTGCTTGCAGGGCTCGCACCACTCGGCCCAGAAGTCGATGACGACGGGCACCTCGGCGGAGCGCTGCAGTACGGCGCTCTCGAAGTCCGCCTCACCGACGTCGATGACCAGGCTCGAAGGCGGCACGGCGCCGCCCCCGCCCGTGCGGGCCTGCTCGGCGCGCGCCTGCTCCGCCTTCGCCTTGGCCTCCTGGGCCGCCTTCACCGCGGCGAGGTCGACGACTCCGCTCATGGACATGTTCCGTGGCTGCATGCGTACAGTCTCCCCCTTCCGCGGACGGTTGTGGGCCGGGTCCTGCCCCGTGCACTTCCCGCCGGAATGCGAGACGCATCTGGAGGCACGGGACGGACTCGGCCTGGTGTGCTTTCGGCACCGGGTCCCCACCCGGCGCCTTGTGGTTGCCGCTCGTCCGGGCCGCCCCGGGGTGCAGATCCGAGACTCTCGTACGAGATCGAGCTTTCGCTACGCCTCGTAGCGTAACTGCCATGGCCGGAGCACGGAAACAGGGATCCGGCGAACACCCGGTGATCTGCCTCACGCGATCTTTCGGCCGTACCCGCCGGTATGGTCGACGACCATGCAGAGCCGCACGCCGTCCCCCACTCCCCCCAACGTTCGGACAGGGCGTCCGCGTTCCGCCGCGGCGGACGAGGCGATTCTCGAGGCGACCCGGGCAGCGCTCGTGGAGCTCGGCTGGTCGAAGCTGACGCTCGGCGACGTGGCCACGCGCGCGGGTGTCGCGAAGACGACGCTGTACCGCCGCTGGCCGGGCAAGAGCGAGCTCGTCGTGGACGCGGTCGCGGTCCTCTTCGACGAGCTCGAACTGCCCGACCGGGGTTCGCTCGCCGCCGATGTCGAGGGCGTGGTGCGGCAGTTCGCGGCGATCCTGGGCCGGCCGGAGACGAAGACGGCGCTGATGGCCGTGGTCGCCGAGTCGACCCGCGACGCCCCGCTGCGGGACCGGATCCGTACGTCGATCGTCGACCGCCAGAAGCGGCTCGTACTGGAGGGCCGGGCGCGGGCCGAGCGCCGCGGCGAACTCCCGTCGGCCCCCGACCCGGCCGCCGCCGCGGCCATGGCGGATCTCATCTTCGACGTGGCGGCGGGGGCGGTCGTGCACCGCACCCTGGTGAGCGCGGAGCCGGCCGACGCGCAGTGGGTGCGGCGGTTCACGGCCCTCCTGCTGGGAGGGCTCGCGGCCGCCGCGACCGACTAGCGGGTGCTGCTACGGGTGGGCCCTACTTGTTCCAGGCGCAACTGCCCAGCGTGGCGCGCTTCTTGGTGACCAGGGCGTCCGCCTCGCCCGCCGGCAGCGCGCGCGTCCGCTTGCCGTGGCAGACGACCGTGCGGTCGGAGCGGCCCGCCAGGTCGACCAGGATCTGGTCCCAGTGGCGGTACTGGACGTCGTGCCCGGAGTCGGCGTACGTACGGGTCTTCACGGGCGCCGTGTCGGGAAGGTTGTCGCGCCAGGCCTTGAGCGTGCTCGCGGGCACGGTCGTGTCCTTGTCGCCGTGGTAGAGGAACACCGGCGCTTTCAGCTTGGACAGGTCGGGTCCCGGACGGTCGCAGTAAAGCCGCTGCTCGTGCACCTGCGGCGCCGGATCGGCCTGCTGGCCGCGCTGGTTGTAGGTGCGCGCGCCCTCCTCGTACGCGGTGTCCGCGAAGCCGGGGATGGACTTGACCGGGCTGTCGTCGGGGAAGGCCCACCACTTGCGCGGGTCCTTGATCTCGTCCTTGACGGCGGCCGCCATCTGGTCGTCCGTCAGATCGCAGGAAGCGGACTTCTCGCCGTACGGGGGCAGGGCGGCGCCGAGGTGCAGGGCGCTGATCCGCTGCGGGGCCTTCGCGGCGATCTCGGCGGCGTACGGGCCGCCGCCGGATATCGCGATCACCTTGAACTTCTTCACGCCGAGCTTGTCGAGGACTTCGAGGGCGTCCTTGGCGTAGTCGGCCTTGCCGAGCTTCGGGTCGTAGTCGGTGTCGCCGAACCCGTTGCGCTCGACCGTGATCATGCGGAGGTCCAGGTTCTCTCTGGTGGTGCGCATGAAGTCGGTCATGTGGACGGCGCGGGCGCTGGTGCCGGTGCCGCCGATGTAGAGCACGGGGGTGCCGTCGGCCGGGCCGGAGTCCGTGTAGTGCGCGGTGCGGCCCGAGGACAGGTCGGCGGCGCGGACGTCCGCGCCGAGGGAGTCGAACGAGTTCTGCACCTTCGGCTCGGCGGGTGGGCTCGCGCTCACCGCGCCCGCGCCGAGGGCGATCCCGCCGAGGAGGGTGAGGGTGGCGAGGCCGACGGTGGTTGTGGTGCGGTTGGGCGCGGGCAGTGGCACGGTGACTCCTGGGTATGCACGGACACTTGACGCGTCCGCGCCTACCCCGGGGTGACCTGGTGACACCTGTCATCACCCCTCCGCACCTCAAGCGCCGACGGGCCTCAAAAGATCGGGGCTCCGCCCCGTACCCCGCTGCTCAATCGCCGCAGGGGCTTAATTTTTGCCCACCCGCCGCAGGGGCACGCGATGGCTGCCGCCCCAGGGGCGCGATTTTGTCCGGCTTCCCGCGGGCGGCGGCCGTGCCCCCCGCTCATCTCCCACCCACCTGCCCCCTCCGGGGCGTCGGCCTCGCGGGGTGCCACAACCGCCTTGGGTATCCGCCGCCGGAACGGCTCCCCGCCCGCGACGACGCGCCGCCACCGCCTTGGGTAATCTGCCACCGGTAGCCGGCTCACCCGCCCGCGACGGCGGGCCGTCGCCGCCTTGGGCAATCTGCCGCCTTGGGCGGCAGGGTGGGCAAGGCGGCGCCACGGTGCCGCGCAACGAGGACGGCGGGCGTCGGCCACGGTGCAGATCGGTGCCCGGTGCCGCGCGACCTGCGCAGGCGCCCCGCCCCGGCGGGCCTCAGAAGCCCGGCGGCTCCGTGTACACGCCCCACTCCTCGCGGAGCACCCCGCAGATTTCGCCGAGGGTTGCCTCCGCCCGGACCGCGTCGAGCATAGGGGCGATCATGTTCGAGCCGTCCCGTGCCGACGCCACCATCCGGTCGAGGGCGACCCGCACCACCGCGTCGTCCCGGCCCGACTTGCGCCCGCCGAGCGCCCGCACCTGCTCCCGCTCGACCTCATGGCTGACCCGCAGGATCTCCAGGTCGCCCGTGACGGACCCCTCCGCCACATTGACGCCGACGACCCTCTTGTCGCCCTTCTCCAGGGACTGCTGGTACCGGAAGGCCGACTCGGCGATCTCGCCGGTGAACCAGCCGTCCTCGATGCCGCGCAGGATGCCGGAGGTGATGGGGCCGATGGGGTGCTGCCCGTCGGGGTGGGCGCGCAGACCGCGCTCCTTGATCTGGTCGAAGATCTTCTCGGCGTCGGCCTCGATCCGGTCCGTGAGCTGCTCCACGTACCAGGAACCGCCCAGCGGATCCGCGACGTTGCCGACTCCGGTCTCCTCCATCAGCACCTGCTGAGTACGCAGCGCGATCTCGGCGGCCTGCTCGCTCGGCAGCGCGAGGGTCTCGTCGAGGGCGTTCGTGTGCAGGGAGTTGGTGCCGCCGAGGACCGCGGCCAGCGCCTCCACCGCCGTACGGACGACGTTGTTGTACGGCTGCTGCGCCGTCAGCGAGACGCCCGCGGTCTGCGTGTGGAAGCGCAGCCACTGCGCCTTCTCGCTGCGCGCCCCGTACACGTCGCGCATCCAGCGGGCCCAAATGCGGCGCGCCGCGCGGAACTTGGCGATCTCCTCGAAGAAGTCCACGTGCGCGTCGAAGAAGAAGGAGAGGCCGGGGGCGAAGACGTCCACGTCCATGCCGCGCGACAGCCCCAGTTCCACATAGCCGAAGCCGTCGGCGAGGGTGTAGGCCAGCTCCTGCGCGGCCGTCGAGCCCGCCTCGCGGATGTGATAGCCGGAGACCGAGAGCGGCTTGTACGCGGGGATAGACCGCGCGCAGTGTTCCATCAGGTCGCCGATCAGGCGCAGATGCGGCTCGGGCTGGAAGAGCCACTCCTTCTGCGCGATGTACTCCTTGAAGATGTCGGTCTGGAGCGTGCCGTTGAGCACGGCGGGGTCCACTCCTTGCCGCTCGGCCGCCACCAGGTACATGCAGAAGACGGGGACCGCGGGGCCGCTGATCGTCATCGACGTCGTGACGTCGCCCAGCGGGATGTCCTTGAAGAGGACCTCCATGTCGGCCGCCGAGTCGATCGCGACACCGCAGTGCCCGACCTCGCCGAGCGCGCGCGGGTCGTCGGAGTCGCGCCCCATCAGCGTGGGCATGTCGAAGGCCACGGACAGACCGCCGCCGCCGTTGCGGAGGATCATCTTGTAGCGCTCGTTGGTCTGCTCGGCGTTGCCGAACCCCGCGAACTGGCGGATCGTCCACGTCCGCCCCCGGTACCCGGTCGGGTACAGGCCACGGGTGAACGGGTACTCGCCCGGCCATCCGATCCGCTCGAAGCCCTCGTAGGCGTCCCCGGGCCGCGGCCCGTAGACGGGGTCGACCGGGTCACCGGAGAGTGTGGTGAAGTCCGCGTCACGCTTGCGGGCCTTGTCGTAACGGGCCTGCCAGCGTCGGCGGCCTTCCTCGATCGCGTCAGCGTCCATGCTCCAAATTTACTTGGACGTCCTACTAAATGTCGATGGGCCACGGCGAGCCGTTTGAGCCCCTGCGGCGTTTGAGCAGGCGGTGCCGTGGTTGACGCCTCGGGGCTCCGCCCCGGACCCCGCTACTCAATCGCCGCAGGGGCTCAAACGGCCCGACGTGAGGCATCGCACCGCCTCGGCGGTCAGTTCGCGGGTGTAGGGGCCGGCCTCGCCCAGGGCCCGGTGCAGGGCGAGGCCCTCGATGAGCGCGTCCAGCTGCCGGGTCGTGGCCGGGTCGAAGTGCCGCTCAAGCAGCTGCCTGCTGCGCGCCATCCAGGCCCGCGTCAGCTCCCGGTACTCCGGGCGGCGGGCGGCGAGGGTGTACAGCTCCTGGGTGAGGACCAGGTCGCGCCGGGGACCTTCGGAGAGCACGTGGATCAGTTCGGTGACGGCCTCCCGCGCCTCGTCCGGCGTGCCGACACCCGCCAGGTGGCGCTCGAAGACGGCCACGATGTGGTCGGCGAACCCCGTGAAGGCCTCGCGCAACAGGTCGTCGATGCCCGCGAAGTGGTACGTCATCGAGCCGAGCGGCACCCCGGCGCGCGCGGCGATCTTGCGGTGCGAGACCCCCGCGACGCCCTCGTCGGCGATGTGGTCGAGGGTCGCCGCGAGAATGCGCTCACGGCGGCGCGGGTCCGCCTGCCCTGTGGCCATGTGCCCGCGCCCCTCAGATCTCGCGGACGGGACGGGCGGGGTTGCCGACCGCGACGACGTTCGCCGGTACGTCCTTGGTGACCACCGCGCCCGCGCCGATCACGCTGTTGGCGCCGATGGTCACGCCGGGGCAGACGATGACGCCGCCACCGAGCCACACGTTGTCGCCGATGGTGATGGGCAGCGCGGCCTCCAGCTTGTCGCGCCGCGGGCCGGGCTCCACCGGGTGGGTGGGCGTGAGGAGTTGCACGCCGGGGCCGATCTGGCAGTCCTCGCCGATGGTGATCCGGGCGACGTCGAGGGCGGTCAGCCGGTAGTTGACGAAGGTGCGGGCGCCGATGGAGATGTTGCTGCCGTAGTCGACGTACAGCGGCGGCCGCAGCTCGACGCCCTCACCGACGGAGCCGAGCAGCTCGGTCAGCACCTCGCCCGCCTTGCCGGGGTCGTCGAGGAAGGCGTCCTCGTACCGGGCGGCGAGCCGCATGGCGTGCTGCTGGCGGGTGGCGATCTCCGGGTCGTCGGCGATGTAGAGGTCACCGGCGAGCATCCGCTCCAGGTTGCTGCGCGGGTCGTCGGCGAAGTGGTCCGTGGGCATGCGGACGAACGTACACCGAGGAGCGTACGAACGTACACTCCTGGTCGCAGAGAACGCGCGCATCCACTCCACGGAGGGATACGCGCGCTGAGCTGCGGTTACGCCTTGGCGAGCTTCGCGTCGCCGCCGGCGACCTTGCCCTCGAGCTCGGCGGAGATCTTGCGCTCCACGAAGAAGGCGGCGGTCGGGATCGTGCCGGCGATCAGCACCCACAGCTGCTTGCCGAGCGGCCACTTGGCCTTGGAGCCCAGGTCGAAGGCGAAGACCAGATAGACGACGTACAACCAGCCGTGCGCGATGGCGATGACGCGCGTGAAGTCCGCGGCGCCGTCCATGCCGAACGCGTACTTGGCGATCATGCCGAGGCACAGGAGGACCAGAAGCACACCGGTCACGTAGGCCATCGTGCGGTAGCGGGTCAGCACGGATTTCTTCATGGGTCGAGGGTAACCACCCGTTTTGCGCGATCTTCGGCCGGGCCGGGTGGCCCGGGTCTCACCCGCCGGTTCTCACTCGTCCGCGAAGTCGCTCGCCGCCACCCGCAGGGGCCGCAGCATCGCGAAGATCTCGCCGCACTCCTCCGCGTCGTACACGCCGAGGCCGAAGTCCATCGCCATGAGGTCGCGGGTGGCCGCGTCGACGGCCTCGCGGCCCTTGTCCGTGATGGTGGCGAGCGTGCCGCGCCCGTCGTTGGGGTTGGGCCGCTTGTCGACGAGGCCGGACTTCACCAGCCGGTCGACCGTGTTCGTCACGGACGTGGGGTGGACCATGAGCCGCTCGCCGATCTTCGACATGGGCAGCTCGCCCGCCTTGGAGAAGGTGAGCAGGACCAGCGCCTCGTAGCGCGCGAAGGTGAGCCCGTACGGCTTGACGACCGCGTCGACCTCGGCGAGCAGGATCTGGTGCGCGCGCATGATCGAGGTGATCGCGCCCATGGACGGCACGGACCCCCAACGCTGCTTCCAGAGTTCGTCGGCGCGGGCGATCGGATCGAAGGCGAGAGAGAGGGGCTTCGGCACGCCCCCGACCCTACCGGGCGGTCATATGACGGTCAGCCCCGTCTCGACCATTGGGCCCGGGCGCCTGCCGCGGCGCTTAATGCGCGGCGAAACGACACCCCTGTGTAACGATTGCCCGGTATTTACGCTTTCGTACGCTCTTCTACGCCTTCGTACGCCCTGTACGCGCTCCGAACCAGGGGGCAGGATGCCCGTCCCACCCGCACACACGCCCACCCGCACCCCCACTCGCACCTTCGCGCTCACCAGTGCCGCGATCCTCCTGTCCACCGTCGCCATCGGCTGCTCCGACGGTGGTGGAGGTGGGGGCGGCGGCGCGGGCAGTGGCGGTGGCGGCCGCGACGCCGCCGCGGAGGCCGCGCAGCGGACCGCCCCGTCCGGCGCCGCGGCCGACTCCTCGCCGTTCTGGGTCGACCCGGACTCCGACGCCGCCGACCAGGTCGCGAAGTGGAAGCGGGCGGGCCGAGGCTCCGACGCCGCCCTGATCGAGCGCATCGCCGCACGCCCACAGGCGATGTGGGCGCCGGGCGACTATCCGCGCCCGCCGGTCTCCGAGGCCGCCGCGCAGGCCAGGAAGGCGAACAAGACGCTGGTCCTGGTCGCGTACAACATCCCGCACCGCGACTGCGGCCAGCACTCGGCGGGCGGGGCGCACAGCGCGGACTTCTACCACCAGTGGATCGACGCGTTCGCCTCCGGCATCGGGCGGGCGAAGGCCGTCGTCGTCCTCGAACCGGACGCGATCGGACACATCGTCAGCGGCTGCACCCCGAAGCAGTTCGAGGACGAGCGGTACGCGCTGATGTCGTCGGCGATCGACCGCCTCAAGCGGCAGCCGAACACCAAGGTGTACGTCGACGCCGGCAACCCCGCCTGGATCCCCGACGCGAAGAAGCTGGTGGAGCCGTTGCGGCGGGCCGGGATCGGGAAGGCGGACGGCTTCTCCCTGAACGTGTCCAACTTCCAGACGGACAAGGACAGCGCGGCGTACGGCCGCCGGCTCTCCGGGCTGCTCGGCGGCGCGCACTTCGTCGTCGACACGAGTCGCAATGGCGCGGGGCCGTATGGGGACGGGCAGGGTGACGCGTGGTGCAATCCGCCGGGCCGGGCGCTTGGCTCCGCGCCGAGCACGCGTACGGGCAACGCCCTGATCGACGCGAATCTGTGGGTGAAGCGGCCCGGCGAATCCGACGGCACGTGTCGCGGTGGGCCGGCGGCTGGGACGTGGTGGGCGGATTACGCGCTGGGCCTGGCCCGGGGCTGAGCTCGCGGGGCTCCGCCCCGGACCCCGCTGCTCAATCGCCGCAGGGGCTTGAAAAGCCTGCTCAATCGCCGGCGGGGCTTGATACGCGAACCGGCGGCACAGTGGCGCCGGTTGGTGAAACGGGGGCGTAGTCATGGGTGACGGGTTCAGG
>NZ_JBSFVM010000053.1:0-27576 GCF_053592315.1 Streptomyces sp. NPDC002754
AGCGCAAGGAGTCCAAGGAACTCGTCACGGTCGACCCGGACAACGAGGTCGAGTTCTTCTACCTGCGCCCCAAGGATATCAAGCCCCGCCGACGATAGAGGCGCGGAGCCCCGTGGCCGTGACGACGGTTCGGTGGAGGGGCACCGGGTGCTTATTGCTCATCTGTTGCAGTTAGCATGGGTGGGCAAGGGGAGTTCGGTCGGGCTGAGGCGGCGATGGGTGGATATGTGATTCGCGTGGCCGGGGACGGCGACGTGGACGAGGCCCGGGCCGTCATGCTGGACACCGTGTACCGCGACCTGCGCTCCGGGTACGTGCCCCGCTGGCACGCCGACATCATCGACCCGGTCGCCCACTACCTGCGCCCCGAGCGGTGCGTGCTGCTCGTCGCCGAGCACCGGGAGAGCGGTGAGATCGTCGCGACCGGCGCCGTCCGTGACCGAGGGCCCGCCGCCCCGCCCAACCCGCAGTGGGTCGCCGACCGTTTCCCCTCCGGGTCCACCGCCCAGCTGTGCCGGATCTACGTACGCCCCGAGCACCGTAGGAACGGACTCGCGCGGGAGCTCGTGCGGGAGCTGACCGACTTTGCGGCCGGGGTCGGGGGGTACGAGGCGCTGTACCTGCACACCGATCCCGCCGTGCCGGGCGCCGAGCCCTTCTGGCGGTCGATCGCCCAAGAGGTGTGCGACGAGCGGGAGTTGGCGGGCGGTGGCCAGGGCATCGTGCACTTCGAGCTGCCGCTGACCGCGCCGGTTCCCGCGTACGCGCCCGTCGGCTGATGCGGCGCCGCGGCTTTCTGCTGGCGGCGGCCGGGATCGGGCTGACGTCCGCCTGTGGTTCGTTCACCGGGACCGCGCGGCGCGGCCGGATCGCCGTCGACCTCGCCTTCGCGCCCACCCAGGGCCTCTCCCCGTACAGCGACGACGGGCTGCTGCTCAGCCGGCTCGCCGTCGTCGACGGGCTCACCCGCATGGACACCTCCGGTGTCGTGCACCCCGCGCTCGCCGAGAAGTGGACCCGTACGTCCGCCACCACCTGGGAGTTCACGCTGCGCGACGCCCGGTTCCAGGACGGCGGGCGGGTCACCGCCGAGGCAGTTGAAGGGGCGCTCACGCGGGCGGGGAAGGCCAAGACGCAGCCGCGCGTGCTCAGCGACATGCGGCTCACCGCGCGCGCCGCGGGGGAGCGGACCGTGCGGATCACGACCGGCACCGCCGACCCGCTGCTGCCCGCACGGCTCGCGAACCCGTCGCTCGCGATCTTCTCCCCGGCCGCCTACGGGAAGGGGGAGCGCGTCGATCCCGTCGGGACCGCCACCGGGCCGTTCGCGCTGACCGAGGTGAGCGGGGCGGTGTCCGCGACGCTCGACCGCTTCGACGGGCACTGGCGCGGCAAGGCGGCGGCGCGCGGCCTCGACGTGACCTTCGTCGCCGACAACAACGCCCGTGCCAACGCGCTGCGTTCGGGCCAGATCGAGATCGCCGAGTTCGTGCCCGCCGCGCAGGCGCTCGTCCTCGGCGACCGCGCACGGGAGGTCGCCACCGTGCGCACCACGACCCTGTACCTGAACACGCGGACCGGTCCGCTCGCGGACGCCGGGCTGCGGGCCGCCGTGCGGGAGTCCGTCAACACCTCCGCGCTCGCGCGCAGCGTGTACGAGGGGTACGCCACGCGGGGCACGGGCCTGCTGGGCCCCGGTTTCGCCTGGGCCGACGGGAAGCAGCTCCCCGTCACGGGCCGCGCGGAGGCGGCGAAGCCGCGCGGGCAGGCGCTCACCCTCGCCACGTACACCAACCGGGCCGAGCTGCCCGAGGTCGCCGCTGCGCTCCAGCAGCAGCTGCGGCGCGCCGGGTTCGCGGTGCGGCTCGTCGTGAAGGACTACGCGCGCCTCGAATCGGGCGCCCTGGACGGGGAGTACGACGCGTTCCTGATGTCCCGGTCCACCGCGCTCGACACCGGCGACCCGGTCTCGTACTTCGCCTCCGACTTCACCAGCGGGGGCAGCTTCAACATCTCCCAGCTGAGCGACCGCGGTGTGGACGCCGTCGTGCGCGAGGCCGCCGGGCTCGAAGGCGCGGCGCGGCACCGGGCCATGCTGCGCGCCGAGGCCGCGATCCTCGGCACCGACGCGGCCGTGCCGATCGTCCACGAACAGCATCTTCAGGGCGTCGGGGCCGGGGTGCGCGGGGTCGTCCTCGACCCCTATGAACGACAGTTCGTCGGCTTGGAGACGAGCGCCTGATGCCTCGTGCCCGCAACAACCGGATGAACCTCTCCGTGGCGGTGGGCCGGGTCGGCGCCGCCGCCGGGCTGCTCGTGCTCACCGCGCTGCTTCCCTGGCTGACCCGTACCGACCCCGCGCTCACCGTGCTGCACGCGCGCTACGGCGACGCGCCGACGACGCCGAAGCAACTCGCCGAGGTGCGCGGTCAGCTCGGCCTGGACCAGGGCCCGTTCACGTTTCTCGGGCAGTGGGTGCGGGGGCTCGCGCACGGGGACCTCGGCACGTCGTGGGTGACCGGCGCCGATGTCGCCTCCGACGTGGGCTCCGCGTTCTGGGTGTCCGTGTCCCTCATGGCGTACGCGATGGTGGTCGCGGTCGTGCTCGCGGTGGCGCTCTGCGTGCCGACGCTCCGGCGCGCGCGGCCCGAACCGGCGCACGAGGTGGGCGCGGGGGTCCTCGCCGCGCTCCCCGAGTTCCTTCTCGCCTCCGTCCTCGCGACGCTGTTCGCCGTGCACCTCGGCTGGTTCCCGGCGCAGGGCTGGGCCTCGCCCGCCTCCGCCGTGCTGCCCGCGCTCGCCCTCGGCATCCCGGCGGGGGCCGTGCTCGGGCGGCTCGGCCAGGACGCGCTGCCCGCCGCGTTCGCCGAACCGTGGGTGCGTACGGCGCGGGCGAACGGTCTGCCGCGCTCGCGGATCGCCCGGCACGTGGCGCGGCGCGCGCTGCCCGCGGTGCTGCCGCAGGCGGGGCTCACGGTGGTCGGGCTCACCGGGGCCGCGGCCGCGGTGGAGGCGGTCTTCGCGATTCCGGGGCTCGGCGGCACGGCCGTCGCGGCCGCGCTCGACCTCGACCTGCCGCTCCTCCAGGGCTGCCTGGTGGTGCTGCTCGCGCTGGGTGTGGTGGCGGCGGTGCTCGTCGGCCTCGGGCGGCGCCGACTGCTCGGGCCCGCGCTCGAAGCGGGTGCGCTCCCGGGGCTCGCGATGGTGCCGGGGGTCGGGCGCGGGCGGCTGTACGCCGCCGGGGCGCTGGCCGCCGCGCTGCTCGTCGTCATCGTGTGGGGCCTGACCCGCGACCCGCTCCAGGTCGACCTGGCCGCCCGGCTGTCCGGGCCCTCCGGCGCCCACCCCTTCGGCACGGACGCGCTCGGCCGTGACGTCCTCGCCCGGCTCGGCCACGGGGCGCTGCGCACGCTCGCCGTCGCGGCGGCCGTCTGCGCCGTGTGCTTCGTGGTGGGCGTCGGCCTGGGCCTGATGCGGTGGACCGCGGGGCTCACGGAGGTCGCCAACGCCATGCCGGCGATCCTGGCGGGCCTCCTTGTCACCGGGCTTTTCGGGGCGGGGGTCGAGGGGGCGGCGGTCGCAGTCGCCGCGGTCGGCTGGGCGCCGCTCGCCGCGCACACGGCGGCCGTCGCGGAGGCGGAGCGGGGGGCCGGGTACGTCGAGGCGGCGGTGGCCTCCGGCGCGGGGCGGTGGCAGGTGTTGCGGTGGCACGTGTTGAGCGCGGTCGTTCCCACGGTGGGGCGGCATGCGCTGCTGCGGCTCGCTCCGACGACCCTGGCGCTCGCGTCCCTCGGTTTCCTCGGGCTCGGTACGCAGCCGCCCACGCCGGAGTGGGGGCGGCTGCTGATGGAGAACCTTCCGTACGCGGAACGGGCGCCGTGGTCGGTCCTCGCCCCCGCGGTGGGCCTGGCCGGCGTGGGCGCGATGGTGGTCCTGGCCTCCGCCGGTGCCCTTGGGCGGAAACGTTGACCGGCCACGGGGCTCCGCCCCGGACCCCGCTGCTCAATCGCCGCAGGGGCTTGGAAGGCCTGCTCGATCGCCGCAGGGGCTTGAAAGATCGCCTCAATCGCCGGCGGGGCTTGATCTATCAAGCCCCGCCGGCGATTGAGGTGCGGGGGCCGGGGCGGAGCCCCGGGGGCGCAACCACGGTGCTGCGGGGGCTGCCGGGGTACCTACGGATGCTCGCCGGTACCCAGCTCGCCTTCAACCTCGGCTTCTACGCCGTCCTCCCCTACCTCGCCACCCACCTCGCCAACACCATCGGCCTCGCCGGCTGGGCCGTGGGCCTCGTCCTCGGCCTGCGTACGTTCAGCCAGCAGGGCCTCTTCGTGGTCGGAGGCGCGCTCACCGACCGGTTCGGGCCCCGGCCCGTCGTACTGGCCGGATGCCTGCTCCGGATCGCCGGATTCGTATGGCTCGCCTTCGCGGACAGCACGGCCACCGTCATCGCCGCGGTCGTCCTCGTCGGGTTCGCCGCCGCGCTGTTCTCGCCCGCCGTCGAGTCGGAGGCGGCCCGCGAGGCCGTCCACCACGAGCGCGCCACCGGCGTCCCGCGCGCCCAGGTGCTCGGCGTCTTCTCGGCGGCCGGGCAGGCCGGCGCGTTCCTCGGGCCGCTGCTCGGCACCGCGCTGCTGTACGCCGGGTTCCGCGCCGCGTGCCTCGCGGGCGCGCTCGTCTTCGTGGGGGTGCTCGCCGGGCACGCGCGCCTGATGCCGCGCCGCGAGCGCGCCCCCGGCACGTGCCGCGTCAAGGGCGGCCGCGCCGTCTTCGCGAACCCCCGCTTCCTCGCGCTCTGTCTCGCGTACAGCGGCTACCTCATCGCCTACAACCAGCTCTATCTCGCGCTGCCCGTGGAGCTCACCCGCGCCACCGGCTCGCAGGACGCGGTGGGCCTCCTCTTCGCGCTGTCCTCGCTGCTCGTCGTCGGCGCCCAGCTGCCCGTCACCCGCTGGTCCGCGGCCCGGATCGCGCCGCGGACCGCGCTGACCGTGGGCCTGCTGCTCGTGGCGGCGGGCTTCGCGACGGTCGCGGCCACGGCCCCGTACCTCCCGAGCCGCACCCCGTACGCGCTGCTGCCCGCCTGCGCGCTGGTCGTGCTGCTCACGCTCGGCCAGATGCTGCTGGTCCCGGCGGCCCGCGGGCTCGTCCCTGACCTGGTCGACGAGCGGCACCTGGGCCTCGCGACGGGGGCGCTGTCCTCCGTGTCGGGACTCGCCGTGCTGGCCGGGAGCGCCGGAACGGGCGCGCTGCTCACCCTTCCCGCGCCCGCCCTGTGGTCGGCGCTGGCGGCGGTACCGCTGGTGGCGGCGGGACTCGCCCGCTTCGTGACACCCGTGCGAACGGAGTGAGGCCATGTCAGCCCAGCTGTCTGACGAGCGGGGTGCGGTCTCGGGGCTCCGCCCCGGACCCCGCGGGCTCTCGTCACAAGTGCGGGGCTGGAGATGCCTGCTCGATCGCAGCAGGGGCTCGAAGGCCGCCGGAGGCCATGGCACGGGTCTGGGCCTACTACCCTGGAGGGGTGACTATTCGCCTGTACGACACCAGCGCCCGGCAGATCCGTGACTTCGAGCCCCTCACACCGGGCTGTGTCTCGATCTACCTGTGTGGCGCCACGGTGCAGGCGGCCCCGCACATCGGGCACATCCGGTCGGGGCTCAATTTCGACATCATGCGCCGCTGGTTCACGTACCGCGGCTACGACGTCACGTTCGTGCGCAATGTGACGGACATCGACGACAAGATCATCAAGAAGGCCGGGGAGCAGCACCGGCCCTGGTGGTCGATCGGGTACGAGAACGAGCGGGCGTTCAACGACGCGTACACCGCGCTCGGTTGCCTGCCCCCGACCTATGAGCCGCGTGCCACCGGGCACGTGACCGAGATGGTCGAGATGATGCGCGGCCTCATCGAGCGCGGGCACGCGTACGAGTCCGACGGGAACGTGTACTTCGACGTCCGCTCCTTCCCCGGCTACCTGCAGCTGTCGAACCAGGAGCTGGACAACCTGCTCCAGCCCGAGAGCGAGGGCGAGACCGGCAAGCGGGACTCGCGCGACTTCGCCATGTGGAAGGCCGCCAAGCCCGGCGAGCCCAGCTGGGAGACGCCGTGGGGCCGGGGCCGTCCCGGCTGGCACCTGGAGTGCTCCGCCATGGCCCACAAGTACCTGGGGTCCGCGTTCGACATTCACGGTGGCGGGATCGACCTGATCTTCCCGCACCACGAGAACGAGATCGCGCAGGCCAAGGCCTTCGGCGACGACTTCGCGACGTACTGGGCGCACAACTCGTGGGTCACCATGTCCGGCGAGAAGATGTCGAAGTCGCTGGGGAACTCGGTCCTCGTCAGCGAGATGGTCAAGCACTGGCGCCCCATCGTGCTCCGGTACTACCTCGGCACCCCGCACTACCGCTCCACCATCGAGTACAGCGAGGACGCGCTGCGCGAGGCCGAGTCGGCGTTCGCCCGGATCGAGGGCTTCGTGCAGCGGGTGACCGAGCTGGCGGGCGGCACGGTCGCGCCCGCCGCCGAGGTACCCCCCGCGTTCGCCGACGCCATGGACGACGACCTGGGCGTTCCGCAGGCCCTCGCCATCGTGCACACCGCGGTGCGGCAGGGGAACTCCGCCCTCGCCGCCGACGACAAGGAAGCCGCCGTCGCCCGCCTCGCCGAGGTGCGCGCCATGCTCGGCGTCCTCGGCCTCGACCCGCTCGACGAGCAGTGGGCGGGCTCGGACACCGGCTCGGGCGGCGAGCTGCACGGCGTCGTCGACCACCTCGTTCGGCTCCTGCTCGAGCAGCGCGAGGCGGCCCGTGCCCGCAAGGACTGGGCCACCGCCGACGCCATCCGCGACCGGCTCAAGCAGTCCGGTCTCACCATCGAGGACAGCCCTTCGGGGCCGCGCTGGACGCTCGGCTGACCACCGCCGAGCAGCCGAATGTGCTGCCCGGCGCTTCGGGCGGCACACTTCATAGACGTACGCACCCATATAACCCGCAGAACCCACAGACTCCGTAAGAGACAGGTAGGTCATGGCCGCCAACAGCAACCGCCGCATGTCCGGCAAGAAGGGCGCGCAGGTAGGCAGCGGTGGCAATCGGCGCCGCGGCCTCGAGGGCAAGGGCCCCACGCCGCCCGCCGAGATGCGCAAGGGTCACGCCAAGCAGAACGCCGCGAAGATCAAGGCCAAGCGTGCCCAGTCAGGCCGCCCCACGAACCGCACCGGCGGTCCGCGCGGCAAGTCCGCGTCCGAGATGGTCGTCGGCCGCAACCCGGTCGTCGAGGCGCTGCGCGGCGGCGTGCCCGCCACGACGCTGTACGTGCAGCAGTTCATCGACAACGACGAGCGGGTGCGCGAGGCCCTCCAGGTCGCCGGTGAGCGCGGCGGGATCCACCTCATGGAGGCCCCGCGCCCCGAGCTCGACCGCATGACCAACGGGCTCAACCACCAGGGCCTCGTCCTCCAGGTCCCGCCGTACGAGTACGCGTTCCCCGAGGACCTCGCCGGCGCCGCGTACGACGCGGGCGTCGACCCGCTGATCGTCGCGCTCGACGGCGTCACCGACCCGCGCAACCTCGGCGCCGTCGTCCGTTCCGTCTCCGCCTTCGGCGGCCACGGCGTCGTCGTGCCCGAGCGGCGCGCGGCCGGGATGACGGCGGGTGCGTGGAAGACGTCCGCCGGGACCGCGGCGCGCACGCCGGTCGCGCGCGCCACGAACCTGACCCGCACCCTGGAGCAGTACAAGAAGGCGGGCATCGCCGTGGTCGGCCTCGCCGCCGACGGAGAGCACACCGTGGGTGACCTGAAGGCCCTCGGCGGCCCCGTCGTCATCGTCGTCGGCAGCGAGGGCAAGGGCCTGTCCCGCCTGGTCGGCGAGACCTGCGACTACCGCGTCCGCATCCCGATGCCGGGCGGCGCCGAGTCGCTGAACGCCGGTGTCGCCGCGGGCATCGTGCTGTACGAGGCGGCCCGCCGCCGCGGCTGACCGCGCCCCCTGTCCGGGCCCCACGATCCCTGACGGGATCTTTGACGGGGCCCGGACATTTCGGTGGCGCTGAGGCAGTGTCCTAAACACTCATCACTCGGTTAGATGAGTGTGGACACCAGAACGCCCCGCACACCCTCGGGTGACCGCACGTCGGGATTCGACGAAGGTCCAGCGCTGAGCATGGTGAAGGTTCCGTGCGATCCGGCGCAGGTCATCGTCAACCACGCGAGTTTCCGCGTGCGGCTCCCCACGGCGCAGCAGCCGCAACTCCCGCGCATCTCACGGCACTTGAGCGCCACGGGCGTGGCCGGAGCCGACGCGGCGACCGCCCGCATCCCCGTCATCACCGCGGCAGGGACGCCCGGCGCCAGGCGCCGCCCCGTCGTCAGAGCCGGCGGAGGCCTCGACACCAGCGGGCTCCTGCAGGGCGCGCGCCGCTCCGGCGAACCGGACGAAGGCACCGCCACCCAGGTCATCCCGCGCGTCGACGAGCGCGACTTCGCCGACGACCTCGGCCTCTACCGCGATTCACCCACGGGCGAGACGGACCAGGCCACGCGGATCCTGCCGCGCATGCGCCACTCCGGCAGCGCCTTCGAGGAGTCCGGCGAGCTCGACCAAATCCCGTACGGGGACGACGGGTTCGACGTACAGATCGGTTCGCCGGACGGCGGCAGGGACGGCGGCGCCGACGGCGAGACCACCGCCGCCCGCCGCTACGGGCCCGTCCGGCACGCCTACTACCCCGGCCGCCGGATGAACCTCGGCGTCGTGCTGCTCCCGCTGCGCGTCTTCCTCGGCTTCATCTCCATCTACGCCGGCATGGGCAAGCTCTGCGACCCCGTCTACTTCGACGGCGGGGAGCGCGGCTCGATGGTCAAGTGGCTGCACTCGCTGCACCCCTGGGCCCTCGCCGAACCGCTCCGCGACTGGGCGCTCCAGCACCCCGTCGGCGCGGGCCTCGTGATCGCCTTCCTCCAGGTCATCGTCGGCGTCCTCACGGTCCTCGGTCTGTGGCAGCGGATCGCCGCCAGTGTCGGCGCGCTGCTCTCCGCGGCGCTGCTCGTCACCGTCAGCTGGAAGACCCTCCCCGCCTACGACGCGCCCGACATCATCTACCTCGCCGCCTGGTCCCCGCTGATCATCGCCGGTGCCCCCGTCTACTCCATCGACGGACGGCTCGCGGGCGGCGCCTGGCGGCGGCTCGGACCGCGCGCCGCGCTGTGGGACCTGCGCGGCTACGTCCTGCGCCGCGGCACCGTCGTCGCGACCCTCGTCATCGGCGGCACGCTGCTCATCGGCTCGGTCCTCGGCGGCGCCGTCCGCGACGCCGACCGGGTCACCGCCCCGGGCCCCGGCGACGCGCCCCGCAACGAGGTGCCCGGCTCCCCGCTCCCCTCCGAGCCCGGCAGCAGCGCCCCGCAGCGCCAGCACAGCAAGAGCCCGTCGGCCTCGTCCTCCAACGCGCCGACGCGGGGCGCCACATCGCGCCCGTCCGGTACCCCCAGCTCCGCCGGCGCGACCGCGGGCACGAGTACGGGCACGGGCGCCACGAGCGGCACCCCGACGACGCCGACCCAGGGCACCACCGCGGGCCAGGCCCCGCCCCAGGAGTCGGCGCCGCAGCAACAGCAGCCGCCTGCGAGCACCGGCGGCTCGCCGAGCTCGGGCGGCACCTCGTCCGGCGGCCAGGACAGCCAGAAGCCCGGCCTGGTGGGCGGACTGCTGGGCCACTGACGCCCGCTTCCTCCCCGTACGTCGATGGGGCCCCGCACGATTCACGTGCGGGGCCCCATCGACGTACGTACGACGAGAAGCGGGCTCAACGGCCCTGGGCGGCGAGCTCCTTCGCGGCTTCCGTGAGGTCCTTCGCCGTGTCGATCGCTCGCCAGTACGCGCCCTGCGGGAGCTGGAAGCCGGCCAGCCGCTTGGCGCGGGCAAGGCGCGGGAACGTGGCGCGCTCGTGGTCCCCGAGGTCCGGCAGCAGCGAGGCGAACCCGGCGGAGAAGACGTACACGCCCGCGTTGATCAGATACGGGGACGGCGGCGCCTCGATGAAGTCCGTGATGTGGCCGAACGCGTCCGTCTCCACGGCGCCCCACGGGATCCGCGGGCGGGCGAGGGCGAGGGTCGCGGTGGCCTCCCGCTCGTGGTGGAAGTCGGCCATCTCGCGCAGCGAGAACCGCGTCCAGATGTCGCCGTTCGTGGCGTACCAGGGCTGTTCCTGGTGAGGCAGGTGGGAGGCCGCGAACTTCAGGCCGCCGCCGCGGCCGAGCGGCTCCTTCTCGACGACCGTGGTGACCCGCAGCGGCAACTCCGCCTGGTCGAGCCACTCCTGGAGCACCTCGGCGAGGTGGCCGCAGGAGATGACGGCGTCCGTGACGCCCTCCTCGGCGAGCCAGGTCAGCTGATGGCCGATGATCGGTGTGCCCGTGCCGGGGATCTCCACCATCGGCTTGGGCCGGTCGTCGGTGTACGGGCGCAGCCGCGAGCCCTGGCCGCCCGCCAGGACCACGGCCTGGGTGGGGCGGTGGGGGTACGGATGCGGGCCGTGCGCGGACGGTTCAGCGGTCGTCATGACCGGAACTGTACGTGCGCACGACCCGCGGGGATGCCGACGGCTCGACGGTCGAGTGCGGCTCGGGACCGGTTCACGGCTCGGGGCCGGTCCGGTGCTCAGGCCCGGAAGCCGGCCACACCCGAGGCGAACGAGGTGTCACAGACAGGTCGGGAGAAGGCCTGCGCGCGCGCCGGACCGTAGGTCTCCACGGCAGCCCGGCCGAGAGCCCTGGCGATCGCCATGCAGTGCCGGGCGAGCGACGGGCGGCGGTCGATCTCCTGCTGGAGGTGAGTCAGTGCAACGCCGGGGTTCTCCTCCTGGAGTTCGAGGAGGAGGCGGTCACGCAGTACGTCCTGGGGGGCGCGCGGCTTGGCGCGCTTGGAGACGTCCTGTGATGAGGCCGTGAGGACCGAGTCCGAGGAGTTCCCGGACCAGTCGACCCGGGTGACCGCGAGCGTCCCGGAGAGCACCAGCATCACCGGCAGGACGAAGGCGAGGGTACGGGCGGCGCGGCGGGCGGGGCCCCGGCCCCGAGCTCGGCGCGACTTCTGGGTGTAGTTGGCAGAGTGCGTCACGCGAGTGAGCGTAGCGCTCGGTGATGATTTGGCGACATTTGGTCACTCTGATGAGGGACGAGCAAAGAGGTTTTGTTGCATACGTGTTGACGTTGCTGGGCCAAATGCCCGGGTTGTCGGGGTATTTGTCGACAATGACGCGTGGACGCGCGAGGGCCCCGCACCGAAGTGCGGGGCCCTCGCGGTCGGTTGTGCGGCGCGTGCGGCGCGTGCGGCGTGCGCGGCCTGTGCGGCCGTCAGTCGGAGAGGCGCTCGCCCGTGGAGGCAGAGAACACGTGGGTCTCGCCGGCGCGCGGCACGACGTGCAGCGTGGAGCCCTTCTCCGGCACCTGGCGGCCGTTCACACGGACGACCAGGTCCTTGTGCTCGCCGTTGACCTCGGCGGCGCCGTAGACGTAGCCGTCGGCGCCGAGCTCCTCCACCACGTTCACGGAGACCGCGAGGCCGGCCGGGGCGTCCGAGACGTCCTTGGCGAGGGACTTCGCGGCCTCGCCGTTCGTCTCGACGATGTCGAAGTGCTCCGGGCGGACGCCGACGTGGACCGTGCGGTCGCCCTTGTCGGATGCGGCCTTCAGCGCCTCGCGGCTGACCGGGACGACCGAGTTGCCGAACTTCACGCCGCCGTCGGTGATCGGGACCTCGACCAGGTTCATGGCCGGGGAGCCGATGAAGCCGGCGACGAAGAGGTTCTTCGGGCGGTCGTACATGTTGCGCGGGGAGTCGACCTGCTGCAGCAGACCGTCCTTGAGGACCGCCACACGGTCGCCCATCGTCATGGCCTCGACCTGGTCGTGGGTGACGTAGACGGTGGTGATGCCGAGCCGGCGCTGGAGCGAGGCGATCTGCGTACGGGTGCTGACACGGAGCTTGGCGTCGAGGTTCGACAGCGGCTCGTCCATGAGGAACACCTGCGGCTCACGCACGATCGCGCGGCCCATCGCCACACGCTGGCGCTGACCACCGGAGAGCGCCTTCGGCTTGCGGTCCAGGTACTCGGTGAGGTCGAGGATCTTCGCGGCTTCCTCGACCTTCGTGCGGATCTCCGCCTTGTTCACGCCGGCGATCTTGAGCGCGAATCCCATGTTGTCGGCGACGGACATGTGCGGGTACAGCGCGTAGTTCTGGAACACCATGGCGATGTCCCGGTCCTTCGGCGGCAGGTGCGTGACGTCGCGGTCACCGATGCGGATCGCACCGCCGTTGACGTCCTCGAGACCCGCGAGCATCCGCAGGGAGGTCGACTTGCCGCAGCCGGACGGGCCGACGAGGACGAGGAACTCGCCGTCCTCGACCTCGATCTCCAGGCCGTCGACCGCGGGCTTGGTGGACCCGGGATACACACGGGTCGCCTTGTCGAACGTGACAGAAGCCATGGCTGTGAAGCCCCCTTCACCGGCAGGAACGTGCCGGACGATCCGTTGTAAAGAAGGTGAACCGCCATGGCGGTGCCACGGCGGTGAAGCACTGGTGTAGTCCACGCGAGTGAACTGCTCGGACCTTAAGCGGCGGGCAGTGTGTTTGTCAGTACCCGGGAGCAGGTGACCTTCGAGGAAATTTTCGATGGGTGCACGCCCGGGGTTGGTTACACTGCTCGGGCTGCCTCCTTAGCTCAGATGGCCAGAGCAACGCACTTGTAATGCGTAGGTCGTCGGTTCGAATCCGACAGGGGGCTCGGCAAGGCCCAGGTCACCGCGTGTGACCTGGGCTTTTTGTTGCGTGGCTGCTCGGTCAGTGTCGCCCCGCCACCCGGTCCGCCCACGTCGCCAGGCGGGAGGAGTCCGGGGTGTGGGTGGTGAGTTCGCGGCGGTCGGCTGCGTAGTACGTGGCGTACATGCCGTGGACGCCGAGCCAGCGGAGGGGTTCCGGTTCCCACTTGCGGACCTTGTGGTTGGCCCAGGGGAGGGTGGTGAGGTCGGTGGGGCCCGACTGGCCGGAGTCCTGTTGGACGAGGTCGCGGAGGGTGCGGGCGGCCAGGTTCGTCGTGGCGACGCCCGAGCCGACGTAGCCGCCCGCCCAGCCGAGGCCCGTCGAGCGGTCCAGGGTGACGGTGGCGCACCAGTCGCGGGGGACGCCGAGGACGCCGGACCAGGCGTGGTCGACCTGGATGCCGGCGAGCTGGGGGAAGAAGCGGGTCAGGATCTCGTACAGCGCCTCGATGGTCTTGGGCTGGGTGCGGCCGTCGTTGTCCGTGCGGGAGGCGTAGCGGTAGGGGACGCCGCGGCCGCCGAGCGCGATCCGGTCGTCCGCCGTGCGCTGGGCGTACATGTAGGCGTGGGCCATGTCGCCGAGGGTTTCGCGGCCCTCCCAGCCGATGGACTCCCACTGGGCGGGGGTCAGCGGCGCCGTGGCGATCATGGAGGAGTTCATGGGGAGCCAGGTGCGGCGCTGGCCCTTGAGGGAGGCGGTGAAGCCCTCGGTGCAGCGCAGGATGTAGGGGGCGCGGACGGTTCCGTACGGGGTGATCGCGTGCTTGGGCTTGATCTCCGTGACGGGCGTTGATTCGTGGATCGTGACGCCGAGGGACTCCACTGCCGCTGCCAGGCCCTTGAGGAGTTTCACCGGGTGCAGGCGGGCGCCGTGCGGGGTCCAGGTCGAGCCGACGGCGCCGGCGACGCGGATGCGGTCGGCGGTCTCGCGGGCGCCGTGCAGGGTGCGGTCCTTCTCACCGTAGGTGAGTTCTGTTTCGTGGAAGGACTTCAGGCGCGCCAACTGGGCCGGAGTGTAGGCGACTTCGAGTACGCCGCCGTGGTGGATGTCCGCGTCGATGGACTCGGCGCGGGCCACGTCGATGACCTCGGTGACCGTCTCGTTCATGGCCTGCTGGAGGCGGACCGCTCCGTCGTGGCCGTGGAGCTTGGCGTAGCGGTCGCGGCCCGCGATGCCGTTGTAGAGCCAGCCGCCGTTGCGGCCCGACGCTCCGTAGCCGCAGAACTTCTGTTCCAGGACCGTGATCCGCAGGAACGGGGCGGCCTGCTTCAGGTAGTACGCCGTCCACAGGCCCGTGTAGCCGCCGCCGACGATGACGACGTCCGCGCTCGCGTCGCCGGACAGGGGGTCGCGGGTGAGCGGGATGCCGTCGTCCGCGTACCAGAACGATATGCCGCCGTTGATCGTGCCGGTGGTGTCGCGGGGGCCACCGGGGCCACTGATGCCGTTGCTCATGGCGCGGGACGTTACTGGGCCGCGACGGAATGCGGGAGGGGTGAGGTGATGGTTTCGTGGCATATGTCGCCTGTGGGCGGCCCTGGGTCGCTGCGGTGGCGGTCGTCCCGCTGGGGGGGACGGCTACGGCTCGATAAGGGCGGCGACACCGTATTGCGTGTCTCGATGGAGGCCGGGAAGCTCCCCGTGTGCCACCCCGCCGTATCCGCGAACCAGCCCGGTCAATGCCATCTGAACCGTGTCCCCGGCAAGCTGGTTCGTGCCTTCCAGGCTCACAGGCTGGTGTGAAGAGCATGCCGTCCGTTACGCCTCCGGTCGGCCAAGGCGTGCGATTCCTCCCGAGCGTGAACGCCCGGGGTTCCTCGCGAGATTTCGCTGAAGATCGCCGATACGGTCGACGGGCTGCGCTCCTCCGCGTTCGACTCGGCCGTGATGTACGACGAGGACGCCTTCGAGGAGGTGCTCAAGGACGCGGGGGTTCCCGGAAATTGACGGGATCCGACGGCCGGGCGGGAATTAGGGTCGGCTGCGTGATCGACGTACCCGCAGGCCTTGTTGAGTCGCAGTACGCGTACGCGGGTGAGGCGGGCCGCGCGTTCGTCGCGGCGCTGCCCGCGCGCGTGGACGAGTTTCTGGAGCGCTGGGAGTTGGCGGTCGACGGGCCGCTGATGCACGGGATGGCCGCGCTCGTCGTGCCCGTGGTGCGCGACGGTCGGCAGGCGGTCCTCAAGTTCCAGGTGCTCGACGAGGAGACCGAGGGCGAGCCCGTCGCGCTGCGGGCGTGGGACGGCGACGGCGCCGTGCGACTCCTCGCGTACGACGACGGGACGGGCACGATGCTGCTCGAACGGCTCGGATCCGAGCGGATGTTGAGCGACGTGGCGGACCCGCGCGAGGCGGTCCTGGTGATCGCCGAGCTGCTCGCGCGGTTGACGGCGGGGCCCGCCCCTGAGGGCATGCGGCGGCTCTCCGACATCGCCGCGCGGATGCTCGCGGACGCCCCGGAGGCGCTGCGTCCGGTGGCCGACCCGGCGGAGCGCTCGCTGCTGGCCGACTGCGCGGCCGCGGTGCGGGAGGTCGCGGACGAGCCGGGGGACCGGCTGCTGCACTGGGACCTGCACTTCGAGAACGTGCTGGCCGCCGATCGCGAACCGTGGCTCGCGATCGACCCGAAGCCGCTGGCCGGTGACCCGGGTTTCGACCTGTGGCCCGCGCTGAACAACCGTTATGAGCCGCAGGAGTTGGTGTGGCGGTTCGACGCGATGAGCGGGGTCCTGGGGCTCGACCGGGAGCGGGCGCGGGCGTGGACGCTCGGCCGGGTTCTCCAGAACGCGCTGTGGGACATCGAGGACGGGCGGGAACTCGGTGCGGTGGACCTGGACATCGCGCGGCGGCTGCGCGCGCACCCTGGGAGTTAGTCCCGGGCGGCCGGGTGTCAGTGGCGCGGATTAGTCTGCCGCCATGATTCGTACCGCCACCCCTGCCGACGTCCCCGTCATCCACACCATGGTCCGCGAGCTCGCCGACTACGAGAAGGCGCTGCACGAGGCGCGGGCGAGCGAGGAGCAGTTGCGCGAGGCGCTGTTCGGCGAGCGCCCGGCGGCGTACGCGCACATCGCCGAGGACGCGGAAAGTGGGGAGCCGGTCGGTTTCGCGTTGTGGTTCCTGAACTTCTCGACGTGGCGTGGTGTGCACGGCATCTACCTGGAGGACCTGTACGTACGTCCCTCCGCGCGCGGTGGCGGCCACGGCAGGGCGCTGCTCACGGAGCTGGCGCGGCTCTGCGTGGAGCGGGGGTACGAGCGGCTGGAGTGGTCGGTGCTGAACTGGAACACCCCGTCCATCGAGTTCTACGAGGCGATGGGCGCGCGGCCGCAGGACGAGTGGACGGTGTACCGGCTGACGGACGAGGCGCTGAAGGCGGTGGGTGCCGCGTAGGGTGGCGCGAGGATGCATTCTCTGACTAGGGTCAGAGAATGCGTGAGGATGGGGACGGCGGCGTCGGCGACGTCGCGCGGGTGCGGCGGTTCAACCGCGTCGTCAGTGAGCGCGTCGGCGTGCTCCAGGAGCGGTTCCACGGCACCGAGCGGCCCTACGGGCAGGCCCGGCTGCTCTGGGAGATCGGGGAGGCCGAAGCGCCGCTCGATGTACGGAAGTTGCGGGAGCGGCTAGGGCTCGACTCCGGGTACGTCAGCCGGCTGCTGCGCGCTCTGGAGGCGGACGGGCTCGTGGTGGTGGAGCCGCTGGAGCGGGACCGGCGGGTGCGTACCGCGCGGCTCACGGAGCGGGGGCGCGGCGAGTGGGCCGTGCTCGACCGGCGCAGCGACGAGGCCGCGGGCTCGCTGCTCGCTCCGCTGAGCCCCGCCCAGCGGGGCCGCCTTGTCGCCGCCATGGCCGAGGTGGACCGGCTGCTCACGGCCGGCACGGTCACGCTGGACGAGGTCGCGCCGGACCATCCCGACGCGGAGCTGTGCCTGCGCGGCTACTTCGCCGAGCTCCAGGAGCGGTTCGACACGGGCTTCGACCCGGCGCACAGCCTCCTCCCCGACGCCGGTGAACTCCGGGCGCCGCACGGCCGGTTCGTCGTGGCGCGGCTGCACGGGGAGCCGGTCGGCTGCGTCGGCCTGAAGCTTCCGCCGGGTGGTGCGGCCGAGGTGAAGCGGATGTGGGTGGCGCCGCGGGTGAGGGGTCTCGGGCTTGCGCGCCGTTTCCTGGCGGAGATGGAGGCGCGGGCCGTGGGGCACGGTGCGGTGGTGCTGCGCCTGGACACCAACAAGGCGCTCAGCGAGGCGATCGGGCTGTACCGGGCGTTCGGGTTCGAGGAGGTCGAGGCCTTCAACGACGAGCCGTACGCGCATCACTGGTTCGAGAAGCGGTTGAGCTGAACCGGGGTGACGTTGCGGGGCTCGGCTCTGCTCCGGTCTTCGACGTCACGTTCGGTTGAGGTCGAGGCCGCGGGTGAGGGCGGGCCGCCGCAACGCCAGCGTCGTCGCCTCGATGGCGCTGGTGAAGGAGACCTCGGAGAGCACGCCGGGCGCCGCCACCATGTCGCCCGCCAGGTAGACGCCCTCGCCGCGGTCGATCGCGGGGCGGTCGCGCCAGGTCGTGCCGGGGCGGTCGAGCGCTCCCGTGCGCCCCTGGGCGAGGGCGTCGCGGCGCCAGGTCGTGCGCTCGCGCCAGCCGGGGAACGCGAGGTCGAACAGGCCGTCGGCGCGCGCGGAACCGTCCGCCTTGGACTCGTCGGGCGCGATCGGGACCTGGCCCTGGATCAGGCTCTCGCCGTGCGGGGCCAGGGACTTGTCCTGCGCGGTGAACCGTTCGATCCAGGCCGGGAAGTCGAGGCCCGACACCGCGAAGGCGTCGCCGCGCCGACTGTGTACGGCCAGGTCGATCAGCGTCGTACGTCCGCTGTCCCAGACGAGCGAGTCGTCCTTGAGGAGGCGGCGGGCCGCGTCGAGCGAGGTCGCGACGACGACCGGGGTGTCGGTGGGCAGGGTGTCGATCCGGCTGAGGGTCTCCATGCGTACGCCGAGGTTCCAGGCGCGGGACGCCATCCGGTCGACGACCGAGGACCAGCCGCCGACGGGGTACTGGGCCTCGGGCGGCACCTTGGCGGTGCGGCGCAGGCGTTCCTGGACGAAGCGGGCCGAGAGCGATCCGGGGTCGTGGTGGAACAGGGCGACGGCCGTGTAGTGGGCGGCGGCGCGGGCGGCGTGCGGGCCCGCGACGCGGGTGGCCCAGGTGGTGAAGTCCTCGTCCACGGGGGCGAGTTCGGGCCTGTGGCGCAGGAGGCGGAGCAGGGCGGCGGGCGGGGTGCGGTGCACGGCGCCGTCGCGGTGGAAGCGCAGCCGGGCGCCTTCGAGCGGCGGGATCGGGGCGAGCGGTCCGAGCAGCTCGCGCCGGCGCAGCCAGGTCCAGTGCGGGCCGCCGTTGTAGAGGGCGTGCGGGCCTTCGTGGGTGAGGTAGGGGCCCTCGGCGGTGCGGGCCCGGCCGCCGAGGGTGTGGTGCGCTTCGTGCAACGTGACGCGCGCGCCCGCCTCCGCCGCGGTGATCGCGGCGGTGAGACCGGCGAGACCTCCGCCGATGACGGTGAGGGCGGGGGTGGGGTGGCGCATGGGGTACTCCGTACGTCGTCGGGTGGCTCGAGGCGGCCTTCACGGGTACGACGTGTGGGGCGGGCGCGGATGTGACATCGCGCGGTTTGTGCAGGTCTTGGGGGCGGGCGGGGATTGTCAGTGGGGGCGGGCAGCATGGGGTCATGAGCGACAGGCGTGGTGGAACGGGTCGGTCCGCGGGATCGGCCGCGGCGAAGGTGAAGAAGGCACGGCGGCCGCAGGTGCGGCTGCCTCCGTTGGCGCCGTGGGAAGGGCGCGGCCTCGAACCCGACGGGGACTACGACGGGGTGGAGTTCCGCGACGTCGACTTCGCGGGGGAGGCGGGGGTCGGGGCGCGGTTCATGGACTGCGCGCTGGAGGCGTGCGCGCTCGACGAGGCGGGCCTCGCGCGGGCCAGATTCATCGACTCCGTGCTGAGGGACGTGCGGGGTGTGGGCACGGACCTGGCGGGGGCGTCGCTGCGGGACGTGGAGGTGGTCGACGCCCGGCTCGGCGGGGTGCAGTTGCACGGGGCGGCACTGGAGCGGGTGGTGATCAAGGGCGGGAAGATCGACTACCTGAACCTGCGGAAGGCGCGCCTCAAGGACGTCGTGTTCGACGGATGCGTGCTGCTGGAGCCGGACTTCGGGGGCGCCCGCCTCGAGCGGGTGGAGTTCGCGGGCTGCGTGCTGAAGGGCGTCGACTTCTCGGCGGCGACCCTGACGGACGTCGACCTGCGGGACGCGGCGGAGCTGGGGATCGCGCGGGGCGTGGACCGGCTGGGCGGTGCGGTGATCTCGCCGACCCAACTCATGGACCTGGCCGGGGTGTTCGCGGCGGAGCTGGGGGTGCGGGTGGAGTAGGCGCGCTTTGGTCGGTACGGGGCCGGTTGCGGGATGCGGTTACGGGATGCGGGGGAAGCGGGCCTGAAGGTCCCACAGGGCCGGGTTGTCGGCCAGGCCCTCGTGCAGGTCCGTGAGGTCGGCGAGCAGGTCGTGCAGGAAGTCCCGTGCCTCGCGGCGCAGTGCGGAGTGGGAGAAGTTCAGCGGGGGCTCCTCGGTCGGCATCCAGTCGGCCGCGATGTCCACCCACCCGAAGCGGCGCTCGAAGAGCATGCAGTCGCTGGACTCGGTGAAGTCCAGTTCCGCGTGCTGCGGGGTCGCGGAGCGGCTGCCGCGCGGGTCCCGGTCCAGCTGCTCGACGATGTCGCACAGCGCCCACGCGAAGTCGAGCACCGGCACCCACCCCCAGGCTGTGGACAGCTCCCGGTCGGCCTTGGTGTCGGCCAGGTACACGTCGCCGCAGAAGAGGTCGTGGCGCAGCGTACGGACGTCCGCGCGCTGGTAGTCCAGCTGCGGCGGGTCCGGGAAGCGGCGGGAGAGGGCGTAACCGATGTCGAGCACGTAGAGATGGTGTCACGGGCGGGAGCGCCGGATTCACGGAGCCGTGGCCCGGTCCTCACGGCAGCGGGCCCCGCTTCTCACGGCAGCGGACCCCGGTCCTCACGGCAGCAGGCGCTGTTCCTTCGCCACCGCGACGGCGCCTGCCCGGGTGTCCACGGCGAGCTTGTCGTAGATCCGGCCCAGGTGGGTCTTGACCGTGGCCTCGCTGATGAACAGGGCCTTGGCGATCTCCCGGTTGCCGATGCCGTGCGCCAACTGGGCGAGGATGTCGCGCTCGCGGTCGGTGAGGGTGGGCCGTGGCTTGCGCATATTGGCCATCACGCGGCTGGCCACCGGGGCGGAGAGAGCGGTGCGGCCCTCCGCGGCCGCGTGGATCGCGGCGAACAGCTCCTCGGGCCGCTCCGCCTTGAGCAGATAGCCCGTCGCGCCCGCCTCGATGGCGCGGGTGATGTCGGCGTCGGTGTCGTACGTGGTCAGAACCAGGACGTGCGGGGTGGGCGCCGGTCCCGACGTGAGGCGGCGGGTCGTCTCCACGCCGTCGATGCCCGCGCCCAGCTGGAGGTCCATGAGGACCACGTCGGGCCGGAGTTTCGCGGCCAGCGCGATCGCCTCCTCCCCGGCCCCGGCCTCACCGACGACCTCGATGTCCGGAGTGCTGTCGAGCAACGCGAGCAGCCCGGCCCGCACGACGACGTGATCGTCACAGAGGAGGATGCGAATGGGCGTGGTCATGACGGTGGGCTCCAGTTCAGTTCGGTACATCAATCCCGGTTCGGCAGATTGAGCCCCGCCGGCGATTGAAGCGCGGGGTCCGGGGCGGAGCCCCGTGACGTCAACGGAATCGCCGCGGAGACCACCGCCCCCTCGCCCGGCGCCGACTCAAGCGTCAACCCGCCCCCAAGCTGCCGCACCCGGGCCCGAATCGCCGGAATCCCATGCCCCCGCACCCCGGACGCCCCCGCGGGAAGCGCGGCCGGATCGAACCCCCGCCCATCGTCGGCGACGTCAAGCACGACCTGGTCGTCGAGCAACGTCAACGTGAGCACGGCACTACGCGCCCCGGAGTGCTCCCGTACGTTGGCCAGCGCGCCCTGCGCGATCCGCAGCAGGGCCGACCGCACCCGGTCGGGCAGCCGGTCCGCGCGCCCGTCGTCGTCGACGCGGACCTGGACGGTGAGCCGGTCGCCCGACTCCCGCGCGGCCACCGCCCGCAGCGCCTCCAGCAGCCCGTGCGCGAGATCGGCGGGGGCCAGATCGTGCACGAAGCGGCGCGCCTCGGTGAGGTTGTGCTCGGTGATCGACGCGGCCGTGCCGACATGCGCGCGGGCCTTGCCGGGGTCCGCCTCCCACACCCGCTGCGCCGCCTGCAACAGCATCCGCTGGCTGGACAGGCCCTGCGCCAGGGTGTCGTGGATCTCCATGGAGAGCCGTTGCCGCTCGGCGAGTGTGCCCTCGCGGCGTTCGGAAGCGGCCAGTTCGCGGCGGGTGCGGATCAGATCGTCGATGAGCCTGCGCTGCCGCGCGGCCTGCCGTTTTCATCTGCAGGAACACGGCGGTGGCGATCACCACGACGGCCGGCGGCCCGAGCAGCAGGTCCGGGTCGAGGCGGCCGGCGAGCCGCAGCTGGGCAAGGATGACGAGCACCGTCAGGAGCCCCACCAGGACGAGCGCGGGGCGGGTCGGCAGCGTGCGCAGGCCCGTGTAGAAGAGCGGCACGGCGCACCACGCGAAGCTCGGCGCGAGCACCACGAGCACCACCCACACCACGACCACCAGCGTCAGCCACACCCGCTGCCCGACCGTGGCCCGCTCCGCGACGCCCCGCACGAGCCCGGTCCCGTACACGAGCGCCAGGAACGCGGAGAGCGCGACGATCCACGGGGCGCGCCCGTCGTGCGAGTGACGCAGCAGGAAGCGGGCCAGGGCCACCGCCAGGAGCAGGAAGAACGAGGCGTGCATGACCGCGGTGAGGCGGCGGATGTCGGTGTCGTAGCCGTCGCTGTGGTGGACGCCGTCGGCGGCGCGCTCCGGCCGGTTCCGGGTCATGGCCCCTGCACCTCCTCACGGCGTCGACCTGGGCAAACAATCCCATTCTCGCCGGGTTGTACGCCCCTGGGGTCAACCGATCGGATGACCCCGCCGTCGACCGCCCGGCACGCTGCCTCCAGCCGGTTCGTGGACGGGTGGGGGCCGGTTCCGGACCCAGGGTTGAAGGCAGAGCCCAGCCACTTCACCCAGGAGTCGTTCCCATGCAGCACGCCAAGAAGATCTCGAAGCGCACCCGCGTCGTCACCGGCACCACCCTCGCCGCCGCCATCGCCCTCGGCGGGTTCGGCGCGTACTCGGCGAGCGCCGCGGACTCGGAGCCGGCCACGCAGGCTGCCGCCGCCAAGCCCGCCGCCGCGAAGGCCGGCAACACCTTCGAGTCCAAGCACCTCACCGTGGGCGCCGCCACCGACGCCGCCGAGGCCGTCCTGAAGGCCGCGAAGAAGGAGAACCAGAAGGTCTCCGTCGCGGTGGTCGACCGCAACGGCAACACGATCGTCGAGCTGCGTGGTGACGGTGCGGGGCCGCAGTCGCCGGAGTCCGCCGTGAAGAAGGCGTACACCGCGGTGTCCTGGAACGCGCCGACGTCCGAGCTGACGAAGCGGCTTGAGCAGACGCCGAACCTGAAGGACATCCCCGGCACGCTGTTCCTTGCCGGTGGGGCGCCGGTTTCCGTCGACAAGGCGCCGATCGCGGGGATCGGTGTCGCCGGTGCGCCTTCGGGGGACCTGGATGAGAAGTTCGCCCAGGCGGGCGTCGCTGCGCTCGGCTAGGCCAATCAAGCCCCTGCGGCGATTGAGCGGCGGGGTCCGGGGCAGAGCCCCGAGGCGTCACGACCGCTGCTCAATCGCCGCAGGGGCTTAAATTGCCGAACCGAACGACCCTGCGGCGCGCAGGGTGGATGTGGAGTCGCAGCATGCAGCACACCGAGAACAACCGAACGCTCCTCGTCGCCGCCGCTCAGGGCGACGTCGACGCCGTACGGGCCGCCCTCGCGGCGGGCGCCGACGTCGAGGCCCGTGACGCGCACCGTCGTACGCCGCTTCTCCTGGCCTCCCTCAACGATCACGTCGCCGCCGCGGAGGCGCTCGTCGCGGCCGGTGCCGACGCGAACGCCCAGGACGACCGGGACGACAGCGCGTGGCTCGCCACCGGTGTCACCGGCTCCGTGGAGATGATGCGCGCCCTGCTGCCCGCCCGGCCCGACCTGAAGGTCACCAACCGGTTCGGCGGCATCTCCGTCATCCCGGCCTCTGAACGCGGCCACGTCGACTACGTACGGGCCGTCCTCCGCGAGACCGACATCGACGTCGACCACGTCAACCGGCTGGGCTGGACCGCCCTGTTGGAGGCCGTGATCCTCGGTGACGGCGGCCGCGCGCACCAGGAGATCGTCGAGCTGCTCATCACGGCGGGCGCCACCACCGATCTCCCCGACGGCGACGGCACGACCCCCCTCGAGCACGCCGAACGCCGCGGCTTCGCCGAGATCGCCGGCCTGTTGCGGGCCGTCCGGTGAGGCGCGCGGCCCTCGCGGCGATCGCCGTCGCGGTGCTCGCGACCGGGTGCGCTGCGATGCAGGCCGAGACGAACACACCCGCCAGTAAAGCGAGTTCGCCCGCGAAGAAGCAGGACACCGAAACCCCAAAAGCCGCCAGGACCCCCGACGGCACCCTCCTCGTCGCCGACTTCGGGGCCGACACGGTCTCCTTCGTAGACCCGGCCCCCGGCAAGGGCGCCTTCGACTCGGTGAAGGTCGGCCACGCCCCGTACGGGCTCGCCGTCGGTGACGACGGCCGGGCCTGGGTCGCCACCGCCGAGGGCGTCGCCGTCGTCGACACGGACAGCCGTGAACGCGAGGCCCTCATCCCGTACGAGACCGAAGGCCTCGGCCCGGTCACCGACGGCGAGTACCGCGGTGGCGGCATGGGCATCGCCCTCGCGCCCGACGGCAAGCACGCGTACGTAGGCGTCAATGTCCCTGATGGGAAAGGTGCGTTGGAGACCATCGACACCCGTGCCGGGAAGGTCACCGACACCGCCTCCGTCGGCCGGCGGCCCTTCGACGTCGACGTGTCGAGCGACGGGCGCCAGGTGTACGCCACCGATCACGACTCCTTCGACGTCACCGTCCTCGACACCCGCAGCGGCGACACCCGCCGCATCGAGGTCGCCCCGTACGGCACGGAGGGCGGCCTCGGCTCGTGGCTGAAGCCGCACTACGCCGCCGTCCGCCCCTCCGACGGCAAGCTGCTCTTCCCCTTCGAGGGCGAGAGGCTCGTCGTGGTCGACCCGGACACCGGCCGCTCGACCATCGAGTGGATGACCGCCAACACACACCAGCACGGCGTCACGATCACTCCCGACGGGACGCTCCTCGCCGTCGGCACGGGACCCATCGACCCGTCCGAGGATGAGGGGCCCTCGCTCACCGTCCGTGCCCCCGGCGGCAAGGAGAAGGTGATCCCGCTCGACGGGCCGCACGAGGACGTCGCCGTCTCCGAGGACGGCGGGACCGCGTACGTCACCGGCGGCTTCACCCGCGACGGCTACTGGAACGGCATCACGGCCGTCGACATCGACAGCGGTGACACCCGCAGACTGGCAGCGGGGGAACGGCCGTTGGGGATCGCGGTTCTGTAGGCGCCCCGGCAGTCTGCTTCAGTTTCATGCATCGAGTGAGCGTGAAACTGAAGCAGGCTTTGGGTTGTTGTGCTGAGTGGCTACAACAGTTCCTCGTCCCACTCGGGCTCGGCCAGACGCTCGCCCCGGCTGTCCGCGATGCGACGTACGTCGGTCAGGGACTCGCGCATCCGCGCCAGCAGGAACCGGAGCTGGGCCGGTGTGGACGTGTGGTCCGCGAGCATGTCCGCCGCGTGGTCCAGCAGGTCGTCCGCCATCCCGAGCTGGACACTCTCGATGTTGTCCGCGACGCGGGAGAGGTAGCCGCTGCCGTCGCTGATGAGGTAGGCGGGCTTGCCCTCCGAGGTCGCCCACGGGAGGAGGCGCGGCGTCGGCGGTCCCAGGAGGCGGGCGATAGCTTGGTTCATGTCGACCGGCTTTCTGTTGAGCCAGATTGGCCACGCCCCGGGAGGTCCCACAAACCTCGCCGGGGTTCTTCCTGTGGCCGCCCAGGGTGTGACGGGCAATCTCACGTTCTGAGACCAGAATTGGGTGCCGGTGCGTAGAGTTCCAGTAGGCAGAGAGTGACAATTCCGCTGGTCACATGGGGAGTTAGGTCATGGGTAACGCTTTCGGTGATTGGCTGCGGCAGCAGCGCGAGTCGGCAGGCCTGACGCAGCAGGCGCTCGCGGACATGGCAGTGATGACCCGTTCGCACATCGCCCACATCGAGGCCGGGCGCCGCGTCCCGTCGCAGGACGACGCGAAGCGGCTGGATCTGGCGTTGAGCACGGGGGATGTGCTGTTCAGCTTCTTGCCCAAGGGGAACGACAGGGCGGTTGCCGAGCACTTCGAGGCCGCCCGGCGGTTCGAACAACAAGCCATCATGGTCAGGGAGTTCGCACCGTCCTTCGTTCCCGGTCTGTTGCAGACCCGGGCGTACGCGGACGCGGTGCTGCGCACGAGTTTCCCTCCGCTGAGTGACGCGGAGCGTGACAGGGCCGTTGTCACACGCCTGGAGCGGGCGCACATCCTTGAGGACCCGGTGGCACCCGTACTGTGGGCGCTGCTGGACGAGGCGGTCATCCGGCGGCCGTTCGGCAGGCCGGAAGTGATGGCGGAACAGCTCACCCACATCGCCGACTTGGCCGACATCGAGCGCATCCGCGTCCATGTGATGCCGTTCGGGGCGGGCGGCTACATGCTGCTCCAGGGCATGCTCTCGCTCATGGAGTTCGAGGACCAGCCGCCGGTGGCCTATGTGGAGGGCTTGCTGACCGGCAGGGTCGAGGACTCGCCGTCCCTGGTGCGGCGAATCGAGCGCACATACGATCTCGCTCTAGGCAGCGCACTGCCGGTGAAGGAGACGGTCGATCTCCTGAGGGCGACAGCAAAGGAATACGGGCACCATGACAGCTGAGCGGCACCACATCCCCCGGGCCTCCGCGCTGAGCGGCTGGCGGAAGTCCAGCTACAGCGGAGCTGATCAGGGCAGCTGCCTCGAAGTCCTCGACGGATGTCCGACCGCCGCCGTCCCCGTCCGCGACTCCAAAGCCCCCCACGGCCCCGCCCTGCTCGTCCCAGCGACCACCTGGTCCGCGTTCGTCACCGCGGTCAAGGACGGCAACTTCGACCAGGAAATCGGGGCCGGGACGTGACGAAAGCCCCGGCCGTGTCCGCGGGTCGCGGGTACGGCCGGGGCCTTCGTCGGATCTCAACTCACCTTACGAACCTCAGACGTTGACGCCGAAGTCCTGCGCGATGCCGACCAGGCCCGAGGCGTAGCCCTGGCCCACGGCGCGGAACTTCCACTCCGCGCCGTTGCGGTACAGCTCGCCGAAGACCATCGCCGTCTCGGTCGCCGCGTCCTCGGAGAGGTCGTAGCGGGCGATCTCGGTGCCGCCGGCCTGGTTCACGATGCGGATGTACGCGTTGCGGACCTGGCCGAAGTTCTGCGTGCGGGTCTCGGCGTCGTAGATCGAGACCGGGAAGACGATCTTGTCGACGTCGGCCGGCAGCGCCGCCAGGTTGACGTTGATGGCCTCGTCGTCGCCCTCGCCCTCACCGGAGCGGTTGTCGCCGGTGTGGACGATCGACTGGTCCGGCGTCTGCTTGTTGTTGAAGAAGATGAAGTGACCGTCCGAGTAGACCTTGCCCTCGGGGTTGACCGCGATGGCCGACGCGTCGAGGTCGAAGTCGGTACCCGTGGTGGTGCGGACGTCCCAGCCGAGGCCCACGGTGACAGCGGTCAGGCCCGGAGCCTCCTTGGTGAGCGAGACGTTGCCACCCTTGGACAGGCTTACAGCCATGGTTCGGGAGTCCTTCCCTCGTTAAATACGGACGTACATGGTTGTACGTGTGCAGCCGAAGCTACTCGTACCCCTAGGAACGCCGTGAGGGGTGGGGAAGGTTCCAGGTCTCTTTACTTTCTTTACCCGGCTGCCACGGGAGGCCCGCCGGGCCGGGAAATGCGGGTGACGTGGACCGTACGGACGAGCGACCATGGACGCATGTCCGGTCCTTATCCCATCCGCGGTTCGGTCGTCCTCCCGGAGGCCGAGCTCCTTTGGCGTTTCTCGCGGTCGTCCGGGCCGGGCGGGCAGCACGTGAACACGTCCGACTCGGCGGCGGAGCTGCGCTTCGACCTCGCGGCGACGGAGGCGCTGCCGCGGGTGTGGAAGGAGCGGGCCCTGGAGCGGCTCGCGTCCCGTCTGGTGGGCGGGGTGATCTCCGTACGGGCCTCCGAGCATCGGTCGCAGTGGCGGAACCGGGAGACGGCGGCGGTTCGCCTCGCGGCGCTTCTCGCGGAGGCCACGGCGCCGCCGCCGAAGGTGCGGCGGCCCACCCGTGTCTCGCGGGGCGTCAACGAGCGTCGTCTCCGGCAGAAGAAGGCCCGCTCCGACACGAAACGGGGCCGCTCGGGCCGGGATTGGTAGTTATACCAAGCACCCGGCTTGCCATTCGAGCCCAGATCCGCACAGATCAAGCCCCTCCGGCGATTGAGGAGCGGGGTATGGGGCAGAGCCCCAGGCCCAGCCACGGCCACCCGGCGAGCGCCGGGGGGGGGGGCCCCCGCCCCCCCGCCCCCCAACCCCCCCGGGGCCGACGGCAGAGCGGCGGGGGGGGGAA
>NZ_JBSFVM010000054.1:0-27146 GCF_053592315.1 Streptomyces sp. NPDC002754
CGGGCCGGAAGGCCGGGGCTCTGCCCCGGACCCCGCTGCTCAATCGCCGCAGGGGCTTGAAATGCCCCTCCGCCGCTGGGGCTTGATCTATCAAGCCCCGCCGGCGATTGAGGCGCGGGGTCCGGGGCGGAGCCCCGTGGCGTGGGGGCGGGTGGCCGGCCCGGGGCCGCGCCGCGGACGGTCACTCCGCCAACGCGGTGAACTCGCGTTCCAGCCCACGCCCCCGCCGCTCGACGACAGCGGACGCGACATCCGCCAATTTCCGGTTCGTCCTCTGCGAGATCCGACGCAGCACACCGAACGCGTCGTCCGGCGCGCACCCCAGCACATGCATGACGATGCCGCAGGCCTGGTCCACCACGGGCCGCGACCGCAGCGCCGAACCCAGCTGGTCGACCTCGGTGAGCGCCTCCTGGTAGGACCGGTCGCGCACCAGACAGCTCGCGGCCAGGTCACCGAGCGCGCGGATCGGCCCGTGCGACGCGGCCTCCAGGGAACCGGCCCGGAAGCTGTACAGGCTGAGCGTGACCGTGAGCCCACCGCTGCGGAACGGAAGGGTGACGCTGGAGCGCACCCCGGAATCCAGGGCGAGCGCACGGTAGTCGGGCCAGCGCCGGTCGTTCAGCAGGTCACTGGCGTCGACCGGGTCACCGCCCTCCTCGGCCGCCGGTATCGGCCCGTCGCCGAAGCGGTCCTGCACGGAGACGAGCGCGGCGAGATCGGGGTGGGTCACCGCCGTCGGCCGCTCGTCGGTGCCGTCACTCGCCGTAGCGACGGCTCCGCAGCACTCGGCGGTGGACCGGAGCGCCCCTTCGGCGAGCTCCGAGAGCCGCCGGGCGGGGAGCCCCGCTTCTGATGTCCCCGTGGCGCGCTGCCCCAGCGCCACCGGATGGCTTCCGACCTGGGCCGCGTCGTCGTCCTGATCGGCCGGCACGTACTGTCGCATCGGTTCAAGCCTCCTTGTCGCTCGGCTTCCCGTACCGCGCTCCCGAAAACGCGGGAGCGGGATACGTTCTGGGCATGGCGCAGATGGAGGAATTCGATGAAGAACTTGCGGACTTCGTGCGCCGGGTGGCGGAGCTGAAGACCGCGCGCTCGCTGTCGACGGCGGAACTGCCCGCCGTCCTCGACGCGGCACTCTTCGAACTCGACCATGTAGCAGGAAAGTTGTGGCCGCAACCCCAGCAGGGCGATGCGACGGGCACAGGCACGGGCCCGAGCCGCAACGCGGTGGCCGATCGGCACGAGCAACAGCTGCTGCGCGCCGTCTTCCAGCGCCTTCCGCTGCCGGTGGCGCTCGTGGACCGCGAGGCGGTGGTCCGCCGCCTCAACTTCGCGGCGACGAGCTTCACGGGCGTACGCGCCGGATACGCGACGGGCCGCCCGCTGACCGGGTTCCTGGCGCACGCCGACCGGGCCGCGTTCCGTTCGCAGGTCGCGGCGGTGGCCCGCGGCGAGGGGGACCGCGGCCTGATCGTGCATCTGCAGCAGAACCCGCACGCCCCCGTCCGTACGGTCCTCACGGGCCTGCGTCCGGGCACCGAGCGGCGCACCACGGTCCTCGCGATCCTGCAGCCCGCGGACGACGCCACCGTCAGGCCCGCGTCGGCCCGGCCCGCCGCGCCCGTCCCCGACCTCGCGGAGACGACCCGGCACGCCGCGCTCACCGACCTGCTCGACGCGATGGCGCGGGAGCTGCTCGGCGGCCCCGTGGGCGACCCGGCGGAACTTCTGCGGCGCGCCGCCCACGTGCTGCACGGCCGGTTCGCGGACTGGGTGGTGGCCGACAAGGGGGCCACGCGGCTGGAGCGTACGGAGGTGCTCGGCGCGGACGACGAGGCCGTGCGCGACATCGCCGCGCAGGACCCCGCCGCGAGCCCGCTCGTCGTCGAGGCGGCGCGCGGCGGGGCACCGACGCTGCTCGTGCGCCCGGAGGATCTGCGGGCCCTGGGCGACGACGCTTCGGGGGCGCCGGTGCTCGTCCGCGCCGATGTCACCTCGCTTCTGTGCGTGCCGTTGATCCCCGCGCCCGGCGAACCGGTCCAGGGTGTGCTCACCCTGTTCCGGTCCGCGGGCCGCCTCGCCTTCTCGATGGCGGAGGCGAAGACGCTCGACATGATGGCCCGTCACATCGCGTTGGCGATGCGGAAATAGGGCCACACGCCGCGGCACGGGGGCTACGCGGCGTCCGCCAGGATCTGGTCCCGCAGGCGGTCGCAGCAGCGGCTGATCAGCCGGGACACGTGCATCTGCGAGATGCCGAGTTGCTCGGCGATCCGGCTCTGCGTCATGTCGCCGAAGAACCGCATGTAGAGGATCTCCCGCTCGCGCTCGGGCAGCTCCGCTATCCGCGGCTTGACGGCCTCGCGGTCGACGACGACGTCGAGCGCGGGGTCGGCGTCGCCGAGCGCGTCGGACAGCGAGTAGCCGTCCTCGCTGCCGGGCAGCTCCGCGTCGAGGGACAGCGCGGTGAAGCTCTCCAGCGCTTCCAGGCCGGAACGGGCCTCGTCCTCGGTCATGTTGGCGTGCGCGGCGATCTCCGCGAGGGTCGGGGCGCGCCCCGAGATGGTCGCGGAGAGCTCGTGCTGCGCGAACCGGACCCTGTTACGCAGATCCTGGACGCGGCGCGGCACGTGCAGGGTCCACATGTGGTCGCGGAAGTGCCGCTTGATCTCGCCGGTCACGGTGGGCACGGCGTAGCTCTCGAAGGCGTTGCCGAGCTCCGGGTTGTATCGGTCCACGGCCTTGACCAGGCCGAGAGCGGCCACCTGCCGCAGATCCTCGTAGGACTCGCCGCGGTTGCGGAACCGTCCGGCGAGCCGGTCGGCCATCGGCAGCCATGCCTCCACGACGTCATGGCGCAGTTCGGCGCGCTCGGGCCCGTCGGGCATGTCGGACAGCTGGGCGAAAGCCTCGGCGGTGTCGGGGGCGTCGTCGTGCGGGTGGCGTCCACCGGGCTTCACCGGGTTCCGGGGTGAGCTGGTACACGTACGCATCTGGATCGAACTCCCTGGGAGGTGCCTTGGGTTCGGTGGTCACCGTGGGAGTTGCGCCCGCAAGACGAATCGGACACACCCGGGGCGATCCTGCGGATCCAGAGGATACGACGCGGTCGTATCCCTCCCACGGACGTGCCTCCTGTCCGAAGCACTTTCTTTCGCCTGCCCCTGAGGCATCGCCGCAAACACTGCGGCATCTCCAGCGTGCGCTCAACGGGCCGGGCCCGCACGTTCACGCTGCTCGGCCCGGCTCGGGCAAACCACCAGGTGTCACCGCGAAGCGGTCGGGTACGCGTCGAGGACCTGGCCGAGACCCGGACAAAGGACGGGTGTTGGCTCCGGGCCGGTCGGGTACAGGGGCCGGAATCACAGTGCACCCGAGACGCGGAAAGGCCGGATTGCGATGGCCGATGTGGTGAGGGAAGTCATGACACCCGGCGTGGTCGCGGTACGCCCCGACGCCTCGCTGGTCGAGGCCGCCCAGCTGATGCGGGCGCAGGACATCGGGGATGTACTGGTGGCGGACGAGACACAGGTCGTGGGTGTGCTCACGGACCGTGACATCGCGCTGCGGGCCGTGGCCGACGGGGCCGATCCGCTCACGGTGAGCGCCGAGGCGGTGTGCACTCCGCATCCGGTGGCGATCGGACCGGACGACGACGTGTCCGCCGCGGTCGCGCTGATGCGCGAGTACGCCGTGCGCCGCCTTCCGGTGGTGCAGGACGGGCGCGCGGTCGGGATGGTCAGCCTGGGCGATCTGGCGCTGACGCAGGACCCTGCCTCCGCGCTCGCCGACATCAGCGGCGCCGATCCGGACGGCTGGGCGAGCGGCACGCGGACCTGACCCCGGACCGATCGACTGATCGACCCGAGAGATCACTGAACAGCACTATGCGGCAAGGGAGTTGACCGACGATGCGTATCGCGTTCCTGGTGGCGCCGGAGGGGACCGAGCAGATTGAGCTGACCGATCCCTGGCAGGCGGTGCGGGACGCGGGCGGCGAACCCGTGCTCGTATCGACCAAGCAGGGAGAGATCCAGGCCTTTGACCACCTCGACAGGGCGGACAAGTTCCCGGTCGACAAGACCGTGGCGTCCCTCGGGTCGTCGGCGGACGGCTTCGACGCGCTGGTGCTGCCGGGTGGCGTGGCCAACCCGGACCAGTTGCGCACGGATCGCGACGCGGTCGCGTTCGTACGGGACTTCTTCGACCGGGGCCTGCCGGTCGCGGCGATCTGCCACGCGCCGTGGACGCTGGTCGAGGCGGACGTGGTCCGCGACCGCACGCTGACCTCGTACCCGAGCCTGGCCACCGACATCCGCAACGCGGGCGGCACCTGGGTCGACGAGCAGGTGAAGGTCTGCACGGCCGGGCCGAACGTGCTGGTGACCAGCCGCCGCCCGGACGACCTCAAGGCCTTCGACGCGGCGCTGCTGAAGCAGGTCAGCGGCACCTGAGGCGGCGTTCCGCCCCCACGTACCCACGACTTTCGGAGGCAGCCATGGACCTCGCGTTCCTCCATCCCCTGTGCAATCGTCCCGGCCCCTGGGCCTCCGTGTACGTCGACACGTCACGGCACAACGAATCCACCCCGGACGAGCGGTCGTTGGAAGCGCAGGGCGTACAGCGTGCGCTTGCAGCGGCCGGGGCGGACGAGGCGACGTGTCACGCGATGCGGTCCGCGGTCGAGGATCTGCGGCACTCGCGCGAACCCGTCGGCCGGGCCTTCTTCGGACGCGACGGCGAGGTCGTCCTCGACCCGCCGCTGAGCACGCCGCCGGGGCAGACGTCGGCGCGCTGGGCGGCGCTGCCGCACACGACGCCGCTGCTCGACCTCGCGGGCGAGGACCCGCTGTGCCTGGTCGCGTACGTCGACCGGGCCGGCGCCGACTTCGAACTGCGCTCCGCGCGCGGGGAGTCGACGGAGCGGCACTCCCAGTTGCGCGTGGAGAACACCTTGGAGCACAACGCCGGTGAGATCGCGGGGGCGTTGGAGCGCTGCCAGGCCAAGACACGGGCCGACCTCGTGGTGCTGGTCGGCGACGACCGGGAGTGCGTCGCCGTACGGGAGCGGCTCCCCGCCGGCCTGCACGGCTCGGTCGTCCGCGCCCGGCACGGGGCCGGGAGCCGGCTCCTCGACGGCGAGCTGGAGCAGGCCAGGGCGGAACACGTGGCGCGGCGCGCCGCGCACGACCTGGCGCTGTTCGCCGAGGCGCGTGGTCAGGGGGAGGCTGCGGCGGAGGGTGTGCCGGCGTTGGTGGACGCGGCGCGTGAGCACCGGATCGCGGAGCTGCTGATCCGCTCGGACGGGTCCGACGCGCATCGTGAGGTGTGGGTGGGCGACGGCCCGGACCAACTCGGCGTGCGCCGGGCGGATGCGGAGGCACTTGGCGCGGGTGAGGTGGTGTCGGCGAGGGCGGATGATGCGCTGATGCGGTGTGCTGCCGCGAGTGGGGCGGGTGGGCTGTCGGTGTCCCCCGCCGACCCCTCGGCGGGACCGGCGGGAGGCCTCGGAGCCCTCTTGCGCTGGTCCGAATAACCTTCCGCCCACCCGGCGTCACGCTCCCGGGGCTCAAACGCCGGACCCCGCGCCTCAAACGCCGGAGGGGCTGAATTTGTGGCTCTGCCCCATACCCCGCTGCTCAATCGCCGCAGGGGCTTGATTCGACTCAAGTCACGCCGACAGTTGGGCACTTCAGGCCCCGTCGACGGTGGGCATATCAAGCCCCGCCCGGCGATTGAGGCGATCTTTCAAGCCTCTACGGCGATTGAGCAGCGGGGTCCGGGGCGGAGCCCCGAGGCCGTTACGACGGGGGCCGCAACAGCTACCGGGACCGGTCCACCCGCCGCTCGTCCCACACCGGCTCAGGTGTCTCGCGGACGTGGCCGTCCGAGCCGAAGACCAGGTACCGGTCGAAGGAGCGGGCGAACCAGCGGTCGTGGGTGACCGCGAGGACCGTGCCGTCGAAGGATTCGAGGCCCTCCTGGAGGGCCTCGGCCGACTCCAGGTCGAGGTTGTCCGTGGGCTCGTCGAGGAGCAGCGCGGTCGCGCCCTCCAGTTCGAGCAGCAGGATCTGGAAACGGGCCTGCTGCCCACCCGACAGCCGCTCGAACTTCTGCTCGGCCTGCGCCGTCAACTCGTACCGGCGGAGCAGCGACATCGCCGCCCCCTTGTCCTTCGCGTGGTCGCGCCACAGGATGTCGAGCAGCGGCCGGCCCTGGAGCTCGGGGTGGGCGTGGGTCTGGGCGAAGTGGCCTGGCACGACGCGCGCGCCGAGCTTCCACAAACCCGTGTGCCCCACGGAGTCGTCTCCCGCGAGCAGCCGCAGGAAGTGCGACTTCCCCGAGCCGTTCGAACCGAGGACCGCGACCCGCTCGCCGTAGAAGACCTCCAGCGAGAAGGGCTGCATGAGGCCGGTGAGTTCGAGGTTCTCGCAGGTGACCGCCCGGATGCCGGTGCGGCCGCCCTTCAGGCGCATGGTGATGTCCTGCTCGCGCGGCGGCTCCGGCGGCGGCCCCGCCTCCTCGAACTTGCGCAGGCGCGTCTGCGCCGCCGCGTACCGGGAGGCCATTTCGTGGCTGACGGAGGCCGCCTGCCGCAGGTTGACCACGAGCTTCTTCAGCTGCGCGTGCTTCTCGTCCCAGCGCCGCCGCAGCTCCTCGAAGCGCGCGAAACGCTCCTGGCGCGCCTCGTGGTACGTCGAGAAACCCCCGCCGTGCACCCACGCGTCGGCCCCGCCGGGGCTCGGCTCGACGCTGACGATCTTCTCCGCGGAGCGGGCGAGCAGCTCCCGGTCGTGAGAGACGAACAGGACCGTCTTGCGGGTCTCGCGGAGCTTCTCCTCCAGCCAGCGCTTGCCGGGGACGTCCAGGTAGTTGTCCGGCTCGTCGAGGAGCAGGACCTCGTCCGTGCCGCGGAGGAGGGCTTCCAGGACGAGGCGCTTCTGCTCGCCGCCGGAGAGCGTGCTCACCTCGCGGAACTGGGCCTTGTCGTACGGCACGCCCAGCGCGGCCATCGTGCACATGTCCCAGAGGGTCTCCGCCTCGTAGCCCTGCGCCTCGGCCCAGTCGGAGAGGGCCTGCGCGTACGACATCTGCGCGGCCTCGTCGTCGACGGTCATGATCAGGTGCTCGGCCTCGTCGACCGCCTTCGCCGCCTCCCGGATGCGCGGCGATGACACCGATACGAGGAGGTCGCGGACGGTCGTCTCGTCGCGGACCGCGCCCACGAACTGGCGCATCACGCCGAGCCCGCCGCCGACCGTGACGGAGCCGCCGTGCGGCCGCAGCTCGCCGGAGATCAGTCGCAGCAGCGTCGTCTTGCCCGCTCCGTTCGGCCCGACGAGCGCGACGACCGCGCCCTCGCCGACCCGGAACGAGACATCGCCCAGCAGCGCCCTCCCGTCGGGGAGGTAGTACTCAAGATGTGCCGCTTCCAGATGTCCCATGATCCCGCATTCTGGACGCCCGTGCGGGTGACGGGCAAACGCATTGTCCGGACAGGGTCGGGTGCGGGCCACCTGCCGGGGTAGGCGTGACCCATGCCAAAGCTGAAGCCGTTCTCTTCGGGTCCGACCTTTGAAACGTCACCGCCGGTGCCGCCGACGTTGCGCGACCGGCTCGCCGCCCTCGATCTGCGCGTCTTCGAGTTCGCCGCGGGAGCGCGCTGGCCGGGCGCCGAGCGGATCCTGCCGCGCCTGAGCCGGTCCGCGAACCACGGTGTGCTGTGGTTCGCGGTGGGCGGGGCCCTCGCCGTGTCCGGGTCGCCGCGCGCCCGCCGGGCCGCCGTCCGCGGCGTGGCATCCCTCGCGCTCGCCTCGGCCACCATCAACACCCTCGGGAAGCGCTCGGTGCGCCGGGCGCGGCCCGCGCTCGACCCGGTGCCGCTGGTGCGCCGCCTGAAGCGGCAGCCGTTCACGACCTCGTTCCCGTCCGGGCACTCGGCCTCGGCCGCGGCCTTCGCGACGGGCGTGGCCCTGGAGTCCCGTGGCCTCGGCGCGCTCGTCGCCCCCGTGGCGTTCTCGGTCGCGGCGTCCCGCATCTACACGGGCGCCCACTTCCCCGCCGATGTCCTCGCGGGCGCGGCCCTCGGCGCGGGCGCCGCCTTCGCGGTACGTGGCCTGGTGCCGACCCGCGACCAGCTACCGGCGCCGGGCCGGCCCCTGGTGGACGATGTGCCGGCGCTGCCGGGCGGCGAGGGCCTGGTGATGATCGTGAACAGTGGGGCGGGCACCCCGGAGCGGGTACGGGCCCTGCGGGACTCGCTGCCGCACGCCGAGTACATCGAGTGCACCGGCGAGGAACTGGAGCAGCAGCTGGACAAGGCGGCGTCGCGCGCCCGCGCGCTCGGCATCTCGGGTGGCGACGGCTCCGTGAACACGGCCGCGCGGGTGGCGCTCCGGCACGACCTGCCGCTCGCGGTGCTGCCCGGCGGCACCCTCAACCACTTCGCGTACGACCTCGGCATCGAGGACACCGGTGATCTGGTGAGTGCCGTCGAGGGCGGGCACGCGGTCGCCGTGGACGTGGGCCGATTCAGGTCCGACCAGGGTTCCGGAATCTTCCTCAACACCTTCAGCCTGGGCGCCTATCCGGAGCTGGTGCGGGAGCGGGAGAAGTGGTCGGGGCGGCTCGGCGGGCGCCTCGCGGACGTCGTGGCGGCGCTGTACGTGCTGCGCCGCGACCATCCGCTGAGCGTTGAACTGCAGGGCAGGCAGCGGCCGTTGTGGCTGCTGTTCGCCGGTAACTGCACGTACCGGCGAATGGGCTTGACGGCGGGCCGGCGCGCGAACCTGGCCGATGGCCTGCTCGACGTGCGCACGGTGGACGGCGGCCGGCTGCCCGGCCTGCGGCTGCTCGCGGCGGCGCTCTCGGGCCCGCTGTCCCGCTCGCCGTTCCACGCGGCGACCCGCCTGACCCGGCTGCGGGTGGACGGCGTGGCGCCCGGCACCCCGCTCGCCTACGACGGTGAAGTCACCGAGTGCGGCGGGGAGTTGTGGGTGGACAAGAAGCACGAGGGGCTGCGTGTGTACCGGCCGCACTCGCTGCTCTGACCCGACCCCGAAGTCCATTATTCAAGACGGGTATCTCACAATACGGCTGGCGAGCGTACCGTGATCGGACCGTCGGGGGCAGGGGCTCCCGACGGTCCGCCGTACGCGAAGGGATCGAGCCATGCCGCAGGAGACCGCCGTATACACCCACGGACACCACGAGTCCGTGCTCCGCTCGCACACCTGGCGCACCGCCGCCAACTCGGCGGCCTACCTGCTCGACTCGCTCAAGCCACACATGAAGATCCTGGACATCGGGTGCGGCCCCGGCACCATCACCGCGGACCTGGCCGAGCTGGCCCCCGACGGGCATGTCACCGGCGCCGACCACGCCGAGGGCATCCTGGACCAGGCGCGCGCCACGGCCGCCGAACGGGGCCTGAAAAACGTCGACTTCACCACGGCCGACGTGCACGCGCTCGACTGGCCGGACGACACGTTCTGCGTCGTGCACGCGCACCAGGTGCTGCAGCACGTGGGCGATCCGGTGCAGGCGCTGCGCGAGATGCGGCGGGTGACGAAGCCGGGCGGGATCATCGCCGTACGGGAGTCCGACTACGCGGCGTTCTCCTGGTTCCCGCGGCTGCCCGCCATGGACGACTGGCTGGACCTCTACGAGCGGGTCACCCGCGACAACGGCGGCGAGCCGGACGCCGGACGCTTCCTGAAGTCATGGGCCCTGAAGGCCGGTTTCGCGCCGGAGGACCTCACGTGCTCCGCCGGCACCTGGTGCTACTCGACGCCCGAGGAGATCGCCTGGTGGAGCGGGCTGTGGGCGGACCGCACGCTGGCCTCCGCCTACGCCGAGCGTGCGACGGGCGGCGGGCACGCGACGCCCGAGCAGCTCGACGCCGTGTCACAGGCGTGGCGCGAGTGGGGCACGCACGAGGACGCGTGGTTCGGCGTGCTGCACGGGGAGATCCTCTGCCGCAAACCCCGCTGACCGCGCGGCGGTTCAGCCGCGGGGCAGCAGCGGGCCCAGCGGTCCGAGGTCGATGTTCAGGTCCTCGGGCCGCAGCCCGTAGCGCTCACGGAGCTGCTCCATGCGGTCCTCCAGGAGCATCAGGGTCAGCCCGACCCGCTCCTCTTGATCCTCCGTCAGATCGCCGAGGTCGAAGCGGCGGACCGCCTGCCGCTCCATGAGCTGTCGCAGCAGCTCGACGAGGGTGAGGACGAGCTTCATCAGGTCGCGCTCGACCGTGTCCTGGTCCAGTTCGATGCGGCGTCCTTCACTCACCGTTCGTCACCTCCGGCCAGGGCGAGGGCACTTGCTCGTTCACCGAGCTGATCAGGGCGTTGAGATCGATGCGTACCAGGTCGACATCGGCGATGCGCAGGGTGACGTCCCCGGCGAGGACGACGCCGCCCGCGAGCAGCCGGTCGAGGAGGTCGACCAGGGCGATCTCACGCCGTTCGACGACCGTCACGCGTCCGCCTCCTCGTCTTCCGCCGTGAACGAGTAGCCCGCCCACGGTCCGGTCAGTTCGACCCGCAGATCCGGCTCCCGGCCCTTCGTCGCGTCCACCCGCTCCACGAACTCCTCCGCGCCCGAACGCTCCACGAGATACGCCGCGTTGAGCACGTTCATGCCGCTGACGCGGGAGAGTTCCGGGTTCTGCGGCGGGTGCACGCGGGTGTGTACGGCGTGCCGAGACAGGTCGTCGTGCAGCTCCTGCGCGAAACCTTCGGCGCGCCGCCAGGTGTCGTCGCGCGCCGTGCGCTCGGCGCGGCGTCGGCGCAGGTAGTCGCGTCCGGAAGCGGCCGGCGCGGGTGCTGCCGGAGCGGCGGTCTCAGGCTCCTCGACGTACACCTTCACGCCCCACTCGACGCGCCCCGCGAGGCGGTCCAGGCCCGCGCGAAAGCGCCGCTCCTCCTGCTCCATCATCAGCCGTACGGCGCTGTCGTCACGGAAGACCGTGGCGAGGCGCAGCGGGAGCGGGCTGGTGACCGTGGTGAGCGCGGCGATCACGTTCTGGTGGGCGCGGGCCGTCTCGGTGAGCCAGTCCAGGTCCTCCAGGTGGGACCGGAGCGGGGCCTCGGCGAAGTCCCGCTCCGGCACGGGGCCGACGACCGCGACGAGGCCCTGGTGCTCGAGCTGCCGGGGCGGGGCGCCCGCCACGCCGGTGAGTTCGGCCTGGAGCGGGGCGCCGAGCGGGTGGCACACGGCGTACACGTAGCGCAGCTCTTGCGGTTCGCGCGGTTCGTCCGTGCTCACGCCGACCCCCTCTTCCTCTCGGCCGGTTCACCTTCGGTGAGTTCGTCGAGTTCGGCGATGCGCTGCTTCAACTCGGCGTTCTCCTTCGCGAGTTCCTTGCGGCGGGCGCCCGAGGAGAGGGCCGGGTCGTCCTCCCACCAGTCGATGCCCATCTCCTTGGCCTTGTCGACCGAGGCGACGATCAGGCGCAGTTTGATGGTGAGGAGTTCGATGTCGAGCAGGTTGATCCGGATGTCGCCCGCGATGACGATGCCCTTGTCGAGGACGCGCTCCAGGATGTCGGCGAGGTTGGCCCCGCCGCCATTCTGGTAGGGATCGGGGAGGCGGCTCGCCGTTGTCATCGGCGGGCCCCGCTCCCGGCGTGTTCACGCTCCCGCTCGGTCTCGTCGTCCTCGTACTCGTCCGCCTCCTCGTCGGCGGGCTCGGAGTCGGCCTCGTCCTCGTACTCCTCGTATTCGGCCTCGGGCTCCTCTTCGTCCGTCTCCTCGTCGGTCTCGTCGGCCTCGTCTTCGTAGTCCTCGGACTCGTCGGGCTCCTCGGAGTCTTCGGACTCCCGCTCCTGCTCTTCCTCTTCGGCGATCGCGTCCTCGTGCGAGAGCACGACCTCACCGTCCTGGATCTCGCCACGCCAGCCGTCGCTCGCCTCGCCCTTGAACGTCACGAAGCGCGTGAAGTGCTTGAGGTCCAGACGTGCCCTGCGGCCCTGGGCGCGCCAGATGTTGCCGGTCTTCTCGAACAGGCCCTTGGGGTAGTACTCGATGATCATCAGCACCCGGGTGAGCCGGTCGGCCAGCTTGTGGAAGGTGATGACGCCCTTCGTGGTGCCCTTGGCGCCCTCCGACGTCCACTGGATCCGCTCGTCCGGCACCTGTTCGGTGGTGCGCGCCTTCCAGCTCCGGTTGGACCAGAAGACCTTGAGCTGCCAGTCGGACGTGGTGTCGTCGGCGCGGTTGGCGTTCTTGACACCCTTCGCGAAAGTGCTGAACTCCTGGTACTGAGTCCACTGGTCGTACGCGGTGCGCAGATCGACGCCGACGTCGACGAACTCCATGATGACGGTGGGCTTCTTGCCCGCGCCGCCCTTGCTCTTGCCCTTGCCGCCGAGGCCCTTGAACGCGCCGACGACGTTGTCCTTGAGCCGTCCGGCGCCCAGTTCCACGGCGCTGCGCAACGGGCCCTTGCCCTCCGCGAGTTTGCGGCCGCCGTCGAGCGCGAGCTTGGCGAAACCGGGGCTGCTGCCGTCGGCGATGCCGTTCAGTTTGACGGTCGTCTCGCCGAGCTTGCGGCCCGCGCCCATCAGCAGCCGCTGGGTCTGCGCCGCGAGGTAGTCCTGCAGTTCGGACTTGAGGTGGTCGGCCGCCTCGCTCTGGGCGAGACCGCTCAGCGGGTTCTTGTTGTCGGAGTCAGCCACGGTCACGTCCTCCCTTCTCGCCACGGGAGCCGGCGCTCACTGTCCGCTTGGCGGCGGTCTTCTTCGCCGGCGGCTTCTGCGCCGCGCTCTTCTTCGCGGGGGCACGCTTGGCGGCGGTCTTCTTCGCGGGGGCACGCTTGGCGGGGGCCGGCTTCCGCGCCGTCCTCGTCTGCGTATCGTCCGTAGACGAGTCGGAGGCCTCGTCCTGCTCGTCCTCGTACGCGGCGTCCTCGTAGGACTCGTCGTCGTACGCGGCCTCGCCGTCATGCTCGTCCTCGCCGGAGCGGCGGCGTCCCGGAATGTTCCCGGTCACCCGCTCCCCCGCGTCGCGCACGTCGTCCACGTCCGGGGCGACGCCCGCGATCTGGTCGCGCACACCCTGCGTACGGTCGTGCAGCCGGCCGGCAATGCCTTCGACCTGCCGCTCCACCAGCGCACCCGACGCCGCCTTGCCGACGCCGCGCAGGTCCTCACGGAGCTGGTCGCCGATCTCCTTGAACTGCGGGTTGTTCGCCAGTTGCTGGTTCGCCAGGTCGAGCAGGGCGCGCGGGCTCAGCTTGAGCCGCTTGCCCGCGACCATCGTGCCGACGGCGAACGCGAGTTTCATCTTCTTCGTACGCCCGAGGAAATAGCCGGCCCCTACCGCGAGGCCGAGCGCTGCTCGATTCATCGTCCCTCCATACGGTCGAGGAGCTGGTCCTCGAGCCGGTCGAATGTCGCTTGATCGATCTCGCCCGACACCAACTGCTCTTCCAGCCGGGCGAGTTCGGCACGGATGGCCGCCGGGTCGTAGTACTGCCGCTCGGCCTCCGTGAGTACCTGCCGCATCGCCCACATGGATCCGCGCACCGGCGCGAGCGGCAGCAGGAGCACTTCGCTGATGAGGCCCATGGGCTCACTCCGTCCCGGCGGGCGCTGCGGGCCCCGGCTCCACGAAGCTGTACGGCGGGAGCGGGCCGTTGACGGTGAGCTCGATGTGCGAGTGGCTGCCGCGGACCTGCTCGACGGCCGCGAGGAAGTGCTCGGACGCCTTCTGCTCGACGAGGAAGGAGATGTTCGCCAGCCAGCCGGTGCTCTCGGGCCCGGTCGACATCGCGGAAGCGGAGGGTTCGAGCAGCTGCTGCAGCTCGACGGCGTCCGCCGCCTCGCGGGCCTGCACGGCCGCCACGACGAGTTCACCGAGCTTCAGCCGTTCCTCGTAACCGCCGCCGCCCGCCTGCCGGTTGGCGTCGGCCAGGGTGCGGACCTCGGGGCTCTCGGCCATCACCCGGTGCAGTACGGCCTCTTCGTCGTGCTGCGCCTTGACGTTGTACTCGACCTTGCCCTCCAGGGCGCTCAGGCGCTCCTGGTAGTGGTCGGCACGCTCGGCGAGCACGTCGGCGACCGCCTGGTCGTCGGGGGCGAGGCTCCCGAAGCGCATCGGCAGCACCGGTCCGCCGCCGCCCGCCTCGGCGAGCACGCTCTGGTGGGCGAGCAGGTCGCGGCGCTTGGGCCGCAGGTCGTCGGGGGCCTCGCTGACGACCGCGGCGAGCGACCCCTCCTTGACGACGCGGACCGTGCGGGCCGGGTCGCCGATGCCGCCCATACCGTCGGGCAGCGACGGGTGGCCGGCGCTCGCGATGCCGTAGATGTAGGTGCTGGTCACTCCTGCTCCTCCTTACGGCGGCTCGGGGCGCGGCGGGCGCGCCTCGGCTCGGCCTGCCCCTCGTCGCGGGCCTGGCTGAACGCGTCGGATATGGTCTCGGCCGCGCCGGACAGGGCGCCCTTGGTCTTGCCGCGCGCGCCGGACTCCATGCTGTCGCCGACCATGTCGGTCAGCCCGGACGGCTTCTTGGACCCGGTCTCCAGGTCGAGGCGATTGCAGGCCTCGGCGAACCGGAGGTAGGTGTCGACACTGGCGATCACGACCCTGACGTCGATCTTCAGGATCTCGATGCCGACCAGCGAGACACGGACGAACGCGTCAATGACGATGCCGCGGTCCAGTACGAGTTCGAGTACGTCGTACAGACCACTTGTACCGCCACTGCCGCCTGACTGTTGTGCGGGGACGACGGTCATAAAGACCGGCCCTCCTTACTTCGCTGACTCGTCTGTGTGGTGCGCGGTACGAGGCGGAGCGGCGGGCTACTTGCGCTCCGTGCGTCCGCGCTCGTAACGGCGGACGCGCCGGTAGCCGGTGAGCATGCCCTTGGCGTCCAGGCTCACCTGGTAGCTCGCCAACAGGCTCATCGTGTCGGGGACACGGGAGACTTCGAGGACTTCGACCTCCAGCTCCCAGCCTTCCTCTGTGCGTTCGAAGGACGACACGGACTCGGCCGCCATTCCGGTGAGCTCCGCCAGCTGGGTGCGAGCTTCGCGCAGCACCTCCATCGGGCCCGGTGTGCCTTCCGCCTCGGTGGACTTGTCGTCGCCGCGCTTGCGCTCCGACGACGCTTGCGTCTTATGTGTGTCTGTCATGGCAGCCTCGGTCACCGAGTCTCCACAGAAGCCGACGACAAACCTCAACTGCCTTGCCGTGCCTGGAGTTTGCGCCAGGCGGGGCCGAGCGAGCGGCCCCTGCCGAGGAGGCCGTCCCACGGGTCCGTACGGGCCTGCTCGACGGCGTTCGCGATGGTCCAGTGCTGGGCGTCGACCGTGGGGGCGCCGAGCTGTTGCCAGGTCAGGGGCGTCGCCACGGGGGCGCCCGGCTTGGCGCGCACCGAGTACGGGGCGACGGCCGTCTGGGCGTAGGCGTTGCGCAGCACGTCCAGGAAGAGGCGGTCGCCGCGGTCCTTCTTGCGCGGGGCCGTGGTGAGCGTGTCGGGGTGTTCGCCGACGAGCGTTTCGGCGACCTGCCGCGCGAAGTCCCGCACCTCGTCGAAGTCCTGGCTCCTGTCGAGGGGTACGACGACGTGGACGCCGCGGGATCCTGTGGTCATCGGGGCGTTGGGCAGGCCCAGGTCGTCCAGTATCCCGTGCGTCAGGCGGGCCGCGTCGCGCACGGTCTCGAAGTCGTCCGCGGACGGGTCGAGGTCGAAGACGAGCCGGTCGGGGCGGTCGATGTCGTCGGCGCGGGACAGCCAGCGGTGCAGGGTGAGGGCGGCCTGATCGACCAGGAAGATCAGGGTGTCGGTGTCGTCGCACACGGTGTGGGTGACCGTGCCACCCTCCTTCGGCACCTCTGCGCGGTGGATCCAGTCCGGGTAGTGGTCCGGGGTGTCCTTCTGCATGAACCGGGGGCCGTCGAGGCCGTCGGGGTGGCGTTCGAGCATCAGGGGGCGGTGGCGCAGGTGCGGGAGCATGTGCGGGGCGATGGCCCGGTGGTAGTCGGCGAGGTCGGCCTTGGTGATCCCGTCCGGCAGCAGCACCTTGCGCGGGCGCTGGACTTCTACGGTGCGGTGGTCCGCCATCGGGGCCTCTTCCCTATTACGCGGCAACGGCGTTACGGCCACGGGGCTCCGCCCCGGCCCCCGCGCCTCAATCGCCGGCGGGGCTTGATAGGTCTTGGGGAGACTCCGTTGCTTCAGATGTCGGCGTGGCTTGGGCCAAATCAAGCCCCGCTCTTGTGACGAGAGCCAGCGGGGTCCGGGGCGGAGCCCCGTGGCCGTGACCACGGCGTCATGACGTCACCGCGCGCTCCACCAGTAGGCCGACCGCCGCGACGATCCCCGCCGCGTCGATGCCGGCCGCGGCCAACTGCTCGGACGGCGTCGCGGAACCCGGAACCGTACGCACACCCAACCGCGCGAACCGCGGAGCCGGCTCCGCGTCGGAGAAGGCCTCGGCCACCGCGTCCCCGATGCCACCCTGCTCCCGGTGGTCCTCCACCGTGAGCAGGCACCCGGTGTCCCGCGCCGCCTCCCGCAGGGTCCCCCGGTCGACCGGCTTCACCGAGTACAGGTCGATCACCCGGACCGGGATACCCGCCGCCGCCAGCTCGTCCGCCGCCTTGAGCGCTTCATGCACCGTGACACCCGCCGCGACGACCGTCACCCGGTCACCGCCCCCGGAGCGGAGCACCTTGCTGCCGCCCACCGGGAAGTCCTCGTGCGGCGGATAGATCACCGGCGCGTCACCGCGCGAGGTGCGCAGGTAGCGGATGCCGGTCAAGTCGGCCATATTGGCGACGAGTTGGGCGGTCTGGTTGGCGTCGCACGGGTAGAGGACGGTGGTGTCGGGGATGGCGCGGAACATCGCCAGGTCCTCCAGGCCCATCTGGGACGGCCCGTCCTGCCCGATCGCGACACCCGCGTGCGAGCCGATGAGGTTGATGTCCGCGCCGCTGATGGACGCCATCCGGATGAAGTCGTGGGCGCGGGTCAGGAACGCCGCGAAGGTCCCCGCGTACGGCAGCCAGCCACGCGCGCTCAACCCCACACTCGTGGCGACGAGTTGCTGCTCCGCGATGTAGCACTCGCCGTACCGCTCGGGGTGCTCCTTCGCGAACAGCTCCGTGCGCGTGGAATCGCCGACCTCGCCGTCGAGCGCGACGACGTCACCGCGCGCGGAACCGAGGGCGACGAGCGCCTGGCCGTACGCGTCACGGGTGGCGACCTCGTCGCCGACGTCGAAGCGGGGCAGGTCGAGGCGTCCGCTGCGCACCGCGTGCAGGATGCGCGCGGCCGGCGGCGCCTGCACCGACACACGTACGCCGCGGTCGCCGCCGAGCTCCTCGACGGCCTCCGCGGCGTCCGGCAGCGGTTTGCCGTGCGCGCCCTCGCGGTCCTCCACCGCCGCGACGCCCTTGCCCTTGAGGGTGCGGGCGATGATCGCCGTGGGCCGGCCGACGGTCGACGCGGCCTCCGCGTACGCACGGTCGATCTCCGCCACGTCGTGCCCGTCTACGACGATGGTGTGCCAGTCGAAGGCCTTGAAGCGGCGGGCGTAGGCGTCGAGGTCGTGGCCGTGCCGGGTGGGTCCGCGCTGGCCGAGCCGGTTGACGTCGACGATCGCGGTGAGGTTGTCGAGCTGCTCGTACCCGGCGTACTCGGCGGCCTCCCACACGGAGCCCTCCGCCATCTCGCTGTCGCCGCACAGGACGTACACCTGGTAGCCGACCCGGTCGAGCCGCTTGCCCGACCAGGCGATGCCGGCCGCGACCGGGAGCCCCTGGCCGAGCGATCCGGTGGCCGTCTCGACCCAGGGCAGGCTCCGCGGCGTCGGGTGGCCCTCCAGCCGGCTGCCGAGCTTGCGGAAGGTGAGCAGCTCGGCGTCGTTGATTGCACCGGCCGCCTTGTACGACGCGTAGAGCAGCGGCGACGCGTGGCCCTTGGAGAGGACGAAGCGGTCGTTGCCCGGGTGGGTGGGGCGGTCGAAGTCGTAGCGGAAGTGGCGGCCGAGGAGGACGGCCATCAGGTCGGCGGCGGACATCGAGGAAGTGGGGTGCCCGGACCCCGCGGCGTCGGCCGCGCGGACCGAGTCGACCCTCAACTGCTGCCCGAGGGCACGGAGTTCGGCTTCGCTGTATGTGGTGGTCACGATGAACCTCCGTCTTGCTTGCGGTCTTCGGGTACGCGCGCCAGCTCCGGCGACGCCGTGTCGAGCGGCACGGACCCGGAGCGGACGAGGCCCAACTGGACTGCCTGGCGCGGGAGTACGGAGTCGAGCAGCCAGTCCGCGGCGACCCGCACCCGGTTCCCGGGCATCGAGGCGAGGTGGTAGCCGCGGGTGACGGCGCCCGCGAGCGGGCCGGACAGCGGGACGCCGAGCGGGTTCGCGGCGGCCTGCACACCGCCGAGGTCGACGGTGAAGCCGAGGTCCTTGTGCCGGTAGTCGCGGCGCTCCCCCTTGCCGAGGGACGCGGCGACGTTCAGACCCGCGACGCGCCCCTGCCGCCAGGCGTGCTGCGCGGTCATCGGCGTGAAGTGCCTTTCTGGGGGACGACCCCCAGACCCCCGACTACCGGGCTTCTCCAGATCGGGCACCGCGGCCGCGTCCCCGCACGCGAACACCTCGGGGTGTCCCGGCACGTTCAGATACGGGTCGACGAGCAGCCGCCCGCGTTCGAGGGGCCGTCCGAGTTCGGCGACGAGCGGGTCGGGGCGGACGCCGACACACCACACGAGCGTACGGGTGTCGACGAAGTCGCCGTCGTCCAGCAGGACGCCGTCCTTCGTGGCCTCCTTCACGGAGGTCTTGGGCCGTATCTCGACGCCGCGCCGGCGCAGCACGCTGTCGGCGGTCCGCGAGAGGTGCTGATCGAGTTCCGGCAGGACGCGCGGCGCGAGGTCGAGCAGCATCCAGCGCGGGCGGATGCCGTGGCGCAGCGGCTGCTTCTTCACGAGCGCGTCGGTCAACAGCTGCCCCTGCGCGGCGACTTCGGTGCCTGTGTAGCCGGCGCCGACCACGACGAAGGTGCAGCGGGCCCGGCACTCCTCGGGGGTGTCGGAGGCCGCGGCGAGTTCGATCTGCCGGGTGATGTGGTCGCGCAGGTACAGCGCCTCGGGCATGCCGCGGAAGCCGTGCGCGTGCTCGGCGATGCCCGGCACCGGCAGCAGCTTGTTCACGCTGCCGACGGCCAGGACGAGGCGGTCGTACTCCAGGGTGCCGCGTCCGCCCTCGGGGTCGGTGTAGGAGACGACGTGGTCGTCGAGGTCCACGCCGTCGGCCTCGCCGAGCACGAGCCGCGCGTGCGGCAGCGTGCCCGACAGGGACACGGTGACCCGTCGGGGCTCGAGCGTGCCCGCGGCGACCTGCGGCAGCAGGGGGAGGTAGAGAAAGTAGTCGGTGGGGTTGAGCAGGGTGACGTCGGCGGTGTCGCGGGCCACGCGCGTCAGCATGCGGGCGGCCCGGTATCCGGCGAAACCGGCACCGACGATGACGACTCGGGATCGGCTCACGGTCACGCTCCGGGCGTCGGCGGTGCGGTCGGCATCGGCGGCGCTGTGGGCGCCGGGGGCCGTCCCGGCCGCGCCACGCCCCGCAGCACGTACGCCGCGACGGCCAGCACCACGGCGACCACCAGGGCCGCACCCCAGTCCGGCATGCCGAGGGCGAGGACGAGGCCGAGCGCGAGCGCCACGGCCGCCCCCGCGTACAGCGCGGCGACACCGGCTCCCGCGTACAGGGCGGCCCTGCGTCGCTGCGCCCGCACACCCGCGGTGAGCTCCTCGCGCACCGTCTCGCGCACGGCGTGCGTGACCCGTCCGGCCAGCTCGTCGGCCAGCTGCTCGTTGATGTGTTCGCCCATGCGTTCCATGCGCGCCGGGTACCCGTGCCCCGCGCCGAGTAACGACGGCCGTCGCGTCCGCTTCCGCGAAACGATCACGCGCCCCCGGCCCCTCCGACTAGGCTCCTCCCCATGGAAATCCTGGGAACCACGCTGCGCATATGCGTCGAGGACCTGGAGTCCTCGGTCACGTTCTACGAAAGCCTTACCGGCGCCGATGCGCTGCGGTTCGAGCGCGGCGGGGTCTCGGTGGCCGCGGTCGGCTGCTTCCTCCTGATGAGCGGCCCCAAGGCCGAGATCGACGTGCTGCGCAAGGTCGCGGCGACGATCGCGGTCGCCGACGTCGAGGAGGCCGGCACCCTGCTCACCGCCTCCGGCGCCAAGGTCATCGCGGGCCCGGTGCCGAGTCCGGCGGGCCGCAATCTGATCGCGATGCACCCCGACGGCTCGGTCTTCGAGTACGTGGACCGTCAGGCACCCGCGGAGAACGCGGAGGCGTAACCCTCGACGTATCCTCGCCCGGGGTACGACGGGCGAAGGACGGTGCACGTGGCGGGGAGTGCGGCAGGGTCGGACGAGGGGCACCCGGAGAGGGCACCCCTGAGCGCGCAGGCGCGGGAAGCGGTGCGCCAGCGCATCGTGGACCGGCGCTATCCGATGGGCGCGCGGCTCGTGGAGCGGGAGGTCGCCGAGGAGCTGCGGATGTCCCGGGTGCCGGTGCGGGAGGCGCTGCGCGCGCTCGTCGCCGAGGGCCTCCTCGAACTGCTGCCGCGCAGTGGCGTGCGGGTGCGCCACCTGGAGCGGACCGATGTGCGGCATCTGTACGAGGTGTGGGAGCCGCTCGCCGTGCAGGCCTCGCGGCTCGCGGCACGGGCGCTCACGGCGCAGGACCCGCCCTCCCTTGCCCCGCTGCGCGCCTGCCTCGACCGGGCCGAGCGGGCGGCCGCGGCCGACGAGGGCACGCGCGAGGTGGCCGCGCACACCGAGTTCCACGAGGAGATCGTGGCGCTCTGCGGGAACCCGCTGCTCACCCGCACGATGGAGCAGCTGAGCTGGCAGCTGCAGCTGCTGTTCGGGCTGCGCGAGGAGCCGGCGCACATGCGGGCGCAGCACGCGGACATCTACCGGCACATCGCGGCGGGCGACGAGGAGCTGGCGGCGGCCGGCACGCTGCTGCACGTCAGGGACAGCCGGGCGGTCGCACTGAGGTCACTGTTCGGCGACACCACTTTGTATACCTAGGGCGAATAGCCTCTCGGCGCACTCGGACAACCCCTTACGCAAACTGGACATTAAGCGGCATCGACGCAGGCGACCTTGTCGGGCACTCTTCTCTTGGTATACAAAAAGGCGGGCCAGCCCACCCTCGTAGACCCCGCCAGGAGCTTTCATGTGCGTCGAGCCCGCCGAGCCGCCGTCCAGCCGACTGACCCGCCGCGGCGTCCTCGCCGCGTCCGCCGCGCTCGCGGGCACCGCGACCGCCCTCGGCTCCGGCGCGTCCGCGGCATCCGCCGCACCCCGCCGCCCGGCCACGGCGCCCCGCGCCGGTGACCTGGTCGTCGACGGCGGCACCCTGCTCGACCCGGCCACCGGCGAGGTGACCGAGGACGCGGTCGTCGTCATCCGCGACGGCGTCGTGCGGGCGGCCGGCGCGCGCGGCCGTGTCGACGTGCCCAAGGACGCGCCGCGCCTCGCCGCGCACGGCCGGTGGGTGCTGCCCGGACTCGTCGACGCACACATCCACCTCAACACCGCGACCGAGGCGCTCGACGCGGTCCGTAAGGGCGCCACCAGCGCGCGCAGCGGCTCCACGAACTTCTACCAGGACATCGCCGTACGGGAGTTGGCCCGCCAGGCCCCCGAACTCGCGCCCCGCCTCAAGGCCGCCGGCATCTTCGTCACGCCGGACCTCGGCGACACGGTCCTCGGCGACCCGGACCTCACCCCGCTGGCGCGCCTCAAGGACGGCGTCACGTCCGCCGAGGCGCTGCGCCGTGTCGTCGAGGTGAACCTGAAGCGCGGTGCCGACGTCATCAAGACCCGTGTCAACCCGCGTGCGGGCCTCGCCGAGCAGGATCCGCTGGAGCAGGTCTACTCGCGCGAGCAGTTGTCCGAGATCGTCGCGGCGGCGGGGCGCGGCGGCAAGGGCGTCCTCTGCCACAGCTACAGCGAGAAGGGCTGCCACGACGCGGTGCTCGCGGGCATCCACTCCCTGGAGCACGGCGCGTACGTCGGTGAGCGCACGCTGGCCGAGATGCGGCGCCGCGGCACGTTCTTCACGCCGACCCTGGGCGCCATCGCGGGCATGATCGGCTCCGACGACCCGGTCCTCGACGAGCGCGGGCGCACCTATCTGCCGCTGCTCAAGAAGGCGGCCCTCGCCGCGCACGAGATGGGTGTGCCGCTGGCCGCCGGCACGGACTCCTCCGGCGGCACCGTCGACCCGATCGGCGGCGAGGTCGAGCTGATGCGCTCCGCGGGGCTCAGCGCGCTCGACGCGATCCGTACGGCCACCACCGGCGCGGCGAAGCTGCTCGGGCTCGAGGGCGCCGTGGGGCGGCTCGCCCGTGGCAGTGCGGGTGACGTGCTGCTCGTCGACGGGGACCCGTTGGCCGACGTGTCGGTGCTCAAGAAGCCGGTGGGCGTGGTGCGTTCGGGCATCGCGGTCTGACCGATCGGGGCTCCGCCCGGGATCTCCCTGCTCAATCGCCGCAGGGGCTTGATGGTGGCCGCATGCGGAACTCGTAACGGGCGGGGAGCGGCTCCCCAGGTGCGGCCACCTGTGACCACACCTCGCCGAGGGTTTCCGCGCCCTCGCGCAGGTCCGCGACCTCGAAACCTTCGTCGAAGATGGTGCGGGCCGCGGTCAAATCACCCTCCATACAAAGGAGTTGCGCCTCTATCAGGCGGAAGCGGCCCCGTTCGCGCGTGGTCACGTGCAGGCGGTCCCACACGCCCCGGGCCACCTCCACTCGCCCCGCCGCGAGCAACACCCCGATCGCCTCCCGGCCGAGGGTCCCGCACGCGGAGCGCCATGGCTCCCCGTCGTCGCGGCGCTCGGCGCACAGGTCGTCGAAGGCCCCGGCGTAGCGGTCGGCGGCGCGCTCCGTGTGGCCGTCCGCCGCGTCGGCCACGGCGAGGCAGCGCAGGAACGGCCAGAGCGAGGGTGCCAGTTCGAGGCCCCGCTCCCAGCTGCGTACGGCCTGCGCCCGGTCGCCCGCGTGCCACTGCGCGATGCCCAGGTGGTACTCGGACTGCGGCCGGGCGGGCGCCGTCTCCAGCATGTCCCGCCAGGGCGGGGAGACCAGGGAAGGACCGGGCGGGCCCACCCGGCGCTGCTCCGGGAAGGCGCCCGATTCGAGCAGCTCGCGCCACGGCGCCTGCGCCTCACCGAGCGTCGACTCGTCGAAGGGCGTACCCGCCAACTTCCAACCCGCACGCAGCACTTCGAGCGCACCCCACCCGGAGCCGACCGCGAGCCGCTCCCCCGGCTCCGCGTCGGCGCAGGCCCGCCACGCGTCGTACGCGGCGTCGACGTCGGCGCGCGGCAGCACGTCCTCAAGGCGACGCTCCACCTCGCCGACGGCGCTCCCCCAACTCCCCTCCGCGTGCACGGCTTTGGCGTCCGCCGACAGCGGCCCGTACGCCTCCAGCCAGCTGAACTCCCCCTCCGACTCCAGGCGTACGTGCTCCAACTGCGTGCGCGCGAGCCCGGCCTGGACCTCGGAGTAGCCGCCCGTGCCGGGCTCGGTCAGCCACTCCTGCCAGCGCCGTCCGCCCGTCCCCGCGCCCCACACGAACAGCTTCCGGCCGCGCAGCACATCGGTCGACGTCTGCACCAGGCCGTGCCCGGCGTCGTCGAGCGCGGCGATCCAGCGACGCCGCCCGTCCTCGACCTCGTAGAAGTAGTCGGCGGGGAACTCGCTGTTCAGCGGGTACGTGCGATCGATTCCCTCGTGCTCCGGCACGGGCACCCGGCTCAGCGTCCGCTCGTACGCGAAGTACCAGGCCTCGTCGGCGGGAGCGAGCACCCGGTGCTCCTCGGGCACCGCGATGTTGGACCACCAGTACGCGGGCGCGGGCTTCTCGTGCGGATTGCGGACGCGTACGCCGACGTAGAGGAAGTCGGACCCTTCGGGGAGCCACAGGTCGACCTGGAACGGGAGGTCGCGCAGCCGCTCCCACTCCCACAGGCGCAGCATGTCGCCGCCGTCGGGAGCCGGCACGCGCGCGGCGTGCAGCGGGGCGCAGGACAGGGCGGTGTGGCCGGTCGCGCCGATGTTCCACTCGATGCCTCCGGAGAACCAGGCGCCGTTGAGTGCGAAGTCGGCGGGCTGGAACACCGGGTTGCGGTAAAGGAGTTCACGCTCGGTCGGCTTGTGGAACAGGGACGCGACGCGGCCGCCGAGGCCCGGCAGCACCGTCGCCCGCAGTCGGTCGTTCTCGATCACGATCGTGTCGAGGTCGACCGGCTCCCGGTCGCGCCCGTACCCGTCGCGGATCCGCTCGGGCAGCACACTGCGCAGCGGCCGGTAACCGACCTGCCGGGCCATGTCGAGCGGCATGTCCTCCTTGGCGCGCTCGTCGACCTCGTGCATCTCGTCGAGTGGCCGCAGCGGCGGCAGCGGATTGTCCGGGCCCAGTGGCACGCCCGGCAGAGTCAGTACCGCACGGCGGATCTCGGTCACGTGTGCCTCCCGTCGCCAGGGGCGCGGCCCGCCCCGATGACCATGGAACATCGTCCTGCGGGAGCTGAACAGGGTGCCCTCCGGTCAGGATTGCGCAAAGCCGAACGGCGCCGGCCCCCGGGCGCCGCAATATTCCGTGGGCGCCCCGCCCGCCCCCACGTACGCTGGCACTCCCCTGCCTTCGCCGCGACACGCATACAGTCAGTCCGGCAGGCAGCACATGTACGCGAGGAGACCGCACCACCATGGCCGAGAGCCACACCTACCGAGTCATCGTCCGCGCCACCTTCGAGGACCTCACCGACGCGGCACGGGAGCGGCTGCTCGCCGAGGTCGCCGAGCACGAGGGCATCGCCGGCATGAAGTTCGGCCTGGAGGGCTCACTCGCCTACGACCGCACGCTCAAGCACTTCTCCATGCGGTACGTCGTCGAGTCCGACCCGGACGACGGCGACGAGATGGCGGCGGCGCTCGCCGAGGAGAAGGCTGAGGCGTACCTGAAGGAGCGCGGCTACGGACACGGGGAGCTGCGCTCGACGGTGACCGACATGGACACCATGAAGGTCAACCGGAAGTCGCGCCGCTAGCGGACGTGATGGCCCGGGTCTGCTGGGACCCTAGGGCACGACGGGCAGTTGCACCGTCCCCGTGTCGTACGGGGCGCTGGTGACGGTGACCGGCTTGACGCCCTTGTTGCCGCCGTACGCGTCGTCGCTCGCGGCGATCACGAAACGCATCCGGTGCCCCTTCTCGTAGCGGTGCACGATGCCGGGGAGGGAGACCGTGAAGGGGCGGGTGACGTCGGGGACGCGGACCGGGGCGACCAGCCGGTGCACCAGTGTCTTCGAGCCGTCGGGCGCGACGTCGTACAGCTTCGCGAAGAGCACCAGCTTGTCGGCCGCGTCGGCGGAGTTCTGCACGCGCTCCGTCTTCGGCGAGACCACCGTGAGCGTCGCCTTCGGGGCGCCGACGACGTCGGTGGCGGCGGTCAGCGGTTCGGTGGTCCAGTCGAGGTAGGTGCCCTTGGTGTCGTACGGGGCGGGGTCCGGCAGGCCGATGAGGCCGGCGAGCGAGGACTCGGAGTGGCTGGTCGGGACGAGCCAGTTGCGGTACTCGCGGCTGCCGCGGGCCACCTTCTTCCGGTTGTCGACGAGCTTTCCGTCGCCGGAGAGGTACAGCGTGCGGTTGAGGGCGGGCACGCGCGGCGCGGTCGCGTAGGTACCGTTCGGGTCGGTGATCCAGTCGCGGTAGTAGGCGAACGCGGGGCCGGTGTCGGTGCCGCCCTTCTTGTGCAGGTACCGGTCGAACCAGGCGAGGACGCGGCGGCCCACGTAGCTGGTCTCCAGGTTCCCCTCGGAGAGGTTGAGTTCACCGGCGGCCGGGTCGGTGAGACCGCCGCTGTGGCCCCAGGACTGCCAGATCATCTTGGCGGGGGTGCCCTGGGCGGCGAGCGTGTCGTACGTGGACCGGGCCTCGTTCAGGTTGAACAGCGAGTCGGCCTGCCCCTGCACGAGCAACGTCGGCGCCTTCACCTGCTTCAGATACGAGACCGGGGACACGCTGCGCGCGTAGGAGAGGAGCCGCTGGGTGTCGGCGGCCGGGTAGCGGCCGGAGTTGAGGGTGCGGATCGTGGCGCAGGCGTCGTCCACGAAGTGCAGGCAGCTCAGCTTGTTGATGCGGGACGGGTCGAGGGACGGGGAGAGCAGGGGCTGGCCCTCGCCGATGAGGTAGAACCCGTTGGTCCACTGCCACTTGAAGGCGCCGGGGACGTCGGCGGCGGCCGGGTCCGTCGCGTTCTGCGGGTCGAGGGAGTACGCGAGGTTGTTCCAGGTGATCATCGGGACGAGCGCGTCCACGCGGTGGTCGACGGCGGCCGTGGCCAGTTGGATGGCGCCGCCGTACGAACCGCCGATCATGCCGACGCGGGGGTCGCCCTTCTTGTCGGCGGTTACGTAGTCAATCGTCGTGCCGTCGTCGGCGGCGCGGGTGCCGGCGAGGAGGTCGACGAGGGCGGAGGCGGCCTTGCCGTCGATGCGCGGGTCGTCGAGCGAGACCAGGCAGCCGGACTTGCCGAAGCCGAGGCCCGAGTAGGCGAGCGAGACGTAGCCGCGCTCGGCGAAGGCCCTCGCCGTGTCACCGGTGCTGTCCGACTTGCTGCCGCCGAAGCCGTTCGTGGTCAGGACGGCGGGGGCGGGGTGCGCGGCGTCGACGCCGACGGGGCGGTAGAGGTCGGCGTCGACCGTGCAGGTGCGCTCCGCGGTGTGGACGGTGACTTTCAGGGGGGTCACCGTGACGTCCGGGGCGGTTTGTGTGTCGGCGAATGCGGGGGTGGCGAGTGTTGCTGCGGCGATGACGGACAGGGTGGCGGCGAGCGTGGTGCGGGATCTGGGCACGGTGACCTCCACGGGGTGCCTTACCGGCGGGTAACGGTGAGCGCGAAGTCATCGTGTGGCACGTGTCAACAAGGGGCAAGAAGCGTGCAGGGTGAATCTCCGTTCGACGCCACGGGGCTCCGCCCCGGACCCGCTGCTCAATCGCCGCAGGGGCTAAAAAGATCGCCCCAATCGCCGGCGGGGCTTGATGATCAAGCCCCGCCGGCGATTGAGGCGGCCCGTCCGGCAGGACTTCC
>NZ_JBSFVM010000055.1:0-26931 GCF_053592315.1 Streptomyces sp. NPDC002754
GGGCCCGGGGCAGAGCCCCGATCTTTCAAGCCCCGCCGGCGATTGAGGCGCGGGGCCCGGGGCAGAGCCCCGCGACCGCAACCCCGGCACGGCCAAGGACCCCGGTCTCCGTCCGGGAGGGGAAACCGGGGCCGGTCCGAGAGGACTACGCGGCCGACCGGAACCTGGTCGTCCGATGCACCGGATCCGTATCGATCTTCGGAATCACATGCTCCCCGATCAACTTGATCGAATTCAGCGTGTCCTCATGCGAAATCCCGATGGGCAACCCGAACGACAACTGATCCGCCCCCGCCTGCTCCCACCTCTTGCACTGCTGCAACACCTCATCCGGATCCCCACAGATCATCAACTCCTCGGCGATGAGCAGCTCGATGATCTCCTCCGAGTAGTCCGGAAGCAGCTCCGGCCACTCCGGAATCCCCTCCGGCCGCGGAAACGTGTCGTGGTACCGGAACAGCAGCGACTGCAGGTAGTTGAGCCCACCGCTGACGGCGATCTGCACCGCCTTCTCGTGCGTCTCCGCACAAATCGCGGTCGACGTCACCATGACGTTGTCGTTCACGAAGTCCCCGACAGGATCCGGGTCCTGAATCGCGGTCTTGTACTGCTCAAGCACCCACTCCATGTCGGAGACCTTCTGCACGGAGAACCCCAGCACCCCCAGCCCCTTCTTCGCCGCCATCGCATACGACGGCGGGGACCCGGCCGCGTACCACATGCCGGGGTGCGACTTCCCGTACGGCTTGGGCAGGATCTTGCGGGGCGGCAGCTCCCAGTGCTTGCCCTTGAACCCGACGTACTCGTCCTGGAGCCACATCTTCGGGAACTCGCGGATGGTCTCTTCCCAGATCTCCTTGGTGTAGTTCATGTCGGTGACCCCCGGCATGAACCCAAGAATCTCGTGCGATCCCGCGCCTCGCCCACTGCCGAACTCGAACCGCCCCTCACTCAGGTGGTCGAGCATGGCGACCTTCTCGGCAACCTTCACCGGGTGGTTGACCGGCGCCAGCGGGTTGAAGATCCCGGACCCCAGATGAATCCGGTCGGTCGCATGCGCGAGATACCCGAGGAAGACGTCGTTCGCGGAAAGGTGCGAGTACTCCTCCAGGAAGTGGTGCTCGGACGCCCAGGCGTACTTGAAGCCGGACTTGTCCGCCTGGATGACGTACTCGGTCTCGTTCATGAGCGCGCGGTGCTCGGCGGTCGGATCCGTCAGCGCCTTCTTGCCCAGGTATCCCTGTACAAAGAGCCCGAATTCCAAGGAGGTTCACCGTCCTCGTCAGTTTCTGACGCATCGTCAGATTGGATGAAACGACTGTTCCACTGCGTTCGCCGACCGTCAATACCTGACGCACCGTCAGGTGCAGTCGACAGGCCGGGGATCACAACACACTGACCCCCGCGAGCCACCCCCCGTCCACGACGAACGGCTGCCCGGTGATGTACGCCGAGTCCTCCTCCGCGCTGAGGAAGAGCGCGAGCCGCGCGACCTCCTCCGGCTTCCCGACGCGGCCGAGCGGCACGAGTTTGCGGTACAGCTCGTCGACCGCCTGGGCCCCCTCCTCGGAGTTCGCCTCCGGGTCGAGCTGGGACGGGTTGCTCATGGCGGTGTCGATGGCGCCGGGGCAGACGGCGTTGACCCGGATCTTCTGCGCGGCCAGCTCGAGCGCGGCGACCCGCGTGAGCCCCACGATGGCGTGCTTGGTGGCGGTGTACGCGCCGACGTACGCCATGCCCGTCACGCCCGTGTACGAGGAAGTGTTGACAATGGACCCGCCGCCGGCGGCGCCGATCTCTGGCGCGACGGTCTTGATCCCGAGGAACGCCCCCACCTGGTTGACCTGGATGACCTGCTGAAACTCATCCAAAGGCGTCGAGACCAGCTCGTTGAACCGCAGAATCCCCGCGTTGTTGACGAGCCCGTCGATCTTCCCGAAGGCAGCCTTCGCGGAGCCGACGGCGGCGACCCAGTCCTCCTCCTTGCTCACGTCCAGGTGGACGTAGATCGCGTTGCCGTTGCCGAGGTCCTTGGCGACGGCCTCGCCCTGATCGTCGAGCACGTCGGCGACGACGATCTTCGCGCCCTCCGACGCGAAGAGCCGCGCCTCCTGCTCTCCCTGTCCGCGCGCCGCACCGGTGATGAGGACGACACGCCCATCGAGCTTGCCCATGCGTCAAACCCCTTGCCTAGTCGGTCAGTTGAGGTCGTTCAGGTGCGGAGCTGCTTCGACGGCGAAGGCCGCCATCTGATCGGTGAGTTCTTCGCGCGACCGGCTGCGGAACCGGATCTGGATCTGCTGCACGCCCATCGCGGCGTACGCCCGCAGCGACTCGGCGATCGCCTCGCCGCCGCCCGTCAGGGTGCGCCGCCCGACGTCCCAGGCCGGCGCACCCACGTACAACGGCTCGGTGATGGCGCCCACGGTCAGCGGCGCCTCGACCCCGGCCTCGGCGCGCAGCCGCCGCAGCTTCTCGATCTGCGCCGGAAGCCGGCCCCTCGGGTCACCCTGCGGCAGCCAGCCGTCGCCCTTGAGCGCGGCGCGGCGCACGGCGGGGGCGGAGGAGCCGCCGACCCAGATGGGTACGCGCCGCTGGGCGGGCCTGGGCCGCTGCCCGAGCCCTTCAAAGGAGTACAACTCCCCTTTATGAACAGGGAATTCATCCTGCCCCAGCGCCGCCTTCAACGCGTCCACACTCTCGTCGAGCACAGCGCCGCGCTTCGCGAAATCGACGCCGAGCGCCTCGAACTCCTCCTGTACGTGCCCGGCCCCGACGCCCAGGACGAGCCGCCCGCCACTGAGGTGGTCGAGGGTCGCGTACTGCTTGGCGGCGGCGAGGGGGTGCCGGAGCCCGACGATCGCGACATGACTCAGCAGCCGTACGCGCTCGGTGATGCCGGCGAGGTACGCGAGCGTGGCGACGGGGTCGTACCAGGTCGTCGACATGGCGTCGGCGAGGCGCCGCGGGATGGCGACGTGGTCGCAGCAGGCCACATAGTCGAAGCCGCCCCGGTCGGCGGTGCGGGCGATCTCGGCGAGATCCTCCACACCGGCGCCCGCCTCCCAGGGTTCGGCGTAGACGGTGCTCTGGGATTGGACCGGGAGTTGCATTCCGTAGGCGAGCAAAGCCATGAGCACCCCTGCCGGTAGATTTCCTGACGGGCCGTCACATCTGGCTGACGCGCAACATCCTCACGTCTGACGCTCCGTCAGGCAAGGGGTGGCACTGCCCGGTCTCGGGCTGCTGCGGGGCCCCCGCCCCCACGCCTCGGGGCTCCGCCCCGGACCCCGCGCCTCAAACGCCGGCGAGGCTGAATTTTCCCCACCGGCGCCGGGGCTGGAGCCATCGAGACTGCGGGGCCGACCCATGAACCCCTGCGGCGACTTGGCAAACCTCCAAGCCCCGCCAACACTTCAGGCCCAGAACCGAGCCACCCTCAAGCCCCTGCGGCGATTGAGCAGGCCTTTCAAGCCCCGCAGCCCGCGGGGCTCGGGTCGGAGCCCCACTTCAGGCCCCGCCGACGATTGAGGCGCGGGGCCCGGGGCAGAGCCCCGGCCTTTCAAGCCGCACCCTTCGGACGAGAGCCCGCGGGACCCGGGGCGGAGCCCAACCTCAAGCCCCGCCGACGATTGAGGCGCGGGGCCCGGGGCAGAGCCCCGGCCTTTCAAGCCCCGCCCCACCTCAAGCCCGCACTTCGGACGAGAGCCCACGGGGCCCGGGGCAGGGCCCCGTGACCGCAACCCCGGCACCCGGCCGCCCGATCAGGGCCTCCAGCACCCATCCGCCCCCAACCCCAACAACTCAATCGCATTGCCCCGCACCAGCCGATCCACCACATCCCCCGCCAGATGCCCCATCTGCGCCTCACCGACCTCCTTCGACTTGGGCCAGGTCGAATCGGAGTGCGGGTAGTCCGTCTCGTACAACACATTCCCGACCCCGATGGAATCGAGATTCTTCAGCCCGAACGCGTCGTCGAAGAAGCAGCCGAAGACGTGGTCGGCGAAGTACTCGGACGGCGGCTTGCGCACCTTGTCGGCGACGCCGCCCCAGCCCCGGTTCTCCTCCCAGACCACATCCGCCCGCTCGAGGATGTACGGGATCCAGCCGATCTGCCCCTCCGCGTACATGATCTTCAGGTTCGGGAAGCGCTCGAACTTGCCGCTCATCAGCCAGTCGACCATCGAGAAACAGCAGTTGGCGAAGGTGATGGTCGACCCGACGGCCGGCGGCGCGTCCGGTGACGTCGACGGCATCTTGCTGCTGGACCCGATGTGCATCGCGATGACCGTCCCGGTCTCGGCGCACGCCGCGAGGAACGGGTCCCAGTCGTCCGTGTGGATGGACGGAAGCCCGAGATGCGGCGGAATCTCCGAGAACGCGACCGCCCGCACCCCGCGCGCGGCATTGCGCCGCACCTCCGCCGCCGCCAACTCCGGGTCCCACAGCGGTACGAGGGTCAGCGGTATGAGCCGCCCCTGCGCCTCGGGGCCGCACCACTCCTCCACCATCCAGTCGTTGTACGCCCGGACGCCGAGCAGCCCGAGCTCCCGGTCCTTGGCCTCCGTGAACGTCTGCCCACAAAAGCGCGGGAACGTGGGGAAGCAGAGGGCGGACTGGACGTGGTTGACGTCCATGTCGGCGAGCCGGGCGGGCACGTCGAACGACCCCGGCCGCATCTGCTCGTACGTGATGACTTCCAGCTTGATCTCGTCCCTGTCGTAGCCCACCGCGGTGTCGAGCCGGGTCAGCGGCCGGTGCAGGTCCTCGTAGACCCACCAGTCGCCGATGGGTCCTTCGTCGCCGGGGTTCCCCATGACGGGCGCGAACTTCCCCCCGAGGAAGGTCATTTCCTTCAGAGGGGCCCGGACGATCCGGGGCCCGGTGTCGCGGAACTTCTTCGGCAGCCGGTCGGACCAGACGTTGGGCGGCTCCACGGTGTGGTCGTCGACGGAGATGATCTGCGGGAAGTCGACCGATTCCAGGGGAGTTTGGGCGTTTCGGGTGCTTTCTGTCTCCGTGGTCTCCATGGGCCCACGGTAGCGCCGATCTGACGACCCGTCAGCTAGTGCGGGCGCAGTGGTTCCCGATGGTTCACGCGTGAGGTCTCTGTGATGGGTGCCTTCCATGGCTGACGTATCCGCCAGGAACAAGGCAAACTGACGGCAGTTGTCTTTGATGTGCGCGCGACACCGGCGCGCCGGTTGGACGGCGCGACAGAATGACGTATGCGGACATGGCGGCAGGAGCAGTGAAGATGGTCGGTGGACCGCGGGTTCCGGAGCAGCGGCGCGCCGCCGCGCCCGAGGACCCCTCGGACGCGGCCGTCGGCGCCGACCTGCGCTTCAGCGTGCTCGGCCCGGTCCGGTCCTGGCGCGGCGCGGAGCCCCTCGCCACCGGCTCCCCGCAGCAGCGCGCCCTCCTCGCCGCCCTCCTCCTGCGCCAGGGCCGCACGGCGACGGCGGCCGAACTCATCGACTCCGTATGGGGCGAGGAGCCCCCGTCGCAGGCGCTGGCCGCGATCCGCACGTACGCCTCGCGGCTGCGCAAGATCCTCGGCCCCGGCGTCCTGGAGACCGAGGCGGGCGGCTACGCGCTGCGCATGGCGCGGCCCGACGCCCTCGACCTGGTGGCCGCCGAGGACCTCGCGGCGCAGGCCGAGCGGGCCCGGCACTCCGCCGACCTGTGCCGGGCGCGGACGCTGATGAACGAGGCGCTCGACCTCTGGGACGGCGAGCCGCTGGCCCACGTACCCGGACCGCACGCCGAGACGGAGCGGGCCCGCCTTGAGGAATGGCGACTCCAACTCCTGGAGGCCCGCCTCGACATGGACCTGGAGCAGGGCTGCCACGCCGAGGCGGTCTCGGCGCTCACCGCCCTGACCGCCGACCACCCGCTCCGCGAGCGCCTGCGCGAACTGCTGATGCTCGCGCTCTACCGCTCGGGCCGGCAGGCGGAGGCCCTCGCCGTCTACGCGGACACCCGCCGCCTCCTCGCCGACGAGCTCGGCGTGGACCCGCGCCCCGGCCTCTCGGAGCTCCAGCAGCGCATCCTCCAGGCGGACCCGGCCCTGTCGGAACCCTCTGTCCGGCCGCCCGAGCCCTCGCAGACACCACAACACCCGGCCCAACTCCCGGCCACGGTCCCGGACTTCACGGGCCGCGCGTCCTTCGTGACCGAACTGAGCGAAACGCTCGCCGCCGCGTCCTCCGAATCGGGCACCGGCTCGGTGATGGCGGTCTCGGCGGTGGCGGGCATCGGCGGCGTCGGCAAGACCACCCTCGCCGTGCACGTGGCACACGCGGCGCGCGCCGCCTTCCCCGACGGCCAGCTCTACGTGGACCTCCAGGGCACCAGCCCGCACCCCGCCGAGCCCGAGACGGTCCTCGGCTCCTTCCTGCGCGCCCTCGGCGTCTCGGACTCGGCGGTACCCGAGGCCCTGGACGAGCGCTCGGCCCTGTTCCGCTCGACCCTCGACGGCCGCAGGACCCTGGTCCTCCTCGACAACGCGCGGGACGCGGCGCAGGTCAGGCCGCTGCTGCCGGGGACAGCGGGGTGCGCCGCGCTGATCACGGGGCGGGTGCGGATGGTCGACCTGGTCGGCGCGCACCTGGTGGACCTGGACGTCATGTCGCCCGACGAGGCGCTGCTCCTGTTCACCCGCATCGTCGGTGAGGAACGGGTGACGTCCGAGCGGAAGGCGGCCCTCGACACCGTCGCGGCCTGCGGCTTCCTCCCCCTGGCGATCCGTATCGCGGCCTCCCGCCTCGCGGCCCGCCGCACGTGGACGGTCTCGGTCCTCGCCGCGAAGCTCGCGGACGAGCGCCGCCGCCTCGACGAACTCCAGGCCGGCGACCTGGCGGTCAAGGCCACCTTCGAACTCGGCTACGGCCAGCTGGAACCCGCCCAGTCCCGCGCCTTCCGCCTCCTCGGCCTCGCGGACGGCCCCGACATCTCCCTGGCGGCGGCCTCCGCGGTCCTCGACCTCGGCATCGAGTCGACGGAGGACGTCCTGGAGTCCCTCGTCGACACGTCCCTCCTCGAATCCGCCGCTCCGGGCCGCTACCGCTACCACGATCTGGTCCGGCTCTACGCGCGTGCGTGCGCGGAGCGGGACGAGACCGGGGAGGAGCGGGACGAGGCGATGTCACGCCTGCTGGACTTCTACCTGGCGACGGCGGCGGGCGTCTACGCGATCGAGCGGCCCGGAGACCGGCTGGTGGATCACCTCACGCCGACCGCCCACCCCGGCCTCTCCTTCGAGGACCGGCAGGCGGCCCGGGACTGGCTCTACTCCGAAGCCGTTCCGCTGCTTTCCTGTGCCCGGCAGGCGACCGGCAAGGGAGCGCTGCTCAGGGGAATCGACCTCCTGTGGGCCGCGGTCGACCTCGCCGAGTCCGGAGCGAACTCGAAGGAGTACGAGGCGACCGCCGCGCTGTTGCACGGGGCCGCCCAGGAGATGTCCGACGTCCGCGGCGAAGGCAGGGCCTGCGTGGTCCTGAGCAACGCACGGCTCTTCTCGGGGGCCTTCGAGCGGTCCGAACAGGAGGCGCGCCGCGCGCTGCGCCTCGCCGAGACCCACGACGACCCGCCGGCCCGCTGCTGGTCGGCCAACATCCTCGGGAACATCGCCTTCTACCAGAGCCGCCACCAGGACGCCGAGGTCCACTTCAACCGGGCCATCGACGAGTTCCGGGCATGCGAGGACCTGTCCGGCTCGGCCAGCCCGCTCTGCAACCTGTCCCGGATCCACCTGGCCACGGGACGAGCTGACTCCGCGGTCACCCTCGCCCGCCAGGGCACCGAGATATACGAGCGCCTCGGCCACTCCCTCCGGGTCGCGAACGGCCGCTACGCACTGGGGCTCGCGCTGGGCAGCACCGGCCAACACACGGACGCCACCGAGCAGTTGGACCAGGCGCTCGCCATCTTCCGCAACAGCCGTCAGCGGCTCTGGGAGGGCATGACCCTGTGCCGGCTGGCCGAGGTGGACCTGAAGGCCCGCCGGCCTGCGCGCGCCGCGAGCAACGCCGAGACGGCGCTGACGATGTTGCGCGACATCGGCGGTGCATGGCGCCGCGGCAATGTCCTCACCGTGCTGGGCAAGGCCCTCGACGGCATAGGCCAACCGGGCCGCGCCGAGGTCTGCTGGCGCGAAGCCCTGACGATCTACGAGGAGTTGGGCTCACCGGAGGCCGCTGACGTACGGTCGCTCCTGACGCCCGCCACGGCGTCGTAGCGAGTGACGATCTCGGCCGCGACGTCCCTTCGGGGCGGTCCCCCGGGACGTTCATCGTTCGTTTATCGCGAGGGTGCAGTCTCCATGTTGCCGGGCCGTCGCGTCGGGGGGCAGACGGACCACCGGAAGGGCCAACCGGCCGCCCACGGGGGAGCGGCCGGTTGGCTCCGTCCCAGTCCAGTCCAGCACGTTCACAGGGGAGGCACCACGATGAGCACAGAACAAGACCCGGTCGTCGAGCCGAACAACACCCACGTCACGGGTGGCGAGGACGGCGAGGAGATCCAGCCGCTCAACACTCACGTGACCAGCAAGCCGGCCGCTGTCGACGCGGACGGCGGCGAGGTCAAGCCGGACAACACCCACGTGACGTCCGAGCCGAGCTAGACCACTTTCCCGACGGGGATCGGCCGCGGCGGAGCGGAGGGGGAACCGCCGCGGCCGAGGTGTGTGATCAAGCCCCGCCGGCGTTTGAGGCGCGGGGTCCGGGGCAGAGCCCCGCAACCACGACGCGCCGGAAACATCAGTCCAGCTTGCGCGCCACTTCCGTGGCCCAGTACGTGAGGATCATGCTCGCGCCGGCCCGCTTGATGCCGAGCAGCGACTCCATGATCGCCGGGTCCCGGTCGATCCAGCCGCGCTGCGCCGCCGCCTCGATCATCGCGTACTCGCCGCTGATCTGGTACGCCGCCACCGGCACGTCGGACTCCTCGGCAACCCGGGCCAGGATGTCGAGGTAGGGACCGGCCGGCTTCACCATCACCATGTCGGCGCCCTCTTCGAGGTCGAGCGCCAACTCCCGCAGGGAGTCCCGGACGTTGGCCGAGTCCTGCTGGTACGTCTTGCGGTCGCCCTGGAGCGAGGATCCGACGGCCTCGCGGAACGGGCCGTAGAAGGCGGAGGAGTACTTCACCGAGTAGGCGAGCACGGCGACGTCCTCGCGGCCGATCTGGTCCAACGCGTCGCGCACGACGCCGATCTGACCGTCCATCATGCCGCTGGGGCCGACGATGTGGGCGCCCGCGTCCGCCTGGACCTGCGCCATCTCCGCGTACCGCTCGAGCGTCGCGTCGTTGTCGATCCGGCCCTGCTCGTCGAGGACGCCGCAGTGGCCGTGGTCCGTGAACTCGTCCAGGCACAGGTCCGACATGACCATCAGGTCGTCGCCGACCTCGGCACGCACGTCGCGCAGCGCGACCTGGAGGATGCCGTCGGGGTCCGTGCCGACCGTGCCCCGGCCGTCCTTCTTCTCGTCCAGCGGCACGCCGAACAGCATGATCCCGGAGACGCCCGCCGCGGCGGCCTCGGCCGCGGCCTTCTTCAGCGAGTCACGGGTGTGCTGGTACACGCCCGGCATGGAACCGATCTCCACCGGGGCGTCGATCCCCTCGCGCACGAACGCGGGGAGGATCAGGTCGGCCGGATGCAACCGCGTCTCGGCGACCATGCGCCGCATGGTGGAATTCGTCCGCAGCCGCCGCGGCCTCGAACCAGGAAAAGAACCGTACCGAGTCACTGCAATTCTCCTCGTACTACATGCAACACCACTGCCGCAGGGGCCATTTATAGCCCCTGCGGCGATTTAGCCGGGGCTACTTATAGCCCCTGCGGCGATTGAGCAGGCCCGTCCGGCAGAACAAATTCCAGCCCCTCCGGCGATTGAGGAGGCCCGTCCCGCAGGACATTCGTCCGCTACGGAGCCGCGCGCCGCCGCCGCGACCCCGGCCGCCGCTCGCTCGGCCGAGTGACCGGGTCCCCGGCCTCGATCGCGGCGGCCCGCCTCTTCGCACCAAAGTCCGCAAGCGCCGCCGCCAACTTCAACACCGACGGCTCCGGAGCCATCACATCGACCCGCAGCCCGTGCTCCTCGGCCGTCTTCGCCGTCGCCGGACCAATACACGCGATCACCGTCACGTTGTGCGGCTTACCCGCGATGCCGACCAGGTTCCGCACCGTCGACGACGAGGTGAAGAGCACCGCGTCGAAGCCGCCGCCCTTGATCGCCTCACGCGTCTCCGCCGGCGGCGGCGACGCGCGCACCGTCCGGTACGCCGTGACGTCGTCGACCTCCCAACCCAGCTCGATGAGCCCGGCGACGAGGGTCTCGGTCGCGATGTCGGCGCGCGGCAGGAAGACGCGGTCGATCGGGTCGAAGACCGGGTCGTACGGCGGCCAGTCCTCCAGGAGACCCGCGGCCGACTGCTCGCCGCTCGGCACCAGGTCCGGCTTCACGCCGAAGGCGATGAGAGCCTGCGCCGTCTGGTCGCCCACTGCCGCGACCTTGATCCCGGCGAAGGCGCGGGCATCGAGCCCGTACTCCTCGAACTTCTCGCGAACGGCCTTCACGGCGTTCACGGACGTAAAGGCGATCCACTCGTAACGACCGGTGACGAGCCCCTTCACCGCGCGCTCCATCTGCTGCGGCGTGCGCGGCGGCTCGACCGCGATGGTCGGCACCTCGTGCGGCACGGCGCCGTAGGAACGAAGCTGGTCGGAGAGCGAGGCCGCCTGCTCCTTCGTCCTGGGGACGAGCACGCGCCAGCCGAACAGCGGCTTCGACTCGAACCAGGACAGCTGGTCGCGCTGGGCGGCGGCACTGCGCTCACCGACCACGGCTATGACGGGCCGGTTGCCCTCGGGCGACGGCAGCACCTTGGCCTGCTTCAGGGTCTGCGCGATCGTGCCGAGCGTCGCCGTCCAGGTCTTCTGCCGCGTCGTCGTACCGGCGACCGTGACGGACAGCGGGGTGTCCGGCTTGCGGCCGGCCGCGACCAGCTCACCGGCGGCGGAGCCCACCGCGTCGAGCGTCGTCGACACGACGACCGTGCCGTCGGACGCGCCGACCTCGGTCCAGCAGCGCTCGGAGGCGGTGCGGGCGTCGACGAAGCGGACGTCGGCACCCTGCTGGTCACGGAGCGGCACACCGGCGTACGCGGGCACGCCCACGGCCGTCGCGATGCCCGGCACGACCTCGAAGGTGATGTCGGCGCCCGCGCAGGCGAGCATCTCCTCGGCCGCGCACGTGTCGAGGCCGGGGTCCCCGGCGACCGCACGCACGACCCGCTTGCCGCCCCTCGCGGCCTCCATGACAAGATTGGCCCAGTCCCGCAGAGCCGGGACCACAACGGCAGTTGACGGGCCGTCAGTGGTCGCCGCACGCTCCGGGGCGCCCGTGGCGTCGAGGACGGTCACGCCGGCCTTGGCATGCGTCCGCACGACGTCGAGCACTTCGGGCTCGGCGATCAGCACATCCGCTCGGGACAGGGCCTCCACGGCCCTGAGGGTGAGCAGTCCCGGATCTCCGGGACCCGCACCCAGGAAGGTGACGTGCCCAGGTGCGCAGGCGGTCGATACAGCGGTGGTGGGGCTCATCGTGCTCGCTCCCCCATCAGACCGGCCGCACCCTTGGCCAGCATCTCGGCGGCGAGTTCCCGCCCGAGTGCCAGCGCCTCGTCGGTGGACGAGGGCACGGGACCGGTGGTGGACAGCTGCACCAGCTCGGAGCCGTCGGTCGAGCCGACGACGCCGCGCAGGCGCATTTCTTTGACAATCTGCCCGTCGACCAGAAGGTCGGCCAGTGCACCCACGGGTGCGCTGCATCCGGCCTCCAGGGCGGCGAGCAGGGATCGCTCGGCGGTCACGGCGGCCCGTGTGAACGGGTCGTCCATCTCGGCGAGCGTGGCCACGAGTTCGCTGTTTCCAGCGGCACACTCGACAGCCAGTGCCCCCTGGCCGGGGGCGGGCAGAATCATGTCGGTCGGGAGGAACTCGGTGACTTCCTCACTGCGACCGGTGCGGCTGAGACCCGCGGCCGCGAGGACCACCGCGTCCAGCTCGCCCTTCTCGACGAAACCGATCCGGGTGTCGATGTTCCCACGGATCGGCACGGTCTCGATCCGTATGCCGTGGCTGCGCGCGTACCCGTTCAGCTGCGCCATGCGGCGCGGCGAACCGGTACCCACGCGGGCACCCGCGGGAAGATCCGTGAACTTCAGTCCGTCGCGCGCGATCAGCACGTCCCGCGGGTCCTCGCGCACCGGTACGGCGGCGAGGGCCAGCTCCTCGGGCTGCGCGGTCGGCAGATCCTTGAGGGAGTGCACCGCGAAGTCCACCTCGCCCCGGGCGAGCGCGTCGCGCAGCGCGGTGACGAAGACTCCGGTGCCGCCGATCTGCGCGAGGTGCTCGCGGGAGGTGTCGCCGTACGTGGTGATCTCCACCAACTCGACCTCGCGGCCGGTCAACTGACGTACGGCTTCGGCCACATGCCCGGACTGGGCCATGGCCAGCTTGCTGCGCCTGGTGCCCAGCCTCAGGGCTTTCTCGGCGGTCATGCCGGGCCTCGATTCTTGCCTTCTGCTTCGTGGGGGGTGGCCCGGGAAACGGCGGCGACCGTCTCCTGGTCCAGGTCGAACAGGGTCCGCAGGGCGTCCGCGTACCCGGCGCCGCCGGGCTCGGCGGCAAGCTGCTTGACCCGTACGGTCGGCGCGTGCAGCAGCTTGTCCACCACGCGCCGCACGGTCTGGGTGATCTCCGCGCGCTGCTTCTCGTCGAGGCCCGGGAGCCTGCCGTCGAGCCGCGCGATCTCGCTCGCCACCACGTCCGCGGCCATCGTGCGCAGCGCGACGACGGTCGGCGTGATGTGCGCGGCCCGCTGCGCGGCGCCGAACGCGGCGACCTCGTCGGCCACGATGGACCGCACCAGGTCGACGTCGGCGGCCATCGGGGCGTCCGCGGAGGCGTCGGCGAGCGATTCGATGTCGACGAGGCGGACCCCGTCGATCCGGTGCGCGGCCGCGTCGACATCGCGCGGCATCGCCAGGTCGAGGAGGGCCAGCGCCGTCTGTCGTACGGGCCCGGGGGTGCGCTCGCGGCGCATCTCCGGCACCCGTCCCGCGACGGCGAGCGCGGCGATGGTCTCGGCCTCCGAGGCCTCGACGGGGCGGACCTGCTCGCCCGGGGCGTTGTCGACCCAGGCGCCGTGCTGCTCGAGGGCGGCGGCGTCGAATCCGGCGACCGCGGCCTCGCCCTCGACGGAGAAGCCACCGCGCACCGTCTCGACGGAGCCGCCGTCCGCGGCGGACCGGCCCGGGGCCGCGGCCGGTGCGCCCGGCACCTCGCTGCCCGCGGTCGGCGTGCGGCCCGCGACGGCGGAACGTACCGCGTCGGCGGTGAGCACGAGCCCGGTCGCGCCGGTGCAGGAGATGGCGACGTCGGCACGTGTCAGTTCGTCCGCGACGGCGTCCATCGCGACGGCACGGGCGGTCGTCCCCGCCTCTCCCAAGATCTCTACGAGCCGGTCGGCGCGCTCCACCGTCCGGTTGGCGACGACGACTTCGGCGACCCCGGCCCGCGCGAGCGTGGCCGCGGCGAGCGAGGACATCGAACCGGCGCCGATGACGAGCGCGCGCCTGCCCCGCGCCCAGACGTCCACCGGCTGTCCGGCGGCGAGCTGCTCCAGGCCGAAGGTGACGAGCGACTGCCCGGCGCCGTCGATCCCGGTCTCCGAGTGGGCGCGCTTGCCCACCCGCAGGGCCTGCTGGAAAAGGTCGTTGAGGAGCTTGCCCACGGAGTGCAGCTCCTGGGCACGCGCGAGCGTGTCCTTGATCTGGCCGAGGATCTGGCCCTCGCCGACCACCATCGAGTCGAGCCCGCACGCCACCGAGAACAGGTGGTGCACCGCCCGGTCCTCGTAGTGCACATAAAGATGCGGAGTGAGCTCCTCGAGGCCGACACCGCTGTGCTGAGCGAGCAGCGTCGACAGCTCGGCGACACCGGCGTGGAACTTGTCCACGTCCGCGTACAGCTCGATGCGGTTGCAGGTGGCGAGCACCGCGGCCTCGGCGACCGGTTCGGCGGCGAGCGTGTCCTGCAACAGCTTGGCCTGGGTGTCCGCGTTCAACGCGGCGCGCTCCAGGACGCTCACGGGGGCGCTGCGGTGGCTCAGACCCACCACGAGGAGGCTCATGCCGGCATCACGGCGGGCACGTCCCCGTCGGGTCCCTTGCGGTCGTCGTTGTGCTTCGCGGCGGCGGGCTTGGTGACCTTGGCGGCGGGGCCCTCGACGCCCACAGCGCCCTCGGCGGCGCCGTCGTCGGGCGCCTCGCCGGCCTTGCGTTGCTCGTGGAAGGCGAGGATCTGCAGCTCGATGGAGAGATCGACCTTGCGCACGTCGACGCCGTCGGGAACGGAGAGCACCGTCGGCGCGAAGTTCAGAATGGAGGTGACACCGGCGGCGACGAGCCGGTCGCAGACCTGCTGCGCGGCGCCCGCCGGGGTCGCGATGACGCCGATGGAGACACCGTTCTCGTCGATGATCTTCTCGAGGTCGTCGGCGTGCTGCACGGCCATGCCCGCGACGGACTTGCCGGTCATCGCCGGGTCGGCGTCGAGCAGCGCCGCGACGCGGAAGCCGCGCGAGGCGAAACCACCGTAATTGGCAAGCGCCGCACCGAGGTTGCCGATACCGACCATCACGATCGGCCAGTCCTGCGTGAGGCCCAGCTCGCGTGAGATCTGGTAGACGAGGTACTCGACGTCGTAGCCCACGCCACGAGTCCCGTACGAACCGAGGTACGAGAAGTCCTTGCGCAGCTTCGCGGAGTTGACCCCCGCGGCGGCCGCGAGCTCCTCGGAGGAGACCGTTGGCACCGAGCGCTCCGACAGTGCGGTGAGGGCTCGGAGGTACAGCGGAAGCCTGGCGACGGTGGCCTCGGGAATCCCTCGGCTGCGGGTCGCCGGTCGGTGAGTTCGGCCAGTTGCCACGGTGCTCCTGCGGGTAGAGCGGGGCTGTGGGCGGCACCCTGCTACTCGACCGCCCCGTCGAATGCAGGCTATGTCTTTGTGAACGCGTGCACAAAGATGGTGTCCGATTTGCCCGGCCAACGTGACCGGGCTCACGCACGCCCCGCGCGCATCTCTGGAACCGGCGCGCGGGTGGCCTCGTTGCTCACCAGTGGGGGCCAAAACGGCACACTCTCCTCAACGTTGCCAAGATTCACGCCCCCGAGACCAAAACCGCCCTCGATCCTAAGCGACTTTTGGGACCACTTGGACTGGTCGGTCAGTGACCCGGTCGACCGCTCCCGCTCCGCGTAAGCGGTCCGTCACCGCGTGAGCGCGCGCCGCAACCGATCCTCCTGAACACGCCAGAAGTCGTGCTGCGCACCGTCGACGAGAACGACCGGGATCTGCTCCCAGTACTTGCGGTACAACTCCTCGTCCTCGGTGATGTCCTTCTTCTCCCAGGCCGCTCCGACCTCGGCGCACACCTTCTCGATCACCGACTGTGCGTCGTCGCACAGATGACAGCCGGGCTTCCCGATCAGCGTGACGGTCCGCTCACTCGGATCCTTCTTCTCGCGCGTACGAAAAATGGGACTCATACCGGCCATTCTCGCCCCACGCGGGGCCCTCCCGTCGCCGAGAATTCACGTACGGACAGGCTCCCGAAACCCGCTCGACTCCGGAACCCCCGAACACCATCGCTATGCTCACGACATGTCCCGCCCGTCACCCGACCGCCACCCCGGTAGGAGGCACTCCGTGCCGCTGATTGGATTCGGATGGCTCACCCCCCGTAGGCGCTCCGCCACCGCGCGGAGCGTGCTGGCAGGCGAGGCTTCGGCCGAGGCCGCCCGCAAGTCCTCCCAGGAGCTGGAGGACCAGGCGCCGCAGCTCGACGAGGGGCCCCAGGAACCGGAGTTCCCGGTCGCGGGCGACGACAAGGCCGCCGCCTTCTTCGACCTGGACAACACCGTGATGCAGGGCGCGGCGATCTTCCACTTCGGCCGCGGCCTCTACAAGCGAAAGTTCTTCGAGCGCCGCGAGCTGACGCGATTCGCCTGGCAGCAGGCCTGGTTCAGGCTGGCGGGCGTCGAGGACCCCGAGCACATGCAGGACGCCCGCGACAGCGCCCTGTCCATCGTGAAGGGCCACCGCGTCGCCGAGCTGATGACCATCGGCGAGGAGATCTACGACGAGTACCTGGCCGACCGCATCTGGCCCGGCACCCGCGCCCTCGCCCAGGCCCACCTGGACGCCGGGCAGAAGGTCTGGCTGGTCACCGCCGCGCCCGTGGAGATCGCCACGGTCATCGCCCGCCGCCTCGGCCTGACCGGCGCACTCGGCACGGTCGCCGAGTCCATCGGCGGCGTCTACACCGGCCGGCTCGTCGGCGAGCCCCTGCACGGCCCCGCGAAGGCCGAGGCGGTCCGCGCGCTCGCCTCCGGCGAGGGCCTGGAGCTGGGCCGCTGCGCCGCGTACAGCGACTCGCACAACGACATCCCGATGCTCTCGCTCGTCGGGCACCCGTACGCGATCAACCCGGACACGAAGCTGCGCAAGTACGCGCGCGAGCGTGACTGGCGGCTGCGGGACTACCGCACGGGCCGCAAGGCCGCGAAGGTCGGACTCCCCGCCGCGGCCGGCGTCGGCGCGGTCGCGGGCGGCACGGCGGCGGCGATCGCGCTGCACCGCCGCCGTCGCTGACGACATTCCGAACGTCTTACCCGTGACCGGCTCCCGTCAGTCACGCAAGTACCACTCGGCCACAACACGTCACCACCAGAGCCGGAATTTGAACGTAATCGATCAACAAGTGGTCACTCTCTGGTACTTGAATCGTCGCCGAGCGACTACAGAAGTGACGTAACCGGTGATTTGAGCAACTGGGTGTAGCGCTCCCTGCACGAAGCGTTATTCTCCTCAGACGCAAACCGGTACCCACGCGTCAGTACGACGGGTGAACGGTCCCGCACTGCACGTGATGGAAGCTCTGCCTCTGGGAGTCCCGTGTACCCACACGTCGGGGTTGACGCCTCGGGCCTGGCAACGCTGCACGCGACGGTCGTGGACCGCTTGCGCGGTTTCGTCCCCACCGCGTACGCCGTCCCCGCCCTCGCCGCTGCGGCTGCCTCGCCCGTGCCCGCCCCTGCCTCGCCATGTTTCGCCATGGCCGATTCGACCGCGGCCTCCGTAGGCCGGCGGGCCCGTTCCGGGTCCGCCCGCGCCTCGGGGACCGCCGCCAGGTCGGCCACACCTACGGCCCGCCGTCCCGCGGCCGACAGCGACAGTGCCCGCATGATGGACCTGGTCGAGCGCGCCCAGGGGGGCGAGGCCGACGCGTTCGGCCGGCTCTACGACCAGTACAGCGACACTGTCTACCGCTACATCTATTACCGCGTCGGCGGGAAGGCGACAGCGGAGGACCTCACCAGTGAGACCTTCCTGCGCGCGCTGCGCCGCATCGGCACGTTCACCTGGCAGGGCCGCGACTTCGGCGCCTGGCTGGTCACGATCGCGCGCAACCTGGTCGCGGACCACTTCAAGTCGAGCCGCTTCCGCCTGGAAGTGACCACCGGCGAAATGCTCGATGCGAACGAGGTGGAGCGTTCCCCCGAGGACTCCGTCCTGGAGTCCCTCTCCAACGCGGCTCTGCTCGACGCGGTGCGCCGCCTCAACCCACAGCAGCAGGAGTGCGTCACGCTGCGCTTCCTGCAGGGCCTGTCCGTCGCCGAGACCGCTCGCGCGATGGGCAAGAACGAGGGCGCGATCAAGACCCTCCAGTACCGGGCCGTACGCACCCTGGCGCGACTTCTCCCGGACGACGCCCGCTGAACCCGGGCGCCGTTTCTTCATCCCTGGGGCCGTTACTGCCCGCAGTCCCCAACTCACCTACGGTGAAAGAGAGATGGGATCGCGCTCGGATCATCTTTCGCGCGTAACCCAAGTACCGAGCCGCTCGTTGTGCGGGATGCAGGCTCCCTGTGGTCACTCCCGACCAGGATCCACTCACTCGTTGGTGTGTATCCGTGACCGGGGGTGCAACCCCAGGACCCCCTGGGGAGTCGACCGTCATGATTGAGAGGAGGTGCCGCCAGTGATCGCGAACGTATCGGCACACCGGCGGGCGAACGCCTTCGCCCAGGCCCTGGAGGACCAGTCCGACCAGGGCCCGGCGGCGCAGCGACCGGAAGAAGAACCGGCCGCCCGGCGCAGCGATGCGGCGACGGCCCAGGAGGGCGGACTGCTGTCCCTGGCCGCGGCTCTCGGCGAGCTGCCGAAGCCGGAGTTCGATCCCGAGGTCAAAGTGGTGCAGCGGGCGCAGCTCGTCGCCGCCATGGAGGCCATGGTCCAGGAGGGCGGCGCGGCCACCTCCGTACCGAAACAGCGCCAGGGCAAGGGCGCCCACAGGGCGAGTCCACTGCGGAAGCTGCGGCCCCGCTCCCGCCTGACCAAGGGCATCGCGGCAGGCGGGCTCACGGTCGGTGTGGCCGCCGGCGCGTTCACCGGCGTGGCCGCGGCCTCGTCCGGCGCGCTGCCGGGCGACCACCTCTACGGCCTCAAGCGCGGCATGGAGGACCTCAAGCTCGGCATGGCGCACAGCGACTCCGACAAGGGGCAGGCCTACCTCGACCAGGCGTCGACACGGCTGAGCGAGGCGCGGCGGCTCATGGAGCGCGGCCGGTCGGGACAGCTCGACCACGAGTCCGTGGGCGAGGTCAGGCGCGCGCTCTCCGGGGTGCAGTACGACGCCTCCGAGGGCCACCGGCTGCTCAGTGACGCGTACAAGCGCGACGGCGCCCTCGGCCCGATCCAGGCCCTCTCCACCTTCTCCGACGCGCACAGGCAGAGCTGGACGGCCCTGAGCGACCGTCTGCCGGTCCAGCTCGGTGACGTGCGGGACCAGGTCAGTTCGGTCTTCGACGCCATAGACGAGGAAGTCGGCCCGCTGCGCTCCCTGCTGCCGCGGACCCCGGACGAGAAGGGCGGCTCGACGCGCCCGGGCACCGGTCGGGACGGTACGTCGCCGGGGACGCCGGACACCGGCAGCTCCACCCCGTCCGGCTCCGCCTCCAAGGACGACAAGACGTCGGCGAAGCCGAAGCCGTCCACGTCCGACTCCGGCAAGGACGAGGAGGGCCTGCTCGGCGAGAACACGGGCGGCCTCCTCGACCCGCCGAAGGACCGGACGAGCCCGAGCCCCTCGGACGACAGCCCGGGCTCCGACACGGGCTCGGGTACCCCGAAGCCGGACGTGACGGTGCCCCCGCTGCTCCCGGGCCTGCTGCCGGGCCTGGGCGTCGACGGCGAGGACGCGAAGTAGGACCTACGAGGAGGGGGGGGCGGGGACCGGACCGGTCCCCGCCCCCCTCCTCGTGATCCCTCAGAAAAACACCGACCGCCGCTGTACCAGCAACTTGGCCCCTCTCTCTGCTGCCCTCGCACTGCTCCGCAGGCTTCGGACAGCTGCGCCGGACTCCGTCCGCCGACACGGCGCCCGCCGCACCGAACAGAAGTCGGCCCTGGCCCAACACTCCTCAGAAAAACACCGACCGCCGCTGCACCAGCAACTTGTAGAGCGTGTGCTGGATTTGTTCGCGGACCTGGTCCGTCAGGTTGAACATCAGCATCGGATCCTCCGCCGCCTCCGGCGGATAGCCGTCCGTCGGGATCGGCTCACCGAACTGGATCGTCCACTTCGTCGGCAACGGCACCGCCCCGAGCGGCCCCAGCCACGGGAACGTGGGCGTGATCGGGAAGTACGGAAACCCGAGAAGCCGCGCGAGCGTCTTCGCGTTGCCGACCATCGGGTAGATCTCCTCCGCGCCGACGATCGAGCACGGCACGATCGGCGTGCCGGCGCGCAGCGCGGTGGACACGAAGCCGCCCCGCCCGAAGCGCTGCAACTTGTACCGCTCGCTGAACGGCTTGCCGACGCCCTTGAACCCCTCCGGCATGACGCCGACCAGCTCACCGCTTTCGAGCAGCCGCTGCGCGTCCTCCGCGCAGGCCAGCGTGTGCCCGGCCTTGCGCGCCAGTTCGTTGACCACCGGCAGCATGAACACCAGGTCGGCCGCGAGCAGCCGCAGGTGCCTGTTCTCCGGATGGTTGTCGTGCACGGCGACCTGCATCATCAGGCCGTCCAACGGCAGCGTCCCGGAGTGGTTGGAGACGATCAGGGCACCGCCGTCGGAGGGGATGTTCTCAATGCCCTTCACCTCGACCCGGAAGTACTTCTCCGCGATCGGCCGGAGCAGCGACATCAGGACCTGGTCGGTGAGCTCCTCGTCGTAGCCGAACTCGTCGACGTCGTACTCCCCGGTGATCCGCCGCCGCACAAACGCGAGCCCACCCGCGAGCTTCCGCTCCCAGCCGCCACCCTGCGGCGGCCCGGCCGACTCCCGCGGCGCCGCTTCGGCCGCCGGCTCGGACGGTGGCTGCTGCAACGGCCGCACCTCCCGTACGGCCACGGGTTCGCCCTTGCGTCGGGCGCCGCCCCCGGGGCCCCGGCCGCGGCGCGCGGCACCCTTCGCCGCCGCCCCTCGCGACCTGTCGTCGTCGAACGGAATGACCTTGGCGTCCGCCATCGTTGATGCGCTCCTCAGTTGGCGCTCTGCGTCGGGGGGTGGCCGGGGACCGTGCGGGCACCGCCCAGGAAGGGCAGCGCGGCGATGCGGTCAACGGCCCCCGCGAGGGCCTGCGGCGGCAGCAGTCCCGGGCCCCGGCCGCGTACGAACTCCGCGAAGGCCTCCGCGGTCGTGTACTTGGGTGCAAAGCCCAGTGTGTCGCGCATCTGGTCCGTCGACACCATCCGTCCGTGCGTGAGCAGCCGGATCTGCTCGGGCGAGAAGTCCGTCGCGCCCAGCGTACGCAGCGCGCCGCCCACCCAGGTCACCGCGGGAAGGAACACCGGAACCGTCGGCCGGCCGAGCCGCCGCGAGCACTGCGACAGCAGCAGCACACCGTCACCGGCGATATTGAACGTGCCGCTGTTCAACGTCCCCCGGGCCGGATCGTGCGAGGCGATCCGCAGCACCTCGATCACGTCGTCCTCGTGCACGAACTGCAACCGCGGGTCGTAGCCGAACACGGTCGGCAGGACCGGCAGCGAGAAGTACTCGGCGAGCGGCGAATCCGCCGTGGGACCAAGGATGTTGGCGAAGCGCAGCACGCACACCGCGACATCAGGACGGCGCCGGGCGAACCCGCGCACATACCCCTCGACCTCGACGGTGTCCTTGGCGAAGCCCCCGCTCGGCAGCGACTTCGGCGGCGTCGTCTCGGTGAAGACGGCGGGATCGCGGGGAGCCGACCCGTACACATTGGTGCTGGACTTCACCACCAGGCGCTTCACGTTCGGCGCCTTCTGGCACGCGCCGAGCAGCTGCATCGTGCCGATGACGTTGGTCTCCTTGACCGCGCCGCGGCCACCGCTGGCCAGCGGGGTTCCCGTCACGTCCATGTGCACGACCGTGTCCACGCCGTACTCGGCGAGCAGCCGCGCGATCGTCGGCTGCCGGATGTCGGCCTGCAGGAAGTCGGCGCCGCCCAGATGGTGGGCCGGCGGCACCGCGTCCACGCCGATGACCCGGTCCACCTCGGGGTCCCGCTGGATCCTGCGTACGAACCGGCCGCCCAGCTGTCGGGCCACCCCCGTCACGAGCACGACCTTGCCCAAGATCAGCGCCTACCTTCCGTCCCAGACCCGCCTGCGGGTCACGTTATCGGTTCGATGTTGCGCTGTGATGTCTGCTCGATGCAGGAAGTGACGACAGCCACACCCCCCCAGACGCAATGTGGCCCTCCCACCGGATGGTGGAAGGGCCACAAGGCGCGCTGTACAGCAGCTGTCGCTTACTTCTTGTTACGACGCTGCACGCGGGTGCGCTTCAGCAGCTTGCGGTGCTTCTTCTTAGCCATCCGCTTACGCCGCTTCTTAATGACAGAGCCCACGACTACCCTCGCTCACTTCTCGGACAACCCCCGCAAGGCGGAGACAATCACTCGGTGCGGGGCTGCATTGGGGCCCACACGACCTACGGGGGGCAAGCCTACCCCGCTCCGAGTGCCGAGCAGAAATCGAGGTCCTCAGGACCCTGTGGATCAGCCGGCGCCCACCCCCACGTAGGAGTCGCGGAGGTACTCATGAACCGCGTTCTCCGGGACTCGGAATGACCTCCCCACCCGGATCGCGGGCAGATGACCACTGTGCACCAAGCGGTACACGGTCATCTTCGACACTCGCATCACCGCGGCGACCTCCGCCACGGTCAGGAACGCCACCTCGGATAGAGGCCTCTGCTCAGCAGCCATGACACACCTGAACCTTCCGCACTCGACGGCCACCGGCTTCCCCTTCCGGTGACTCAACGTCGTTGCGTGCTCACTCCCCAATGTAGAGGCGGGTGATGCGAGTGGGGAAGAGGAGCAGCGATCGGCCGCCTACTGTGACAGACACGCTCGATTGAGTACATAGCGAGTAAGCGGTCGGTAGTAATCAGACCGCACAGCGTCATCAAGTGGAACGACGACGGACACCTGCCCCTCAGCCTCACCGACGAACAGGGCGGGATCGTCCGTATCGGCCAGACCGATGGCGTCGAACCCCAACTGACCTGCACCGCAGACCCATCCGTGGTCCCCGATGACCAACTCGGGCAGCGGCTCGCCGGCCTCCGAGAGCGCACCGAGCACCAGCCGAACCGGGAGTGGCGAGTGGGTGTGCGCGCCGGTCTCACTTCGCGCCGGGTACGCGCCCGGTTCCCGCATCAACGCGACTCCCTGGTCGTAGTCGAGGTTGTACGTGCGTAGGCCGAATCGGGTCGTTATGTCGATACTCCGACCCTGCGCGGGGGTGAGGACAGGGCACCCCACCGCCGACAGGGCGTCCGCCAACGCGGCGTAGAAACCGAGCAGTCGGTGCGGATGTCCCGTCCCGAACAGCACTGGGGAACGGCTCTCGGCGGCCCGGCCGACCCGCTCCGCAAACGCGTCGAGCGCGGCCAGAGTCCGTTCCGGATCGATGACATCGTGGCCCGTGCGGTGTCCCGGGTCCCCGGACACCCCGCACTTGTCCGCCATCAGCGCGAGCAAGTCCCGGTGACCCCACGCCCACTCGGGATCGAGCCCGAGCATCACGCGCGGATCCCGCGCCTCGAACAGGCGGTAGCTCCGCAGGCTCTCCTCACGGGAGGTCGCCACGGGCCCGGCAAGCCGAGCCGCCAACAGGTGCGCACGCAGGGCGCCGACGCTCAACACCCTTGCGATGTTGCTGCATTGCCCCCACCCAAACCCCCGCTTTCCCCAAACACCCCACGGTCGGAGTAACCCCGCGTTCTAAGCCCCTCCGGCGATTGAGGAGCGGCATTCAAGCCCCTGCGGCGATTGAGCAGGCCTTTCAAGCCCCTGCGGCGATTGAGCAGGCCTTTCAAGCCCCTGCGGCGATTGAGCAGGCCTTTCAAGCCCCTGCGGCGATTGAGGCGCCTTTCAAGCCCCGCCGGCGATTGAGGCGCGGGGTATGGGGCAGAGCCCCAAGCCCAGCCACGGCTACCCGGCGACCGCCCCGGGGCTCCGCCCCGGACCCCGCTGCTCAATCGCCGCAGGGGCTTGAATGGCCCGCGCCTCAATCGCCGGCGGGGCTTGAATGCCGCTGCTCAAGCGCCGCAGGGGCTTGAGTGGGTCACGGCAGTAGCCCCCGCAGCGGATACGACGCCTTACGGGTGGCCAGAACCGCCTGGTCGAGCCGGTCCGCGGGGTCGTACCCCGCCTCCCACTCCCGATACGACACGGGCCACCGCCCATCCGTCATCCGCCGCGGAGCCAACTGCCGCGTACGCGCGAACACTTCCTGCCGCCACCCATCGGGAATCACCGACTCGGGCGCGACCTCCCGCCCCGCCGCGATCCCGACCAAGTGCGTCCACGACCTCGGCACGACGTCCACCACCGCGTACCCGCCCCCACCGAGCGCCACCCACCGCCCACCGGCGTACTCGTGCGCCCACGCGTGACAGGCGACCTGCACGGCCCGCTGCGCGTCCAAAGACACGGCCAGATGCGCCAGCGGATCCTCGAAGTGCGTATCGGCCCCGTGCTGCGTCACAAGCACCTGCGGCCGGAACTCCGCCAACAACTCCGGCACCACCGCATGCAGCGCCCGCAGCCACCCGGCGTCCCCGGTCCCCGCCGGCAGCGCCACATTCACCGCCGTCCCCTCCGCGGCCCCGTCGGCCCCCGTCTCCTCGGGCCACCCGGTCTGCGGAAACAACGTACGGGGATGCTCGTGCAGCGAGATCGTCAGGACCCGCGGGTCCTCCCAGAACGCGGCCTGCACGCCGTCCCCGTGGTGCACGTCCACATCCACGTACACGACCCGCTCCGCGCCCAACTCAAGGAGTCGAGCGATCGCCAGCGCCGCGTCGTTGTACACGCAGAACCCGGACGCCGCCCCCGGCATCGCATGGTGCAGGCCACCCGAGAAATTCACCGCGTGCAGCGCGTCCCCCCGCCACACGCTCTCCGCGGCCCCCACCGACTGCCCGGCGATCAGCGCGGACACCTCGTGCATCCCGGCGAAGGACGGATCATCCACCGTCCCCAGCCCATAAGCCGGATCAGCGGCGTCCGGATCGAGCGACGCAGCCTTGACCGCCTCCACGTAGTCCTCACGGTGCACGAGCCGCAACGTCGAATCCCCGGCCGCCTTCGCCGCGACGACATCCATGTCCCGGTCAAGACCGAACGCGTCCACCAGTCTCCGGGTCAGATCAAGCCTGACCGGATCCATCGGGTGTCCGGGCCCGAAGTCATACCCCGCTACCGCCGGGTCCCACATCAATTGCGCGCGGCCGCTCATGCCCGCCACCGTATCGGTCCCCCCGCTCCCGGAACGATGGGGCGTACACCAGCGTCAACAGCACCAACACCATGGGCACGAGCATCGCCCCGCGGTAACTCCACGCGTCCCCCAAAGCCCCCACAAGCGGCGAACCGATCAGAAAACCCACGTAGTTGAAGATATTGAGCCGCGCCACCGCCGCATCCGAAGCGTTCGGGAACAGCCGTCCCGCCGCGGCGAAGGTCTGCGGCACGATCACGCACAACCCGAGCCCCAGCAGCGTGAATCCGAGCATCCCCACCCAGGCCCCCGGCGCCACAGCCACCACACCGAACCCACCCGCGGCCACAACGGACCCCACCCGCACCACGGCCACCGCCCCGAACCGCCGCACCCCCACGTCCCCGACGGCCCGCCCCACCAGCGTCATCACCATGTAGACGTTGTACGGAACCGTGGACAGCTGCTCCGAACTCCCCAACACGTCCTGGAGGTACTTCGCGCTCCAGTTGGAGACCGTCGAGTCCCCGATGTACGCGAACGACATCACCAGGCACAGCGGCAACAACACCTTGAAGACGACCCCGCTGCCCTGCGCCTGCTCCCGCGCGGCCTCCTCCCCACCGACCGGCCGCCCGTCCACGTACCACCGGCTCGCCACGAGGCAGAGCGGCAACAGCACGCACACCACCGGCAGATACAACACGAACAGCGTCAGATCCCAGTGCGCCCCGACCCACGCGAGCGACGCCCCGACGATCCCGCCGAGACTGTACGCGGCGTGGAAGCCGAGCATGATGCTGCGCCCGTACGCCCGCTGCAGGCTGACACCGAGCATGTTCATCGAGGCGTCCAGCGCCCCCACCGCCAGCCCGAACACGGCGAGCGCGACGGCCACTTGGGCCACCGAGTCCCCGGCCGCGACCCCGAGCAGCGCCAGCAGGACGACGGGCTGCGCCCACCGCAGCACCCGGCTGGGCCGCACCCTCTTCACCAACTGCTCGGTGCCCACGCTCCCGACCCCGGCCAGCACCGGCACCGCGGCCAGGAACACGGGCAGCAGTGCGTCGGATATCCCGTACTGGTCCTGAATCGCGGGGATCCGGGTCACGAGCAGCGCAAAGGCGGCGCCCTGCGCGAAGAAGCTCAACCCCAGCGTCCGGCGCCCCCACCGCATCCGCCCGCTCGCCGTACCGGTCGCCCCGGCTGTGCCATCGGTCATGGCGGCACAGCGTAGGCCGCCGCCTTACCCGTGGGTAGATGGATCACAAAACCATGGGCCGACCGTGACCTCGGGCGATACCTCAACCGAGCAGCCGGGGCAACTCCCGCATGTCGTCGAAGAGTTCATCGGCCTGGTCGAGCCGCTCGGCGGGCGTCATCGCGGTGAACCCGTACACATCCATCCCGGCCGAGACGGCGGCCTGCACACCGAGCGGGCTGTCCTCGACGACCAGGCACTTCTCGGGCCGGACCCCCATCCGCTCGGCGGCGTACAGAAACAGGTCGGGCGCCGGCTTCCCCCGCCCCACATCCTGCGAGCTGAAGATCCGCTCGTCCCCGAACCACTTGTCGAGCCCGGTCTTCCGGTGCCCGACACGGATCCGCTCATGACTCCCGGAGGACGCGACGCAGTACGGCACCTCGTCGGCGGCCAGCTTCTCCAGCACCTCGACTACCCCGTCGACGGGCTCCAGCTCCCGCTCGAACGCCGCGAACACCCGCGTATGAAACGTGTCGTCGAAGTCCTCGGGCAATCGCTGCCCGGTCCGCTCGAGCACCACATCGTGCACGCGGTGCATGGCGGCCCCCATGTAGTCCCGCAGGGATTCCTCGTACGAGGTCGGGTGCCCGAGCTCGGTGAGATAGCCGGCCAGGAGCGTGTTGGAGATCGGCTCACTGTCGACGAGTACACCGTCGTTGTCGAAGATGACGAGGTCATAGCGCATGCCCATGTCTTCGACCCTAAACGCAGAAAAGCCCGGACCGTATCCCGGTCCGGGCTTTCCTTTTAAAATTAGTTCGGCGGCGTCCTACTCTCCCACAGGGTCCCCCCTGCAGTACCATCGGC
>NZ_JBSFVM010000056.1:0-24048 GCF_053592315.1 Streptomyces sp. NPDC002754
GCCGACGACGCGCAGGCCGACCTCGACGCCGCCCGCATGCTCGCCGAAGACGCACGCCAAGTACGCGAGGAAGACGCCTCCGTCGCCGCCCAGAAGCTGGACGACGCGCGCGGCGAATCCGTGGCGGGCTACAGCCTCTGGGACAAGATCAAGAAGGCGTTCAGCAAGGCCCTGGCCATCATCAGTGCCGTGCTGGGTGTGCTGGCGTTGCTGATTCCTGGTCTGCAGGGGCTGGGGATTGCGCTCACCATCGGGGCCGTCGTCGCCGGTGCGGCGTCACTGGGCATCAATATGTCGATCATGGCCGAGACCGGCGACTGGGACATCGGCGAGATCATCCTCGGCGTCGTGGGACTGGTCGCGGGTGGCGGTGCGCTGCTCAAGGGTGTCAAGGGGATCGGCTCCGCGCTCAAGGGCGTCAAACCCGCCTCAGCCAAGGCGGGCGACGCTCGCGGCGTGGGCCGGGGTCTGGGCAGCCGTAAATGCGCGACCGACCCGGTCGACGTGGCCAGCGGTGAGATGGTTCTGCCACAGACCGATCTGACGCTGCCCGGCCTGCTGTCGCTGACGATCTCCCGGACGTATCTGTCGACCTACCGCTGCGGCCAGTTCTTCGGGCCCTCCTGGGCCTCCGTCCTCGACGAGCGCCTGGAGATCGACGACCGGGGACGCGTGTGGTGGGCCCGCGAGGACGGGTCGATCCTCACCTACCCCAGCCTGCCCACCGACGAGTCCACCGACCCGGTGTGGCCCGACGAAGGCGCTCGTATCCCGCTGACCTGCGCGGGAACGGACGAGACCACGGGCCGGGTCACGTACCGCGTGGCCGACCCGCACTCCGGTCTCGTCCAGACCTTCGCGGACCATCCCGACGACGACAACGGCCTCTACTGGCTGGCCCGTTGGCACGACCGCAACGACAACGCGGTCACCGTGAACCGCCTGGAGGACGGCACCCCCACCGAACTGCTCCACTCCGGCGGATACCGCGCCCAGGTCCGCTGCGTCGCCGGCCTCATCACCGGCCTCTCGGTCACCACCCCCGACGGCCCCGTCGAGGTCATGACCTACGAGCACGACGCCGACGGCAACCTCACCCACGTCATCAACTCCTCCGGCAAGGCCCTGGTCTTCGGCTACGACGACGCCTCCCGCATCACCTCCTGGACCGACCGCAACCACTCCACCTACCGCTACGTCTACGACGACTCCCACCGCATCACCGAGACCATCGGCCCCGACGGATACCTCTCCTCCCGCTGGTCCTACGACCCCAACGAGCGCCGCACGCACTACACCGACGGCTGCGGCGCCACGACCGTCTACCAGCTCAACGACCTCTACCAAGTCGTCGGCGAGACCGACCCGTTGGGCAACACCGTCCGCTCCGAGTGGGACCGCTACGACAACCTCCTGTCCAGCACCGACGCCCTCGGCAACACCACCCGCTTCGAGTACGACCGGTCCCACAACGCCACCGCCATCAAGCTCCCCGACGAAACCCGGTCCACGGCGACGTACAACGCACTGAACCTCCTCACCACGTCGACGGGTCACGACGGGGCGACCTGGCACCAGGAGTTCGACGAGCGGGGCAACCTGACGACCGTCATCGCCCCGGACGGAGCCACGGACCGGTTCACCCATCACCCCAGCGGCGCCATAGCCTCGGCCACGGACGCGTCCGGCACAGTGTTCACCTACGAGGTCGACGACACGGGCCTCCCCCTGGCAATCGGCGACTCGGCCGGCAACAGGGCGACCATCGAACGTGATGCGTTCGGCCGTCTCACCGCCGTCACCGACCCACTGGGCGCGGTCACCCGCGCGGTGTGGACTGTCGAGGGCCACCTGTCGGAGCGGACAACGCCCGACGGCCGGAGCGAGCGGCTGACCTGGGACGCGGAGGGCAACTGCCTCTCCCACACGGACCCCACGGGTGCCACCACCAGCTTCGAGTACACCCACTTCGACCAGCTAGCGGCCCGTACCGGGCCCGACGGCGTCCGCTACACCTTCGCCTACGACCCCGAGCTCCGCCTCACTCAGGTCACCAACCCGCAGGGCCTGACCTGGGACTACGCCCTCGACCGTGCGGGGCGGCTGACCAGCGAGTCCGACTTCGACGACCGCGAAATCGCCTACACACACGACGCCGTGGGCCGTGTGGTCTCCCGCACCACACCCCTGGGCGAGCAGATCACCTTCCAGTACAACGCCGTCGGTGATCCCCTGGCCAAGAGCGTCGGGGGGGCGTCCACGTCGTACACGTACGACGTGAACGGGGAGCTCGTCCGTGCGGCCTCCCCCCATACGACGCTGGAGTTCGAGCGGGACGTCATGGGGCGGGCTCTGGCCGAGACCGTCGACGGCCGCACCACCCGCTTCACCTACGACGTCCTCGGCCGCCGCACTTCCCGTGTCACGCCCACGGGCGCCGTCACCGAACTCGGCTACGACGCGGCCGGCAACCGCGACGCCCTCACCACCGAGGGACACCGCCTGGGCTTCACTCATGACGTCCTCGGCCGCGAACTGGCCCGTGTCTGGGGCACGGAGACCTCGACCGTGGAAGCGTCGACCACCTGGGACTCGGTGGGCCGTACGGTCGCCCACGGTCTCGTCGCACAGAGCCGATCCCTGCGCGGCCGCGGCTACACCTACCGCGCGGACGACCACCTCACAGCCGTCACCGATGCGGTCACCGGCACTGTCCAACGGATGGAACTCGACTCTGTCGGACGCCCGTTGACGGTGACGGCCGACCGCTGGACCGAGTCCTACGCCTACGACCAGGCAGGCAACCAGACCGAGGCCACCTGGCCGGAGAAGGGTGGGCGCCCCGAGGCCCGCGGCGAACGCACCTACACCGGCACCCGCGTCGAGACTGCGGGAGGCGTGCGTTACGAGCACGACGCCGCGGGCCGCATGGTGCTGCGCCAGAAGCGCCGGCTGTCGAAGAAGCCCGACACCTGGCGCTACGCATGGGACGCCGAGGACCGCCTCGTCTCGTGCACGACACCAGACGGCGTTGAGTGGCGCTACACCTACGACCCGATCGGTCGCCGCACCGCCAAGTACCGTATGGCCGAGGATGGTTCGGTCGCCGCCTCCGTGCACTTCACCTGGGACGGCAACACCCTCGCCGAGCAGACCGACAGCATCACCGGCATCACCCTCACCTGGGAACACGACGACGACCGCCCGCTCACCCAGCTCGAACGCAAGCCCCGCCCCACCGAGGACCTCACCAAGGAGGAGTGGGACTCCCGCTTCTTCGCCATCGTCACCGACCTGGTCGGCACCCCCACCGAACTCGTCGACGAAACCGGCTACATCGCCTGGCACTCGCGCACCACCATGTGGGGCGTCACCACCCGCAACCGCGAGGCCACAGCCACCACCCCGCTCCGCTTCCCGGGACAGTACGAAGACCCCGAAACCGGCCTCCACTACAACTACTTCCGCCACTACGATCCGGAGACCGGACGGTATACGTCCCCGGACCCGCTGGGTCTTGAACCGGCACCGAACCCGGTCGGATATGTAAACAATCCACGCCAGAGCACGGACGTTCTTGGACTCGCACCATCGTCATGTACTGACAAGGGGGGCTGGTACGGCGCGTTGACTCCTGCTCGATCCGGGAACGAGATCCACCACATGCCTGCGAAGACGGCGTACGTGGGTCGCGTAAAGCCGAACCTGACCGCACACAGTGGTCCCGCGATCCGGATGGAAAAGGTCGACCACCGTGCATTGACAAGCACCGGTTCCAGCAAGGCGGCACAGAGGACGCAAGCCCTTCAACGGAACTACGTGAAGCAGGGTAGGTTCGACAAGGCGATGGCCGTCGAGATCAAGGACGTGCGGTCGAAGTTCGGGAACAAGTACAACACGCACATCGAGGACGCGGTGATCAGTATGCGCACCAACAAGGGGTTCCAGGATGTGCTGAAGAAGAACAACTGGACGATCGACTACAAGCTCCTGAAGTGAGAGAAGCACAGTGCAGCTAGAAATGTCGCCGGGTCGGGGTATGGGCCCACTGCTTTTCGGAACCCCATTCGAGGAGGCAGTGCGCATCGCCTCCGCGTGGGGAGACGTCTCACAGACCGCCCCGGACCCGGAGTTCGGAGACTTCAAGGCAGTCGTCGCGCACCCGCAGTTCGAGGTGGTGCTCATCTGCGACGACGGTGCCACGCTGACCGCCGTCGAAGCTTGGAGGTTCGAGGACGACGACGCCGACGTGCAGGTGACCTTCTCGGGGAGAGACATCTTCCGGACACCCGCCCGGGAGCTCGTTCGCATCCTGACGGAAGAAGGAAATTCCGTCGGAACACTCGACGAGGACGAAGAACCCGACGACGAAGTGACTGTTTTCCCCGAAGTCGCCCTGCTGCTTTCACGGGACACGAGTCGAGACGTGCCGATGGACCCGGAAGACGACCTTCCGCTGTATTTCCATTACGCGATCCTCGCTCCCGGCGGATACTTCGAGGAGTAGTCCTCGCCCGCAACGAATCACCGCATAAGAGAGCGTGTGACGAATAGTGAGGTGACATCCATGGCACGCCCCCCGTCGTCCGACTGGCAGGACGTATTCGGGTTCTCCGACGATCCGGCCCCGGGCGATGCGGAGATGCTCGGCAGACTCGCGCGCGGCTACCGCTCGGTGGCCGACGACGCGGGGGACGCCCTGCCCCTGCTCTCCCGGCTCGAGGACAACCAGGCCGGTGAGGGCAAGTCCATGGACAAGCTCCGGGAAAAGCTCGGTGATCTGGCCGAGCAGGTCCGCAAGCTGCACAGCTCCTACGACCAGGCCGCCGGCGCGCTCGACACGTACGCGCACTCGCTGCTCGACGTGCAGCACAAGGCCGACAGGGCGCTGGCGGACGGACGGGAGGCCAAGGAGCGGCTGGAGTCGGCCACCGAGGTGGTGAAGGCCGCCGGTGCGGACATCGGGCGGCTGGACGCCGCGCACCATCCGCCGGACGACCACGAGGCCCGCGCGAGCACCCGCCGCGCGCTGGACGAGGCGCACAGCAAACAGTCCACCGCCCAGGGACACGCCGACGACGCGCAAGCCGACCTCGACGCCGCCCGGGCGCTCGCCGAAGACGCCCGCGAAGTACGCGAACAGGACGCCTCCACCGCCGCCCAGAAGCTCGACGACGCCCGCGGCGAGTCCGTCGACGGCTACAGCCTCTGGGAGAAGATCCGCAAGACGTTCAGCTTCGTCCTGGGCATCATCAGCGGTGTGCTGGGTGTGCTGGCCATGCTGGTGCCCGGTCTTCAGGGGGTCGGACTCGCCCTGACCATCGGCAGTTTCGTGACCGGCGCGACGGCGTTCGGGATCAACATGTCCATCAGCGCGGAGACGGGCGAGTTCAACGTCCTCGGCATCGTGCTGAGCAGCATCGGGCTGTTCCTCGGCGGCGGCGCCGTCCTCAAGGGCGTCGGTTCGATCGCCAAGTCGGTCACGTCCGCGGTCAAGGTGGGCGGGGCGAGCGGCGGCATCAGCAAGGTCAGCAGCGGGTTCAACGAGTTCCTGGGCGAGTTCAAGAAGATTCCCGAGGCCATGGGGAAGATCCCCAGGAACATCTGGATCTCCGGCAAGGACTTCAGAAGGCTCCCCACCGACATCGTCAACGCGGTGAAGGGCATCGGATCCAAGATCGACGATCTCGCGTTCGTCGCCAGGTCGATGCGGAACCCGACCAGTGCGGTGAGTTCGGTGTTGTCCAACATCCTGGCGAACGGCTTCCGGTCCCCCTCGTCGATCCTGAGGCTGCCGACCATGGACGGCCTGCGGGGCCTCACCCACGCCTGGACCCGCACGGACGTGGCCGGCTTCGCCCTGGGCGTGGGCGGCCTGGCCTACGGGCCGCTGGCCTACACCGGACACACCACCCCACCGGTGCACAACGACAACTACCTGCCCGGCGCCACCTGACCGGGACGCGGGACGGCACATGGAGGAGGGCCCCGCACCGGCTTCGGCCGGTGCGGGGCCCTCCTCCATGTGCCGTCCCGTCGGGTCAGCCTCCCGCCGACGGCAGCACCGTCTCCGGTACCTGGACCGTCCGCAGCACCCCGTCGCCCAGGTGCAGGATCGCCCGCCCCTGGCGGGTGCCGCCCAGGCGGCTGCGGGGGATCTTGACGCCGATCAGGTCGCCGTCGCTCATGCTCTGCGGCTTCAGGAGCAGGCCGCAGCGGTTGCGGCGGGCCTCGGTGTGCCAGCCGGAGAAGCCGGAGGAGAGGCGTTCGGTCTGGCCCGCGATCACCAGGCCGCGGCCGTTCTCCGTGCCGGTCTTGGCGATCTGGTTGAGGACCGGCTCGGCCCTCGTCTTGAGCAGCAGGTCCGCGTCGTCGAGGATCACCACGGCGCCCTTCGGAGCGGACGCGAGAACCCCTTCCAGGGCCGTGGGGTCGATGTCGGACTCGTCGTAGACCGCGAGGACGCCGGGGCGGCCCGCCAGTTGGCGCAGCTGCGACTTGGCGGGGGCGCCGATGACGATGGGCATCCGCACCGAGAGCAGCGACATGGCCAGCGTCGCGAGGACCGTGGTGCGGCCCGAGCGGGCGGGCCCGGCGACGAGGAACGTCGGCGTGACCGAGAAGTCCGGCCCGTAGGCGAGGAGTTCGTCGCCGCCGACGCCCGCGATGGACCAGTGGGCGGACGGCAGCGGACGCGGCACGTACCGGGTCGCGTCCTCCCAGCTGAGCCGGTCCGGCAGGGTGTCGACGCGGAACGGCCTTGTGGAGGCGGGGAGTTGGGCCGCCCGCTCGCGGCAGTGCGCGGCGATCTGCTGGAGCGCCCCGGCCTGCGCCTGGCCCTCAGGGTTGGCCGTGAGGAGCGCGATCTGCACCTCCGCCTTGTCGGCGGCGCGGAAGGCACGGCCGGGCGGGATCTCGTCCGGGACGTTGCGCTGGGTGATGCCGATCTGCCCGTACTCGGACTTCTCGTTGAGCTTGAGGACGAGCTTGTCCTCGGTGGAGCCGCTGACGCGGCTGGAGAACAGCGCCCGGTCGCCGGTCACCAGCAGGTGGATGCCGACGCTCGCGCCGTCCCGGAGCAGCGTCATGACGGAGTTCAGCAGGTTCCCGGAGTCGTACTCGCCGAGCTGCTTGTCGAAGACCTCCCAGCGGTCGATGAACAGCACGATGTGCGGGGGCCGTTCGGATTCCGGCAGGGCGCGGCGCAGCTCCGCCAGGTCGGCGCTGCCGCGGGCGGCGAGCATCTCCTGGCGGCGGCCGAGCTCCGCGTTCAGCCGGGCGAGCAGCCGTGCGACCCGGTCGGGCTGGGTGCGCTGGGTGATGGCTCCGCAGTGCGGCAGGCCCTCGATGGGCAGCAGCGCGCCGTTGCCGCAGTCGATGCCGTACATGTGCAGCTTGTCGGCGGAGTGGGCCAGGGCCATGGCGCCCGCGATGGTGCGCAGCGTCTGGGACCTGCCCTGGCGGGGCGAGCCGATGATGTGCAGGTGCCCGAGCGTCGCCGGGTCGATCACCAGGGCCTGCCTGGCCTGTTGTGCGGGCAGGTCCACGACGCCGTACGCGATGGGCGCCAGGTCGTAGTCCGTGGGCGGGGGCGGCGGGAGTTCGCCGGTGACGAGGGCCTCGGGCAGCGGCGGCAGCCAGGGGCTGTGCTGCTTGGGGATGCCCATGTCCCGGTCCGCCGCGCGGATCGCCGTGACGAGCCCGGTGAGGTCGGTCTCGACCTCGGCGGGCGCGGCGGCGGCGCGGGGCCGCGCCGGAAGCGGTTCGCCGAGCCGCTCCCAGCCGACCGCCACCGCCCAGGGCGCCGGCAGCGAGACCGTCGTGGCGCCGGGGCGACGGCCGCCGACGCGGCCGGACTGGAACGGCACGAGGGAGTTCTGGCCGAGCCGTACGTACGCGCGGCCGGGGTTGCTCTGTGAAATCCCCGCGGCTTCACCGGAGTTGAGGACGTCCTGGCTCTCGCCGGAGTCGGTGACCCGCAGCGCGATGCGCAGGTTGGTGTTGGCGCGGATCTCGGAGGAGACGACGCCGCTGGGGCGCTGCGTCGCGAGGATCAGGTGGATGCCCAGCGAACGGCCCCGCTGTGCGATGTTGACCAGGCCCTTCACGAAGTCGGGCAGGTCGCGCACCATCGAGGCGAACTCGTCGATGACGATGAGGAGTCGGGGCATCGGATCGCGGCCCGCGCCCGGTTCGCGCTCCAGGAGGTCGATGTAGTCCTCGATGTCCTTGGCGCCGACCGCGGCGAGGATGTGCTCGCGGCGGGTGAGTTCGGCGGTCAAGGAGACCAGGGCGCGCTCGACGAGGTGGGCGTCGAGGTCGGTGACCATGCCGACGGTGTGCGGCAGGTCGACGCAGTCCTTGAACGCGGAGCCGCCCTTGTAGTCGACCAGTACGAAGGTCATCGCGTCGGGGCGGTTCGCCACGGCGAGAGAGGCGACGATGGTCTGGAGGAGTTCGGACTTGCCGGAACCCGTGGTGCCGGCGACGAGGCCGTGCGGCCCGTCGCGCTTCAGGTCGAGGTGGAACGGGCCGTCGAGGGAGACGCCGACGGCCGCCCGGGTCGAGCGTCCCCCGGCCGTCCAGCGCGCCCGGATCCCGGAAGCCTGCGGCGGGTCGAGGGCGAGGACGTCGAGCAGCCGCGCGGAGCCGGGCAGCACCGCGGCCTCCTCGTCGCCGCCGCCCGGGTCACGCAGCGGGCCCATCGCGCGGGCCAGCGAACGGCAGTAGTCCGCGGACACCGTGTCGGGCCGGATGCCCGTGACGGTGCCGCGCCCCGAGCGGCCCACCCGGATGGTGCCGCCGGGCTCCTCGGCGACGACGGCCTGGCACTCCTCGGGCAGCAGCCGCTCCTCGGCGTCGAGGCAGAGCGCGCGGACGCCGACGGCCGGCCCCGCCCGCAGGATCTGCGTGACGCCGGGCAGCGAGCGCAGCCTCCGGGCGCCGTCGAGGATGACGAGCACGTCGGGCCCGGCGGCCTTGCCGCGCCGTTCCGACGCCGTCGCCGTGGCGCGCTCGTTGATCAGCGCGGTGAGCTCGGCGACGCGCCGGGCGCAGGTCTCCGTGCCGTAGCCGATGCTGGCCGGGGTGTCGCCGGACTTCTTGCGCACGTGCGGCAGCCAGCGCAGCCAGGACCAGCCGTCGCGGCCCTGTTCACCGGTGGTCAGGAGGTAGATCTGGAGGTCGCGGGGGCTGTGCAGGACGGCGGCCTGGGCGACCGTCCAGCGGGCCACGGCGCGCGCGGCCGGGCCCTGTCCCGAGATGCCGAGGACGTTGTGCTCGCGCAGCGGGACCGTCACGGGGACGTCGTACGCGGTCCACGGGTCCTGACGGCGGTGCTCGTCCTTCATCGGGTCCTGGAGGACCACGTCGGACTCCATGTCGGCGGTTCCGACGCGCAGTTCGAGGAAGTCGGCGTCGTTGGTGCGGCGCTCCCAGAGGCGGCGGCGGGGGCCGACGGCCGTGAGGACGACCTCGGCCGGGTCGGGGAAGCCGCGACGTCGGGCGGTGCGTTCGATCGTGAGGGCCTCGTTCGCGTCGCCCTCGATGCGCGCCTTCTTCTCCTTGTACTCGGCGACGTTGTTGGAGTGGGACTGGCGTCCCGTGCGCCGGCTCATCACGTAGTTACCGACGACCACGACCGGGGAGAGCAGTCCGAACAGCAGCATCGACATGCGATCGAAGACCATCGCGCCCACGACGGCCATCACCAGCGGGGCCGCCGCGGTGATCCACGGCAGCGGCCGGGCGGCGAGCGGGGCCGGCGGCGAGGGCAGCGTGAAGCGGGTGGCACGCTCGGGGGGCCGCAGCCGGGGCGGGCGGTTGTAGTCCCAGCCGGTGCCGTCCTCGGAGGGCTGCACGGCCGCGTCCGGCTTCTGCGGCAGGGCGAGTTCGAGCAGGCAGTCCCCGACGAGGAGTTGGGCGCCGATCGGCCAGGCGACGCTCTCGGTGACGTCCTCGCGGTCCAGCTGCATGGAGCCGCCGCCCGTCGCGGCGGCGTCGGGCGCGATCCGGCAGCGCCCTCCGGGGGCGACCGTGAGCACGGCGGACGGGCGGTCGGGGACGGCGCGCAGCAGCTGGGCCGAGCCGTCGTGGCCGAGGCCTATCCGGTACTCCCCCATGTCGATGCGGTGCACGGCGCCCGCACCGGGGCCGCCGACCACACGGATCTCCACCAGGCCGTCGGGTTCGGCGGCCGCGGTGCCGGCAGGGCGGCCGAGGCCCACGATGGAGGCGTGCTGCAGCGGCGCGTCCCGCAGTCGCAGGTCCCCGGGCAGCAGCCGGTCGTCGGCGTACAGGCCGAGGCCCTGCGGGGGCCGGTGGACGCCTCCCGCCCCGGCCAGCGCCTCCGCGACAGCGCTCATGGGCGTGTCGGGGTCGGCGTCGAGGTGGACGTCGAACGCGTCACCACCCACCTCGACCACGGTCAACATCAACGACACGAAAACGTCCTCCAGCCAGGGTGAATGAGGGGGGCCTCGGCAGCCGTGTTCGACGGCTCCCGTACCACTGACGTGACTACGGGGCCGGTTCGCGGATGGTTCACGGACTTCTCGGGTGAACCATCCGCCGACCGGCGCCGTAGTCGCCTTCGGGTGCACGGCGCAGCGACCGTGCTGCTCCCGTTTCGCGACAAGGAGTCAGTGGATGATCTGGTACGTCCTGGCCGTGGTGCTGGGTCTTGCGCTGATCGCGGCGGTGACGGTGCTGATCGTCACGGAGCTGCGGGGCCGCCCGCCGAAGCCGGTCAAGGCCTCGGCCGCCGTCACGGGCCGGGCCGCCCTCGACGTGGTCGACGCGGGTCTGCGCCGGCTGACGGGCGAATGCCTGCGCTCCGGCCGGTCGTTGCCCGATCTGTACGCCGTCGTCTACTCGGAGGACCGCCTCGGGCTGCTGCTCGCCGGGGCCGCCGGCCAGGGTGCGGACGCGCCCCCGCCCTGGAAGGCCGAGGAGGACGGCGAACGCTGGACGATCTCGCCCGCCGATCTGCACCGGCCGGGACCCGAGGGCGAGCCGGCCCTGCCGTACGCGCTGACGGTGACGGTGGGCCTGGCAGGACCCGACCGGGTCCTGGTCGACCTGTCCCGCGCGGCGGGCCCCGTCTCCGTGACGGGCCCGGACGACGAGGTGCGCCGTATGGCGCGGGCCGTCGTCCTCGAGGCGCTCGCCGGTCCCGTGGGGGCGCTCGCCCAGGTCACGCTGGTGGGCTCGGTGGGCGACGGCCGGCTCCTCACCGGCGACGAGACGCGCAGCTCGCGGCTGCACGGTGCGGCCAGCCTTGAGGAGGCGTTCGCCCGTGCCAAGTCGGCGAACGCGGGCGCACCGGACGCCGGTTACTCCGACGTCACTCAGGTGTTCCGGCTGATCGAGGGCAGCAGCCGGCTCGCCGTGCAGGGCGAGGTGCCCCACCTGTTCGTCGTGGACGCCACCCAACTCCCGCGCCGGGACGAGGTGATCGCCGGCCTGCGCCGTACGGACGCCCTGCTCGTGCTCGGCGAGGCGCCCACCGGCTGGCGCTGGAAGGCCGGTGCGGACGGCTCGCTCGACACCGGGCCGCTCGGCCTGAAGATCACCCGCCATGCGGGCCGACTGGTCTCCTGAGTGTCACGCGGCCTCGCTGTCCAGCACGCCGTGCGCGTAGAGACCGCGCCTGTTCAGCGCCTCGCGCATGGCGCGGGCGGCGTAGTACGTACGGGACTTGACGGTGCCCGGTGGCACGCCGAGCACCTTGGCCGTCTGGTTGACGGTGCGTCCGAGGTAGTGGACGTGCAGCAGGACCTCGCGCTGGGAAGGGCGCAGGTCCCCCAGCGCCTCGACGAGGACCTGGGTGGTGAGGATGTGGTCCACGTTGTCGGACACGGGCAGGTGGGCGAGTTCGGGGTCGCCGGTCTCCGGGGGCCTGGCCTGGCGGGCCCGGTGGCCGTCGATGACGAGGTTGCGCAGCGCGGTGAACAGCCAGGGCCGCGCAGAGTCCGCGGTCGGGTCGAGTTCCGCGGCATGCCGCCAGGCACGAATGGCGACTTCTTGCAAAATGTCCTCGGCGCGGTGCCAGTCGCCCTCCAGGCGTCGCGCGGCGAACTGCAGCAGCGCGGTGCCGTGGAATTCGTAGAGGGCTCTGAGGAATTCGTCGGGCTGGAGGTCCGCGGCACGGGGGCCGGGTATCCGGTCTTCGGGCGAAGCGCTGGCCGACAAGGGCCTTTCCTCTCCGGATCGTCTGTGGGGGAAGACGGGTTCCGCCGGGTGCGGAGCAAACCGACAGGCATCGCCGCGGGCCGCCGTGCGCCCTGGTGGCGCGCGGCGGCCCGCGGCGGCGGTGACGTTCGACGTATCGGTGCCTGTCAGCCCGGTTCGTGCGAGGAGAGCGTGCTCACCTCACGGGTCGTCAACTCTCGGTCGTAGACATGCACGTCGGCGATGTCACCGTTCCAGTAGTCGGTGGCCTTCCCGCCGAACTTGCCGCGTCCGATCATCACGCTGCCCGTGGGCTTGACGCTGCTGGAAGCAACCCTGGTTCCAGCCTGCTTGCCGTCTACATAGATCCGCATCCGGTGGTCCTTCTGACTGTACGTGCCGGTGAGGTGGTACCAGCGGTCGGGCTGCGGTGCCTCGGACGACTCCGCGACGGTACGGGCGCCGGGAAAACTGAAGGCGAAGTTCTCGTCCTGGCCGGAGTACTGGAGGAAGAACGCGCTGTTCCTCTCGCCGTCCTGGGAGAGCGCGGTATGCATGCCCTTCAGGCCCTGGTCGGAGAGGCGCACGCGTGCGGCGACCGAGTAGTCCTCGCCCGCGGTGTCGAGGCTGGTGTTGGTGTTGGCGTATCCGCTGGTGCCGTTGAGCCGCAGGGCGCCGCCCTCGGGGCCTTCGGTCCACTGCGTGCCCTCGCCGAACACGGCGTCGTGCTCGCCGGTCTTCGCGGTGCCCGACCGGTGCAGCGGCCACCAGCCGAGGCCGTCGAGGGACTCGGCTTTGCCGCTCGTACTCGGGCTCGGCGAGGCAGCCGGTTTCGCCTCACTCTGCCCGTCTTCCGAATCCTGGCCGCGCACCAGTTGGACGCCGACGAAGACCAGCGCGGCGGTCAATACGGCAATCGTGCTGATAAGCGCCCATCTGCGCGTCATGAAGTTCCTCAGAGGTGCGGCATAAACGTGTCACTGGTTGGCTACGCGCCCCCGCCGAAAACGGTTCAGCATGCACGCAGTTCACACGCGGCACTCACTTGATCCACACGAGACCCGCACGCGGTCAGCGCGCGATTCCGGCTCGGTTCGCGCTCTGACGCCGCGTGGCACCACATGACGCCGACCGTGGCACCGCTTGGCGCCACGTGGCGCCACATGGCACCAAAGGGCTTGTGCGTGGCGCCATAGTGGTGCCACTATGACGTCATGGACCTCACGCCCTACGTCGACACCCTGCACCGCGAGCTCGCGGTGGCCGCCGAAGCCGGTGGGGACGAAACACGCGACCTGGCCGAGCGGCTCACCGCTCCGCTGGAGTCGGCCACCCGGCTCACGATGCTCAACGTGCTCTCCGCCGCCATGGACGAGATCACCCGCGACCTGGCGCCCGGTTCGGTCGACGTACGGCTGCGGGGCCTCGACCCCGAGTTCGTGGTGACGCCGCAGCCGCGCGACACCCCGGCAGCACCCACCGAGCCGGTCCAGGCCCCCGCCGCACCGCCCGCCCCCGAGACGGACGAGGGCGGCACCGCCCGCGTCAACCTGCGCCTGCCGGCCCACCTCAAGTCCCGCGCCGAGGAGGCCGCGAGCCGCGAGGGCCTCTCGGTCAACGCGTGGCTGGTGCGCGCCGTGTCCGCCGCGGTCGACGGCGGCGCGGCGCCCCGCACACCGGAGAAGACCCGCACCGTCGGACAGAGCTTCACGGGCTGGGTGCGCTGACCGCGCCCCTGCCCCGAACAGAACGGCACACCACGTCCCACCAGTGGGGACGCCCCATCGAGCCAGGAGGACGGGACAGCCATGCCTACTTACGAGACCCCCGAGGCCATTTCGGTCGACGCCCATGTGGGCGCCGGTTCCATCCAGTTCACCGCGAGCGAGCGCCCCGACACCGTCGTCGAGGTGAAGCCGGCCAACCCGAAGCGCGGCAAGGACGTCAGGGCCGCCGAGCAGACCGAGGTCTCGTACGCGGGCGGCGTCCTCACCATCAGGACGACGGAGCGCCGCATGATCGGCCCCAGCGGGATCGTGAACGTCACGGTCGAGCTGCCCACCGGTTCGTCCTTCGAACTCACCGGCTCCTGGACCCAGGTGCTCGGCGAGGGCCGGCTCGGCAAGGCCCGGGTGAAGACCTCGGGCGGCGACGTCCGGCTCGACACCACGGGGCCGCTGCACCTCAAGGCGTCCCACGGATCGGTCCGCGTGGACCGGGTCGAGGGCATGGCCGAACTCACCACCAGCTCCGGCAGCATGCGGGTCGGTGTCATCGACGGCCACGCCGTCCTGAAGAACTCGCACGGTTCCACGATCGTCGACATCGTGACCGGTGAGCTGCGGGTGAGCGGCGCGCACGGCGACATCGAGATCGGCCGCGCCGAGGGCTCGGTCGCCGCCACCACCGCGTACGGCGCGCTGCGGGTGCTCGATGTCGCCCGCGGCACGGTCCAGGTGGAGACCAACTTCGGCGCGATCGAGGTCGGTATCCGTGAGGGCACCGCCGCCTGGCTCGACGCCGACGCCGACAACGGCCAGGTCCGCAACACCCTCACGGCGTCCGACGCCCCGTCCGAGTCCGAGGACTCCGTCAAGGTCCGCGCCCGCACCAAGTGGGGCAACATCGACATCCGCCGCGCCAAGGCCTGACCCCATCAAGCCCCTGCGGCGATTGAGCAGCGGGGTCCGGGGCAGCGCCCCGATCTTTTGAGCCCCACCGGCGTTACGGCCACGGGGCTCCGCCCCGGACCCCGCGCCTCAAACGCCGGCGGGGCTCAAAACTTCACCCACCGGAGACCCCCATGCCCTCACCTGTCATGTCCACGCTCGCCGTCTCCACCGTCGACCTACGCAAGTCCTACGGCCCCAAGACCGTCCTCGACGGCATCGACCTCCGCATCCCCGCCGGCTCCGTCTTCGCCCTGCTCGGCCCGAACGGGGCCGGGAAGACGACGACCGTGCGGATCCTGTCCACGCTCGTCGACGCCGACGGCGGACAGGCACAGGTCGCAGGGCACGACGTCGCCGGATCGCCGGACGGCGTCCGCGCCGCGATCGGCGTCACCGGGCAGTTCGCCGCGCTCGACAACATGCTGACCGCCGAGGAGAACCTGCTCCTCATGGCCGACCTGCTGCGGCTCGGCAAGCGCGAGGGCAAGGCGCGGGCCAAGGAACTCCTCGAACGGTTCGGCATCGCGGACGTCGCGGGCAACCGCGCCGCCACCTTCTCCGGCGGCATGCGGCGCCGCCTCGACCTCGCCATGACGCTCGTCGGCGACCCGTCGGTGATCTTCCTCGACGAGCCGACGACCGGGCTCGACCCGCGCAGCCGCCGCACCATGTGGGAGACCGTGCGGACCCTGGTCGCCGGCGGCGTCACCGTCTTCCTGACCACCCAATACCTGGAAGAGGCCGACCAGTTGGCCGACCGGATCGCCGTGCTCGACGGCGGCCGGATCGTCGCCGAGGGCACCGCCGACGAGCTCAAGGCGCAGATCCCCGGCAGCCACGTGCGGCTGCGGTTCAACGACTGGGCCGAGTACGAGCGGGCGGCCGACGCCTTCCCCGGTTCGGCCCGCGACGACCAGGAGCTCGCGCTGCGGATCGCGGGCGACGGTGACCTGACCGCTCTGCGCACCCTGTTCGACCGGCTCGACTCCACCGGCGTACAGGCCGCCGACTTCTCCGTGCACACACCCGACCTCGACGACGTGTTCCTCGCCCTGACCGGCGACAGCACCGCCGCCAACCCGCTGCACGTCAAGGAGACCCTGCGATGAGTACCGCGACGACCACCCTCACGTACGCCGTGCACGACTCGATGACGATGACGCGACGCAACATCAAGCACGCCCTGCGCTATCCGATGGTCTCGCTCGGCGCGTCCATGATGCCGATCCTGATGCTGGTGCTCTTCGTGTTCGCCTTCGGGGACTCGATGTCGGGGGGCGCGGGCCGGGACGCGTATCTGGAGTACCTGACGCCCGGGATCGTGATCATGGGCGTCGCGGCCGGGGCCATGTCGACCTCGATCGCGGTCTGCCAGGACATGACCGAGGGCATCATCAACCGCTTCCGCACCATGAACATCACGCGTTCGTCGTTCATGACCGGCCATGTCATCGGCAGCGTCCTCACGACGATGGTGAGTCTGGTCCTCGTCGTGGCCGTGGCCATCGCGCTCGGCTTCCGGCCCGACGCGAACCCGGTCGAGTGGCTGGCCGCCGCGGGGCTGCTCGTCGCGATCACGTTCGCCATCACCTGGCTCGCGGCGGCGCTCGGCCTGAAGTCCAAGACGGTCGAGTCGGCGAGCAACAAGCCGCTGCTCATCCAGTTCCTGCCGTTCCTCGGCTCCGCGTTCGTGCCGGCCGAGTCGATGGCGCCGGGCCTGCGCTGGTTCGCCGAGCACCAGCCGTTCACGCCGATGACCGAGACGCTGCGCGGACTGCTCACCGGTTCCGCGATCGGGAACGACGGGTGGATCTCGCTCGCCTGGTGCGCCGGGATCACCGTCGTCGGCTACGTCTGGTCGCGCAAGCTGTACAACGTCAACACCCAACGCTGACCAGGCGGTTCGCGCCGAGGGGGCTCCGCGCCGGAGCCCCCTCTTCAGGCTGTTCAGGCGCCGTAGAGCTCGCCGATCTCCCGCTCGTACGCGGACACGACGGCCCGCCGCTTGATCTTCAGGGAGGGGGTCAGCAGCCCGTTCTCCTCACTGAACTCGCCTTCCACCAGCGTGAATTTGCGGATCGACTCGGCGCGGGAGACGGCCTCGTTGGCGTAGTCGACGGCCTTCTGGACGTCCGCGACGATCCGCGGGTCGCGGATCACCTCGGCCACCGGGGTGTCGGCGGGCATCTTGCGGACGCCCAGCCAGTGCGCGACGGACTCCGGATCCAGGGTGATCACGGCGGCGATGTAGGCACGGTTGTCGCCGACGACGATGCACTGGCCGATGGGCGAGCGGCTGCGCAGCCGGTCCTCCAGGACGGCGGGCGAGACGTTCTTGCCGCCGCTGGTGACGAGGATGTCCTTCTTGCGCCCGGTGATCCGCAGATAACCGTCGCCGTCCAGCTCACCGAGGTCGCCGGTCGCGAACCACCCTTCCTCGTCGAGGACTTGCTCGGTCGCGGCCCGGTCGTTCCAGTACGCGCCGAAGACGATGCCGCCCTTGATGAGCACCTCGCCGTCGTCCGCGATCCGGATGGCGCTGCCGGGCACGGGCAGTCCCACGGTGCCGGGGCGGGGCCGCAGCGGCGGGGTGATCGTGGCGGCGGCCGTGGTCTCCGTGAGGCCGTAGCCCTCGTAGATCATGATCCCGGCGGCGTAGAAGAACAGGTTCAGATTGCGGTCAAGCGGCGAGCCGCCGCTGATCGCGTACCGGAGCCGGCCGCCGAGTTCCTTGCGTACGCGCCGGTAGACCAGCAGGTCGTAGAGCCCTGTGGCGAGGGTCAGACCGAGCCCCGGGCCCTTGCCCCCGTCCAGGAACCGATCCAGGTGCGCCTCGGCGAACCGCACCGCGATCCGGTCGGCGCGGTCGAAGGACGAGCCGCGCCCGAGCTTCTCTGCGGTCGCGCGCCCGGTGTCGTGGATCTTCTCGAAGAGGTACGGCACGCCGACCACGAACGTCGGTCGGAACGAGCGGAGTTCGGGCCGCAGCTCGTCGGGCTTGATGCTCGGGCAGTGCCCGAGTTCGATCCGGGCGAGCATGCACGCCACCTGGATCGTCCGCCCCAGGATGTGCGCGAGGGGCAGGAAAAGCAGCGTCGACGCGGACTGCCCGGTGATCGCCTTGAAGATGGGGTGCAGCAGTTCGACGGTGTTCGCGGCCTCGGCGTACAGGTTGCCGTGCGTGAGGACGCAGCCCTTGGGCCGCCCGGTGGTGCCGGAGGTGTAGCAGACGGTCGCGATGGTGTCGGGGGTGAGAGCGGCCCGCCGCTTGACGACCTCCTCGTCGGCCACGGCGGCGCCCAGGGCGGCCAGTTCGAGCACGGCCCCCGCATCGAGCTGACGTATGCCGGGGCGGTCGTCCTCGGGCAACCCGGCAACGGCCTCCTCCGCAGCGGCGGCGTTCTCCGGCGTCTCGACGATCAGCATCGTCGCTCCGGAGTCCCGCACGATCCACTCGATCTGCTCGGGTGACGACGTCGCGTAGATGGGAACGGTCTGCCCGCCGGCGGCCCAGATCGCGAAGTCCAACACCTGCCACTCGTAACGGGTGCGCGACATCAGGGCGACGCGGCCGCCCGGTTCGAGGCCCGCCGCGATCAATCCCTTGGCGGCGGCGGTCACCTCACGGGCGAACGCGACGGCGGTGACCGGCCGCCACTCCCCCGCCTCCTTGCGCCGCACGACGACGGCGTTCGGCTCTTCCTCTGCGTTGACGAACGGGATGTCGGCGGGCGTGGACCCGTCCTTCGGCGGCTCGGCGAGCGCCGCGACGCGCGCCTCGCGCACGACCCCTTTCCCGTCCCTGACCAGTTCGACCTTGACGCGCTCGACGAGATCGCCGCGCTTCCTGGCCCGCTTCAGATCCTTGCGTACGCCCATGACGGCTCCCGTGTGCGCGGCTGCCCGACTCGTACTTACTGGGGAGTCAACTTACCTACGCGTAAGGAAAATTCAATGGCGAGGTACGAATCGGCGACGCAACCGCGTGGACAACCACACGGGCATCGGCACGGGCAGCCGTTCTACGGCGCCCAGACCTCGCCGTCGAGCACGTCCCGCATCCCCACCCACACCATGTTCATCAGGCGCAACGTGATGCCCTCCGGGGACTGGCCGGGGTTGCGCTCCATCCAGTCGGTGAGCGAGTCGGCGGCGCCCACGAGGGCGTGCGCGACGAAGTCGGCATCCTCTTCGCCCAGTTGGGCACCGCGGCCGCTCTCCGAGATGCCGTCCCGGATGAGCCCGGCCACCTCGGCCATGATCGCGCGGCGCGCGTCGGCCACGGCCGCGGCGATCGCCTCGCTCAGCTCGGACGCCTGCCGGTGCAGCACGACCCAACTGTCGCGGTGCTCGGCGACGAACGCGAAGAACGCCGAGAGCCCTGCGTGCAGCCGCAGTTCGGGCGCGGCCCCCGCACCCCGCGCGGCCTCCTGGAAGGCGCCGACGAGCCGTCCGGTCTCCCTCCTCAGACACGCGAGGAAGAGCCCTTCCTTGGAATCCAGATACAGGTACACCATCGGCTTGGAGATCCCGGCGAGTTCGGCGATCTCGTCCACAGACGCGGCGTGGTAGCCGCGCCTGGCGAAGACCCGCACACCCACGTCGATCATCTGCTGCTCGCGCATCTGCCGCGGCATACGCTTCCTGCGCGCCGCCGTACGCCCTTGAGCCGCTCCCGATGTGCCCGTCACTCTTACCAGCCTATCTACGTCGCCATGGCCCTACCAATAAGTAAACTTACTGACTGGTAAGGGTCTCAACAGGGAACAAGGAGAGTGGACCCATGAGCGGTGCCGAGGAGATCGCGGCGCTCGACTTCGCGAGCGTCACGCCCGAGCAGTTCGCGCGGCTCGTGAAGGGGCTCTCCACGAAGGAGATCGGCCGGATCGCTCGGGACGAGTGCCTGCGCACCCGCGTCCTCAAGGAGGTCTTCGGGCGCGTGGAGCGGCAGTTCAGGCCCGACGCCGCGGGCTCGCTCGAAGCGCTCATCCGCTGGAAGGTAACCGGCCAGGGCGAGATCCCCGAGGTGGTCTACGAGACGAGGATCTCGAAGGGCACCTGCACGGTCACCGAGGGCCGCTCGGACGCCGACCCGCGCCTCACGCTCGTCATGGGCGACGCCGACTTCCTCAAGCTGGTCTCCGGCAACTCCTCGCCCGTCACGATGTTCATGATGCGCAAGGTCCGGATCGCGGGCGATATCGCACTCGCCTCCGGCCTGACCCGCTACTTCGACATCCCCAAGGCGTAAGGGGGCGGACGCGCGCCACCCACCCGCCTACGACACCACGTCCTTGCGCGCGAACCCCCGGAACGCGAGCGCGAACAGCACCACCGCGTACGCCACGGACACCGAAGCCCCCTGGATCATCCCGCCCCATTCGGGCTGCGTCTGGATCGCGTCCGCCCAGGCGAACTGCCAGTGCGCGGGCAGGAAGTCGCGCCAGTCGCCGAGCGCGGTGACCGCGTCCAGGACGTTGCCGACGATGGTCAGGAAGACCGCGCCGCCGACCGCTCCCAGCGGGTTGTCCGTCTTGGTGGACAGCCAGAACGCGAGCCCCGCCGTGACCAGTTGGGACACGAAGATGAACGCCACGACCAGCAGCAGCCGCTGCACCGCCGTGCCCGCAGGCAGCGCCCCGCCGGTCGGGATGTCCAGCGGGCCCCAGCCGTACGCCACCGCGCCGACCCCGAGCGCGACCAGCGGGAGCAGCAGCATCGCGGCGAGGCTGAGCCCGAACGCGACGGCCAGCTTGGACCACAGCAGGCGGGCTCGCGGCACGGGCGCGGCCAGCAGATAGCGCAGGCTCGACCAGCTCGCCTCGGAGGCGACGGTGTCGCCGAAGAACAGGGCCACCGGGACGACCAGCAGGAACCCGGCGGACACGAACAGGCTCACCGCCGCGAAGTTCGCCGCCGACGCGGTGGCGGTGTCCATCAGGTTCACGCGCTGCCCGCCGTCACCGCCGCCACCCGGCTCCCCGCCGATCGCGAACGCGGCGACCAGCACGAACGGGAGCAGTGCCAGGACCGCGCCCATCACGAGCGTGCGCCGCCGCTTCACCTGCCGTACGAGCTCCACGCGCAGCGGGAGCGTGCGGGCAGGGCGGTATCCGTGGGCGAGTTGGGTGAGTTCGGGCGCGTCCTGCACTTCGGTCGTCTCTCCGGTCCTCGCTCCGGTCGTCGTCATGCCGGGGTCCCTCCGATCAGGGTCAGGAACGCGTCCTCAAGGCGCCGGTGCGGGCCGAGGGAGCGCACCGGTACGTCGAGCCGCACCAGCTCGGCGACGAGGCGGGCTGCTGGGTCGGATCCGGTGGTCGGGTCGGACGCCGTGGCCGCCGAGTCCGGGTCGAGGCCGGGTTCCGGTATGAGGCGGACGAGCAGGCCGTCGTCGACCCGCACCACCGATGCCACGCCCGCGAGGCCGCCGACCTTCTCCACCAGCGCGTCGGAGACCTCGCCCGCGACGCCGACGAGCAGCGTGTCGCCGGAGCCGACGATGTCCGCGACGGGGCCCGCCTGGACGAGCCGGCCGCGGTCCATCACCACGAGGTGCGTGCAGGTCTGCTCGACCTCGGCGAGGAGGTGGCTGGAGACGATGACCGTGCGTCCTTCGCGCGCGTAGCGGATCATCACCTCGCGCATCTCGCGGATCTGCGGCGGGTCGAGCCCGTTCGTCGGCTCGTCGAGGATGAGCAGGTCCGGGAGGCCGAGCATGGCCTGGGCGATCGCGAGGCGCTGGCGCATGCCCTGCGAGTACGTGCGCACCGCGCGCGCCAGGGCGTCGCCGAGGCCCGCGATCTCCAGGGCCTCCGCGAGGTGCGCGTCCCCAGGCGGGCGTCCTGTCGCCTTCCAGTACAGCTCCAGGTTCTCCCGGCCGGAGAGGTGCGGCAGGAAACCGGCGCCCTCGACGAAGGCGCCGACCCTGGACAGCACCGGGGAGCCGGGCCTGATGGCATGGCCGAAGACCCGGATCCCGCCCTCGTCGGGCCGGATGAGGCCCATCAGCATGCGCAGCGTCGTCGTCTTGCCCGCGCCGTTCGGCCCGAGGAGGCCGAGGACCTGGCCCTGCTCGACGCGGAAGGACAGATCGCGCACCGCGTACCGGTCCGTGGAGCCCGCGTACTTCTTACTGAGGTCCGTGATCTGGAGCGGGACCTCGGCGAGCGCCGGGTCGGGCGCGGGCGCCGCCGTCCGCCGCCGGGCCGTGAGGAGCAGCCCCGCCGCGACGGCGAGCGCCCCGGCCGGCAGCCACCACACCCACGCGGGCAGCGGCGTGGCCGCCGTCTTCACGTCGGGGGCGGTGGGCACGCTCAGGCTGTCGCGCACGGACACCTGGTACGCCGCGGGCTTGTTCGGCGACGCGTAGCCGAGGTCGGTCGCGGAGAGCACGAGCCGCAGCTTGTGGCCCTTCTGCACCTCGTGGTCGATGGCCGGGAGCGTGATCTTCACGTCCTTGCCTTCGCCGTCCGCGCCGGTCACCTTGATCGGCGTCACCAGCTGCGAGGGCAGCACCTGGCGCGCCCCGTCGGGCCCGGAGTCGTACACCTTCGCGAACAGCACGGCCGTGCCGGTGGAGGACTTCACGTGCGCGGTGACCGTCGGGGAGCCGGTGATGCGCACCGACTTCTTCAGCGGCGCCGAGTCGAAGCGCGCGAACTGGCCGGGGTACTCCAGGGAGAAGCCGCCGCCCAGCGTCGCCGACAGGTTCGCGACGCGGCCGAGGCCCGGCACCGAGGAGATCGACGGCGGTCCGCCGCCCGGCGGGTTCTGGAAGCTCTCGGTGGCCGACTTCAACGGCACCGCCGTGCGCCGCTCGCCGCGCAGGCCGGGGTACAGGTCGCCGCTCGCGCCGCGCAGCGTGGCCGCGCCGTCCGTGGAGTCGACGCCGCCGGCACGGGTGACGCGGAACGCGGGGCCCGTGTCGACGTTCTCGTCCTTCAGGTAGCGGTCGAACCAGGACGTCACGCGGCTCTGGAGCCGGTCGACCTCCATGTCGCCGCCGTCGTGCCCGCCGTTCAGCCAGTCCACCTGGACCGGTGCGCCGTTCGCCTTGACGTGGCGCGCTATCTCGTCGGCCTGCCCGAGGGGGAACAGCGAGTCCGTCTGGCCCTGGGCGATGAACGTGGGGACCTTGATGCGGTCGCCCACGGCGGAGGGGCTGCGCTCCTCCAGGAGTTTGCGGGCCGCGGCGTCCGGCTTCCCGGAGACGGCGACGCGCTGGTACATGTCGCACAGCTTCTTCTCGAAGCTGCCGCAGGCGAGCCCGGCCTCGGTGGTGCGCGTGCCGAGCTGCGCGGAGCCGGAGGTGAAGAAGGCGCCCGCCCACAGCTTCTTGAAGACGCCGTCGGGGAACAGCGCGTCCGCGAGGTTCCAGTACGTGATCTGCGGGGCGATCGCGTCGACCCGCTTGTCGTGGCCCGCCGCGAGCAGCGAGACCGCGCCGCCGTACGAGGCGCCGGTGACGCCGACGCGCGGGTCGCCCGGCCGGTCCAGCTCCACCTCGGGACGGTTCCCGAGCCAGTCGATCATGCGGGAGACGTCGGCGACCTCGTGCTTCGGGTCGTTCAGGCCGATCTTGCCGCCGGATCTGCCGAAGCCGCGGGACGACCAGGTCATGACCGCGTATCCGTGGGTGGCAAGCTTCTCCGCCTCGGCGCGGACGTCGGCCTTGCTGCCGCCGAAGCCGTGTGTGAGCAGTACGGCGGGTCGTTTGTGGGACGGGTCGCCGGCGGTGAAGTACGAGGTGTCGATGCGGACGCCGCTGCCCATCGGCATCATGCGGTCCTGTCGGTGTACGGCGGATGCGCCGTCGGAGCCGGAGGCCGTGGTTGCCGAGAGGCCTGTCCACGTACCCGCTCCCGCGAGCACCACGAGGGTGGCCGCGGCGGCGATCCACCGTCGCGGCCAGTCGCGGGCCCGCTTGCGCCATACGCGCCGTCGAGAAGACATGCGTCAACGGTAGGCGCCACCGCTGACAACCACCGCATCCGGTGGTCGGAGGCCGTCGACCTCCCTGCGACGTACGCTCCGCTCTCCGCATACCGCACCCGTGGTACGACGCCCGCACGGCCGCCCCGCCCCCACGCCACGGGGCTCCGCCCCGGACCTCGCGCCTCAATCGCCGGCGGGGCAATAAATAAAAAACCCACCAGGCCAAAATAGCGAACCACGTGGGGCGCATCAGGACCGGCGGGGTGCGGCA
>NZ_JBSFVM010000057.1:0-17873 GCF_053592315.1 Streptomyces sp. NPDC002754
GTCTCGTAGCGGAGCTACTAGGGCATTTCGGCAACGCCGCGAGCGTGCGTGCCAGACCCCGCGAGGCAGACGGGACTTTCGAAACACGCCCTAGGGGGCACGCCGCTCGGGCCGAGTGGACCCCAGGCGCTGTCTCAGAATTGGGCTACCTGCCGCCCGGCGACGAGGGCTGACGCAGCAGGGCGAGGGCCGCGTCGAAGGCCGAGTCGCGGTTCTTCGTGAACTCCTCGTCGGTGAACACCGGTGCTCGCACATTCGGCGGGATGCCGATGCCGTCGTACGTCGTGCCCGAGCGGTTCAGGAACAGCTCATTCGGCAGCCACACCTCCATGCCGTTGGGGAGCGTGCGCGTGAGGGTGTCGGAGAAGACGCCCTGCGTGGGCTGCCCGACGCGCACCGTGGTGCCGGGCCGGTCGATGAGTGCCTGGGTGAACGTCTCGCCCGCACTGACCGTCGAGCCGCCGGTGAGCACGGCGATCGGGCCCGTGTAGAGCGGTACCCCGTGCGCCGGCGGCACGTCGATGGGCTGCGGGCGCGTGTACTGCGTGCGCTTGCGGTACGCGGTGTACGGCCTGTCCGTGAGGCGCTCCGCGATGTGCAGGCCGAGCGAGTCGTAGCCACCACCGTTGATCCGCAGATCGATGATCAGGCCCTTGAGGGAACGCGCCCGGCGCTCGTTCAGCACGGCGTCCAGCGCTTTGTCGAGCTCCGCTACATGGACGGCGTACGACTGCTCGTCGCCCGCGTACCCGGCGAATCCGGAGATCCGCAGATAGCCCTGCCCTCCGGGCAGGTCCGCGTAGCCGATCCGGCCGCCCGCGAACCGGTGCAGCTCGCGGCCGGCGAGGTCGCGCCGTTCCACGAACTTCTGCACCTTGGCGTCGAGTTCGGGTCCCGGCGCGACGGTGCCGGGACGGACCTGCCCGAAGTGCCGGTCGCCGTCGATGACCGCGACGTGCGCGTCGTACAGCGGCTTTACCATCTCGGTGAAGAGGGCGAAGAGTCCGTCGCGCGTGGTGTCGGCGTGTACCCGGGGCCGGTACTCGTCCCGGACGGCGTGCCAGTCGATGCCCTTGGCTGCGAAGAACGGATAGTTCTCTTCGAAGGACTGCCAGAAGACGTCGAACGCCGTCAACGGATCCTGCGGCATCGGCCGCGTGCAGGCCTCCGGCAGCCGCGCGAGCCGGTGCAGTTCGCGGTGGCCGGGCGAGCCGGACAGGCTCAGCGTCTTTGGGCGCACCGTGAGGACGGTTCCTTCGGAGTCCGTGTAGGTGCCGGGGCCGGTCCGCCGTGCGGTATCGCCCGGCACGCAGCCGACCCGGGACGTCTGGTACTGCCGCAGCCGCCCGTCCGTGATCGAGAGCACCGTGCCGTAGCCGTCCACGCGCCAGACGCCCTCTGCGCCCATGGGCCCGGCCGCCGCCGCGGGCGTCACGGCCACTGTTCCGCCCACCAGCGCGAGTGCCGCGATCGCCGTCGCCGCTCTGGAAGTCCTGTGTCGCATCGCGGATACCTCTCCCCGTTCGCATCACTGCCTGACCCCGTCGACGATCGTTGACGGGGTGGGCAGGGGGCCATCCGGTGGCCCGGATGATCGACAGGGGGGTTAACCCGAACGCCCGGACGGCGTAGGCGGGTTGCGGGCCGGCCGGGGATCTCAGTGCGGCCACGTCGCGTGTCCAAGGGGCCCCGCAAGCCCGCCCTAGGCGTAGTCCTTGAGTTTTTCGGTTTCGAGGGTGAGGGTGACGGGGGCGGGGATGCGGACCGTGGCGCCGTAGTGGTACGGGCGGCGATTCTGGTAGACGCCGTTCTCGGGGGCGCTGTGGACGACGACCGTGCCGTTGTCGCGGTCGACGAGCAGGTACACCGGGATGCCCGCGTACGCGTAGGCGCGGGGCTTCTCCTGGCGGTCGCGGCGGTCGGTGTCGCGGTCCTTGGAGGTCACTTCGACCGTCATGAGGACGCCGTCGGGGGAGGCCCACTCTGCCTTTCCGGCGAAGTAACCGCTCGGTGCCAGGGTGCCGTCCGGTTTGATGCAGCCCTTCCTGTACGTGTCAATCCGCAGGCCCTGCTCCGGATATAGGGCCAGTTCGGGGCGTTGCATCATGCACTGGCGGATCAGCCACATGGTGATCTCTCCGTGGTCGCCGTCAGGCACGGGCTTGACCTCTAGCTTTCCGTCGAGCAGTTCCAAGGTCACCGTCTCGGGCGCGACGCGGGCGAGTTCCTCGAAGTCCTCGACGTCGATGGGGCCGTGCTTCACGAGCAGCCGTCCGTCCCAGAACTCGAGTTTGTTGCGCAGGGTCTCCGGAGCCCTGCGGTTCAGTTCCTCGAAGTCCTCCATGCTCATCTGCGGGCGGTCGGCGGTGCCAGGGGTCATGGGTGTGCCTCCTCGCCTCCATCGTGCCCCGGATGTACCGGACCGGATCGTCGACGCGGTCATACGCGTGTCCTCTCGCCGCGGGGGATCATTGCCGCGCGGGCCTGGGCGGCGCGGGCGCGGACGGCTTCCGGGGTGAGTGGGGCGGCCGGCCGGTACGAGGTGCGCGTGCCCTGGCAGAGGCAGCAGATGCCGCCGGGCAGGGACTCGGGGTGGCCGGGCGCACCGCATTTCGCGCATTCCATGAGGCGCAGGACCGTGCGGGGCGCGGGTGGCGGCGGGGGCGGGAGTTTGTCTGTCAGGCGGCGGCGCAGCAGTGCCGCCGGGCTGTGCACGGGGGTCGGGAGACCGGCCGTCAGCGCGTGCAGCAGGGTCTCCTCGGTGGCATCCCGCTCCTCCGGCGCGAGCCGTGCGCACTCGGCGGCGGACAGCGCCAGCGACGGTGCCGTGCGGCCGAGGGCGGCGAGGAGGATCAGCGCGCGGCTGCGGGTGGGGGCGGGGCCCCGGGCCGGTTCGGGTTCCTCCGACGCCGCCTCCGGTACGTCGCCTCTCACGTACGCCGTCCACCACGCGTCGCTCCGCGCCGTGCGGGAGAACCAGGTGCGGGTCACCCAGCGGGCGCTTCCCGAGCCCTGCACGTGTTCGCGGCCGCGCCTCAAGTGCCCGGCCCGCTGCAGGTTGTTGAGTGCCGTACGCATGGCCGCCTGGCCGTACGGGAGGATGCCCGCCAGGGTCTTCACCGAGATGTCCGACCCGTCGGGCAACCGGTCGATGAATCCGGCGATGTGCGCCTCGCGGGGCGGGAGGGGGTGAAATCACCGGCAGAGCGGGGGAGTTCGTCGGGTGCGGAGCGTTTGCCGTAGCCCGGGTTCGCTTGCGGGTGGTGCGCAGCACTAAAGTTGGCGTCAGCCACGGGATCTCCTGTGTTGAGATCTTGTTGGTTAGGCCCCCGCAGGTGTTGCTAGCACCTGGCGGGGGCCGTTCGTATTTCGGGCACCGTAGAGCGTCGTCACCCTCCGTGGCAAGATGGTGTCAGAAAGTGTCCGGTATTGACGAGCGTGCTCGCCGCACTCGCCAACTCGCAGGGAGGGTGGGTGGGTTGAGACCCACCTCCCAATCCTTGAAAGCAGGGCTCGGGGCCCGGGGCTTGAGTGTCGGGGTGGTCGTTACGGGGTGAGGGTCAGCGCTGGTAGTGGTAGCGGCAGGCGGCGATGCGGATCTCCTCACTGACGCTGTGGACGAGACGGTGCTCGTCGGTGATGCGACGGGGCCAGTACCCCTGAAAGCCGTGCCTCAGTGGCTCCGGTTTGCCGATGCCCTCGTTCCCGTTGCGGGCGATGTCTTGGAGGAGGGTGTTGATGCGCTTGAGGACCCTGCGGTCCTGGGCCCGCCACCAGACGTAATCGGACCAGGCCTTTTCATGCCAGACGAGTTTCAATCGAGCGTCTCCCGGACGACGCCCTGACCGCTCTCCAGGTCATTGATCGCCTGGAGGACCCGTCGCGCGTTCTCCGGGCTGCGTAGCAGGTATGCCGTCTCCTTCAGGGACTCGTACTCGTCGAGTGCCACGATCACGACCGGGTCGCGACCCGCGCGAGTCACTATCACTTCCTCGCGGTCGTCGACCACAGCATTCAGCGTCTCCGCGTACTTCGTGGGTCGGGCGGAAGACGATCAGACCTTCGCCGGTTCCTGCGCGGGCGCCGGGGCCGACGGGTTCGCCTCCGCGTGGGCCTCGGGGGACTCGCCCGCGGAGACGTCCGCGTTCAGGTCGACCAGCATCTGCTTGCTGAAGCCGAAGAAGTACGTGGCGACGAAGCCGACGACGTAGCCGACCAGCAGGCCGCCGCCGTAGATCGCGGCCGTGGTGCCCCAGCCGTGGTTGCCGTCGAGCAGCGGGAAGAGTGCCCAGCCCGACGGGCCGATGGCCGTGGAGCCGACCTTGTCGCCGATCATCGAGAAGAAGCCGATGAACGCGCCGCCCGCCGCGCCGCCGACGCACGCCGTGATGAAGGGGCGGCCCAGCGGGAGCGAGACGCCGTAGATGAGGGGTTCGCCGACGCCGAGGAAGCCCGCCGGGAGCGCCGACTTGATCGTGTTGCGGATCGACTTGTTGTGCTTGAGGCGCTTGAAGACCGCGATCGCGCAGCCGACCTGGCCCGCGCCCGCCATCGCCAGGATGGGCAGCAGGACCGTGAAGCCCTGCTGCTCGATGAGGGTGGTGTGGATCGGGATCAGGGCCTGGTGCAGGCCCAGCATGACCAGGGGGAGGAAGAGGCCGCCGAGGACCAGGCCGGCGAACGCGCCGGTGTTGTCGAGGAGCCAGTTGGCGCCCGTGCCGATGCCCGTGGAGATCTCACCGGCGACGTACATCAGGCCGAAGATCGTGACCAGTCCCGAGACCAGGACCGTGATGGTGGGGGTCACGAGGACGTCGACCGCCTCCGGGACCCACTTGCGGCACCACTTCTCCACGTAGACCGCGAGGACCGCCGCGCCGAGCGCGCCGAGGACGCCGCCCTGGCCGGGGCTGAGCTTCTGTCCGAAGGCGGTGATGTCGGCGACGCCCGCGTACACGATGATCGCGGCGACCGCGCCGCCGAGAATCGGGGTGCCGCCGAACTCCTTCGCCGTGTTGTAGCCGACGAACACCGCGATCAGCGCCATGAAGCCGGAGGCGATCGCGCCGAGCGCCGGGGTGACGGCGGGCAGCCACTCCAGGTTGATCAGCAGGCCGTTGATGCCGGCGATGATGCCGCAGCCGATCAGGGCCGGGATCAGCGGCACGAAGATGTTGGCGATCTTCCGGAGGAACAGCTTGAAGGGGGTGGCGTTCTTGGCCTTCCGCTGGGCCTTCAACTCCGCGCCCTGTGCGGCCAGTTCGGCTGCGGTGAGGGGTGCGTGCGGTTCGGAGGGGGAGTCCGCTCCGGTCGGCTCGGCCGGGGTGTTCTGGCGGCCTTCCGCCACCAGCTCCTCGAATTCCGGCGTGACCCGGGCGACCTTCCCCGGGCCGAGGACGATCTGGTACGTCTCGTCGTCGACGACGCCCATGACGTCGGGCAGCGCCTTGAGCGCCTCGTCCTGGACCAGCGAACGGTCGGCGATGCCGAGCCGGAGCCGGGTCATGCAGTGGGCGACGGTGGTGACGTTCGCCGCGCCGCCGACGAGCGGCAGAATCGAGGCCGCCACGTCGCGGTTCTTGTTCTCAGCCATGGTGCGTCTTGCCTTGCTGTGCGGGGAGGGGTGGGGCGGGGGGTCGCCTCGGGAGGGGTCAGACGGTGGACGCGAGCGCGGTGCGCAGGTGTCCGTCGGACTCGGTCAGCAGGCGGGCCGCCGTCGGCCCGTCCACGTCGCCGAGCACGACGAGGATGGCGTTCTTGACCTCGCCGTCGGTCGCGGCGAGCGCGGCCTCGATGGTGGCGTCGTCGGCGCCGGTGGCGAGGGAGACGATGCGGCGGGAGCGGGCCCGCAGCTTCTCGTTCGACGCGCGTACGTCGACCATGAGGTTTCCGTACGTCTTGCCGAGCCGGATCATGGAGATCGTCGACAGCATGTTGAGCACGAGCTTCTGCGCGGTGCCCGCCTTGAGGCGGGTGGAGCCGGTGAGCAGCTCGGGGCCGACGACGACCTCGATGCCGTGGTCCGCGGCGGCGGCGAGTGCGCTGTCCGCGTTGCAGGACAGGCCGACGGTGAGTGCGCCGTAGCGGGTGCGGGCGTGTTCGACGGCGCCGATCGCGTACGGGGTGCGGCCCGAGGCGGAGATGCCGACGACGATGTCGTTCTCGGTGAGGTCGATGCCGTCCAGGTCGGCGGCGGCGAGTTCCTTGGAGTCCTCGGCGCCCTCCACGGCCTTGACCATGGCGGAGGGGCCGCCCGCGATCAGGCCGACGACCTGGCCGTTCCAGGTGTTGAAGGTGGGCGGGCACTCGGAGGCGTCGAGGACGCCCATGCGGCCCGCGGTGCCGGCGCCCGCGTAGATCAGGCGGCCGCCGCGGGCCATGCGGTCGGCGGTGCCGTCGATCGCGGCGGCGATCTGGGGGAGTTGGGCGGCGACGGCGGTGGGGACGGTGGCGTCCTCGCCGTTCATCAGCCTGGCGATCTCCTGGGTGGAGAGCTGGTCGATCTCGGCGAGTTCCGGGCGGAAGGCCTCCGTCGTGAGGGTGGCGAGCTGGGCGCGGAGGTCGGCGTAGGTGGCGTTGCCGTTGGCGTTGGCGTCGGGGGTGGCGGTCATCGGGGGCGCCTTCTGTGCGGTGGGCGGGGCGGGTTACTCGTTGCGGTGGGTCGGGGTTACGGTCGCGGGGCTCTGCCCCGGGCCCCGCGCCTCAATCGCCGGCGGGGCTTGAAAGGCCTGCTCAATCGCCGCAGGGGCTCGAAATACCAAGCCCCGCGGGGGTTTGAAAGGCCTGCTCATTCGACGCAGGGGCTTGAAATACCAAGCCCCGCGGGGGTTTGAAAGGCCTGCTCATTCGACGTAGGGGCTTGAAATACCAAGCCCCGCGGGGGTTTGAAAGGCCTGCTCATTCGACGTAGGGGCTTGGTGGCTCCAGTCCCGCCAGTGGTTGATCTTTTAAGCCTCGCCGGCGATTGAGGCGCGGGGTCCGGGGCAGAGCCTCGGGGTGGGGCGGGCATTAGTGGCGGCCTCCGCGCGGAGCGGAACGGTGGCGGTGGGCCAGGGCCTCGTAGGAGGCGGAGAGGGCAGGGGCCGCTGTTTCGTACGTGCGTTGCGCGATGCCCACGAAGAGGCAGTCCACGACCAGGAGCTGGCTGGTCCGCGAGGACATCGCCGCCGGGCGCAGTTCGCTTTCGCGGGCGATGGACGTCGTGAGTATGTGGTCCGCGTACTGGGAGACCGGGCTGCCAGGGCGCCCGGTGATCGCGATCGTGGTGGCGCCGCGCTCGAAGGCGACCCGCAGCGGCTCGATCACGTCACCCGTGGTGCCGGAGTGGGTGATCGCCACGGCCACGTCCCCGGAGCGGAGCGTCACCGCGTTGTGGACCGCCAAGTGCGGGTCGGAGTGCGCGTACGCGTGCCGGCCGATGCGCAGCAGCTTCTGCGCGAGGTCCTGGGCCACGAGTCCGGAGGCCGCCATGCCGTAGACCTCGACGCGGCCCGCGGCCGCCATGGCGGTCACGGCGGCGCCGAGCTGCGTGGTGTCGAGTGCGGCGGCGGTGTCGGCGAGGGTCTGCTGCTCGTCGTAGGCGAGCTTGGCGACGACGTCGGTCAGCGGGTCGTCCACGGCGATGTCCGCGGTGACGGCGGGGGCCCGGCCGGACTGCTGCTGGGCGGCGAGCCCGGCGAGTGCCAGGCGCAGGTCCCGGTAGCCGGGGTAGCCGAGGATGCGGGCGGTGCGGACCACCGTGGCCTCGCTGGTGGAGGTGAGCTCGGCGAGGCCGGTGACGGTCAGGGCGGCGCAGCCGGCCGGGTCCCCGGCGACCGCCTCGGCGACGCGCTGCATGGAGCGGGTCATGGACGGGGCGAGGGTGCGGACCTTGGCGGCGAGGGCGGCGGGGGCCGGCGGCGCTTCTCCGGCGAAACTTTCCTTCACGTCTTTGCTCACGTGATGAAAGATATTTTCGCGTGGCCGTGAGGTCAAGGGTCCTTCGGCCCGGGAGGCGCGGGGCTTCCGTAGGAAGGGCGCACAATTGGGGGATGGACACCATCAGCCCCTTGGAGCGGGCTCTGCATGCGGCCCGTGCGCTTGTGCTCGAGGATTTGAAGGCGGGGGACGTCGCGGATCCGGACATCGTCTCGCTCGTGGAGGAGTCGATCGTCGAGCGGCGCTGGTGGGTGGAGCAGTGGCCGGAGGGGGTGGAGTTCGTGACCGGGCTCGTCGCCCAGGACGTCCAGGACGGGATCCTGGAGCGCCACGGCCGCTGGCCGCTGTGTCCGGTGTGCGGTCCCGGCTCCGGAGCCGAGGCCCCGCACGCGTTGGACATCGAGCCGGAGCTGGGCGCGGACCCGCACTGGGTGTGCTCGGAGGCGGGCGTGTCCGTGGCGCCGGTCGGCAGCCTCGGATCGGTGGCGGGGTGACGGTCTCTTGACGGTCTACATCGACCCGCCGGACTGGCCGGGGCACGACCGCATGTGGTCGCACCTGGTCAGCGACGTCTCCTACGACGAACTCCACGCGTTCGCCGAGAAGTTGGGCGTCACGCCGCGCGCCTTCGAGCGCGACCATTACGACCTCCCGTCGCACCGGTACGTGGACGCGGTGCGCGCGGGGGCGATCGAGGTCGGCTCGAAGGAACTGGTACGCAGGCTTACGGAGGCGGGCTTGCGGAGGCCGAAGGGCCGGCCCGCGTAAATCAACCCAATCAAGCCCCGCAGGGGGCACCTCCCAGCGTTAGCTGGGGGAGTTTGAGGCGTGGGGTTCGGGGCGGAGCCCCGAGACGTCGGGCACGGCCCCCGACCCCGTCACAACCCTCGACCCCGTACGCCGGTGCAGCCGCAACGACACCACGGTCAGAGCAAGCGCCAGCACCGTCATGGCCCCGCCGGCCCACGCAGTCGCCGGATACCCGAGATCCAGGTCGATGACCGTGCCCCCGAGCCACGGCCCACCCGTATTGCCCAGGTTGAACGCGGCAGTCGTGGTAGCACCGGCCAGGGTGGGCGCGGCGCCCGCGACGTTGAACATCCGGGCGTTGAGGGCCGGCGCCGTATAGAACGCGGAGAAGCCGAGGAGGAAGGACAGCACCACCGCGGCGAGCGCGACGTGGCCGAGCACGGCGAGCGCCGCGAGGAAGACGGTGGACGCGGTGATGCCGGTCAGCAGGACCCCGAAGAGGTGCGCGTCGGCGATCCGCCCGCCCAGTGTCGTACCGGCGAGCGCCCCGAACCCGAACAGGGCGAGCACGGCCGGGACCCAGCTCTCGGGCAGGCCGGCGACGTCCGTCAGGAGCGGCGAGAGATAGCTGAACGCGCAGAACACGCCGCCCGCGGCGAGCGCTGTGACGGCGATGGACAGCCACACCTGGCGGTCGGCGTAGATGCTCAACTCCCGCTTGAGACGCGGGCGTTCGGCGGGCAGCGGGATCTTCGGCACGAGGGTCACGATGCCGACGAGGGCGATCACGGAGGCCACGCCCACCGCCCAGAACGCGGCGCGCCAGCCGAGCCCGTCGCCGAGGAACGCGCCAGCCGGGACGCCGAGCACGTTCGCGATCGACAGGCCGCCGATCATGACGGCCATGGCGCGGGCCCGCTGGTTCACCGGCACCATCGCGATGGCGACCGCCGCGCCGACCGCCCAGAAACCGGCGCAGGCGAGGGCCGAGACGACGCGGGAGGCGAACAGGATTCCGTAGGTCGGGGCGAGCGCGCCCGCGACCTGGCCCAGGCCGAACACCGTGATGAGCGAGATCAGGGTGGTCCGGCGCGGCAGGCGCAGCGTCGCCACGGCGAGCAGCGGGGCGCCGACCACCATGCCGATCGCGAAGGCCGAGATCAGCAGTCCGGCCTGCGGGATCGTGACGTCCATGTCGTCGGCGACCGCGGGCAGGATGCCGGAGAGCATGAACTCGCTGGTGCCCAGGGCGAAGACGCTGAGGCCGAGGATGTAGACGGCCAGGGGCATACGGCTGTTCGAGCGGTGGGTGGGTGCTGGCGAGTCCGGTGAGTCCGGAGGGCTGGGCTTTGGGGACATGTAAGGAGCCAACCGGGGCGTGACGGGTGGCATTCCCGGGCGGTCAGAGCGTCAGCAGGTCCAGCTCGGCCGTCAGGTTCTCGCGGGCGGCGGACTCCCAGTGGGACCTGCCGTGCGGGGTCCGGAACAGCAGTGGCAGGTCGAGGAGTTGGCGCAGGACACCGGCCCGGCCGTCCCGGAACGCCTCGTCCGGCACGAAGGCGTACTCCTCGCGGACGGCCTTCGTGTACGCGGCGTACGCGGGCGTGGGCGCGGCCAGGATCGCCAGGTCGGCATCGCACAGTGCCTCGCCGTTGGCGTCGCCGTCGGCCGGGTCGTGGGTGACGGTGAGCCGGACGAGCCGGGCGACCTCGGCGACCTGCGCGTCCGACAACCCGGCCTCCGCCAGGGCGCGTTCCGCCAGGACGGCGGACCGCTCCTCGTTCTCCGAGCGGTCCGGCCGGTACACCGCGTCGTGGAACCAGGCCGCGAGCCGCACGAGCCCGGCGTCGTCCGCGTGCTCCTCCAGCACGTCGATGTGGTCGAGGACGGCGGTGAGGTGCGCGACCGTGTGATACCTGCGCTGCGGCTCGGACCACCGAGCCAGGAGATTGTCGGCATACGGATACGGGTCGGCCCCCGCGCCCGCCGTCGCCGCACGCAGGGTACGGGCCCAGCGCTCGCGCAGGTCCGGGGTGGCCGTGTGGTCTTCGTGCGTCATGCGACCGACCCTAGCCCCGCCAATAGGAGCCCCTGCGGCGATTGAGCAGCGGGGTCCGGGACGGAGCCCCGATCTTTTCAGCCCCGCACTTTGGACGAGAGCCCGCGGGGTCCGGGGCAGAGCCCCGCGACCGGGCCCCGGCGCGGCCGGAGGAAAACCGTTCGCCCCCGGCGGCAGCCGTCCCGTACAATCGCCCGTCTTCCCCGCCTCCCCCGCCGACACCCGTCGGCAGGCCGGAGCGCGCCACCGACCGGACGGCAACCGGCCGGGACCCTTACGTACGCGTACCTGGATTCCGGAGGCAGAACCCCGTGAGCACGTCACCGTCGTCGTCCGCGCCCGCGCCCGCGCCCGCTCCCGCGCCCTCGCCGCTCGACCATGAGCGCGGGCACCTGGTCTCGTCCCGCGCCGCCCTGCGCGCGATGCGCGAGGACGCGCAGGCGCTCGACATCCGCGACGTCACCGCGAACTGGGTGAACGCCGAGGTCCTCCAGCACCAGATCGACGAGCGGATCAAGGCGCTCGCGGACCTCAGCCACACCCCGCTCTTCTTCGGCCGGCTCGACTACCTCCACGCTCCCGGCGCCGAGCAGGCCGAAGGGGCCGAGGGCGAGAAGTTCTACATCGGCCGCCGGCACGTGCACGACGCCGACGGCGACCCCATGGTCATCGACTGGCGCGCGCCCGTCTCGCAGCCCTTCTACCGGGCCTCCAAGAAGGACCCGATGGACGTCGCGCTGCGCCGCCGCTTCGGTTACACGGGCGGGGCCCTCACGGCGTACGAGGACGAGCACCTCACCGACCCGGCCGAGGTCGAGCGGACCAGCAAGCTGCTCCAGCAGGAGATCGAGCGGCCGCGCGTCGGCCCGATGCGCGACATCGTCGCGACGATCCAGCCGGAGCAGGACGAGATCGTGCGCGCCGGCCTCGCGGGGTCCGTCTGCGTACAGGGCGGGCCCGGCACCGGAAAGACCGCCGTCGGCCTGCACCGCGTCGCGTATCTCCTCTACGCGCACCGGGAGCGGCTCGCGCGGACGGGGACGCTGGTCATCGGGCCGAACGCGTCCTTCCTGCACTACATCGAGCAAGTGCTGCCCGCGCTCGGCGAGTTGGAGGTCAAGCAGGCGACCGTGGACGACCTCGTGGCGCGGGTGGAGGTGCGGGGCTCCGATGGTCCCGCCGCCGCGATGGTCAAGGGCGACGACCGGATGGCGGAGGTGCTGCGGCGGGCGTTGCGTTCGCACATCAGCCTGCCGACCGAAGGTGTCGTGGTCGTCCGCGGCTCGCGGCGCTGGCGCGTCGCCTCGTACGAACTGGAGGAGATGGTAAGCGAGTTGATGGCGCGCGACATGCGGTACGGGGCCGCGCGCGAGGCGCTGCCGCAGCGGGTCGCGCACGCCGTGCTCGTCCAGATGGAGCGGGCGGGCGAGGCGCCCGACGACCGGGTGCAGAACGCGGTGGCGCGGAGTGCCGACGTGAAGGCGCTGGTGAAGAAGGTCTGGCCGGCGGTCGACCCCGCGAAGCTGGTGCTGCGCCTGCTCTCGGACGCGGACTTCCTGGCCGAGCACGCGGACGGGCTGCTCGACGCGCACGAGCAGAAGACCGTGCTGTGGGAGAAGCCGGCGCGGAGCGTGAAGAGTGCCAAGTGGTCGGCCGCGGACGCGGTGTTGATCGACGAGGCGACGGATCTGATCGAGCGGACGCACTCGCTGGGCCATGTCGTCCTCGACGAAGCGCAGGACCTCTCGCCCATGCAGTACAGGGCGGTTGGGCGGCGCGCGACGACCGGCTCGGTGACGGTGCTCGGGGATCTCGCGCAGGGTACGACGCCGTGGGCGACGCGGAGCTGGGACGCCGCGCTCGGCCATCTCGGCAAGTCGGACGCGGTGGTGGAGGAGCTGACGGCGGGCTTCCGCGTCCCGACGGATGTCATCGCGTACGCGTCGCGGCTGCTGCCTCAGATCGCGCCGGGGCTCGCGCCGGTGGCGTCGGTCCGGGAGAGCCCGGGGGCGTTCGAGGTGCGGCCGGTGGGTGGGGTCGGGGACGTGGTGGCGGCGTGCGTCGAGGCGCTGCGGTACGAGGGGTCGGTGGGGCTGATCGCGGCGGATGCGCGGTGTGGGGTGCTGGCGGCGGCCTTGGCAGAGGCGGGGCTCGGGTATCTCGCTCCTGGCGAGGAGACGACGGCGCAGGCGCGGTTGACGCTGGTGCCGGCGTCCCTCGCCAAGGGGTTGGAGTACGACTACGTGGTCCTGGACGAGCCGGCGGCGGTGGTTGACGGTGAACCGGATGAGCGGACGGGGTTGCGGCGCCTGTACGTGTCGCTCACGCGTGCGGTGTCGGGCCTGGTGGTCACCCACTCGGCACCGCTGCCTCCGGCGCTGACCTAGGAGTGGCTGGGGCCGAAAGGCCGGGGCTCTGCCCCGGACCCCGCTGCTCAATCGCCGCAGGGGCTTGAAATACCAAGCCCTGCGGGGGCTTAAAGGTTTGCTCAATCGCCGGCGGGGCTTGATCTACCAAGCCCCGCCGGCGATTGAGGCGCGGGGTGCGGGGCAGAGCCCCGGCCTTTTGGGCCGGTGGGGCCGCTACGAGTCCAGGGCCTGGCGCCACACCCGGACCGCGGCCGCCGACACCGGGGCCGACCAACCCGCGGGGCGACTCGCTCCGCCGATGTGGAAGGCCGAGACACCCGCCGCCCGCAGGGCCGGCAGGTGGTCGAGGCGGAGGCCCCCGCCCACCAGCATCTGCTGCGCGTAACCCGGCTCACCGGAAACCGTGCGGGACGCCTCGGTGAGGAGGACGTCGAGACCCGCGTCCACCCCGTCCGCCGACCCGGCCGTGAGGTACGTGTCGAGCCCCGGCAGATCGCCGAGCTGCTTACGGAGCGCGTCGCGATCGGCGGCCCGGTCGATCGCCCGGTGGAACGTCCAGCGGCAGCCGTCGAGTTCGGCCACGACCGACTCCACCGCGGCCAGGTCGGGCCCGCCCTGCTCGTCGAGGAACCCGAGCACGAACTCGTCCGCCCCCGCCGCCCGCAGCGCCTTCGCGGCACGTACGAGAGCGGAGACGTCCCCCGCCGTGAACCCGTCGGTCAGCCGCAGCATCACGCGGAGCCGGATGTCCACGGCGGCGCGAATCGCCGTGAACGTCTCCACGGACGGCGTGAGCCCGTCCGCGGCCATGTCCGCGACCAGCTCGAGCCGGTCCGCACCTCCGGCCTGAGCGGCGACCGCGTCCTCGGCGTCGAGGGCGATCACCTCCAGGACTGCACGCTCGCTCATGAGGCTCCTGACAGGTCTAGTCCATTGATCCGCGGCGCTCACTTTACGCCGCGGGCACGACGAGCGCGAGCACTCCCCGCAGCGTGCCCGTCACGCGTCCGTCACGCGCCCGTCACCCTTGCGTGTAGTACCCCCAGGGGGTATAACTGGATCACGTGATGAGGTACCCATAGGGGGTACTCGGAGCGTACTCGGCCACACCCCGCGAACGAGGAGGCACCATGTCGGCGCACACCGTCGTCCCGCCCGACCAGGTGGAACTCGCGATCGGCGGCATGACCTGCGCGTCGTGCGCCGCCCGTGTCGAGAAGAAGCTGAACCGCATGGACGGCGTCGAGGCGACCGTCAACTACGCGACCGAGAAGGCCAAGGTCAGCTACGCGGACGGGGTGGAGGTCGCGGACCTCATCGCCACCGTCGAGGCCACCGGGTACTCGGCGCAGCAGCCCGCGCCCCCGGCCGCCGCCTCCGAACCCGATGCCGAGGGAAGCGAGGGCGCGGCAGGCGAGTCGGAGAGCCACGAGCTTCGTACGCTGCGGGAGCGGCTGATCACCGCCGTCGTGCTCGCCGTGCCCGTCGTCGCGATGTCGATGATCCCGGCCCTCCAGTTCGAGTACTGGCAGTGGCTGTCCCTGACGCTCGCCGCGCCCGTCGTCGTCTACGCGGCCTGGCCCTTCCACCGGGCCGCCTTCACCAACGCGCGGCATGGTGCGGCCACGATGGACACCCTGGTCTCGGTCGGGGTCTCCGCCGCGTTCCTGTGGTCGCTGTGGGCGCTGTTCTTCGGCACGGCCGGCATGCCCGGCATGACGCACCCCTTCGAACTGACCATCGCCCGCACCGACGGCGCGGGGAACATCTACCTGGAGGCCGCCGCCGGCGTCACCGCGTTCATCCTCGCGGGCCGCTACTTCGAGGCGCGCTCCAAGCGTAAGGCGGGCGCCGCGCTCAGGGCGCTGCTGCACCTGGGTGCCAAGGACGTGACCGTCGTACGCGGTGGTGGGCGCGAGGAGACCGTCCCCGTAAGCGAGTTGAAGGTCGGGGACCGGTTCGTGGTGCGGCCGGGCGAGAAGATCGCCACCGATGGTGCCGTGGTCGAGGGTTCCTCAGCCGTGGACGCCTCCATGCTCACCGGCGAGTCGGTACCGGTCGAGGTCGCGGTCGGGGACGCGGTCACGGGTGCCACCCTGAACGTGGGCGGGCGGCTCGTCGTCGAGGCCACCCGCGTCGGCGCCGACACCCAGCTCGCCCGGATGGCGAGGCTCGTCGAGGACGCGCAGAACGGCAAGGCCGCCGCCCAGCGCCTCGCCGACAAGATCTCCGCGGTGTTCGTGCCGGTCGTCATCGCGCTCTCCCTCGCCACGCTCGCCGGCTGGCTGCTCAGCGGGGCGGGCCTGACGGCCGCCTTCACGGCGGCGGTCGCGGTCCTGATCATCGCCTGCCCGTGCGCCCTCGGGCTCGCGACGCCCACCGCCCTCATGGTCGGCACCGGCCGCGGCGCCCAGCTCGGCGTACTGATCAAGGGCCCGGAGGTCCTGGAGACCACCCGCAAGGTCGACACGATCGTCCTCGACAAGACCGGAACCGTAACCACCGGACGTATGACGCTGCTCGGCGCGCACACCGCCGAGGGCGTCGAGCGGGACGAGGCACTGCGCCTCGCCGGGGCGCTGGAGCACGCCTCCGAGCACCCGATCGCGCAGGCCGTGGCCGCGGGGGCGGCGGCCGAGGTCGGGGAGCTGCCGACGCCCGAGGACTTCGTGAACGTCGCCGGGCTCGGCGTCCAGGGTGTCGTGGACGGACACGCGGTGATGGTGGGGCGCGAGCAGTTGCTGGGGGAGTGGGAGATCCGCCTGCCCGAGTCGCTCGCGAAGGTGAAGGCCGAGGCAGAGGAGGCCGGGCGTACGGCGATCGCCGTGGCCTGGGACGGCGAGGCGCGCGCGGTCCTCGAAGTCGCCGACGCCGTGAAGGAGACCAGCGCGGAGGCCGTCCGCCGCTTGGGGAAGCTCGGGCTGCGGCCGGTGCTGCTGACCGGGGACAACGAGGCGGTGGCCCGTTCCGTGGCGGCGGAGGTCGGGATCACGGATCCCGCCGACGTCATCGCGGAGGTGCTGCCGCAGGACAAGGTCGACGTCGTCAAGCGCCTTCAGGGCGAGGGGCGTTCGGTGGCCATGGTCGGCGACGGCGTCAACGACGCGGCGGCGCTCGCGCAGGCGGACCTGGGGCTTGCGATGGGCACGGGGACGGATGCGGCGATCGAGGCGGGGGACCTCACGCTCGTGCGGGGTGACCTGCGGGCGGCGGTCGACGCGATTCGGCTGGCGCGGCGGACGTTGGGGACGATCAAGGTGAATCTGTTCTGGGCGTTTGCGTACAACGTCGCGGCGGTTCCGCTGGCCGCGGCGGGGTTGCTGAGTCCGATGATTGCGGGGGCGGCGATGGCCTTTTCGTCGGTGTTCGTGGTGGGGAACAGTCTGCGGTTGCGGGGGTTTCGGGGGAGTTTCTAGGCTGCTCAAGCGCCGCAGGGGCTTAAAAGACCTGGTGGTTGAAATAGGGTTACTTGTCGTGATTGCCCGTGTGCGTGTTGTTGGTCCGTTTCTTCTGCTCGGTGGCTCCGTAATCGGCCTCCTCGTTCTCTGTGCCGTCCAGTCCGCCCCCATGGCGGACGTGGTCGTCTACCGGGCCGAGGGGGCCGCCGTGCTCGCGGGCGGGGGCGATCTTTACGGGTTCGTCGTGACGGAGTGGGGGTTGCCGGCCACCTATCCGCCGTTCGCGGCGTTGCTGTTCGCGCCGATGGCGTGGGTGTCGTTGCCGGTGCTCAAGGCCGGGTTTCTGCTCGGCAACGTCGCGCTGGTCGTGGTTCTGGTCCGGCTGTCCTGCCGGCTCGCGGGGCTGTGGATGTCGCGGGCGGCGGTGTGCGCGGTCGCCGCGCTCGCGCTGTGGCTCGAACCGGTCTTCCAGACAGTGCTGTTCGGGCAGATCAACCTCGCCCTCGCCTGCCTCATCCTGTGGGATCTGACCCGGCCGCCCGGCGCGCCCGGCAAGGGCCTCGCGCTCGGCATCGCCACCGGCATCAAGCTCACGCCCGCCGTCTTCATCGTGTACCTGTTCCTGGCGGGGCGGCGGCGGGAGGCGGCGTACGCGGTGGCCGGGTTCGGCGGCACCCTCGCGGTGGGCGCGCTCGTACTCCCGTACGCCAGTGGGGAGTTCTGGACGCGGCGGCTCTACGAGACGGGGCGGGTCGGCAAGGCGTGGATCGTCGACAACCAGTCCTTGCAGGGGCTGGTCGCGCGGGTGTTGCACACCGCCGAGCCGGGGTTGTGGTGGGCGGTGCCGGCCGGGGTCGTCGTGGTGGTGGGCCTGTACGTGGCGCGGCGCGTACAGGGGCCCCGCGGGGTGGTGCTCGCGGCGTTCACCGCGCTGCTCGTCTCGCCCATCAGCTGGTCGCACCACTGGGTGTGGTGTGTGCCGTTGATCGCGGTGGTGTGGGCGGAGGGCCGGTGCGGTACGGGGTGGGCGCTGGCGGCCCTCTTCACCGCCCGCACCATGTGGCTGCTGCCGCACGAGGGTGACCTGGACCTCCACCTCGCCTGGTGGCAACAGCCCCTGGCCTCCCCGTACGCCCTGCTGGGCGTGGCACTCCTCGCCTGCACCGTGGCCGGAACCCATCGCCCCACCCCGCCCCTTCCCGAAAGTCCTGCCGGACGGGCCTGCTCAGTCGCCGCAGGGGCTTGATAATCAAGTCCTGCGGGACGGGCCTGCTCAGTCGCGGCAGGGGCTTGATAATCAAGTCCTGCGGGACGGGCCTGCTCAGTCGCGGCAGGGGCTTGATAATCAAGTCCTGCGGGACGGGCCTGCTCAGTCGCGGC
>NZ_JBSFVM010000057.1:17969-22517 GCF_053592315.1 Streptomyces sp. NPDC002754
CGGCAGGGGCTTGATAGCTCAAGTCCTGCTGGGCGGGTCTGCTCAGTCGCGGCAGGGGCTTGATAATCAAGCCCCTGCGGCGATTGAGCAGCGGGGTCCGGGGCGGAGCTCCGTGGCGTAGGAACGGGGGGCCGGTCAGTTCTCCGCGAGGAGTTCGTCCGCGTCGACGATTCGGTAGGCGTAACCCTGTTCGGCCAAGAAGCGCTGGCGGTGCGCCGCGAAGTCCTGGTCGATGGTGTCACGGGCGACGACCGAGTAGAAGCGCGCCTCATGGCCGTCCGCCTTGGGACGCAGCACCCGGCCCAACCTCTGCGCCTCCTCCTGGCGCGAGCCGAACGTGCCGGACACCTGGATCGCCACCGTCGCCTCCGGCAGGTCGATGGAGAAGTTCGCGACCTTGGAGACCACCAGGACGTTGATCTCGCCCTGCCGGAACGCCTCGAAGAGCTTCTCGCGGACCGCGTTCGACGTCTCGCCCTTGATCACCGGCACGTCCAGGTGCTCGCCCAGCTCGTCGAGCTGGTCGATGTACTGGCCGATGACGAGCGTCTGCTCACCCGTGTGCTTACGGACCAGCGCCTCCGTCACCTTCTGCTTCGTGGCCGTCGTCGCACAGAACCGGTACTTCTCCTCGGCCTCGGCGGTCGCGTAGGCGAGCCGCTCGGAGTCCGTCAGGTTCACCCGGACCTCGACGCAGTCGGCGGGCGCGATGTACCCCTGCGCCTCGATCTCCTTCCACGGAGCGTCGAACCGCTTGGGGCCGATGAGCGAGAACACGTCGGACTCGCGCCCGTCCTCGCGTACGAGGGTCGCCGTGAGCCCCAGCCGGCGGCGTGCCTGGAGGTCGGCCGTGAACTTGAAGACCGGAGCGGGCAGCAGGTGCACCTCGTCGTAGACGACCAGGCCCCAGTCGCGGGAGTCGAACAGCTCCAGGTGCGGGTACACACCCTTCCGCTTCGTCGTCAGGACCTGGTACGTGGCGATGGTGACCGGGCGGATCTCCTTCTTCGTACCGCTGTACTCGCCGATCTCCTCCTCGGTCAGCGACGTCCGCCTGATCAGCTCGTGCTTCCACTGACGGGCCGAGACGGTGTTCGTGACGAGGATCAGCGTGGTCGCCTTCGCCTCGGCCATGGCGCCGGCGCCGACGAGCGTCTTGCCCGCGCCGCAGGGGAGGACGACGACACCGGACCCGCCGTGCCAGAAGTTCTCCACGGCCTGCTTCTGGTACGGGCGCAGGGACCACTCGGTCTCGTCGAGCGCGATCTCGTGCGCCTCGCCGTCCACGTATCCGGCGAGGTCCTCGGCCGGCCAGCCCAGCTTCAGCAGCGTCTGCTTGATCTGGCCGCGCTCGGAGGGGTGCACGGCGACGGTGTCGCCGTCGATGCGGGCGCCGACCAGCGGCTGGACCCGCTTCGAGCGGAGGATCTCCTCAAGGACGGGCCGGTCGGTGCAGGTGAGTACGAGGCCGTGCGCCGGGTGCTTGCTCAGCGTGAGGCGACCGTAGCGGCCCATCGTCTCGGCGATGTCGACGAGCAGCGCGTGCGGCACGGGGTAGCGGCTGAACTCCACCAGCGCGTCCACGACCTGTTCCGCGTCATGCCCCGCGGCCCGCGCGTTCCACAGCCCGAGCGGCGTGAGCCGGTAGGTGTGGATGTGCTCGGGAGCCCGCTCCAGCTCGGCGAACGCGGCGATGGCCCGGCGGCAGGCGTCGGCCTTCTCGTGATCGACCTCGAGGAGCAGGGTCTTGTCGCTCTGGACGATGAGTGGACCGTTCACGTACGCACTTCCTTCCGCACGGGCCAAACGTCCAGTGTGCCGCATCCCGGCAGGCAGGGGGCGTCACTGCTCGGAGAGCTCCGCCACCCCCGTCACGCGGTGCAGCGGATACGTACGGACCTCGTCGGCCGTGTGGTCGTACGCCGTGACGAAGCCGCCCTCGACGCGGACGGGGGCGATGACGCGCTGGCTCGCGGCGCCCTCCGCGTTGACGTAGCCGATCCACAGGGCCTCGCCGGTGAGGACAGCGGCCTGCATCGTGGCAAGGGTCTCGGCGGAGCCGGTGCGCGGCAGCTCGCCGTTGCTGGGATGGGCGGAGGCCTGCTTGCGGGGGGCGGTGGAGGCGGCGTCGCCCGCGCGGATCGCCCGCAGCGCCGCTTCGACGAGGGTGTCGTCGGGCAGCGGCGGGCCGTCCGGGACTGGGTCGGGCGCGGTGCGGGGCGGCGTGCGGTGGGCGTGCGCGCGGGCGATCAGGACGTCGCCCTCGGGGGTCTCGGCGGCCGGGGCGAAGCCCATGGAGCGCAGGCCTTCGAGGAGCGTGCCGGGGTCGGCCTGGGCCGCGAGGACGGTCGGCGCGACGCGGCGCAGGCGCAGAGACGCGGACCGCTTGTCCGCCATGATCTCGCCGAGCACGGCGTCGTCGTCGCACCGTACGTACGCGGAGGCCGCGCCGATCCGCAGGTGGCCGTGGCGGCGGGCGACGTCGTCGATGAGGTAGGCGAGGGGCTGCGGGACGGGGGTCCGGGAGTGTTCGGTGAGGAAGGCTTGCAGGTCGGATGCGGTGCGGCCGGAGTCGAGTGCGCGGCGGACGGAGCCGGGGGTGAAGCGGTAGACCGTGGCGCCGCCCTTCGACTCGATGTCGGCGAGGACGGAGAGGGCGTCGGCGAGGGGGCGTTCCAGGGGGCCGGGTGCCACCGCGGTGAGGTCGGCCTGGAGGAGGACGTGGCTGAGGGGTTCGGGGAGCAGGGGCGCAAGGAGCTTCGCGGCGCGGGCGGTTTCGGGGCTCTGCCCCGGACCCCGCGGGCTCTCGTCCAAGTGCGGGGCTTGAAAAGCCTGCTCAATCGCCGCAGGGGCTTGATGGTCGAGCAGCGCCCGGCCGTGCGCGGAGAGCGCTCCGCGGCCTGTGATGCCGAGGAGTTCGGATTCGGTGAGGGTCCAGTGGGCGAGGCGGGTGCGGAGGTCGAGGGTGGCGGGGGAGGAGGAAGAGGGGCGCGCAGCGCCTTCGTTGGAAGGGCGGTGGTGGGAGACGGGCGGGCGTTCCCAGGTGAGGCGTTCGATCACCGAGTCGGGCTCGGGGGAGGTGCCCTCCGGCAGTTCGTCGCGCAGCAGGGCGAGGACCCGGGCCCGTACTTCGGGAGCCGCGGAACGGTCCAGGTGCGGGCCGAGGGCGGACAGCGTCCTGTCCTTGCCGTCACGGCCGCCCACCAGGCCCGCCGTGCGCGTCGCGGGCAGCCACGCCGCCGCGAGCCGCTGCCAGCGCTCCGCGGGCGGCAGCAGCACCCACTCGTCGTACGCGGGCGTCGCGGCGTAGCGCTCGTCGGCCTCGCCGTCGGGGGCCAACAGGCCTGCCGCGTAGGCGAGTTCGACCCAGAAGGCGGCGGTCTGCTCGGTGCTGTCGAGGGCGACGGAGGTGCGCTTGAGGTCGCGGACGCTGAGGCCGCCCGCGCGGAGCACGGCGGGCCCGCCCTCGTCCCAGTCCTTCAGTAGCTCCTCGACGGTCGTCACCGCCGTGTACGCCTCGGCGGCCGCCGCCGCGTTCACAACCTGTGGACGGTGCGCCGCCTTCTCCCGCAGGGGCGGTGCGAGCGGTTCGAGCGTGCGGTGGGCGCGGCGGCCGCGCAGGTGCAGCGCCGTCTCGCGAGGCAGCACCACGGTGCCGGGGTTGGTCGGCACGAGCAGGCCGCGGTCGAGCAACCACCGCAGGTGCGCCGCCGGTTGGGCCGTGACCTGGCCGTACGGCGGGCCCCAGACCAGCCGGTTCAGCACGTCGATGGACTCGGTCGGCGCCTCGTCGAGCAGTGCCGACATACGGGTCGGGTCGGTGAAGAGGGCGGTGAGCGCGGCCACGGCGGAGACCGGATCGTGCGTCGACGGCAGGCCCGCCGCCGCGACGATCTCCTGCACGCGTCCCGGCGACATCCCGGCCGTGGCCTCGGCGACGGTGGGGCCGAGCCCGGTCGGGGACGGGTGCTGGGGGGTGGGGGCGAGCAGTTCGCGGGCGGTGCGGACGAGGCGCAGCTGGTCGTCGCCGCCCCAGGCGAGGGCCTGGCGGCGGAGGGTGGCGACGGCGCGGGGGAGCGCGGCGGCGGAGTCCTCGCCAGGGAGGAGGGATTCCAGCGTTTCGTACGTCGTCGGGTCCGGGGCCACGGCGAGGGCCTGCGCCACCTGCTGGGTGTAGCGGTCCAGGCGCTCGAGGGCGCGGATGACGGAGGCGCGGGTGCCGGCGCGGGTGGCGAGCTGCGTCATGTCGTTCGGCACGGGGCCGAGCAGATCGGGGCGGGTGCGCAGGAGCGCTGCGAGGGATCCGTCGTCGCGTGCGCGGAGCGCTTCCGCGAGGGAGCGGGGTGCTGCCGCGGTCGTCTGCTCGTCGCTGCTCATCCCACCCACGTTAGCGGCCTTCACCCCCCGCACCGGCGTTACGCCCTCGGGGCTCCGCCCCGGACCCCGCGCCTCAATCGCCGGCGGGGCTGGAAAGGCCGCCTCAAACGCCGGCGGGGCTGGCCGTTGGCGCCGGGCAGTTCGGCCGGCGGGTTGTAGAACGCGGGGATC
>NZ_JBSFVM010000058.1:0-19429 GCF_053592315.1 Streptomyces sp. NPDC002754
GTCAACGTGCGCAACCGCGCACGCTCGGCGTGGGCATTCGTCACCATGCCCGTCCCCTCACCGGCACGCAGCCGCTGAGGAGAGATGCGACCCGTGACCGTCCTGTCGTAGGGGGCAGTCGGGAGCGCGACAAGGTGTGAACGAACCGAGCCGTACAAGCTCGGCCGTTCACGGCCGAGAAGGTGACTTGGGGTTCGTGTGTGCGCCGTGGCACCGCAGTAGGAGTGGCAACGCGGCGCCGCGCGCAGGCCGTGGCACCGTGCTGTCGTCGAGACCGTCACTGGAGGCGTCCATGTCAGATCGTCCGCAAACCCCTCAGCCCGACCGTCGCGGAGTGCTGCGCGGCGCGCTCGCCACGTCCGCGGCGCTGGCCCTTCCGACGGTCGGCGGGGCAGCCGCCGCGCCCGCGTTCGCGCTGTCCGGGCGTCCGAAGGCCGGCTGGGGCGTCCAGGCGGGCGACGTGGGCGCGCACTCGGGCCTGGTGTGGGTGCGCTCCGACCGGCCCGCGCGGATGGTCGTGGAGACGTCGGCCACCGACACGTATCGGAACGTCACCAGATGGCGGGGACCGCTGATCGGCCCCGACACGGACTTCACCGGGACGACCCGGCTGCGCGGACTGCCGCCCGGCGAGCAGATCCACTACCGCGTGCGACTCGCCGACCCGGACGACCCGCGGCGCACCGGCGAACCCGTCGAGGGGACCTTCCGTACGGCGTCCGTGTCGCGCCGGGACGGGGTGCGGTTCCTGTGGTCCGGGGACATCGCCGGGCAGGGCTGGGGCATCAACCCGGACCGCGGCGGCTACCGCGTGTACGAGGACATGCGCGCCCTCGACCCGGACTTCTTCCTGTGCAGTGGCGACAACATCTACGCCGACGGCCCGATCCTGCCGAGCGTGACGCTGCCGGACGGGCGCGTGTGGCGCAATGTGACCACCGAGGAGAAGTCCAAGGTCGCCGAGACGCTCGCCGAGTTCCGCGGCGCGTTCCGCTACAACCTGCTCGACGAGAACCTGCGCCGCTTCAACGCCCAGATCCCCACGATCACGCAGTGGGACGACCACGAGGTGCACAACAACTGGTACCCGGGCCAGATCCTCAGCGACGAGCGCTACACCGAGAAGAACGTCGATGTGCTGTCCGGCCGTGCGCTGCGCGCGTTCAGCGAGTACTTCCCCGTCTCCACGCTGCCGCCGGGCGACGACGGGAGGGTGTACCGGGTGCTGCGACAGGGGCCGCTGCTCGACGTGTTCGTGCTGGACATGCGGACGTACCGGAACGCCAACTCTCCGGGGCGGCAGACCGAGGACGCGACCGGGATCCTCGGCGCTGAGCAGCTCACGTGGCTGAAGCGGGAGCTGTCCCGCTCGCGCGCCGTGTGGAAGGTGATCGCCTCCGACATGCCGCTGGGCCTCGTCGTCCCGGACGGCACGAACTTCGAGGCGGTGGCGCAGGGCGACCCCGGCGCGCCGCTCGGGCGCGAGCTCCAGCTCGCCGAGCTGCTGCGGCACATCAAGCACGAGCGGATCACCGGCACGCTGTGGCTGACGACCGACGTGCACTACACGTCCGCGCAGCACTACGAGCCGTCGAACGCCGCGTTCAAGGACTTCGAGCCGTTCTGGGAGTTCGTGTCGGGGCCGCTCGCGGCGGGCGGGTTCAAGGCGCTGAAGCTGGACGAGACGTTCGGCCCGCGGCAGGTCTTCATCAAGTCACCGGACCGGAACAACACCTCGCCGGCCGAGACCCCGCCGTACTTCGGGGAGGTCGAGATCGACGGCGGCAGCGGGGAACTCACCGTACGGCTGCGGCAAGAGGGCGGCGACGTGCTGTTCTCGCAGACGTTGCAGCCGGGGCGGGTGGGGCAGTGACCTCTCGGCCACCCAACCCCCAAAACCAGACATAAGCATGCTTAACCCGTCGGTCACAAAGCGTTTGTGATCACGCAACACCGGTCCTGCACAGTGGGCGCATGAGTAACGAGACGCATGTTGTCGCTGTTGTCCTCTGCTGCGCCGCGGCCCTGCTCGCCGCTGCCACCGCCGGGTTCCGGCTACTCAGGACAGGACGCAAGGAGCACGCGCCACCCACGGCGGATACCGACGCCCGGCCGCCCGCCTCCACGGAACCGGAGGCCGCGGCCGGGCCGCTCGACCCGGCGAGCAGCACGCTGTGGCGGATGCGCACGACCGTGCGGGACGCGCCGGGGTCGCTGGCCGCGCTGTGCACAGTGCTCGCCCGCCGGCGGGTCGACATCCTGAGCCTTCAGACGCACCCGCTGGCGCAGGGCACCGTGGACGAGTTCCTGCTGCGCGCGCCCGAGGAGTTGACCTCGGGCGAGCTGGCCGGGGCCGTCGCGGGCGCGGGCGGCGCCGACACCTGGGTCGAGCGCGCGGACGCCCACGACCTGGTGGACGCCCCGACCCGCATCCTCGGCCTCGCCACCCGAACGGCCCTCGACGCGGCCGAACTCCCGCTCGCCCTGCGCCAGTTGCTGGGCCGCTGCACGATCAGGTCGCTGCCGGCGAAGGCGGTCGCCGCGTCCGGCGGCGCGCCGGTCGAGGGCGGCTTCGACGACACCGCGCTGCGGCTTCGTACCCCGGAGGGCGGGGTCATCGCGGTGGAGCGGCCCTATCTGCCGTTCACGCCCACCGAGTTCGCGCGCGCCCGCGCCCTCGTGGAGCTCGACACCCGGCTCGGCCCGCGGGTGCCGAACGGGGAGGACGTCCTGACGCTGCCCGAGGGCAACGACATCACCGTGCGGCGCGCCGACAGCGGCGACCTCGCCCTGTCGAGGGCGATGCACGAGCGGTGCTCGCAAGCCACGTTGCGCCGCCGCTACCACGGGCCCGTCTCCGACGCGGACCGCTACCTGAACCACCTGCTCAGCCCCCGCCACGGCCGCACCCTCGCCGCACAGACCGCCTCCGGACGGATAGTCGCCCTCGGCCACCTCCTGTGGGACGGCGACGAGACCGAGGTCGCGCTGCTCGTGGAGGACGACTGGCAGCGCCGCGGCATCGGCGCCGAACTCCTCGGCCGCCTGGTCGCGATGGCGATCGAGGCGGGGTGCGCCGGCGTGTACGCGGTGACGCAGTCGGCCAACACGGGCATGGTCGCGGCGATGCGCGGCCTCGGCCTGCCCCTCGACTACCAGATCGAGGAGGGCACGCTGGTGATCACCGCACGGCTCGATGCGGCACGGGTGGCGTCCTTGCTTCCGTACGCGGACGAGGACGCACACCCGGACGCGTACGAGCCGGCTGAGCAGCACTGAGTTCGGGCTCGGGCTCGCCCGCGCCCAACGCCCGGTCCAGGTCCGCCCACAGGTCCTCGACGTCCTCCAGGCCGACCGACAGCCGCAGCAGCCGGTCGCCGACGCCCGCCGCTCTGCGGTCGTCGGCGGCGACCACGCGGTGGCTGATCGAGGCCGGGTGCTGGATCAGCGAGTCGACGCTACCGAGGCTGACCGCCGGGGTGATCAGTCCGACCCCGGCGGTCACCGCGTGCGGGTCGCCCGCGACCTCGAAGGCGACCATGGCGCCGCCGATCCGCGGATAGTGGACGCGGGTCACGCGCGGGTCCCCGGCGAGCCGCCGGACCAGCTCCGCGGCCGTCACGGACGCGGCACGCACGCGTACGGGCAGGGTCGAGAGCCCCCGCAACAGCAGATAGCCGGCGAGCGGATGCAGCACCCCGCCGGTCGCGAACCGCACCTTGCGCAGCTCCCGCGCGAAGGCCTCGTCGCAGGCCACGACACCACCGAGGACGTCGCCGTGGCCGCCGATGTACTTCGTGGCGCTGTGCAGGACGAGCCGCGCCCCGCTCTCGGCGGGCCGCTGGAGCACGGGCGTCGCGAACGTGTTGTCGACGAGCAGCGGCACCGAGCCGCAGGCGTGCGCGACGGCCGCCAGATCGACCTCCGCGAGCGTCGGGTTGGCGGGCGATTCCACCATGACGAGGCCGGTGTCGGGCCGGATCGCGTCGGCGATCCCCGCCGGGTCGACCCATGTCACCTCGGAGCCGAGCGCTCCCGCCGTCAGCAGATGGTCGCTGCACCCGTACAGCGGGCGGACCGCGACGACGTGCCGCAGGCCCGCTCCGAGACGTACGAGGAGCACGGCCGTCAGCGCCGCCATGCCGCTCGCGAACGCGACCGCGCTGTCCGTGCCTTCGAGGCGCGCGAGTGCGGTCTCGAAGCGGGCGACGGTCGGGTTGCCGAGGCGGCCGTAGACGGGCGGCCCGTCGTCGAGGGCGCCGTCGGCGGCGAACGCGTCGATGCGGGCGGCCTCCGCGCGGGTGTCGGCGGACGGGTAGGTGGTGGACAGGTCGAGGGGCGGGGCGTGCAGGCCGAGAGCGGCGAGGTCGTCGCGGCCCGCGTGCACGGCTTCGGTGGCGAAGGCCCGGGTGCGGGCGCCGCTCGTGTCCCAGTGCGTATCCATGGTCGGCATCCTGAACAACGGGCGGGGTCTGTGATTCGACTCCCGTGCTACGTTCGGCTGATGACCGACTCCGTCGTACTCGATCCGGTCGACCTGGACATACTGCGGCTGCTGCAGAACGACGCCCGCACCACGTACCGGGACCTCGCGGCGCAGGTCGGCGTCGCGCCCTCCACGTGCCTCGACCGGGTGAACCGGCTGCGGCGCTCCGGCGTGATCCTCGGGCATGTGCTGCGGCTCGACCCGGCCAAGCTGGGCCGCGGCCTGGAGGCGCTCCTCTCGGTGCAGGTGCGCCCGCACCGCCGGGAGCTCGTCGGCCCTTTCGTGGAGCGGGTCCGCGCGCTGCCGGAGGCGCGCACCGTGTTCCATCTGACCGGTCCGGACGACTACTTGGTGCACGTCGCCGTGCACGACATGGCGGATCTTCAGCGGCTCGTGCTCGATTCGTTCACGTCGCGCCCCGAAGTGGCGCGCGTCGAGACCCGGTTGATCTTCCAGCAGTGGGAGTGCGGTCCGCTGCTTCCGCCCGCGGCGAATCATGGTGACGTGACCCCCTGACCCGTACGAGGATGTGTCGCATGCCACACACCGCGAACCCTCATCCCCCCACCGCCCCGCTGCCCCGACAGGTCGCCGACGCCTACGTCGACGCGATGGTCGCCCTCAACCCCGTGGAGGGCACCTACCTGGGCGTCCGGGAGGCCCACAGCAAGCTGCCCGACCTGTCCCCCGCAGGACTCGCCGCCGTCGCGGACCTCGCGCGGGAGACCCTCGCGCGGCTCGACGAGGCGGAGCGCGCGCCCGGCGCCGACAGCGACGTCGAGCGGCGCTGCGCCCGGCTGCTGCGCGAACGCCTGACCGCCGCGCTCGCGGTGCACGACGCTGACGAGCACCTGCGGGAGGTCTCCAACCTCGGCTCGCCGATCCACAACGCGCGCGAGGTGTTCACGGTCACCCCGACCGACACCGACGAGGACTGGGCCGCGATCGCCGAGCGGCTGCGCGCCGTGCCCGCGGCGTTCGCCGGCTACCGGGAGACGCTCGCGCTCGGCCTGGACCGCAAGCTGCACGCGGCGCCGCGGCCGACGGAGACGTTCATCGGCCAACTCGACGAGTGGCAGGGCTGGTTCGAGGAGTTCACGGCCGCGGGACCCGAGACGCTGCGCCAAGAGCTGACATCCGCGGCCCGCACGGCGGACGCCGCGACCGTCGAACTGCGCGACTGGATGCGGGACGTGTACGCGCCCGCCGTCGAGGGCGCGCCGAACGTGGTGGGCCGCGAGCGCTACGCGCGTTGGTCGCGCTACTACAACGGCACGGACCTCGATCTGGACGAGGCGTACGCGTACGGTTGGAGCGAGTTCCACCGGCTGCTCGCCGAGATGCGTACGGAAGCCGAGAAGATCCTGCCCGGCGCCGCGACCCCGTGGGTGGCGCTCGCGCACCTCGACGAGCACGGGCGGCACATCGAGGGCGTCGACGAGGTGCGGCAGTGGCTGCAGAAGCTGATGGACGAGGCGATCGGCGCGCTCGACGGAACACACTTCGAACTCGCCGACCGCGTACGGCAGGTGGAGTCCCGCATCGCGCCCGCCGGCAGCGCCGCCGCGCCGTACTACACACCTCCGTCGGAGGACTTCTCGCGCCCCGGCCGCACATGGCTGCCGACGATGGGTCAGACCCGCTTCCCCGTGTACGACTTGGTGTCGACCTGGTACCACGAGGGTGTCCCGGGCCACCATCTCCAGCTCGCCCAGTGGGCGCACGTCGCCGGTGACCTCTCCCGCTACCAGGCGACGCTCGGCATCGTCTCGGCGAACGCAGAGGGCTGGGCGCTGTACGCGGAGCGGCTGATGGACGAGTTGGGCTTCCTCACGGACGCGGAGACCCGGATCGGCTACCTGGACGCGCAGATGATGCGCGCCTGCCGCGTCATCGTCGACATCGGCATGCACCTGGAACTCGACATCCCCGCGGACTCCCCGTTCCACCCCGGCGAGCACTGGACGTCCGAGCTCGCGCAGGAGTTCTTCGGCGCGCACAGCAGCCGCCCGGCGGACTTCGTGGAGAGCGAACTGACCCGGTACCTCTCCATCCCCGGCCAGGCGATCGGCTACAAGCTGGGCGAGCGGGCGTGGCTGCTGGGCCGCGCGGGCGCGCAGGCCGCGCACGGGGACGCCTTCGACGCGAAGGCGTGGCACATGGCGGCGCTTTCGCAGGGCTCGCTGGGCCTGGACGACCTGGTGGACGAGTTGTCGAAGCTCTGAGGGACGGCCCCCTCAGCTCCGGCGGAAGCCGCCCTCCGAGTCGATGACTTGCCCGGTGATCCACGCGGCCTCGTCCGTGGCCAGCCACGCGATGAGCCGCGCCGGATCATCGGGCATCCCCCACCGCTTGGCGGGGAACAGTTCGGCGATCGAGTCGTACGCCTCGCCGTCCAGGTAACCGGTGTCCACCGGGCCGGGGTTGACGGTGTTCACGGTGACGCCTTGCGGGGCGAGGGCCGTCGCGAGTGTGCGTGTGACCGATGCGAGCGCACCCTTTTGCAGGGCGTACGCGATCTCGTCGGGCATCCCGTCGGCGATGTCCTGACCGGAGGTCATCATGACGACGCGCCCGCCGGGTGCGCCCTCGTAGGGACTCCTGTGCCGAGCGAAGGCCTGTACCAGCAGGAGAACGGAACGCGCGTCGACGGCCCAATGAGCGTCCAGCATGGCGGCGTCGATGGTGTCGAGCGTGCCGTCGCTGCCGCTGAGGGCGTGGTTGGCGACGACGATGTCGAGGCGTCCACCGAGCGCTTCCGCGGCGTCCTGGACCAGGCGCGCGGGGGCGCCGGGTTCGGTCAGATCCGCCGGCCCGTGCGCCACGACGGCGTCCGGCACGCCGCGCACCTCCCGCACGGCGTCGGCCACCTCGGCGGGCCGGTCGCCGCCCCACGGCATCGCCTCGTCGTGCGCCACGTGATGGTGCAGATACACGCTCGCCCCGTACGCGACGAGCCGCCGCGCCACGGCGAACCCGATCCCGGCGCGCCGGCTCGCACCGGTGACCAGAGCTGCACGCCCCCGCAGCGGGAGGGGTTCGCGCCGGAATTCGGTAGGGGTGGGGTGAGAGAGGCTCGGCATGGTGCGCATCATGCCGGGGTCGGGACGGGGACGCACACGGATTTCGGCGGGCCGGGGCGGGTGGGGCCGGCAAATCAAGCCCCTGCGGCGATTGAGCAGCGGGGTCCGCGGCGGATCCCCGATCTTTCCAGCCCCGCCGGCGATTGAGGCGCGGGGTCCGGGGCGGAGCCCCGTGGCCGGAGGACGGGCGGCCACGACGGGGATGGTCAGCGGCCGCAGGCCTGCCGTACCACCGACCCCTCCCGCCCCTTCACGACCTCCAACTGCGCGTGCACACGCCGCCGCAGATCGCCGACGTGGCTCACAATGCCGACGCTACGGTCCCGCTCACGCAGGGAGTCGAGAACGTCGAGCACCTCGTCGAGCGTCTGATCGTCGAGACTGCCGAACCCCTCGTCGATGAAGAGCGTGTCGAGACGGACACCCCCCGCTTCGTCCGTCACGACATCCGCGAGGCCCAGCGCCAGGGCGAGCGAGGCGAAGAACGTCTCACCCCCGGAAAGCGTCGCCGTGTCACGCTCGCGCCCCGTCCACGCGTCGACGACATGCAGGCCGAGACCCGAACGACCGCGCCCCGCAAGGGAGTCGGAGTGCACCAACGTGTAGCGGCCCGACGACATACGACGCAGCCGCGCGGTCGCCGCCGCCGCCACTTGCTCCAGGCGGGCAGCCAGTACGTACGACTCCAGGCGCATCTTGCGCTCGTTGTCGGCGGCGGTACCGGCCGCGAGGGACGCGAGGCGGGCCACCCGGTCGTACGTCTCGCGCAGCGGGCCGAGGCGCCGGGCCTCGGTGGCGGCACGGCGCGAGAGCCGGTCGAGTTCGGCGCAGCGCCGCTGCGCCGCGTCGCGCGCGGACCCGGCCGTCCGTACCCGCGCGTCGGCACCCTGCGCGGCGGCCCGCGCCGCGGCGACGTCGGCCGCCGGTCTGCGGGCGGCCTCGGCGGTGTCCTCCTCGGCGAGCACCGCGCGTACGGCCACTTCCTCCGACTGCCGCGCGTCCAGGCGGTGCTGGAGCTCGCGATGCCGGGCGTCGTCGAGCAGCGCGGCGCCCGCGGCCTCCGGCGTGTCGAACCCGGCCCGGAACGCCGCGTCGGCGAGTCGCGCGTCCGCTTCCTTGAGGCGCCGCGCCGTGTCCTCGACCGCGCGGGCCGCGTCGGCCGCCTCGGTGAGCAGCGCGCCCTGCCGCTCCAGCTGCTCCGCGCGGGCCTCGACGCTCTCGGCCACGTCGCGCGCCTCCGCCAACTCCCGTTCCAGGCCCGCCTGTTCACGGTCCAACGCGTCACGCAGCGACGTACGGGCGGCGCTGCGCTGCGCGGCCTCCTGGCGGACGGCGAGGCGCCGGTCGCGCTCGCTGTCGGCGCGGGCAAGGGTCTCGCGGGCGGGATGTGCCGTGGCCGCGAGGGCGTGTGTCTCGGCGTGTCGCGCCGTCAATTCGCGGGCTTCCTCGGCGAGTTGCGCGGCGAGCCCGTCCCCCGCCGCGGCCTTCGCCGCCGCCAGCTCCTCCCGGACGTCGCCCAGGGCGCGCTCGGCCCGGGTGCGGTGCCCGTCGGCGGTGCGGTAGGCGGCGAGCGCGGACTCCTCGGCGGCCCGGTCGACGTGTCCCTCGGACTTCCGCATGGGCGCGGGGTGTTCGCTTGCCCCGCACACGGTGCAGGGTTCGCCGTCGACGAGTGCCTCGGCGAGTTCGGCGGCGACGTCGCGCAGTCGCTGCTCCTTCAGGCCGAGCCAGTGCTCGTGCGCGGTCGCCGCCTGCTCGCGGGCGCGCAGCGCCTCGGTGTCGGCGGCTTCGGCGCGCCCGGTGAGCCGGTCGCGTTCGACGGCGGCGCGGGCCTGCTTGCGAGCCGGTTCGAGTTGTCCCGCGAGGTGTTCGGCGCGGGTGGCGGCCTCCTGCGCCTCGTCGACGCGGGCCTGGAGGTCGGCTCGCCGGGCGTCCCAGCCGTCGAGCCAGCCTTCGGTGTCGGCGAGCAGCTCGGTGTCGGCGCGCTCCTCACGGTCGAGTTCGGCGCGCTCCCGCGTGAGCCCGGCGAGCCGCCGCTCGCCCCGCCGCGCCGCGTCGAGCCCCCCGAGTTCTTGAGCGACACGCCGGGCGGCTTCGACGAGCGCCTCCGGCGAGACCGGGACGCCGGCGTCCGCGTACATCTGCTCCGCCCCGGTGCCGAACACGGAGCCGGTCCCGTCGAGGCCCGAGGCCCCCGGCGCTCCGGCGGCCGCAGACCCGCCGTGGGCCTCCGGATCGGTCGGCGTCGGGTGGAGCCCGTCTTCCGCGGCCACTTCGTCCGCACCGGCCGCCCGGCCATCGGCATGTGCGCCGCCCGCACCGTAAGCGCTGTCGACACCGGCATCCGCCCTGCGCACGGACCCCGGCCACACCGCCCGCAGCTCGCCCCGGGCGCGCCGGTCCTCCGTCAACGCCTCCCGGTGCGCCGCCTCCGACTCCTCCCGGAGGGCCAGCGCCGGTTCCACCGTCGCCGCCTTGCGGGCCCGGTCCATCCGGTCCTGGAGGGCCTGGTGCTCCCCGGCCCGCTCCTCCAGGGCCGCCTCCCGCTCGCGGGCCCGCGCGTGGCGGAGTTGCAGACGGTCCGTCTCCGTCGCCTCGGAGAGCTCACGCTGCGCCGCGATCCGCGCCGACTCGGCCGCGTCCAGGGCGAGATGGGTGTGCGTGAAGTGCTCGCGCGCGGTCGAGCGGGCGGTGGCCGCCCAGGCCAGGACGGAGTCCGCGATACCGGGGTCGCCCGGCGCCGCGTCGACGGGTTCCAGTTCCACGACGTCCCCCGCCGCCTGCTGCATACGGTGGGCGTCGGCCAGCAACTCCGCGTCGCCGGCGGCCACTTGCTTCTGCGCGCCCTTGCGGTCCTCGGCGAGCCGCTGCTCCACGGCCGCGAACCGATGCGTGTCGAAGAGCCGGCCGAGCAGCTTGCCGCGGGCCTCGGCATCGGCCCGCAGGAACCGTGCGAAGTCGCCCTGCGGGAGGAGGACCACCTGGCAGAACTGGTCCTTGCTCATGCCGAGCAGCTGCGTGATCTCCTCGCCGATCTCCTGGTGGGAGCGGCTGAGGTCCTTCCACTTCGCCGCCACGGCGTCGTACTCGCGCAGCCAGCTCTGCGCCTTCTCCGTGGTGAAGCCGGTGCCGCGCTTCTTGGGGCGGAGGTGGGGCGGCTGCCGGGTGATCTCCAGGCGGCGGCCCGCGACGGTCAGGTCGAGGGTCACCTCCGTGCGCACGCCCGCCTCGGCGTGGTCGCTGCGCAGGTTCTGGCCCTGACCGCCGCCACCCTGCCGGGCGCCGGGCACGGACCCGTACAGCGCGTAGCAGACCGCGTCGAGGACGGACGTCTTGCCCGCGCCCGTCGGCCCGTGGAGGAGGAAGAGTCCCGCCGCCGACAGGTCGTCGAAGTCGACCTTCTGCGTGGCGCCGAAGGGGCCGAACGCCGTGATCGTGAGTGTGTGCAGCCTCACCTGGCCACCTCGTGCACCACATCGTCCGCGCGGACGGCGTCGAACGCGGCCCGCAGCACCACCCGCTCGTTCTCGTCGGGCCCCGCGCCCCGGACGTGGGTCACGAAGTCCTCCGCGATCTCGTGGTCGTCACGCCCCTTGAGGCGCTCGGCGTAGCTGGCGTCGGGCTCCTCGTCGTCCGTGCGACGCGGGTCGAAGAGCAGGCTGAGGGTGTGCGGGAAACGGTCGCAGAGGCGGGCCATCGGGTCGTCCGGCCGGATCGCGTCCGTGAGCGTCGCCTCCACCCACGATTCCTCGTGGCGGTCGAGCTCCGGGGCGTCGAGGAGGTCTTCGAGGTCACCGCGGAGGCGGGCCAGCGGGCGCGGCACCGGGCAGTCGAGGCGCTCGGCGGTGACCGCGCCCTCGGCGTCGAGGTCGATCAGCCACATGCTCTTGCGGTGGTCGGCCTCCGAGAACGAGTACGGCAGCGGGGAGCCCGAGTAGCGGACCCGGTCACTGATGACCTGGCTGCCGTGCAGATGCCCGAGCGCCACGTAGTCCGCGCCGTCGAAGACCCCGGACGGGACGGCCGAGACGCCGCCCACCGTGATGTCCCGCTCGCTGTCACTGGGCGCGCCCCCGGTCACGAAGGCGTGCGCGAGGACGACGGACCTGGTGTCGGCCGGGCGTGCGGCGAGGTCGGTCCGCACGCGCTCCATGGCGGCGGCCAGCACCTGCTCGTGCCCGGCCTTCGCCACCCCGAACTCGTCCTTCACCAGCGCCGGTTCGAGATACGGCAGTCCGTAGAACGCGACGTCGCCGTGCGCGTCCGGCAGCACGATCGGCTCCCCGCAACGGGACGGATCCGTCCGCAGGTGGATGCCGGCCCGGCCGATGAGGCCCGCGCCGACGCCGAGGCGGCGGGCCGAGTCGTGGTTCCCGGAGATCATCACGGTGGGCACGCCGAGTTCGGCGAGGCGGTGCAGGGCGTCGTCGTAGAGCTCCACGGCGGCGAGTGGCGGCACCGCCCGGTCGTACACGTCACCCGACACGACCACGGCGTCGACGTCGCGCTCGCGCGCGGTCGCCACGAGGTGGGCGATGAACGCGGACTGGGCGTCGAGCATGTTCACGCGGTGGAAGGAGCGGCCCAGGTGCCAGTCGGATGTGTGCAGGAACCTCATGTTGCACGAGGCTAACGGGTGGGTCTGACATGGCGGGGGGTTACGCCCGGGTGACCTGTTGCGGGAGCCGGTCCCCACGACTCGGGGCTCTGCCCCGGACCCCGCGCCTCAATCGCCGGCGGGGCTTCAAAAGATCGGGGCTCCGCCCCGGACCCCGCTGCTCAATCGCCGCAGGGGCTTAATGCCGGTCACCCGTAGGCCTCGCCGCCCAGTTCGAAGACCGCCGTGCCCGCCGTTGCATCGGCGAGCCAACCCCGGAAGCGGGCGATGTCCGATTCCGGGAGGCCGATCTCGATGGTGACCTCCGCGCCGTACCGGACATCCCGGACCTCGCAGCCCGTGGACCGCAGGTCGTTCTCCGTCTTGCCCGCGCGCGCGTGGTCGACCGTCACCGTGGCGAGGCGGAAGCGGCGGCGCGTCACCGTGCCGAGTGTGTCGAGGGCTTCGCCCACCGCGCCTCCGTAGGCGCGGATGAGGCCACCGGCGCCGAGCTTCACGCCGCCGAAGTAGCGGGTGACCACGGCGACGACGTAGCGCATGTCGCGCCGGGTGAGCATCTGCAGCATCGGCACGCCCGCGGTGCCGCCCGGCTCGCCGTCGTCGCTCGCCTTCTGTACGGAGGCGTCGGCCCCGATGACGTAGGCGTAGCAGTTGTGGTTGGCCGTCGGGTGTTCCTTGCGGACGCGCGCGACGAAGGCCTGGGCCTCCTCCTCGGTCGCGGCGGGCGCGAGCGCGCACAGGAACCGGGAGCGGCTGATCTCTGTCTCGTGCACGCCCTCGCGGGCCACCGTGCGGTACTCGTCCTGCATCGGACCAGCGTATGCGCAGGTCGTACAGGACTCGCCCCCGCCCGATGCACAGGTGACGATGTGATGGATACTCGCTCGTCGTCCCAGACAGTCACCCAAGTCACCCGAGACGCCCAAGTAGTCCGAGCCGCCCGAGTCACCCGAGTCACCCGACAGGAAACGCCCGCCACATGACCGGCACCCCGGCCGAGAGTCCTGCCGCACCCGCAGCCTCCACGAGCCGCTTCCGCTCCTGGCTGCTGGAGGGGCTGAGCGAGCAGACGGCCCGCCATCAGGGTCCGCACGGGCACGCGCCCGAGGAGCACAAGGGTCACAAGTGGTGGCGCGTGATGTGTCTGACGGGTGTCGACTACTTCTCGACGCTCGGCTACCAGCCGGGGATCGCGGCGCTCGCGGCAGGACTCCTTTCGCCGCTGGCGACGCTCGTTCTCATCGCGCTCACGCTGCTGGGCGCCCTGCCGGTGTACCGCAGGGTCGCGAAGGAGTCGCCGCACGGCGAGGGTTCGATCGCGATGCTGGAGCGGCTGCTGCCCTGGTGGGCGGGGAAGCTGTTCGTCCTCGTACTGCTCGGCTTCGCCGCCACCGACTTCATGATCACGATGACGCTCTCGGCGGCGGACGCGGCGGCGCACGTCGTCGAGAACCCGTTCGCGCCCTCCGGCCTGCACGGCGAGAACATCTGGATCACGCTCGCGCTGCTCGTGGCGCTCGGCGCGGTCTTCCTCAAGGGTTTCGGGGAGGCGATCCGGGTCGCGGTGGTGCTCGTGGGCGCGTATCTGGCCCTGAACATCGTCGTGCTGGTCACAGCTGCCGCCCATGTGTTCACCGAGCCGGTCAAGATCGGCAACTGGTGGGACGCGATGACGGCCGAGCACTCCTCCCCGTTCATGATGGTCGGCGTCGCGCTGCTCATGTTCCCGAAGCTGGCGCTCGGCATGTCCGGGTTCGAGACGGGCGTCGCCGTGATGCCGCAGGTCCGGGGTGACTCCACGGACACGTACGCGAAGCCGAAGGGCCGCATCCGCGACACCCGCAAGCTGCTCACGACGGCCGCGCTGATCATGAGCTGTTTTCTGCTCCTGTCCAGCCTCGCGACGACGATCCTGATCCCGCAGCACGAGTTCGAGTCCGGCGGCTCGGCGAACGGCCGCGCGCTCGCTTATCTCGCGCACGCCTATCTCGGCGAGGGCTTCGGCACGGTCTACGACGTCTCCACGATCGCCATCCTGTGGTTCGCGGGCGCCTCCGCGATGGCAGGCCTGCTCAACCTGGTCCCCCGCTATCTGCCCCGCTACGGCATGGCGCCCGAGTGGACGCGGGCCGTGCGCCCGCTGGTCCTCGTCTTCATGGCGGCGGCGGTCCTCATCACCCTCTGGTTCAACGCCGACGTCGACGACCAGTCCGGCGCGTACGCGACCGGCGTGCTGGTGCTGATGCTCTCCGCTTCGTTCGCGTCGACGGTCGCGGTGCACCGGCGTGGCCATCGAAAGTCGACGGTCGGCTTCGGCGCGATCACCGCGGTCTTCGCCTACACCCTGGTCACGAACGTCGTGGAACGCCCCGACGGCATCAAGATCGCGATCATCTTCATCGCGGCGATCCTCATCACCTCCTTCGCGTCCCGTGTCCACCGCGCCTTCGAACTGCGCGCGGGCGCGGTCACGTACGACGAGACGGCCCTGCGGCTGATCGACGAGGTGGCGGCGCAGGGCCCGCTGCGGATCATCGCGAACGAGCCGCAGGAGCACACCACCGCGGAGTACCGCGACAAGGAGCACTGCCAGCGCGAGGACACGCCCATGCCGGACGACGGCCGGGTGCTGTTCCTGGAGGTCTTCATCCAGGACTCCTCCGACTTCACCGAGGACCTGCTCGTCCACGGCGACGAGAAGCACGGCGTGCGCCGCCTTCGGGTGCGCGGCCCCGGCGTCCCCAACACGGCCGCCGCCGTCCTCATGGACCTGCGCGAACGCACCGGCAGCGTCCCGCACGCCTACTTCAACTGGACCGAGGGCCACCCCGTCGGCCACCTGCTGCGCTTCCTGGTGTTCGGCGACGGCGAGGTCGCCCCGGTCACCCGCGAAGTGCTGCGCCGCGCCGAACCCGATCCGGAGCGCCGGCCGCGCGTCCACGTGGGCTGAGCTGCTCCGGAATCCCCGCGCCGTGCGGGGAGTTGTCCCGTACGGACAGTACGGATACCAGGCACACCCCTCAGGAGGTCCCATGTACGGCGATCACGACACGGTCCGCAAGATCCTCACCGAGACCGGGGACACCTGGGCGGTGGTCGGCCTCTCCTCGAACCAGTCCCGCGCCGCCTATGGGGTCGCCGACGTCCTGCAGCGCTTCGGCAAGCGGGTCGTGCCGGTGCATCCGAAGGCGGAGACCGTGCACGGGGAGCAGGGCTACGTGTCGCTCGCGGACATCCCGTTCCCGGTTGATGTGGTCGATGTCTTCGTCAACAGCGAGCTCGCCGGGCCCGTCGCCGACGAAGGCGCCGCCATCGGCGCGAAGGCCGTGTGGTTCCAGCTCGGTGTCGTCGACGAGGGGGCGTACGAGCGGATTCGCGCCGCGGGACTGGACATGGTCATGGACAAGTGCCCCGCCATCGAGATCCCGCGGCTCGACTGAACCGGCGCGGCCACCCGTCCCCCGCTCCCGGGGCTCCGCCCCGGACCCCGCTGCTCAATCGCCGCAGGGGCTTGAGGTGGTCACCCGTCGCAGAGGGATGGATGGGCCCACCCGCCGCGGAGGCTTGATCGCCTCAATCGCCGGCGGGGCTTGAGGCGATCAAGCCCCGGCGGCGATTGAGGCGATCTTTTCAGCCCCGCCGGCGTTTGAGGCGCGGGGTCCGGGGCGGAGCCCCGTGAGCGGGGCCCCTACGGCTGCGCGAACTCGCCGTCCGTGGAGGCGCCGGAGGCGATGCCGTATTCGGGTTCCGGGACCGACGTGGGGGACAGCAGCGTGGAGCGGCGGCCGTCCACGCCGACCGGGACGTCGCCGTCGATGGTGACGCGGCGCAGGGTGCGGGTGTGGGCGTCGGAGTCGTCCACGCCGTAGTGCTGGGTGGCCCGGTTGTCCCAGATGGCGACGTCGCCGGCGCGCCACTGCCAGCGGACCGTGTTCTCCGGCCGTTCGACGTGCGACTGGAGGATGTTGATCAGCGCGCGTGAGTCGCGGGCGTTGAACCCGGTGAGCTTCTGCAGGAAGTTGCCGAGGATCAGGGTGCGTTCGCCGCTCTCCGGGTGTACGCGCACGACCGGGTGCTCGGTCTGGAACGTGGTCGACGTGAACACCTTGCGGTGCTGTTGGAGCGCCTCGGACGGGGCCTCCGGGCGGGCCGCCGCGTAGTCGTAGTCGTTGGTGTGCACACCGCGCAGGCTGTCGGCCAACACCCGGACGGGCTCCGGGAGTTCGGCGTACGCGGCCGCGGTGTTGGACCACAGGGTGTTGCCACCGTACGGCGGGACGACCTCGGCGCGCAGGATGGAGAACGCGGGGTAAGCGGGCACGAACGTGACGTCGGTGTGCCACTGGTTGGCGCGCCCGCCGTGCTCGTTGTCGATGCCGAGCGCGTAGCGGCCGTCGACGGACGGGACGGTGGGGTGGGCGACCGGGGTGCCGAGGAGGCGGGCGAACGCCTCGTGGCTCCCGGCGTCGAGGTGGTCCTGGTCGCGGAAGAAGACGACCTTGTGTTCCACGATGGCGGCCCGGACCGCGGCCACGGTGGCCTCGTCCAGGTCGCCGCCGAGACGGACCCCGGAGACGACGGAGCCGATCCGGCCACCGACCTTCTCGACGGTGACGGCGGGCGCGGTGGGTGCGGTGGACGTCATGGCGGGACCTCTTCACTGGGTGGGTGGGCGGTTTCCGCTTCGGCCGGGGCGGCGGGCCGCGGCGCTCATGAACAGGAGCTTGGCCAGCGGTCCGAGAGCCGGTCAAGGTCCTTCGGGAGCGCTTCACGACCTTGCAATGCGTGGCAATACGTGCGACATGTCAAGGGGTGACTCGGCGGTCCGGGGTACTCGCCGGGGATGGATCGTCTATCGCACATCCGACACGAAGATCACGAGGATCGGGACGCGCAGGAGCGGTTCGGTCCGGACCCGGAGGTGGAGCGCCGTTCTCCGGACTCTCCGACGCAGCTGCCGAAGCGCTCGTGGTGGGCCGCGCTGCGAGGGACGCTCAAGGAGTTCAAGGACGACGAGCTGATCGACCGTGCGGCGGCGCTGACCTACTACAGCGTGCTTTCGCTCTTCCCCGCCCTGCTGGTGCTGGTGTCACTGCTGGGCGTCGCGGGCGAGTCGGCCACCGACAAGCTGCTCGCCAACGTCAGGCAGCTGCCTCCCGGATCGGTGCGGGACATCATCACCCGGGCAGTCGAGCAGTTGCAGGGAAACGCCGGGCTCGGCTCTGTCATGGCGCTGGTCGGCCTGGCCCTGGCCGTGTGGTCGGCGTCCGGTTACGTGGCGGGGTTCATCCGCACGGCCAACGCCGTGTACGACATGCCCGAGGGCCGCCCGGTCTGGAAGGTGTTGCCGATACGTCTCGGCGTGACCGTGGTGCTGATGCTCCTGGCCGTCGTCAGCGCGCTCATCGTGGTCTTCACCGGCAGTCTCGCCAAGGAGGCCGGCGCCGCGCTCGGCATCGGTGACACGGTCCTTACGGTGTGGTCGGTCGCCAAGTGGCCGGTCGTGGCCCTCCTGGTCATCACCATGATCGCGATTCTGTTCTGGGCCACCCCGAACGCGAAGGTGCGTGGCTTCCGCTGGGTCACTCCGGGCAGCTTCCTGTCGCTGGTGCTGTGGCTGGTGGCCTCCGCCGGTTTCGCCTTCTACGTCGCCAACTTCGCCTCGTACAACAAGACCTACGGCACCTTCGCCGGCGTGATCGTCTTCCTGGTCTGGCTGTGGGTGAGCAACCTGGCCGTTCTGCTCGGCCTTGAATTCGACGCCGAGGCGGTGCGGCAGAAGGCGATCGCAGGCGGCCACCCGGCAGAGGAGGAGCCGTACGCGCAGCCGCGTGACACGGCCAAGTGGGACGAGCAGGACCGGCGTCGCATGGACATGGACTGACGGGTACTCGACCGACCGATTGAACCGACCGATTGAGGAGATGAGGGGAGACCATCATGCAGTCGAGTGGCGACCGCACGGCGTTCGCGCGGGGCGAGGCACCGGTGAGCGAGCTGGTCCAGCAAGCCTCGCGGCAGCTGACGGAGCTGATGCGTTCCGAGATGCGGCTGGCGCGGATGGAGACGGCCGAGAAGGCCAAGCGCTTCGGCTTCGGCGGCGGCATGTTCGGCGGCGCGGGACTGGTCGGTTTCCTCGCCTGCCAGGCGCTGGTGGCCACTGCCGTCGCCGCTCTTGCCCTGGCCGTGCCGCTGTGGGTCTCGGGGCTTGTCATCACCGGCGTGCTGCTGATCATCGCTGCCGTCATGGCGGCCCTGGGCAGGAAGCAGCTCCGCAGGGCCACGCCTCCCGCGCCGCGGCAGACCATCGAGAGCGTCACCGCCGACATCGACGAGATCAGGGAGAGGGCCCACCGATGACCCCGGACAAGTCCACCGAGAAGACGTCCGCTCCTGGCGCGGAAGAACTGCGTGAGCACATCGAGGACACCCGCGAGGAGTTGGGGCAGACCGTGTCGGAACTGGCCGCCAAGGCCGACGTCAAGGCCCGCGCCCGGGACACGGCGGCGCAGGCCAAACAGCGGGCGGACGACAAGACCGCGGAGTTGCGGACCCAGGTCGCCGACAAGGCCGCCCATGCGGCGCGGCGCGTCAAGGACAAGGCCCCCGAGCCGGTGAAGTACGGGGCTGCCCGCGCCACGGACCAGCTGCGGACCACCGCCACCCGGGCGGGCCACCTGGTGCAGGACAAGGCTCCCCGCTCCGTCACGGACACCGCGCACCGTGGCGTGGGCGCCGCCCGACGGAACCGGGCGCGGCTGTTGGGCGGCACCGGGGCGCTCGTGATCGTCGCCGTCCTCGCGCGGCGGCGCCGGAGGGGGCACCGTCGATGAAACCCGTCGAGATCGCCTACAAGCCCGTCGGACTGCTCCTGGGTGCCACCAGCGGCTGATCGCCGGAGCGGTGTTCAAGAAGACCTGGAAGGTGCTCCGGCAAGAGGACGACGCGCCCGATGCCACCGATGAGGACCGCACGTGGCGAGAGGTGCTCCTGGCCGCCGCGGTGCAGGGCGCCATCTTCTCCGTGGTCAAGACGGCCGTCGACCGGGGCGGCGCCACCGTCACCCGCGGCCTGACCGGCACCTGGCCCGACTGAGGAACGGGTACGACGACAACCCAGAGCCGGCCTCACGTCAACCTGACAGGCCCTAGTAGTGCTTCGTTAGGTTCTGGCTCTGGTGAGCGGACGGCCGCAGGTGGTGCAGATGCCGGTCCAGCACCGCAGCATGTCCTGGAGGGTGTC
>NZ_JBSFVM010000059.1:0-17379 GCF_053592315.1 Streptomyces sp. NPDC002754
GTGTGTGGGGGCGTTGGTGGGCCGCCCCGTCCCCCACGCCGCGGTGAGGGCGGCGGGGCCGGGGGCGCCCCCGGGGGGGCGCTCGCCGGGTAGCCGTGGCTGGGCTTGATTGGCTCAATCGCCGTCGAGTCTTGACGGAGTCAGGCCGCGCCGACCTGTTGCGCGACCGTGATCCGGCCGACCAGGGCCTCGTACGTCGACGGGTCGAATTCGCCGGCGACGGGGGACACGACGGTCGCCGCCGACAGGGCCACCGCGCGGGCCAGGCGCTGGGGCCACGGAAGGTGGGCGACGTGGCCCGACAGCAGCCCCGCCACCGCCGAGTCCCCCGCCCCCGTCGGGTTACCGGCGAGACGGTCGGGGGCCGGCGCCCGCCACTCCCCGTCCGCCGTGAGCGCGCACAGCCCCTCCGCCCCGAGCGAAGCGACCACCGCATGCGCCCCGCGCCGCCGCGCGTCCTTCATGGCCTGCAACGGCTCGTGGGAGCCGGTGAGTTCGGCCAGCTCGTCCGCGTTCGGTTTCACCAGGTCGGGGCGGGCGGCGACACCGCGACGCAGCGGTTCGCCGCTGGTGTCCAACAGCACCGGGACGGAGGCGGCACGCGCGGCCCGTACGAGCGTCGCGTAGGCGCCGACCGGGACGCCCGGCGGCAGGCTCCCGCACAGGGCGACCGCTGAGGCGGAGCGGAGCAGATCCGCGTACGCCTCCTGGAAGGCCGCCCACTCGGCGGGCGTGATCGTCGGGCCCGGCTCGTTGAGCTGCGTCGTGTCGCCGGTCGAGGCGTCGACGACGGCGATCGTGCGGCGGGTCGTGCCGGACACGGGCACCAGGGCGTCCGCGACACCGGGGGTGTCGAGCAGCTGGTCCTGGAGTGTGCGGCCTGTCGCGCCGCCCACGAATCCCGTCACTGCCACCTCGTGACCGAGCGCGGCAAGCACCCGCGCCACGTTCAGACCCTTGCCGCCGGGCCGCTCGACGACCTCGTTGACGCGGTGCGTCGTGTGCGGGCGCAGGGACCGCACCCGGTACGTGATGTCGAGTGCGGTGTTCAGCGTGACCGTGAGGATCACAGGACCTCACCCCCCCTTACGTACTTTCAGTAACGGGGCCTGATCATGCCAAAGTCAAGGCGGTTGGCCCAGACCGCGGGTCAACCGCCCTGTATTCGCCGGGGGTTACGGCCGGACCAGCCACTCGCCCTTGCGGAGCACGCCCTTGACCTCGAACTCCGCGTCCAGGACCACGAGGTCGGCGTCCTTGCCGGGCTCCAGCGAGCCCACCTTGTCGTACACGCCGAGGAGTTGGGCCGGGTTGACGGAGATGGCCCGGACGACGTCCTCGACGGGCAGCTTGTCGATCGTGACCGCCCGCTTGAACGCCCGGTCCAGGGTGAGCGTCGAGCCCGCGATGGAGCCGCCCTCGACGAGCCGCGCCACGCTGTCCTTCACCTCGACCTCCAGCGTGCCGAGCATGTAGCGCCCGTCGCCGAACCCGGCCGCGTCCATCGCGTCGGTGATGAACGCGACCTTCCCCGCGCCCTTGTGATGGAACGCCAGCTCCAGGGCGGCCGGGTGCAGATGCGTGCCGTCGTTGATCAGCTCGACGGTGATCCGCTCGTCCTCCAGGAGCGCCGCGATCGGCCCGGGGGCGCGGTGGCCGAGGCCGGGCATCGCGTTGAACAGGTGCGTGGCGACCGTGGCACCCGCGTCGATGGCCTCCACCGTCTGCTCGTACGTGGCGTCGGTGTGGCCGATCGCGGCGATCACGCCGTGCTCGGCGAGGAGGCGTACGGAGTCGATGCCGCCGGGCCGTTCGGTGGCGAGGGTGACCATCTTGGCCTGGCCGCGGGCGGCGTCGAGCAGCTTGCGGACCTCGGCCGGGTCGGGGTCGCGCAGCAGCGTCTCGTCGTGGGCGCCCTTGCGGCACGGCGAGATGAACGGGCCCTCGAAGTGGATGCCCGCGATCTCCCCGTGCTCGGCCAGCTCGGAGAGCAGCCCCGCGCGCTGGATGAGGAAGTCCATGCTGCCGGTGACGAAGGACGCGACGACCGTGGTCGTGCCGTGGTGGTGGTGCGTCCGTACGCCCGTGAGGATCTCTTCGAGCGTGCCGGAGGTGAAGGACGCGCCGCCACCGCCGTGGTTGTGGATGTCGACGAAGCCGGGGACCACCCAGTGGCCTGTCAGGTCGACGGTCTCGGCGCCGTCCGGGGCAACCCCGGCGATCTTCGTGCCGTCGACGATGACGCGTCCGTCGGTGACGGTCCCGGTGGGCAGTACCACCTTGGCACCGGCGAGCACCTTTGCTGTGGCCATCAGGCGGTTACCTCCGTGGTGTCGACAGTGACGTCGGCTAGCAGGTCCCAGGCGAGCAGTCCCGCGCCCAGGCATCCGGCGCTGTCCCCGAGGACGGCCGGGACGATCGTGGGGAGCGCCTGGAAGGTGACGCGCTCCGCGACGGCCGCACGCAGGGGTGTGAACAAGGTTTCCCCGGCCTCGGCGAGCCCGCCACCGATGATCAGCGTGCGGGGGTCCAGCAGAGTGAGCGCGAGCACCAGGCCGTCGGCGAGCGCGTCCACCGCGTCCCGCCAGACCTGGACCGCCTTCGGGTCGCCCGCGTCGACGGCCTTCGCGCAGTCCGCCGCGGTCGCCTTCTCGTCGCCGCTCGCCTCCTGCCAGGCCAGGGTGACCGCGGAGGCGGACGCGTACCGCTCCAGACAGCCGCGCTGACCGCAGCCGCAGGCCACGCCGCCGGGGCGGACGACCACATGGCCGATCTCGCCCGCGGAGCCGTGCGCGCCGGGCTCGATGCGGCCGTCGATGCCGATGGCGCCGGCGATCCCGGTGCCCAGCGGCATGAACAGGAACCGGTCGGCGTCCTTGCCGGCCCCGAGTCGGCCCTCGCCGAGCCCCCCGGTGCGCACGTCGTGGCCGAGCGCCACGGGGATGCCGCCGAGCCGCTCGCTGAGCAGGGACCGCATGGGGACGTCGCGCCAGCCGAGGTTGGCGGCGAACAGGGCGATACCGTCTCTCTCGTCCACGACGCCGGGCACCGCGACCCCGGCGGCGCGGGCGGGCTCGCCGAGGTGCTGCTCGCCGTACGCGCGCAGGTCGGCGGCGAAGCCGAGGATCGACTCCACGACCGCGTCGGCGCCGCGCTCGCGCTGGGTCGCCCGGCGCGCCTGGTGCAGCAGATTGCCGTCGGCCCCGACCAGGGCGGCCTTCATCCCGGTGCCGCCCACGTCGAGGGCGATGACATGTTTCACGGAGACAGTCTCGCTCGTCCACCCTTGAGAGGTCTAGTCCAGTCCCCCCTCGTTTCCGCTCCGGCGCCCATGTGGTGTAGACCTTCCGGGAGACCATGGGACAGGCCTGTGGCGCGAAGGACACAGTTGGAGTGCGGCAGTGCGCAAGGGGAGGACCGCTCTGACCGTGGCGGCCGCGCTCGGGGTGGTGGCCGCGTCGTCGCTGCTCACCGCCTGTGGAAGCGGCGACTCGGACGACGCCGTCACGCTGCGGCTGGTCGCGGCCGACTACGGCGACTCGCAGGCCAACAGCTCCCAGAAGTACTGGGACGACCTCGCCGCCGGCTTCGAGAAGAAGCACCCGAACATCAAGGTCGACGTCGACGTGCACTCCTGGGACGTCGTCGACAAGAAGGTCAAGGACATGGTCGCCGCGGGCCACGCGCCCGACATGGCGCAGATCGGCGCGTACGCCGACTACGCGGCGGCGGGCAAGCTGTACCCCGTCGACAAACTGCTCTCCGTGCCGGTCCAGGCCGATTTCGTCGGCCAGATGAGCCAGGCGGGCGAGATCAAGGGCGCGCAGTACGGCATGCCGTTCGCCGCCTCCACGCGCCGCCTCTTCTACAACAAGAAGCTCTTCGCCGAGGCCGGCATCACGCCGCCGAAGACCTGGGCCGACCTGGTGTCCGACGCCAAGGCGCTCAAGGCGCAGGGCGTGCGCTACCCCTTCGCGCTGCCGCTCGGCACGGAAGAGGCGCAGGCCGAGACGTTGATCTGGATGCTCAGCAACGGCGGCGGCTACATCGACAACGTCGGCAGCTACGCCCTCGACGACAAGAAGAACGTCGAGGCGCTGTCCTGGCTCAAGAGCAACCTGGTCACCAAGGGCCTCACCGGCCCGACGGCCCCCGCGAAGCTCAACCGCACGCCCGCGTTCCAGGCCTTCGCCAAGGGCCAGGTCGGCATGGTGTCGGGCCACCCCACGCTGATGAACATGGCGAAGGCCAAGGGCGTCGACTACGGAGACGTGGCGATCCCCGGTCCGTCCGGCACGCCCAGGTCCACGATGGGCGTCAACGACTGGATGATGGCGTTCAAGCAGGGCGGTCACCCCAAGGAGACCGGGGAGTTCCTCGACTACGCCTACAACCAGAAGAACGTCCTCGACTTCTCCCGCAAGTACACCGTCGCGCCGGTCACGGTCTCCGCGTCGAACGCGATGACGTCCTCGGCGAAGGACAAGGCGCTGCGACCGTTCATCGACGAGCTCGCGGGTGCGACGTACTACCCGGCCAACAAGACGTCCTGGCCCGAGGTCAGCGCCGAGCTCAAGAAGCAGATCGGCTCCACGGTCGCGCCGCGGGGCAGTGCGGCGGGGACGCTCGGCGCGATCCAGAACCATGCGGCGGCGGCGGAATCCGCCGAGTAGCGTGGCGGGTATGGATCCTCTCGGCGATCGCGAGCGCGCGGTCCTCACCTTCGAGGGCCGTGGCTGGCCCTCCCCGGGAGCCAAGGAGCGCGCGATCCGCGAGGACCTGGACCTGGCCCCCGTCCGCTACTACCAACTCCTCAACGCCCTCCTGGACGACCCACGGGCCGTCGAATTCGCCCCGGTGACGGTGAACAGGTTGCGCCGAGTCCGGGACGCGCGCCGCCGCGAACGCTAACCCCCGGGGCTCCGCCCCGGACCCCGCGCCTCAATCGCCGGCGGGGCTTGTTTTGCCCACCCGCCGCGGGGGTTTGGTATTTCAAACCCCTGCGGCGATTGAGCAGCGGGGTCCGGGGCAGAGCCCCGTGAGTGCAACCCCGGCTATCGTCAATGGCATGGCCCGCCATGAGCACGCCCCCCGGACGACCGCAGGACGTGAGGGGCTGGATGCCCTCCTGGCTCACCCCCGGAGGGGGGTCGTCGGCATCGATTTCGACGGCACCCTCGCCCCCATCGTCCCGGACCCCGACCAGGCCCGCGCCCACCCCGACACCGTCCCCGCCCTCGCCGCACTCGCCCCCAAGGTCGCCTCCGTCGCGGTCATCACCGGCCGCCCCGCGGCCACCGCGGTCCGCCACGGTGGCTTCGCCGGTGTTCCCGGACTCGAGCACCTGGTCGTCCTCGGCCACTACGGCGCCGAACGCTGGGACGCCGTCACCGGCACGGTCACCGCCCCCGCCCCGCACCCCGGCGTCGCCTCCGTCCGCTCCGAACTCCCCGGCGTCCTGGCCGAGTCGAACCTCTGGCACGACACGTACGTCGAGGAGAAGGGCCGCGCCGTCGCCGTCCACACCCGCCGCGCCCATGACCCGCAGGCCGCCTTCGAGGCCCTCCGCGAACCTCTGGCGGAGCTCGCCGCCCGGCACGGGCTGATCGTGGAGCCGGGCCGCCTGGTCCTGGAGCTGCGTCCACCCGGCGTCGACAAGGGCGTGGCGCTCACCGAGTACGTACGGGAGGTGGGCGCGGAGTCCGTCCTCTACGCGGGCGACGACCTCGGCGACCTCCCGGCCTTCGCGGCGGTGGAGAAGCTCCGCTCCGACGGCGTCCCGGGCCTCCTGGTGGCGGCGGACACGGTCGTGCCCGAACTCGCCGACAGGGCCGACCTGTTGGTGGACGGCCCCGCCGAACTCGCGGCCTTCTTCTCAGCCCTGGCGCAGCGCCTCTAGCTGCTCCAGGAACCACGCCCCCGGCGGCAGCGCCGTCGCCGCCGCGGCGAGCCGCTTCGTGCGCTCCGCCCGCTCGTCCCACGGCATGGCGAGCGCCTCCGCGAGGGCCCGCGAAGTCCCGCTCACGTCATAGGGGTTGACGATCAGCGCGTCCTCGGCCAGCTCCTCGTACGCCCCCGCCTCCCGCGACAGCACCAGCGCGCACCCGTCGTCGGAGACGACCGGCACCTCCTTGGCGACCAGGTTCATCCCGTCCCTGATGGGGTTCACCAGGGCCACGTCCGCGAGCCGGTACGCCGCGAGCGAGCGCGCGAAGTCGTCCTTCACGTGGAGTACGACCGGGGTCCAACTCTCCGTGCCCCAGCGGGAGTTGATGGACTCGGCGACCCGCGCCACCTCGTCCGTGTAGTCGCGGTACACGGCCAGATCCTGCCGCGACGGATACGCGAACGCGACGTGCACGACCCGCTCCCGCCACTCGGGCGCGGACTCGAGGAGCAGCTCGTACGCCCACAGCCCCCGCACGATGTTCTTCGACAACTCGGTCCGGTCGACCCGGACGATCACCTTCCGTGAACCGTCCCCGCCGATCTGCGCCCGCAGCGCCGCAAGCCGTTCCTCCACGTCGTCCCGGTGCGCCCGCTCGCGCAGGAAGTCCGCGTCGGCGCCGAGCCCGTGCACCCCGATCCGGGTCCCGGACGTGCCGCCGACGAGATGCGTACAGCAGTCGGTGAAGGCGTCCGCCCAGCGCCGGGTCAGGAACGCACAGCGGTCGGCCCCGAGCATGCCCCTGAGCACCTGCTCGGCGATGTCGTCGGGCAGCATCCGGAAGTAGTCGACGGGCGCCCAGGGCGTGTGCGAGAAGTGCCCGATCCGCAGGTCGCCGCGGAGTTCGCGGAGCATCCCCGGCACCAGCGTCAGGTGATAGTCCTGCACGACCACCGTCGCGCCCGGCGCCGCCTCCTCGGCGAGCGCCTCGGCGAAGGCCTGGTTGTACGCCTCGTAGGACGCCCACCGCCTGCGGAACTCCGGGCCGAACGACGGCTCCAGAGGCGTCTGGAACAGCATGTGGTGCACGAACCACAGCACCGAGTTCGCGATCCCGTTGTACGCGTCCGTGTGCACGTCGGCGTCGATGTCGAGCATCCGCACCCCCGGCTCGGCGACCCCGCGCCGCACCGCCTCCCGGTCGCCCTCGCTCAGCGCCGAGCACACCCACAGCTTGTCCTCGACGACGCCGAGCGCCGACACCAGACCGCCCCCGCCACGCTTCGCAGCGATCCCCCCGGCGTCGTCGACCTCGTACGAGACCGGGCCGCGGTTGGACGCGACGAGAACCTCAGCAGCACCATGCGTCGTGGAACTCATAGGGGCACGCTAGCCCGGCCCGGAAACGTTCAAACGTAAGGCCGGGCCCCCGACGGGGACCCGGCCGTGTACGAAACCCGCGGTCGGGTCAGTTCTTGCGGCCGCGGACGGCGGCGAGGATCAGCGCGCCGAGCCCGCACAGCGTGACGGCGAGCCCGCCGTACAGCAGGGTGTGTGAGTCGGCGCCGGTCTCGGCCAGCTCCGATCCGTGCGGATGCTGCTGCTGCGGCGGAGCGGGCCGCGCCTGCTGGCGCTTGGTGCCGATCACCGCGGTGCACGGGTCGTCGCCGCCGCGCGTGCGGGCGGTGCAGTTGGTGCCGGACACCTCACCGGTCACCGGGATGACAATGGCCGCCCCCGGAGTGCAGGAGGCCTTGACGTTCTCCTTGATGACCACCTTGCCGTGGGCGGGCACGGTGCCGTTCCAGTAGAAGGACGAGCCCTTCTTGCTGATGGTGCCGCCGCTGGCGGTGGGGGTGCCGACGGCGCCCTTCGTGGGCCAGGAGATCGCGGCGTTATCGCGCGGGTATTCGCTGTCGTTGCGGATGGTGATGGTGTTCTTGACCGTGGAGCACGGGGGAGCGGTCGTGGGCTCCGGGGTGGTGACGATCTTCAGCGGCGGGGTGGGCGGCTCCGGCTTCTCGATCTCCGGCGAGAAGCCGCAGTTCGGATCCTCCGTGCCCTCCTCGCAGTTGGTGCGCGGGGTGTCCTCCGCCATCACGTCGTTGGTCAGTTTGCCGTCGCCGGTGAGCGGGTCGTGCAGCGTGACGCTGTAGGTGATCGTCGCGGTCTTGCCGGCCGGTACGTCGCCGCGCCAGCTCAGCTTCGGCGCGTCGTACGTGACGTTGCCGATGTCGGCCTTGGCGTCCCCGTTGTACGTGCCGTCGTCCAGCACGTCGTCCAGTTCGTCGCTGAGCTTGGCGCCCGGGTAGTCGAGGTCGCCGATGTTCTTGGCGGTGATCGTGTACGTCACCTTGCCGCCGGGGGCGACCTTCTTCGGCGTGGCGCTCTTCTTGATCTCCAGGTCGGGCACCGGCACGGAGAAGGCGAGTGCCGAGGGCACGTAGGTGTCGCCCCTGGTGCGGAACGTCAGATCGGCGGAGGTCGAACCCTGCGGCAGCGCGGCCGACGGGATGATCGCCTCCTTCGCGTCGATGCTGAAGTTGTTGTGGTCGTTCGGGTCGAGTGCGCCGTTGGCGTGGCTGTCGAAGAAGTTGTTCGTGCCGCCGCCGTCGGGGTCCGCGATCCGCTGCCCGTTCACCAGGAACTGGTCACCCGTCACGTTCGCGTCGCCCTCGTACGCGGTGACGCCGGCGCGTACGTCGCGGGTGCCCGTGCGGTAGAAGTCGTCGATGGAGATCGTGGTGTCGGGGTCCTTGGACTGCTGCACCACGTGGCCGCCGTACACGTAGACGTTGCGGCGGGTGGGCGCGTACTGGGCGTTGGGGGCGTCGTACTTGTAGACGACGGTCAGCGACCAGCCGCCGACGCAGCCCTTGCCGGTGGGCGCCCAGACGTCGCCGACCGCGACCGGCACCGGGGAGCCGGTGGTGACGCCGGCGAACAGCGAGGTGACGTCGGACTCGGCCGTGTAGTAGTGCGGGCCGCCGACCTCGGCCGGGGTGCGCACCGCGTTCTCCACGGCCACCTGGGACTCGGGCCCGCCGTTCACCCGCACCCGGGGCCGCGTGTCCAGCGGGCCGCTGTCGGTCGGCGAGGTGGCGGGGCCCGCGGTGTCGCAGCGGTTGATCTGGTTGCGGCCCAGTTTGTACGTGCCGTCGTTGCCGCCCCAGAACAGGCGGGCGTACGCGACCGTGGCGCCCGGCGGGATCGTCACCTCACCGGTCGAGGAGTTCAGGACGCCGGTGCCGAACCCGGCCGTGTCCGTGTACTGCATGTCGAACTGGTTGTTGTTCTCCGTCGTGGTCCCGGCTTGTGCGGCTCGACACCGCGCCGCGTCGTCCGCGGGAGTGGACGGGCACTGCATGACGGTGTTGCCGAGGGTGATGAAGTCGCCGTACAGCGCTTCCTCGTACCGCTTGGCGAAGGGGTCGACGACGACGGCGGACGCGGGGACGGCCGCGGCGACGAGTGTCGCGGCGGCCGTTACTGTGGCGGCGAGCGCCGCCATGCCCTTGAGATGTTTAAGCCACATAAGGGGCAATCTAGGCAATAATCATGATCATCCCGCGATTACGCCGCGCGACGCTCCGCATACTCACCGATTTCGATCATCGGCGGCCGCTCCTCCGTGTCGACCTCGTGGGTGCGCGGCTCGAAGCCGTCCTCGCCCCGCTCGAACTGCGTGAGCACCGGCCTGATGAGGTGCCCGCGCGCCAGCCGCAGCTGGGCGGTGCGGTAGATCGCCGCCGCCATCCGGCCGAGCGCCTGCCCGTCCTGGTGCCGGTGCTTGCGCACGCCGACGTCGACCTGGGCCAGCGCGTCCAGGCCCACGGTGTGCAGCGCGTCCACGAGCAGGCCGAGCTCCACGCCGTATCCGACGGGGAACGGGAGCCGCTCGAGGAGCGAGCGCCGGGCCGCGTACTCGCCGCCCAACGGCTGGACGAATCCGGCCAGTTGGGGCCAGTGCAGATTGAGTATCGGCCGCGCCATCAGCTCGGTCACCCGGCCGCCCTCCCCGGTGGCCCCGGCCAGCGGACGGTCGTACATCGCCTTCACGAAGTGCACGCCCGGATCGGTCAGGAGCGGCCCGACGATCCCGGAGACGAAGTCCGCGGAGAACTCCTTCAGGTCGGCGTCGACGAAACACACGATGTCACCGGACGTGACGAAAAGGGAGCGCCACAGCACCTCGCCCTTGCCGGGCCTTGCCGGGATCCGCGGCAGGATCGCGTCCCGGTGCTCGACGCGCGCCCCGGCCGCCGCCGCGACCTGGGAGGTGCGGTCGGTGGAGCCGGAGTCGATCACGACGAGCTCGTCGACGAGCGGCACCGCGTCCGTCATCAGCGTCCGCCGGATCTCGGAGACGATCTCGCCGACCGTCTCCTCCTCGTTCAGCGCGGGCAGTACGACACTCACCGTCTGCCCCGACGCGTGCTTGGCGGCGACCAACCGGTGCAGCGGATGGTCCGCCACGGACCAGGAGCGCCTGTTCAGCCAGCGCTCGACCTCTTCCAGCACGGTCTGGGTTCCTTCCCTAAGGATCGACATGTGATCCATCTCGCGGTTCGGACGACTATCTCTGCGGTCCGGGCCTTCGGTTACAGTCTTGAACAAGGTCGGTGACCATCGCATGCCGGGGGTCGCCTGCCGTACACAACTGAATCCACACAATCGAATACCGCTCATCCAGAGGGGCAGAGGGAAACGGCCCGTTGAAGCCCCGGCAACCCTCCAGCCGGTCTCGTTTCGCACACTCCAGTGCGCTCGCGAGGCTCCCGGCTAGTGAAGGTGCCAAATCCGTCTCGTGGCGAGATGCGTCACGGGAAAGATGAGGAGAAAGGGCCTCGCCTCTCATGGCTGTACAGACTGTCGCCACCGAAACCGCCGCCACCGACGCCGTCGACCTTGGTCCGGCATCCGGCCTCTCCTGCCGCGAGTGCGGCGCCGTCGTCCCGCTCGGCCCCGTCTTCGCCTGCGCCGAGTGTTTCGGCCCGCTCGAAGTCGCGTACGACCTCCCCGTCGGTGACCCCGAGACGCTGCGCAAGCAGATCGAGGCAGGACCCGCCAACATCTGGCGCTACGCCCCGCTGCTGCCCGTCCCGGCCGACGTCGCCGAGAAGCCGAACATCAACCCCGGCTGGACCAAGCTCGTCAAGGCCGACAACCTCGGCCGTGAACTGGGCGTCGCCGAGGGCAAGTTGTTCGTCAAGGACGACTCCGGCAACCCGACGCACTCCTTCAAGGACCGCGTCGTCGCGCAGGCCATCGAGGCCGCCCGCGCCTTCGGCTTCACCACGCTCTCCTGCTCCTCCACCGGCAACCTGGCCGGCGCCGTCGGCGCCGCTGCCGCCCGTGCCGGCTTCCGGTCCTGCGTGTTCATCCCGCACGACCTGGAAGAGGGCAAGGTCGTCATGGCCGGCGTCTACGGCGGTGACCTCGTCGCCATCGAGGGCAACTACGACGACGTGAACCGCTTCTGCTCCGAGCTCATCGGCGACCCGCTGGGCGAGGGTTGGGGCTTCGTCAACGTCAACCTGCGCCCGTACTACGGCGAGGGTTCCAAGACGCTCGCGTACGAGATCTGCGAGCAGCTGGGCTGGGTCCTTCCCGACCAGCTGGTCATCCCGATCGCGTCCGGCTCGCAGTTCACGAAGATCGACAAGGGCCTGAAGGAGCTGATCAAGCTCGGCCTCGTCGAGGACAAGCCGTACAAGCTGTTCGGCGCCCAGGCCGAGGGCTGCTCCCCGGTCTCCGTCGCCTACAAGGGCGGCCACGACGTGGTCCGCCCGCAGAAGCCGACCACCATCGCCAAGTCCCTCGCCATCGGCAACCCCGCCGACGGCCCCTACGTCCTCGACATCGCGCGCCGTACCGGCGGCGCCGTGGAGGACGTGAACGACGAGCAGGTCGTCGACGCGATCAAGCTGCTCGCGCGCACGGAGGGCATCTTCGCCGAGACCGCCGGTGGTGTGACCCTCGGCGTCACGCAGAAGCTCATCGAGGCGGGCCAGATCGACCCGTCGCTGACCACGGTGGTCCTGAACACCGGTGACGGCCTCAAGACGCTTGCCGCGGTCGCCGATTCGTCCCAGGCCACGGCCACGATCCGGCCGAACCTCGACGCGTTCCGCGAGGCCGGCCTCGCCGCCGACCACTGAGCCCGACCGACTTGTAGCAACAGGAGTTACCACCATGAGCGTCAACGTTCGCATCCCCACCATCCTGCGCACCTACACGGGCGGCAAGTCCGAGGTCGCCGCAGAGGGCGGCACCCTCGCCGACGTCATCGCCGACCTCGAGAAGAACCACACCGGCATCGCCGCCCGCGTCCTCGACGACCAGGGCAAGCTGCGCCGCTTCGTGAACGTCTACGTGAACGACGACGACGTCCGCTTCGAGCAGGGCCTCGAGACGGCGACGCCGGACGGCGCGGGCGTCTCGATCATTCCGGCCGTCGCCGGCGGCTGATCGTTCGCGTTCTACCCAGAGTTATCCGAATTGCCCTCTCCGCCAGAGAAGCGGAGGGGGCAATTCTGCATGGTTGAGCGCGGTACAGTTGGGGAAGCTGCTGCGTTTCCATGAACGGTGCATGACGGGCGCATATGAGTTCTCGCCCGGAGCCCGACAAGAAGTAGCCAAAGTAACCGGCCCATTCGGGCCTTTTATGGCATTTGCGCGGCCCGACTTGCCCTGGGATCCGGTGAGTTGGCCCGGTTCCCCCGATCTGGCGTGCCCAGAATTCTCGTCCGATTGACCTGTTGCAGACGGCAGTTGGGCAGATACATTCAGCCGCGGTCGACGCGTTCCGGCGCACACCCCCATATCCCATGGGGCGTGAGGTCTGACCCGGGTCCGCGAAGTGCGGTCCTGCGTAAGGGCCAGTAATAGGGGAGTTAGGCATGGCTCAGGGCACCGTCAAGTGGTTCAACGCGGAGAAGGGGTACGGCTTCATCGCGGTCGACGGTGGTGCGGATGTGTTCGTCCACTACAGCGCGATTCAGATGGACGGCTACCGCACCCTCGAAGAGGGTCAGCGGGTGGAATTCGAGATCTCGCAGGGCCAGAAGGGGCCGCAGGCCGACATGGTCCGCGTGGCCGCCGGCTGAACGCGCGTCCGACTGCAAGCTTGCACGTCGCACGTCATGAAGGGCTCGTCTCCCGGGTGACCGGGGGGCGGGCCCTTCGTGCTGCGTGGGACTGTTCGCGATGAGGAGAGCACCTTGCACTCGAGGGGGTCGAGTGCTAATCATTGGGCTTAGCACTCTCCGAGTGAGAGTGACAGAACTTGGATCGGGTCGGTGAGGTCCGGGGGCCGGGTGGTGCAAGGAACCACACGGTCTGCAGACCGTCCGTCGCGGGCACCAGCACGGTCCGTTTGCTTGCTTTTCCACCCCGTCCGGGAGGACCACTTCACATGGCCAAGATCATCGCGTTCGACGAGGAGGCACGGCGCGGCCTCGAGCGCGGCATGAACCAGCTCGCCGACGCCGTCAAGGTGACCCTGGGCCCCAAGGGTCGCAACGTCGTCCTCGAGAAGAAGTGGGGCGCCCCCACGATCACCAACGATGGTGTGTCCATCGCCAAGGAGATCGAGCTCGAGGACCCGTACGAGAAGATCGGCGCCGAGCTGGTCAAGGAGGTCGCGAAGAAGACGGACGACGTCGCCGGTGACGGCACGACGACCGCGACCGTCCTGGCCCAGGCGCTCGTTCGCGAAGGCCTTCGCAACGTAGCCGCCGGCGCCAACCCGATGGCCCTCAAGCGCGGCATCGAGCGCGCCACCGAGGCCGTCTCCGCCGCTCTCCTCGAGCAGGCCAAGGAGGTGGAGACCAAGGAGCAGATCGCCTCCACCGCCTCCATCTCGGCCGCCGACACCCAGATCGGCGAGCTCATCGCCGAGGCCATGGACAAGGTCGGCAAGGAAGGCGTCATCACCGTCGAGGAGTCCCAGACCTTCGGTCTGGAGCTCGAGCTCACCGAGGGCATGCGCTTCGACAAGGGCTACATCTCGGCGTACTTCGCCACGGACATGGAGCGCATGGAGTCGTCGCTCGACGACCCGTACATCCTGATCGTGAACTCGAAGATCTCGAACGTGAAGGACCTCCTTCCGCTGCTCGAGAAGGTCATGCAGTCCGGCAAGCCGCTGCTGATCATCGCCGAGGACGTCGAGGGCGAGGCCCTGTCGACGCTGGTCGTCAACAAGATCCGTGGCACCTTCAAGTCCGTCGCCGTCAAGGCCCCGGGCTTCGGTGACCGCCGCAAGGCCATGCTCGGCGACATCGCCATCCTCACGGGCGGCACGGTCATCTCCGAGGAGGTCGGCCTCAAGCTCGAGAACGCCGGTCTCGACCTGCTCGGCCGCGCCCGCAAGGTCGTCATCACCAAGGACGAGACGACGATCGTCGACGGCTCCGGTGAGAGCGACCAGGTCCAGGGTCGCGTCAACCAGATCCGTGCCGAGATCGAGAACAGCGACTCGGACTACGACCGCGAGAAGCTCCAGGAGCGCCTCGCCAAGCTCGCCGGCGGCGTGGCCGTCATCAAGGCGGGCGCGGCCACCGAGGTCGAGCTCAAGGAGCGCAAGCACCGCATCGAGGACGCCGTTCGCAACGCGAAGGCGGCCGTCGAAGAGGGCATCGTCGCCGGTGGTGGCGTGGCCCTCCTCCAGGCCTCCGCGGTGTTCGAGAAGCTGGAGCTCGAGGGTGACGAGGCGACCGGCGCCAACGCCGTGAAGCTCGCGCTCGAGGCCCCGCTCAAGCAGATCGCCGTCAACGGTGGTCTCGAGGGTGGCGTCGTCGTGGAGAAGGTGCGCAACCTGACCGTCGGTCACGGTCTGAACGCCGCCACGGGTGACTACGTCGACATGATCGCCGAGGGCATCATCGACCCGGCGAAGGTCACGCGCTCTGCCCTGCAGAACGCCGCGTCCATCGCCGCGCTGTTCCTCACCACCGAGGCTGTCATCGCCGACAAGCCGGAGAAGGCGGGCGCTGCGCCGGCCGGTGGCGGGATGCCGGGCGGTGACATGGACTTCTGAGCCGGTCGCGGTTCAGCTCGTCTGTAACCCGAGGGCGGCACTGTCTCTACGTGAGACGGTGCCGCCCTCGGGCGTTTTGTTGCGGCCAGCCGTGGGTGCGGTCGCGGGGCTCTGCCCCGGGCCCCGCTGGCTCTCGTTCGAAGTGCGGGGCTTGAAAGATCGGGGCTCTGCCCCGGGCCCCGCGCCTCAATCGCCGGCGGGGCTTGAATGGGCGTCGGCGGGGCTTCAATGGGTCAGGCGGTTTTGACCGAGCCGGCGTCGATGAGGTGGTCGGTGCCTGTGGTCGCGGCGGCGAGGGGGGACGACAGGTAGGTGATCAGGGTCGCGACCTCTTCGGGTTCGATGAGGCGGTCGATGAGCATGCCTGTCGCCGTGGGCAGTCCGGCCAGGAGGTCGGTGTGGTCGATGCCCATGGCGGTGGCGACCCCGGCGCCGTAACCCGTCGGGCTCTCCCACATCGCGGTGCGGACCGGGCCCGGCGAGACGGTGTTCACCCGGACCCCCCGCGAGCCGAACTCCTCCGCCAGGCCCTTGCCGAACGCGGTGAGCGCGGCCTTGGCCGTGGCGTACGCGATGGGGCTGCCCTGCGGGACGCGGGCGCTGGTCGAGGAGACGTTGACGATCGAGCCGCGGGCGGCCAGCAGGGCGGGTAGCGCGGCGCGGGTGACGCGGACGGTGGCGGAGAAGTTCAGGTCCGTCACCTGCGCCCACTGGTCGTCGGTCAGGTCGAGGAAGCCGCCGCTCAGGGCGCCGTCGCCGCCCCCGACGTTGTTGACCAGGATGTCGATCCCGCCCAGCTCGGCCACGGCCTCCGTGACCAGCCGCTCGGCCCCGGCCGGGTCGGACAGGTCCACCGTCACCGGTATCGCCCCGGCCGCTTTCCACTCCGGGGCGGCGGTGCGGGCGGCTGCGACGACGCGTACGCCTTCGGCGGCCAGGGACTGGACGACGGCGAGCCCGATGCCTCGGCTGGCGCCCGTGACGAGGGCGGTCTTGCCGTTCAGTTGCAGGTCCATGACGCTCCCCTTGGTCGACACCTGCGTCTCAGGTGATGCGTTGAACATAGGATATGCGTCATGCGTGTTGCAAGTAGTTGGTGAGTTGCCACATTGGCGTACGCTTTTGAGGTCGTCCCCCATCGGAAGGATTTGCCCGCCATGGCGCAGCCCGCCTCCACGAAGCCGCTTCGTGCCGACACCGAACGGACCGTGCGCGCGATCCTCGAAGCGGCCGAGCGGGTGCTGGCCGTGAATCCGGCGGCGACGATGGAGCAGATCGCCGAGGCCGCCGGGGTCGCGCGGACCACGGTCCACCGGCGGTTCGCGTCGCGGGAGGCGTTGATCAGGGCGCTCGCGGCCTGGGCGACGCAGCGGTTCCACGAGGCGGTCGAGGCGGCGCGGCCGGAGACGTCGCCGCCGGCCGTCGCGCTCTATCAGGCGACCGTGAACGTGCTTCGGGTGAAGACCAGTTGGGGCTTCGCGATGGGCGCCCTCCCCCTCGCGGACCCTGAGGTCGCGCGCGTCCACGAGGACGTGATGACCCGCTGTGCGGCGCTGTTCTCGCGCGCCCGCGACGCCGGCCTGTTGCGTCCCGACGCCGATCTGGACTGGGCGCGGACCGTGTACTACGCCCTCATTCACGAAGCCGCGGGGCAGGCACCCGACACCGATGCCGCCGTGGACGCCCTCGCCGCGCGGGTCGTGGACACGTTGCTGCACGGCGTGGGTACGCCGGGTTCATAGAACGGGCCTCATAGAACAGGGGCGGCAGGTCAGGCCGCGCCCTCCTGGTACGTCTTCCATGTGTCGCGGCCCGCGCGGCTCGCGCTCGTCGCGACGGCCTGGGCCTGGTGGAGGGCGCGGGAGGCCATTTCGGTGGGCGGGACGTCCCAGCTGCCGGTCCAGCTGCGGCCCGCGCGCGCCAGCTCGTAGACGAGGACGCCGACCCCGGCCATCGCGGTGAGGGTGCCGATACCGGTGAGCGCTGCCCCCACCGTCAGCAGGCGCCGGTCCGGGCGGAACTCGGTCCAGGAGATCTTCGAAAGGGTGCTGTCAGCCATGGGGCCAGAATGCGGGAGGGCGGGGCGGGGCGCATGTGGAGCGGTGACCTGCGGGTGACGCCGGTCGTTGGGCGGGCATGACGAACAGCTTGCGCAAGCGCGTATTGACGACGGTCCTGGCGGCGACGGCCCTGGTGGGGGCGGGTGCCGCCACGGCGTCCGCCGCCGACCATGATCCGGTGCCGGCCTCGGGCACGGTGATCATGTCGAACGAGGAAGCGGAGGCGGCGGGTCTCGTGGCGCCGTCGCACCCCGGGATCATGCCGCCCGACTTCTATGTGCCGGGCCGGTACTACTAGGGCGTGTTTCGAAAGTAGCGTCGTCCGCCCGGAGGGCGGGCCTCGCGGGGTCTGGTGCGTGCGATCGCAAGGCGCCGGAAGGGTCTCGTAG
>NZ_JBSFVM010000060.1:0-16934 GCF_053592315.1 Streptomyces sp. NPDC002754
CCCGCGGGAGCGGCCTCGCCGTCCAGGACGCAGACGTCGATCCCGCCCCTGTCCAGCTCCTTCAGGACGGCCGGAAGTGTCGCGCATTCGATGAACTGGACCTCGGGGGCGTCGGACGCGGGCCGTCGGCCTGTCGCGAGGCGCACCTGCTCGCGCGTGTTGGCGTCGTCGCTGTAGACCAGAACCGTCGCGGTCGACTGCATCGTTCCTCCGAGGCGTTGTCGGTCGGTGGAGCCCAAGAACGTAACTGCGGCGGAGCCTACTCCTCCCGACACCCCGTCAACACCGGTTCGCACGCGGCTCCGATGGGCCATATGGGCTGGACACACCACCCAGACACTCCGAACGGCACCCCCCGGAGTGAGGGCGAGATAAGCGACCGACATAATGTCGGTCGTGGCGACAGCAACGACAGTAGAAACCGGGCACGCGCACCCGTCGGTCAATCGACCGAACCTCACCAGCGTCGGAACCATCATCTGGCTGAGTTCCGAGCTGATGTTCTTCGCGGCCCTCTTCGCGATGTACTTCACCCTGCGATCGGTGACCGGACCGGATCACTGGAAGGAAATGGCGCATGCGCTGAATCTTCCGTTCTCCGCGACGAACACCACGATCCTGGTGCTCTCCTCCCTCACGTGCCAGATGGGCGTGTTCGCCGCTGAGCGCGGCGACGTGAAGAAGCTCCGGTCGTGGTTCATCGTCACCTTCATCATGGGTGCGATCTTCATCGGCGGTCAGGTCTACGAGTACACCGAGCTGGTCAAGAAGGATGGGCTCTCGCTCTCCTCCGACCCGTACGGCTCGGTGTTCTACCTGACCACCGGCTTCCACGGCATGCACGTGACAGGTGGCCTCATCGCCTTCCTGTTCGTCCTCGGCAGGACGTACGCGGCCCGGAGGTTCACCCACCATCAGGCGACGGCCGCCATCGTCGTGTCGTATTACTGGCACTTCGTGGACGTCGTCTGGATCGGCCTCTTTGCCACGATCTACCTGATCAAGTAGCTCGACGATCACAGCATCGGGCGAAGTACCCGACACATTTCCGCAGCACCGACGCAGAAGATCCTGACACCGGGGTAATCCGTGAAAAAGCTCTCCGCACGACGACGCCATCCGCTGGCGGCGGTCGTCGTCCTACTCCTCGCGCTGGCGGCCACCGGGGGGCTGTACGCCGCGTTCGCGCCGGCGGACAAGGCGCAGGCCGATGAAACCTCCCAGTCCCTCGCCATCGACGAGGGCAAGAAGCTCTTCTCCGTAGGCTGCGCCAGCTGCCACGGAACCGGCGGTCAGGGCACGTCCGACGGGCCGAGCCTCGTGGGCGTCGGCTCCGCCGCCGTCGACTTCCAGGTCGGTACCGGCCGGATGCCGGCCCAGCAGCCTGGCGCGCAGGTCCCGAAGAAGAAGGTCATCTACTCGCAGGCCGAGATCGACCAGCTCGCGGCGTACGTCGCGTCGCTGGGTGCCGGTCCGGTCACGCCGACCGACAAGGACTACAGCGCCAACGGAGCGGACATCGCCAAGGGTGGCGAGCTGTTCCGCACCAACTGCGCCCAGTGCCACAACTTCACCGGTGAGGGTGGCGCACTGACACACGGCAAGTTCGCACCGAGCCTTGAGGGTGTCGCCCCGAAGCACATCTTCGAGGCCATGCAGACGGGCCCGCAGAACATGCCGTCGTTCCCGGACACGACGATGACCAAGCAGAACAAGCAGGACATCATCGCGTACCTCGACGCGGTCAACGGTGACAACTCCGAAAGCCCCGGCGGACTCAAGCTGGGCGGGCTCGGCCCGGTCAGTGAGGGCCTGTTCGCCTGGATCTTCGGGCTTGGCGGTCTGATCGCCGTCGCCATCTGGGTTGCCGCTCGGACCGCAAAGGCCAAGAAGTCATGAGTAGCCAAGACATTCCAGAAGAGAACCTGCCCACTGAGCAGGCAGCCGAGGAGCACGGCTCGGTCGCGGTGAAGGACGAGCCCTTCGCCGACCCGGGTCTGCCGCCCCACGAGCACCGGGTCCAGGACATCGACGAGCGGGCCGCCAAGCGGTCCGAGCGCGTCGTTGCCTTCCTGTTCACGGTGTCGATGCTGGCCACCATCGGCTTCATCGCCTCGTACGTCACCATCGACGTCGATACGAGCGTCTACATCTTCCCGCTGGGTCACATCAGCGCGCTGAACTTCGCGCTGGGTACGACTCTCGGTGTGGCGCTGTTCTGCATCGGCGCGGGCGCGGTCCACTGGGCCCGCACCCTGATGTCCGACGTCGAGGTCGCTTCCGAGCGGCACCCGATCGAGGCCGAGCCCGAGGTTCGGGCGCAGGTCATGTCGGACTTCGCCGACGGTGCCCGCGAGTCGCAGTTCGGCCGGCGCAAGCTGATCCGCAACACCCTGTTCGGCGCGCTGGCACTGGTGCCCCTTTCCGGTGTGGTGCTGCTTCGTGACCTCGGGCCGCTGCCCGAGAAGAAGCTGCGCACCACGTCGTGGAAGAAGGGTCTGACCCTCGTCAACATGAACACGAACGAGCCGCTGCGTCCTTCGGACATCGCGGTCGGCTCGCTCACCTTCGCCAAGCCCGAGGGCCTGGAGGAGCACGACGAGGACTTCCAGACGAACATCGCCAAGGACGCCCTGATGCTCGTCCGGATCCAGCCGGAGAACATCAAGGACAAGCAGGAACTCGAGTGGTCCCACGAGGGCATCGTGGCCTACTCGAAGATCTGCACCCACGTGGGTTGTCCGATCTCGCTGTACGAGCAGCAGACGCACCACGCTCTGTGCCCGTGCCACCAGTCCACCTTCGACCTCTCCGACGGCGCCCGGGTGATCTTCGGTCCTGCCGGTCACGCGCTGCCGCAGCTGCGCATCGGCGTCAACGCCGAGGGTCACCTCGAGGCGAAGAGCGAATTCGCTGAGCCCGTCGGCCCTGCCTTCTGGGAGCGCGGATGAGTACTACGACCACGAACGACGCGCCTGCGCGCGAGAAGGCACCGGCCGGCGAGCGTGTAGCCGACTGGGCCGACGGACGTCTGGGGATCTACTCCCTGGCCAAGTCCAACATGCGCAAGATCTTTCCGGACCACTGGTCCTTCATGCTCGGCGAGATCTGCATGTACAGCTTCATCATCATCATCCTCACGGGTGTGTATCTGACGCTGTTCTTCCACCCGTCGATGAACGAGGTCACCTACGACGGCAGCTACGTCCCGCTCCAGGGGCAGCTGATGTCGGAGGCCTTCAACTCGACGATGCACATCTCCTTCGATGTGCGCGGTGGCCTGCTGATCCGTCAGATCCACCACTGGGCCGCGCTGATCTTCCTCGCGGGCATGTTCGTGCACATGATGCGCGTGTTCTTCACGGGTGCGTTCCGCAAGCCGCGTGAGGTCAACTGGCTGTTCGGCTTCCTGCTGTTCGTCCTGGGCATGTTCACCGGCTTCACCGGTTACTCGCTCCCGGACGACCTGCTCTCCGGCACCGGTGTCCGCTTCATGGAGGGCGCGATCCTGTCCGTGCCGATCGTCGGCACGTACATGTCGTTCTTCCTCTTCGGTGGCGAGTTCCCGGGCGGCGACTTCGTCGCACGGTTCTACTCGATCCACATCCTGCTGTTGCCGGGCATCATGCTCGGCCTGATGGCGGCGCACCTGATCCTGGTCTTCTACCACAAGCACACGCAGTTCGCGGGTGCCGGAAAGACCAACAAGAACGTCGTCGGCATGCCGCTGCTCCCGGTCTACATGGCCAAGGCGGGTGGCTTCTTCTTCCTGGTCTTCGGCGTCATCGCGGTGATCGCCGCGATCGCGACGATCAACCCGATCTGGGCCATCGGTCCGTACCGGCCGGACCAGGTGTCCACCGGTGCCCAGCCCGACTGGTACATGGGCTTCTCCGAGGGCCTGATCCGTGTGATGCCTGGCTGGGAGATCGACTTCTGGGGTCATACGCTCGTCCTGGGCGTGGCCATCCCACTGGTGGTCGTCTTCCCGCTGGTCCTGGTCGCGATCGCGGTCTACCCGTTCATCGAGTCCTGGGTCACCGGCGACAAGCGCGAGCACCACATCCTGGACCGCCCGCGCAACGCTCCGACGCGTACGGCCTTCGGCGTCGCGTGGATCACCTGGTACATGGTGCTGCTCATCGGTGGTGGAAACGACCTCTGGGCCACGCACTTCCACCTGTCGATCAACGCCATCACCTGGTTCGTCCGGATCGCGTTCTTCGTCGGACCGGTCATCGCCTTCATCATCACCAAGCGCATCTGTCTCGGCCTCCAGCGCCGCGACAAGGACAAGGTGCTGCACGGACGCGAGTCCGGCATCATCAAGCGCCTGCCGCACGGTGAGTTCGTCGAGGTGCACGAGCCGCTCGACCAGGAGGCGCTGCACACGCTCACGGCGCACGAGCAGTACCAGCCGGCCGAGATCGGCCCGACGGTCGACGAGAACGGTGTCGAGCGCAAGGTCTCGCGGCTGCAGAAGCTGCGCGGCAAGCTCTCGCGCGGTTACTACGGGGAGAACAACCAGATCCCGAAGCCGACCGCCGAGGAGTACAAGGAGATCACCAGCGGCCACGGCCATCACTGATCTCTGATTCGTCGCTGCAAGCCACCGCGAGAGCCCTCGTCCAGTGCCTGGACGGGGGCTCTTCGCGGTCCCGGGACCTGGATAGGGTGGGACCGCAGCACCTTTCAACCCACAGATGCACACAGGAGCGGCCATGAGCGCTTTGAACCCCGCTGGAGGCAACACCTCGGCGGACCGTTCCTGGCCCGCCGTCCTGAACGGCCTGCTGGAGGGCCGCGACCAGAGCGCCGACGACACCGCCTGGGCGATGGACCGGATCATGCGGGGCGAGGCCACCGACGCGCAGATCGCCGGGTTCGCGGTGGCGCTGCGCGCCAAGGGCGAGACCGTGCAGGAGATCTCCGGTCTCGTACGCGGCATGTACGAGCACGCCAACGTGATCGACGTGCCCGGCGAGACCGTCGACATCGTCGGCACCGGCGGGGACGGCGCGAAGACGGTCAACATCTCCACCATGGCGGCGATCGTCATCGCGGGCGCCGGCGCCAAGGTCGTCAAGCACGGCAACCGTGCCGCCTCCTCGGCCTCCGGCTCCTCCGACGTACTGGAGAAGCTGGGCGTCAATCTCGACCTGGCGCCGAAGCGGGTGCCCGAGGTCGCGGAGGAAGCCGGCATCACGTTCTGCTTCGCCATAAAGTTCCACCCCGCGCTGCGCTACGCGGGCGCCGCGCGCGGCCAGCTCGGCATCCGCACGGTCTTCAACCTGCTGGGCCCGCTGACCAACCCGGCCAAGGTGAAGGCGCAGGCCGTCGGCGTCGCCGATGCCCGGATGGCGCCGATCGTGGCCGGGGTCTTCGCCGAGCGCGGCAACTCGTCCCTGGTGTTCCGCGGCGACGACGGGCTCGACGAGCTGACCACCACCGGGACCTCGCGCGTGTGGATGGTCCGGGACGGCGCCGTGCGCGAGGAGTCCTTCGACCCGCGCGACGTCGGCATCGACACCGTGCCCATCGAGGCGCTGCGCGGCGGCGACCCCTCGTACAACGCGGAGGTCGCCCGGCGCCTCCTCGACGGCGAGCGGGGGCCCGTGCGCGACGCGGTGCTGCTGAACGCGGCGGCGGCCCTGGTGGCCGTGCGGCCCGGCGGGGGCACGCTCGTCGAGCAGATCCGGGCCGGCATGGACCGGGCCGCCGAATCGATCGACTCCGGCGCGGCGAAGTCCGCCCTGGAGCGGTGGGTGGCGGCCAGCAACAGGTGAGTGTGGCGCCCACCGCGGTCCGGCATCCGGACTGCGGTGGGCACCGGCAGGATCGTGTGGCAAGATGCTGCGCAGGTCATGAGTGACAGCGATTAAGCCCCGGCTCGCTGTCCGGCAACCCTCCGTCCGTGGCGGGGTGCCCCGGGTGAAGACCAGGCCGTGGACAGCAAGGTCCATGGCAAGCGCGGACCCCTGCGAACAACCCTGGGGTCCTGGTCCTCAAGGGAGCAGTCTCGTGAGCAAGCGAATGCGATAGGGCGTTCCGGCCCCGCCTCCGCCCACCCGTTTCACTCTTCTTTCCCTGCGGTCGAGCTCTGTCGTACAGCGCTCCCGCATGGTCAATTCGCTGATCGCGCCAGGGAGTTCACCCATGTCTGTTTCCGTCGACGCCGCCGCCTGCACCGAGACCCCTGCCGAGACCGCGGCCCCGCTCGCGGTCCTCGGCCGGGACGTCACCGTGCCGCTCGTCACCGGTGGCGAAGTCACGTACGCCGCACTCGACTACGCGGCCAGCGCGCCCGCCCTGCAGCGGGTGTGGGACGACGTCGCCGCCTACGCGCCGTACTACGGGAGCGTGCACCGCGGCGCCGGGTACCTGTCGCAGCTGTCCACCGACCTGTTCGAGAACTCCCGGGTCGCCGTCGCCGAGTTCCTCGGCTGCCGCGAGGACGACCAGGTCGTCTTCACCCGCTCGACCACCGACTCGCTGAACCTGCTCGCCGCCGCGCTGCCCGCCGACTGTGAGGTGTTCGTCTTCGAGACCGAGCACCACGCCTCGCTGCTGCCGTGGCGCGACGCGCGGGTCACGTACCTCAACGCCCCTCGTACGCCCGGCGAGGCCGTCGCCACTCTGGAGCGGGCCCTCGCCGACCGTGATCCTTCCCCAAGCTCTCAACTTCGTTCGAGCAGGGGAGGCCCCATTGGTTCGGCGCTCGTCTGCGTCACCGGTGCCTCGAACGTCACCGGTGAGCTCTGGCCGGTGCGCGAGCTCGCGGCGGCGGCTCACGCGCACGGTGCCCGCATCGTGCTCGACGCCGCGCAGCTCGCGCCCCACCACCCCGTATCCGTACGGGAGTTGGATGTCGACTGGGTCGCCTTCTCCGGGCACAAGCTGTACGCGCCCTTCGGTTCGGGCGTGCTCGCGGGCCGCTCCGACTGGCTGACGGAGGCCGAGCCGTACCTCGCGGGCGGTGGCGCGTCCAAGAAGGTCGCGCGGCGCGCCGACGGCGGCGTGGACGTCGAGTGGCACGCCACCGCCGCCCGTCACGAGGCCGGTTCGCCGAACGTCATCGGCGTGTACTCCATCGCCTCCGCCTGCAAGGCGCTGACCGAGGCCGGGTTCGACAACCTCGTCGCCCGCGAGCAGTACCTGATCCGCAAGGTCCAGGAGGGGCTCGCGGCCGTGCCCGAGGTGAAGGTGCTGTCCCTGTTCGGGGACGACGCGCCGCGCGTGGGCGTCCTCTCGTTCGTCGTGGACGGCTGGAACTCCTCGCACTTCGCCGCCGCGCTCTCCGCCGAGTACGGGATCGGTGTGCGCGACGGCCTGTTCTGCGCCCACCCGCTGGTGCGCACGCTGCTCGGCTCCGACCCGCAGCAGCAGGGCGAGTGCGGCGCCCCGGAGGCCGCGCCGGGCGAGAAGTCCCTCAACGCCATCCGCGTCAGCTTCGGCGCCGGGACGCCCGACGAGCACGTGGAGCGCTTCGTGACCGCCGTGACGGAGCTCGTGCGGGACGGCGCGAAGTGGAACTACCGCACTGAGGACGGGCGTTGCGTCCCGGCGGTCTGACCCGCCGTACGGCACTGACGACATGAGAAAGGCCGCCCCTCGGGGCGGCCTTCGTCGTGCGTGCTGTGTGCGCTCAGGAGTCCAGGCCGATGGCGAACGCCGCCTCCAGGTCGTGCTGCGAGTACGTACGGAACGCGACGTGCGTGTCCGTGCCCTCGACGCCCTGGATCTTGCTGATCTTCCCGGGGATGACATCCGCCAGGTCGTCGTGCCGGGCGACGCGGACCATGGCGATCAGGTCGTAGGTGCCGGTCACGGAGAAGACCTCGCTGACACTGTCCAGGGCCGCGATCGACTCGGCGATCTCGGGGATCCGGTCCACGCTGGTCTTGATGAGCACGATCGCGGTGATCACGGCTGGCTGTCTCCCTCGGTGGCCGTGGCATGGGTCGGCTCAACTGTAGCCCGCCCCCGATACCGCACCCACGCCCACAGGAACCCGACGGAGAACCCGACCAGGTGCGCCAGATACGCCACTCCCGGCCCCTGGCTGACCTGCCCCGCTGCCACCCACTGCAGTGCCACCCAGAACGGCAGCACCACCCATGCAGGGAACCGCAGCGGCAGGAAGAGGAGAAAGGGGAAGAGGCTCGTCACGCGGGCCCCGGGGAACAGGTAGAGGAACGCGCCGAGGACCGCCGAGATCGCCCCCGACGCGCCGACCAGGCTCTGGTCGGAATCGGCGTGCGCGACCGTGTACCCGAGCAGCGCCAGATAGCCGCTGACCCCGTAGAACAGGGCGTACGAGAGGCGGCCCATGCGTTCCTCGACCATGGCCCCGAACACGTAGAGGAAGAGCATGTTGCCCAGCAGGTGCAGCCAGCTGCCGTGCACGAACAGGGCCGTGAGAGGGGTGAGCAGGGCCCGCGCCGAACCGTCGAACAGCTCGCCGGGGACCACGCCCCAGCGCTCGAAGTAGGCACTCTGCGCGGCGAGCAGCTGGTCGCCGGTGCCGTAGCCGGGGTTCAGGCCCGAGGCGGGGGACAGCACGAAGACCACACAGCAGACCGCGATGATGCTGTACGTGACCGGAGCCGGGTGACCTCTGAGGAATGCGGTCAGCCTGTCGATCGCGGAGCGCCCATTGCCGATCATGGACAGAGCATGACGCAAGGCGGGGAGCGGGCGGCGTACGGCAGGCCGTAGGGTTACGGGCAATAAAGCAGCACCACGCAATCCGTATGCATCCGGAAGAAGGCACCACTCGATGACGGTTCCCCTGCCGACCGCCACCACCCGCTGGCGCTGCACCCTGTGCGGCAACCTGACGCGGTTCGACGTCACGCGGTCCTCGAAGGTCGTCGAGTACGTCCACCTGGACCTGGCCGGTGAGCCGAAGGTGGAGGAGCGCGAGGTGGTCAGTGAGACCATCGAGTCGGTGCGCTGCCGGTGGTGCAACGCGGTGGATCAGGTGGAACTGGTGGACAGGCCGGGCGCCGACTCCTGAGGAGCGGCTCCACAGCGACATTGGGGTGACGGATGGTGGAGAGCACAGGCGGGGAGGCCGGGGAGGGCGGCGCCGCCGAGGTGCTCGACCGCCCGCTGCCCGAGGGGGTACGACGACGGGTCGTGCAGATCGCGTCGGACGGCTTCGGCGGTCTGACGGTGGGTGAACTCCCGTCCCAGTTGCGGCAGTATGCCCGCTTCGCCCCGACCCGGCGGATGAAGTTCGCCGGCAACGCCATGGCCGCGGCCCTGGAGAGCGACCCGCTGTTCCGGCAGCGCATCGGGGAGCGCCTGCGGGAGGCGCAGTCCGAGCTGGCGGCCGCCCTGGAGGCGGGATCCCCGCCACCCGCGGCCGATCCGCTGGATGTGGCGGCGGCCGCGTATGTGCTGCGGCCCGTCGGCTGGGTGAAGCTCGTCGCCGCCGCGGGCGAGGACGCCGAGCGGGCCGACGCCGAGCGGGCCGACGACGAGACCCGTGCCGAACTCGAGCGGCTGCGCGCCGAGCTGGCCGAGGCCCGGGCCCACACCAAGACCGAGACGGAGCGGCTGCGCGCCGAGTCCGACGCCGCCAAGCGCGAGGTCGCCTCCGTGGAGCGCAAGCTGCGGGCCGCGCTCAGCGACGTGAAGCGCGGCGAGGCCGCCGTGCGCAAGGCGAGGGCCGAGACCGACGTGGTGCGCGCCGAGGGGCAGGCCCAGGTATCGGCGGCGGAGAGCGAGACGCGCCGGCTCAAGTCGCGGCTCGGCGAGGCCGAGTCGGCCCTCGAGTCCTCCCGCCGGGCGGCCCGCGAGGGGCGCAGCGTCGAGGACATGCGGGTGCGGCTGCTCCTGGACACGGTCCTGGACGCGGCCCAGGGGCTGCGCAGGGAGCTCGCGCTGCCGCCGGTGTCCGCGCGGCCCGCCGACTCCGTGGACGCCGTGGAGCCGGGCCGGATGACGCCGAAGGACATCGCGGCCCGCGCCCTGCACGAGCACGACCCGGCGATCCTCGACCAGTTGCTGGCGCTGCCGCAGGCGCACCTCGTCGTCGACGGGTACAACGTCACGAAGACCGGCTATCCGACGATGCCCCTGGAGAAGCAGCGGCTGCGCCTGCTCGGCTCGCTGTCGCAGCTCGCGGCCCAGACGGGCGCGGAGGTGACGTGCGTCTTCGACGGGGCCGAACTCGCCGCGCCCGTACTGCTCGCGCCACCGCGCGGGGTGCGGGTGCTGTTCTCCAAGCCGGGGGTCACGGCGGACGAGCTGATCCGCCAGCTCGTGCGCGCCGAACCGTCGGGGCGCCCCGTCATCGTCGTGTCGACCGACCGGGAGGTCGCGGACGGCATCGCGAAGGCGGGGGCGCGCCCCGTCGCCTCCGTGGTGCTCCTTAAACGGCTCTCGCACAACTGACGTTCCCCCAAAAGAGGTTCCGAGTTACTTAAGTCACACGCGCAACATCCGTGTCGAATGCCCGAATTGGCGAAACCTTCACGCAACGTAGCGTCAAGCGGACATCACTGCATGTGAGTTGAGTGCAAAGAATGCAGCGAGTGACTGAGTTTTTTCTCTGAGGGATTTGAACTGATCACGAAGAGGTCACTAAGGTCGGCTCGAACCTCCGCTCGGGTGATCACCTATAAGGGGTGACGGTGGAGGGGCACCGCCCGCCGGCGCATCGGTAGGCGGCTGGAGGAAGAAGGAGCTCGCCTTCGTGGCGTCCCACCGTCGACCCAAGCAGCCGAGCCGCACCCGCGTGACCGTGCTCACCGCGACCGCAGCCGCTGCCGTGGCCCTTGCCTCTCAGGCCGCCAGTGCAGCACCCAAGCCCAGCAGGAGCGAAGTCAAGGACAAGGTCGACAAGCTCTACGAAGAGGCCGGTGTGGCGACCGACCACTACAACGGGGCCAAGGAGAAGCAGAAGAAGCTCGAGTCGGAGATCGGTGATCTCCAGGACAAGGTCGCCCGCGGGCAGGACGACCTGAACGAGCTGCGCTCCGGCCTCGGCACGCTCGCGGGACAGCAGTACCGCTCCGGCGGCATCGACCCCTCGGTCCAGCTCTTCCTCTCCTCCGACCCGGACAGCTACCTCGACAAGGCCTCGACGCTGGACTCGCTCAGCGCCCAGCAGCTCGAGTCGCTCAAGAAGGTCCAGGAGAAGCAGCGCACGCTCGCCCAGGAGCGCGCAGAGGCCTCCCAGAAGCTCAAGGACCTCGCCGACACGCGCACCGAGCTCGGCAAGAAGAAGGACCAGGTCCAGGACAAGCTCGCGGAGGCCCGCAAGCTGCTCAACACGCTGACCGCCGAGCAGCGCGCCAAGATGGCCGCCGAGCAGCAGCGCGCAAGCCGCGACTCCGCCAGCCGCGTCGACCTCGGTGACGCGCTGCCCGCCTCGGGCCGCGCCTCCGCCGCCCTGTCCGCGGCCGCCAGCCAGATCGGCAAGCCGTACGTCTCCGGCGGTTCGGGCCCCAACTCCTACGACTGCTCGGGCCTGACCCAGTGGGCGTACAACCAGGCCGGTGTCTCCATAACCCGGACCACGTACACGCAGATCGGAGAGGGCAGCGAGGTGGCCAGGAGCCAGCTCAAGCCCGGCGACCTGGTCTTCTTCAACAACACCGAGCACGTGGGCCTGTACGCGGGCAACGGCCAGGTGCTGCATGCCCCGCACCCCGGTGCCAGCGTGCGCTACGAGTCGATGGACACGGTCGGCCCCTACCAGACGGCCCGCCGCATCTGACCCCTCTCAACGTGCCCTGGAAACGCGCCCGTTCGGGCGAATTCCAGAGACCCGCGCTGACCCCCGCGCCCCGCCCATGACCTGCGTCAGAGGCGGGGTGCCGCGCTGTGTGGCCCCTGAACGGTCTTTGGTCAGGGGGTAATCGCCCGACTACTGTCGGCGCGCATTCCCCCGATCACGGGGGTCCGTCAGCGGAAGGGGGAGCGGCAACCCGTGGGTTCTCATCGCCGTATCTCGCATGCTCGGCACTCGGGGCTCGACCGCAGTACGCGCGCGGCTGTTCTGACCGTGGCCGCCGCCTCCGCGGCGGCGGCCCTCGGCGCCGCCCCCGCGGGCGCCGCGCCGCAGGACAGGCCCGCGGGCAAGGCCGCGGTGGACCGCCTGTACGAGCAGGCCGAGAAGGCCACCGAGGCGTTCAACCGGGCCGACGAGCGCGCGGACAAGCTCCGCAAGGAACTCGCCGACACCCAGGACCAGGTGGCCCGCGGGCAGGAGCGGATCAACGCGATGCGGCGCGCGCTCGGCGTGGTGGCCGGCGCCCAGTACCGCTCCGGCGGCATGGACCCCGCGCTCGCCCTGATGCTCTCCTCCGACCCGGACGGCTACCTCGACAAGGCGGGCACGCTCGACCGGATCGGCGCGCGGAACGCGGGCGAGCTCGTCGAACTGCGGGGCGCCCAGCGCGATCTGGACCAGCGCAGGGCCGAGGCGCGGACCGAGCTCGCCGAACTGGAGGCCAGCCGCAAGGCCGTCCGGCAGCACAAGCGGACCGTGGAGAAGAAGCTGGCCAAGGCGCGGCAGCTGCTCAACGCGATGCCGGGCGGGGAGCGGGCCGCGTACGACCGGGCCGTGCGCGGCGAGCTCCGCCCCGACCTGGCCGGTGCGGGCGCCGCCTCCTCCGCACGCGCGGCCGCCGCGCTCGCCGCCGCCAAGTCGGCGCTCGGCAAGCCGTACATCTGGGGCGCGACGGGCCCCTCCGGCTTCGACTGCTCGGGCCTGATGCAGTGGTCGTACGGGCAGGCGGGCGTCGGCCTGCCGCGCACCTCGCAGGCGCAGCGGTACGCGGGCCGCCAGGTCCCGGTGGACCAGGCGCAGCCCGGCGACCTCGTGGCGTACGGCTCCGACGCCCACCACATCGGCATCTACGCCGGCAACGGCCAGGTGATCCACGCGCCGCACCCGGGCGCCCCGGTGCGCTACGACCCGGTCGGCATGATGCCCGTCTCGTCCGTGACCCGCGTCTGACGCCTCCCCGGGGACTTCGCCGTACGATCGACAAGATGGCTGGTCGACGGCGTGCGATGGGCAGGGCGGGGAGTGCGGCGGCACTGGGCGCCCTGCTCGTCGGGCTTTCCGCACTCTCCGGGTGCGGTGGGGACGAGGGGCCGAAGGGCGCGGACGCGTCCGCCGTGCAGCGGGTCCTCGACCAGCGGGCGCACGCCGTCGTCACCCGGGACGGGCCCGCGTACCGGTCGACGGGCAGCGCGGAGCCGGGCCTGCTCGACGACCTCTCCGAGGTCCCGCTCGACTCCTGGCAGTACAAGCTCACCCACCTGGAGCGCGCCGGATCGCGCGCCACCGCCACCGCCGAACTGCGCTACCGGGTCGACGGCTACGACAAGGCGCCCGTGGTCGCCGAGCGCAGGCTGACGCTGGGCCACGGCGACGACGGCTGGTACGTCACCGGGGACCGGCCCGGGAAGAAGGCCGGCGAGCAGCTGTGGGAGCAGGGGCCCGTGACCGCGGTGAAGGGCGCGCACAGCCTGGTGCTCGGGGTCGGCAAACCACGCTCCGAACTGCGCTCGTACGCGAAGCTCGCCGACGAGGCCGTGCCCTCGGTGCGGCGGGCGTGGGGCGACGACTGGGCGCGCCGGGTCGTCGTCCTGGTGCCCGAATCCCTCGACGAGATGGGCGAGTTGCTGGGCGCGCCCGCCGCCGGCTACCAGGGGATCGCGGCCGTCACGACGGGCGAGGTGGGAAGTCCCCGGACGGCGCCCGCGGACCGGGTGATCCTCAACCCCGAGGCGTACGGCGTGCTCGGTGAAGTCGGCAAGCAGGTCGTCCTCACCCACGAGACCGCCCACGTCGCCACCCGCCGCGCGACGTCCGCCGCGACCCCGCTGTGGCTATCCGAGGGGTACGCGGACTGGGCCGGCTACCGCGAGAGCGACCGCACACCGGACCAGGCGGCTCCCGAGCTGCGCCGCGCGGTCCAGCAGAGCGCGGCGCCCGCCCGGCTCCCCGACGACAAGGACTTCGGCTTCTCCGGCGACTCCGCCAGGCTCGCCCGCGCGTACGAGAGCGGCTGGCTGGCCTGCCGGATGATCGAGGACCGCTGGGGCGAGGCGAAGCTCAACGCCTTCTACACGGCGGTCGGCGGCCACAAACAGCGCGCCGGGGCCGTCGACGGCGCGCTGCGGCAGGCCCTCGGCATCGACGAGCAGGAGTTCGTCGCGCAGTGGCGGGACTACGTGCGCTCGGAGCTGGGCTCCTAGCGGGCTCCTATCGGGCGGTGAGCGTGTCGTCGTGCGCGGCCTGGGCGGGGGCCGGGCCGGGGGCGGCGCGGCGGGGCTCGGTCACCGTGGCGCGCCACAGGCGGCGGCAGGCGCTGAGGGAAGCCACGACCAGCAGGCCGTTGCGTACGAAGAGGAGGGTGACGCCGAGCGGGTCGCTGGACACCACGTTCCCGAAGTACAGCGGGAACTCCAGGAACGTCACGAAGGTCGCCGCGAGCACGAGCCACACCGGCAGCGTCATCCGGCTGTCGCGGAACAGCAGGCAGACGGCGGCCACACCCACCAGCCACACCATGTACTGCGGGCTGATCACCCGGCTCGTCGTCGTGAACAGCAGCACCGCCGTCAGGCCCGCGTCGGCGAGCGTCGCGGACTGCCAGGCGCGCGCCTTGAAGCGCCACAGCACCAGCCAGCCGAACGCGAGCGCCGTGAGCACCTGCGCCAGCGTGCTCACCACGTCCACGTGCGGGCCGAGGAACTCCATCGAGCCGTAGTTCAGCTGCACCGTGCCGTTCCAGCCGAACTGGCGCGCCACGTGGAAGACGAGGGCGCCGAGGGACTCCACCTCCGTGCCCCGGTCCTTCTGGAAGGCGAGGAAGCCGAGCGCGCCCGGCATCGCGACCGTGAAGGCGACGAGCAGCCCCGCGGCCGTCAGGACCGCCGTGCCCCACGTCTGCCGGGTGGCCCGGCCGCGCCGCGTGCCGAGCAGCAGCAGCGCGGGCCACACCTTGATCATCGCGCCGATCGCCGCGAAGACGCCCGCGGCCCTCGGGTGCCGGGCCGCCGCGAGCAGCGCCGCGATCGCGACGGCCGTCACCATCACGTCGTAGCGCGCGTAGACGGTATGGCCGAGCAGCGGCAGACCGACGACCCACACCCAGGTACCGCGCCGCGAGGCGCCCCGCCGTTCGGAGGCGTAGAGGAGCGTCAGCAGGACGACGGCGTCCGCCAGGAACGCGAGCAGGAAGAACGCGGCGGCGTACTCCAGGAAGGGCAGCAGGGCGGGGGAGAGGATCGCCATCGCGGCGGCCGGCGGGTACTGCCACGTCACGTCGTCCAGAGGGAACGTTCCGCTGCGCAGCACGTCGAACCAGCCCTGGTAGATCACGTGGACGTCGCTGGTGACATCGGGGCCCGGGACCACGATCACCTTGAAGACGCACAGCAGGAGCAGCGCCCGGGTCAGTACCCAGGTGACCAGGAGCCCGGCGGGCGTTCGCGACTTCATTCGAGACATGATGCCGGGAAGCCCTGTGGCCTGGCCATGGACCCCCGCGGCGCGGCGGTGCCCGCCGGAAGCGTTCGGTACTGTCGGCGGTGATGCGCCAGACACCGAAGACCCTGCTCGTGACCAACGACTTCCCGCCGCGCCCCGGCGGGATCCAGGCGTTCCTGCACAACATGGCGCTGCGCCTGGACCCGGAGCGGCTCGTCGTCTACGCCTCGACGTGGAAGCGCGGCCGGGAGGGCGTCGAGGCCACGGCGGCCTTCGACGCGGAGCAGCCGTTCACCGTGGTGCGCGACAACACGACGATGCTGCTGCCGACCCCGCGCGTGACGCGGCGCGCGGCGGGTCTCCTTCGGGCGCACGGCTGTACGTCGGTGTGGTTCGGGGCGGCGGCGCCGCTCGGCCTGATGGCGCCCGCGCTGCGCAGGGCCGGTGCGGAGCGGATCGTCGCGACGACGCACGGGCACGAGGCGGGGTGGGCCCAACTCCCCGCGTCCCGGCAGCTGTTGCGGCGGATCGGCGAGGGCACGGACACGATCACGTACCTCGGCGAGTACACGCGCTCGCGGATCGCGGCGGCGCTGACGCCGGGGGCGGCCTCGCGGATGGAGCAACTCCCGCCGGGGGTCGACGAGAAGACGTTCCACCCGGGTTCGGGTGGCGATGTGGTGCGGGCGCGGCTCGGCCTGACGGACCGCCCGGTCGTCGTCTGCGTCTCCCGCCTCGTCCCCCGCAAGGGCCAGGACACCTTGATCCTCGCCATGCCGAAGATCCTCGCGGCCGTGCCGGACGCGGTGCTGCTCATCGTGGGCGGCGGGCCGTACGAGAAGGACCTGCGGCGCCTCGCGCGGGAGACCGGGGTCGCGGACTCCGTGCGCTTCACGGGATCCGTGCCGTGGGAGGAGCTGCCCGCGCACTACGGGGCGGGGGACGTGTTCGCGATGCCGTGCCGTACGCGGCGGGGCGGGCTCGACGTGGAGGGCCTCGGGATCGTCTACCTGGAGGCCTCCGCGACCGGCCTCCCGGTCGTCTCCGGTGATTCCGGCGGGGCGCCGGACGCGGTGCTCGACGGCGAGACGGGCTGGGTCGTCCGCGGCGGCTCGGAAACGGAGGCCGCGGACCGCATCGTGACCCTCCTCCAGGACCCGGAGCTGCGCCGGAGGATGGGCGAGCGGGGCCGCGAATGGGTCGAGGAGAAGTGGCGCTGGGACCTTTTGGCCGAACGGTTGCGCGGGTTGCTGTAACTGGTGGGGTGCGGGTGGCCCCAGCCCCCGGCCCGACCCGGGCTCAGATGGGGATCTTGGTGATGTCAGGGCGCAACGGAGAGGCTAGCGGGGTGTCGCGAGTACGTCCCGGAGTACGTCCGCGAGCGTGACGCGGGCCAGTTCGTGTCTCAGGGTCTCCTCGATGCCCTCGTAGACGTTCTGCATCGCCGGCTGGATGCCGTGACCCACCACGC
>NZ_JBSFVM010000061.1:0-13703 GCF_053592315.1 Streptomyces sp. NPDC002754
ACGGACTCGACACCCGCATCCGGCCGTCGAGAGCGGTGACCCGGTCCGCGAGCCCCGTCACGCCGCTGCCCGCGGGATCAAGCCCGCCCCTGCCGCAACGCCGCCTGCTGGTCGAGCAGGCCGCAGTTGCCCGCGCCCTGCTTGCTCGGCCCGGGCACGTCGAGGGAGCTCCCGAGCCCGAAGAGAATCCGCCGCCGTGGATCCAGAACATCACCGGTCAGCGCACCTCCGACGGTCCTGTCGGGGAGGGACTTCGGGAGATTGCTCCCGCGGCCGGACGTACACTCCACGTATGGGTCGCACATGTGCAGTGAGGGAGTGCCTGTTCCAGGCCACTCATGCCGTGTGCCCGTCGGCCGCATGTGCGCGCGTCATTCTGGTGAACATGCCCGCGGCCTGCTGCCGCGCGCTGCACGGTCACGGCTAGCGATCCCGGGTAGTTCTCGGCCCTGATCACTCTGCGTCTGTGTCTGCTTCGGCGGAACTCTTTGCGCGCCGACGTCTTCGTTCTCCTCTGCGACCGCACTGTGGCTGTCCTCGCCACATTCTCCTGCTCTGTCACCCCTTGGCGCCCTGCGCGCCACCTGCGCGCCGACTGCCGGACGACCGGCGGCCGGTGCATCTACGAGAGGACCCCTGTGAAGTTGAGCGAGCTGCTCGCCGGGCACGACCATGAAGTCCTTGCGGGCGACCCGGAGACGCGGATCACCGCGGGCCCGTGCTTCGACGCTCACCGCGCCGCTCCGGGATCCCTCTTCATCGCGGTGCCCGGTCACCGCGAAGGTGGCCTCGAGTCCATCGGACCGGCTCTCGCACGCGGCGCGGTGGCGGTCCTCGTCGACTTCGCCGCACCGGAGCTTCCCGCCGCGACCTGGGCGTCGGACGCGGGCGTGTGCGTCGTGGCGGTGCCGGACACACGCAAGGCGGCCGCGGTCGTCGCCTCCCGGTACCACGGCGAGCCCGGACGGCAGATGAAGATGGTGGCCGTCACCGGCACCAACGGGAAGACATCGGTTTCGTACATGGTCGAGTCGGTGCTGAGGATCGCCGAGCGCGCCAGGGTGGGGGTGATCGGGACGGCGGGCAGCCGGATCGGCGACGAGGTGATTCCGATGCCGCGGTCGGTACTGACCACTCCGGAGTCGCCGGACTTTCAGTACCTGCTCGCGTGCATGCGCGACCGCGGTGTCGCGACCGTCGTCCTGGAAGCCACGTCGATGGGTCTGCTGACGCACCGTCTGGACCACTCGTTCATCGACGTAGGGGTGTTCACCAACCTGACGCAGGATCACCTGGACGACCACGGCACCATGGAGAACTACCGGGACGCCAAACTCCGGCTGTTCCAGGGGCTGTCCCGGCGCGCGGTGGTCAACGCCGACGATCCCCTCGGGGCGGACATCGCGGCGATGATGCCCGGTGCGGTCGTCACGTACGGCATCGACGCGGAGGCGGACTACCGGGCGACCGACCTCTCCATGGACGCCGTCGGCACCCGCTTCACCCTGCACCACGCCGGCCACAAGTATCCGGCCGCGATCCCGCTCCCCGGACGGTTCTCCGTCTCCAACGCACTGGCCGCTGTCGCCGCCTGCCACCTCACCGGGCACAATCTGGCCGGACTGGTCGGCGCACTCGAGCAGATGCCCCCGATCCCGGGCAGGTTCGAACGCTACGAGACCCCGGACGGCACGTCCGTCATCGTGGACTACGCGCACTCCCCGGACTCGCTGGAGAAGGTGCTGACCACCATCCGCGGCTTCGCCTCGGGTCGGGTCGTCACCGTCTTCGGCTGTGGCGGGGACCGGGACGTCACCAAGCGTGCCCCGATGGGGGAGATCGCCGGGACCTACTCCGACCTGTGCGTACTGACCTCGGACAACCCCAGGAACGAAGACCCCCGGGAGATCATGGACCAGGTCGTCCCAGGCCTGACGGCAAGCGGCGTCGCCTTCGAACGGTTCGCCGACCGCCGCCGCGCGATCTCCTTCGCGCTGTCCGCCGCCGGGCACGGCGACATCGTCCTGATAGCGGGCAAGGGCAGCGAGCCCTACCAGATCGTCAACGAACAAGCGCTCCCGTTCAGCGACATGGCGACGGTACGCGAACTCGCCACGCGGTAGCCCTCCCTACAAGCCCCCCCGCACACACGCACGACGCCCGCCTCTCCAAGCAGAGGCGGGCGTCGCGTGTGTACAGCTCAGGCGTCAGGCGGGGGTGATGTTCTCCGCCTGCGGGCCCTTCTGGCCCTGGGTGACGTCGAAGTTCACCTTCTGGCCTTCCTGAAGCTCACGGAAGCCGGAGGCGTTGATGTTCGAGTAGTGGGCGAAGACGTCCGGGCCGCCACCCTCCTGCTCGATGAAGCCGAAGCCCTTTTCCGCGTTGAACCACTTGACGGTTCCGGTGGCCATGTGTCCTCCAAGGGGACTCGTAGTCGGCTTCCGCACCGTGCGGGAGCCGGAGGTGGTCGTCCTGGTCCTCAGAGACTGTAAACAGCAAGCTGCCCGTGAATTTGAGGTTCACGGGCGGTACTTCGGAACCATGACTGCTGACGTGGACGTTACACGGCCCGTGCTGGCGAAGCTACGGACCGAGAGTGAGTCCTGGCCCCTGATCTGTCTTGACCACCGAACAAACGGCGCATACTGCCCCGTTTGGCGTCGCATGGACGAGCTCAAGAGGCAGGGCCCAAGCGGGAGAGGCTTCACTTGCCGTACTGGAAACTCACCCCTTTCCGTACTGGAAACCAGCCGCTACTCTTTCCGACATGGAAACCAACGGGGTACGACTGACGCCGGAGCAGGCCCGTTCCGTGCTGGCCGACACCGAGCACATCCGGGCCTCCGCCGCAGCATTGTCGGCCACACCATGGCCGACCTGGTTTTTCATCACGCTTACGCTCTACCTTGTCGCGCTCCCGATCACCTACGGAGGCGTCATCGCCGACTCGGACTGGCTGCTGCCGCGCCCCGCCTGGATCGGCATCATGCTGGCGATCACCGCGGTGTTCGGGGTGCTCTTCGCCGTCGCAGCGAAGGCTTGGCGCAACAAGACCGGCGTGGCGCTGCGGCTGGACGTGCTGCCGAAGCGCGCGACCGTGCCGCTCGGGGTCGGCCTGCCCGCGCTGGTGGTGGGGGCCGTGCTCGCGTTCCGTGTCACTGGATGGCCGGTGTGGCTGATCGCGGCCTCGCTGATCGGCGCCGCCGTGTCCGTCGGCTTCCACCTTGCCTTCGTCCGCCTGCACAGGAAGACCGCGTGAGCGCCGAAACCCACTCCCTTCTGGAGGGGTTCGACACCACCGTCCATGCCCCGAACCGGCTGCGCATCTGCGCTCTCCTGGACACTGCGGGCGAGGCGGAGTTCGGCCTGGTCCAAAAGCAACTCGACCTCTCCGCCTCGGCGCTGAGCAAGCATGTCACCGTACTGATGGACGCCGGCTACGTCGGGCAACGCAAGGCCGTCCGCGACACCCGGCAGCGCGTGTGGCTCCACCTGACCCGGGGAGGCCGGGATGCCTACCGGGGGCACCTTGCGGCACTGCGGGCGATAGTCGGGCCGTCGGATCCGGCTCTCTGACCACGACGACTCCGCCGAGGGCACGTGTGCGCAGAAGCCGGCCTGCCGGTCTCCCCGACCGCGGAGCGCCGGGTCAGCCTGAGGCTTCCTCTCGGCGCCGGTCATCGCCGGCCGTGGCGGGGATGGCGTTGTCGATGAGGGCGGCGGCGATGGCGGCGGCGGTGGGGAAGGCGTCGGCGTTGAGGACCCGGGTGCGGGTCGCGGCGCCGTCGATGAGTAGTGCGAGCTGCTCCCCGAGCTGTTCGGGGTCGGCGGCGCCGGCTTCGCGGGCGGTGTCGGCGAGTCGCGCGGCGACGGCCTTCTTGTAGTCGCGTGCGTACTGGGACGCCGGGTGCTGGGGGTCGTGGAGTTCGACGGCGGCTGCGATGTATGGGCACAGGGGAGTGGTGGAGGGGACGTCGAAGGCGGCGAGGAGCCGTTCGCGGGGTGTGAGGTCGGTGCGGTCGAACACGCCGCACAGGACGTCGGGATCGAACCCGCGCAGATACTCGGCGACGAGTCCGTCCTTGCCGCCGAAGTGCTGGTAGGCCGTGCGCTTGGACACCTCGGCCGCCGCGCAGAGCTGGTCCATGCCCGTGCGGTTGATGCCCTGCTCGCGGAACAGCCGCTGGGACGCCCCGAGGATCCGCTCGCGGGCGCCCCGGCCGCGGCGACTGCCCGTGGGGCCCTTCTCCAACTCCGTCATGGGTCCAGCGTACCGCAGCCGGGTAACGACCGGTGTACATAGCTTGCGCCCCGGTCGCCTGCCCCGTACGTTAAGCACACACGGCGGTGTACTTAACGTCGCCGCCCCTCCCGGGCACGTACGGCACCACCGACCCAAGGGAACGACCATGGGAAAGCTCGACGGCAAGGTCGCGGTCATCACCGGCGGCACCACCGGCATGGCGCTGGCAGGTGCGAAGCTGTTCGTCGACGAGGGGGCGCACGTCTTCATCACCGGCCGCCGCCAGGAGGCCCTGGACGAGGCTGTGAAGGAGATCGGCCGCAACGTCACCGGCGTCCAGGGCGACGCCGCCGACCTGGCCGACCTGGACCGCCTGTACGACACCGTCAAGCGGGAGAAGGGCAGCCTCGACGTGCTGTGGGCCAGCGCAGGCGGCGGCGAGCCCGCCCCGCTCGGCGAGATCACCGAGGCCCAGTTCGACACCTGGTTCGGGCTCAACGCCCGCGGCACCCTGTTCACCGTCCAGAAGGCCCTTCCGCTCCTCAACGACGGCGGCTCCATCCTCATGACCGGCTCCAACGCCTCCCTCGGCGCCTTCCCCGGCTGGAGCGTCTACGCCGGCAGCAAGGCCGTCCAGCAGGCCTGGGCCCGTATCTGGCTCAACGAGCTCAAGGACCGCCGCATCCGCGTCAACGTCCTGCCCCCCCGGCCAGGTCGCCACCGCCAAGCAGGCGGAACTCTTCGACGAGGCCACCAAGCGCCAGTTCGAGTCCCTTATCCCACGCGGCCGGATGGGCAGCCCCGACGAGATCGCCACCGCCGCCCTCTTCCTCGCCTTCGACGACTCCAGCTACGTCAACGGCATGGAACTGATCGCCGACGGCGGCACCACCGCCATCTGAACCCGCCATCTGAACCGGACAACACGCAACCAGGACGGGACATCTCATGAGCAGCATCAGCATCATCGGCACCGGGAACATGGCCCGCACCATCGGCGCGCGGGCGACAGCGGGCGGCAACACCGTCGAGGTCATGGGCCGCGATCAGGCCAAGGCCGCCGCCCTGGCCAAGGCACTCGGCGGCGGCGCCACGACGGGGGAGTGGGGCGCGGCCCCGGCCGGGGACATCGTCATCGTGGCCCTGTTGCACGACGGTGTCGTACCGACCGTCGCCCAGTACGGAGACGCTCTCGCGGGCAAGGCCATCGTCGACATCAGCAATCCCTTCAACTCCACGTTCGACGGGCTCGCCCACCGCGAGGAGACCTCGATCGCGCAGGAAGTCGCCAAGGTGGCTCCGGCAAGCGCCAGTGTGGTGAAGGCGTTCAACACCGTCTTCCGGCACGTCCTGGAGAAGGGGAGGCCCGACGTCTTCATCGCCGGCGACGATGCGCAGGCGAAGGCAAGTGTGGAGGCGTTCATCGAGACCCTTGGGCTGCGCCCGTTGGACGTCGGCGGCCTGAAGATGGCGCACTGGCTGGAAGGAGCGGGCGTGGTCACGGTGGGCCTCGCCAACCACGGGGTGGGGAACCTGGACTTCGCCCTGAGCATCACCGAGGTTCCCGCCCGAGCGAACGGCTGAAGGTCGCCTCGCGTAGGAGGTTGATGGCCTGGGGAATCTCAGTGTCGCTGATGTTCCCGTAGCCGAGGACGAGTGCGGGTTCCGTCGGTCGGTGTGCGCGATAGTCGTCGAGGTCCGCCAGGCGCAGCCCGGTGGCGGCTGCCGCCCGGACGGTCCCGCGGGTATCGGTGTCGTCCGGCAGGTGGAGCAGGATGTGCAGTCCGGCGGCCGTGCCGGAGACCCGACCCTTCGGCACCTGGGCGGCGAGAGTGCGGACCAGCAGGTCGCGGCGGGAGCGGAACCGCCGCCGTGCCGCGCGCAGGTGGGCGTCGTACCAGCCGCGGTCGATGAAGGTGGCGAGTGCGAGTTGGTCCAGCACCGGTGGCGCGGCGGCGACGAGGTTCGCCGTCCGGAGCGCCGGGACCATCGAGGCGGGGGCGACCAGCCAGCCCAGGCCGAGGGCCGGTGACAGTGTCTTGCTGACCGAGCCGAGGAGGAAGACCCGGCCCGGGGCCATCCCCTGCATGACGGCGACCGGGTGGCGGTCGTAGCGGAACTCGGCGTCGTAGTCGTCCTCGATGACGAAGCCGTCCAACTCGCGGGCCCAGCGCACCAGACCGGCCCGGCGCGCAGGGGACAGCACCGTGCCGGTGGGGAATTGGTGTGCCGCGCCGACGATGACGGCCCGCGCAGGTGTGTGTGCGAGGGAGTCGACGTCGAGGCCGTCGTGGTCCACGGGGACCGGGTGCACACGGAGTCCTGCGCTGGTCGCGGCGTCCCGCAGCCGCCCCCACCCCGGGTGTTCCACCGCTACGTCGGCGATCCCCTCGGCGCGCAGTGCCCGGCAGGTGCGCAGCAGTCCGTCCGTGACGCCGGCGCACACGGTCACGGACTCGGGGCGCGCGTCCGCGCCTCGCGAGCGTCGCAGGTACTGCGCGACGGTGGTACGCAGCACGGTGTGCCCGGCGGGGTCGGGCAGCCCGAGGTCGTAGTGGACGGCCGAGCCGATGACCGCTCGGACGGCGTCCGCCCAGCGGCGGCGGGGGAACGCCCGCAGGTCGGGCAGGCCGGGCGCGAGGTCGTACCGGATGGGCGGCCGGGTCGGTGAGCGTGGGCCGCTGGGCCGTGGAGGTGTCGAGCCGGATGCCTCCGGTGTCCAGGAGACACGCGTAGCGGAACCCGCCCTGGCCGAGAGGTACCCCTCGGCGATGAGTTGTCCGTACGCCTCGGTCACCACCCAACGGGAGCAGCCGAGTTCCTCGGCGAGCGCGCGGCTCGGTGGCACGGCGGCCCCCTCCGTCAGCCGGCCGTCCCGGATCGCGGTGCGCAGTGCGTGAGCCAGACGGTCGTGCAGGCGGCGCCGTCCGCCCTCCGGCGAACCGATGTCCAACAGCGTCGCCCACGCGAAATTGGTCTGTGATTCAGCCACAACATTGGAGCGTAGCGCCGAACCGAACGCGCCTAGCGTGAAAGGCATGATGGAGAATCTGGCCCTTGGGGCCATGCTGTTCGGCACGGCCCAGGACGAGCACCGGTCGTTCGAGATCCTGGACCGTTTCGTGGACGCCGGAGGCGTCTGGATCGACACCGCCAACTGCTATGCGTTCTGGGCCGATCCGACCGGATTCGGCGGGAGGAGCGAGGAGTTGATCGGGCGTTGGCTGGCGAGCCGTCCGGGCGTCCGTGACCGCGTCAGGATCAGCACCAAGGTGGGGTGCGAGCCGACCGAGGCCGGACGCTTCCCGGAGACAGCCGAGGGCTTGTCGGCCGGCGCCGTCAAGGGAGGGATCGACGACAGCCTGCGACGACTGGGCACGGACCACGTCGAGTTGTACTGGGCCCACATGCCTGATGCGGCCACACCGCTGGAGGAGACGGTCGCCGCCTTCGACGACCTCGTGACCGCGGGCACGGTCGGACGCCTCGGCTGCTCCAACTACCCCGTGTGGCAGGTCGAACGGGCACGGCGGATCGCGCTTGAGCACGGCGGCGCCGGCTTCACCGCGATACAGCAACGCCACACGTACCTCCGGCCGCGCCCCGCGCTCCGGCCCGGCGAGGGGCACCGCTTCGCCGCGGTCACCGACGAGGTGCTCCACTACCTGGAGCACCATCCGGACATGGCGCTGTGGGCGTACACGCCGCTGCTGAGCGGTGGCTACACCCGCGCCGACAAGCCACTGGCACAGGAGTACGACCATCCCGGAACGGCCCGGCGTCTCGCGGTGCTCGACGAGATCGCCGCCGAGACCGGAACGAACCGGAACCGGGTGGTGCTGGCGTGGCTGACCGGAGGGAATCCGGCTGCAACGCCGATCGTCGGCGTCAGCTCGGTCGAGCAGCTGGATGAGGCGATGGCGGGCGTGGAACTGGAGTTGACGGTGAATCAGCGTCAACGGCTGGACTCCGTGGTGTGACCTGGGAGCCGGCCCCGGTCATCGGGCGCCACGTCACGGTTGTTGGAAGGTGACCTCCGGATGCGTGGCCTCGGGGCCGTCGAGGAGTGGGCGCGGAATGCCCCGCAGGTGAAGGTCGAGGAAGGCTGACACGTAGTCGCGGGTTATGCGCCACCCGCGTTCTCCGGACATCGGTATGGCAGGGTCCGAGAGGCCCAACTGCGCGGCCAGGTACGGCAGGTCCGTGAAGGAGAAGTGTTCGGCGCCGGTCACGGTCAGCCAGCGTTTCCAGCCATTGAGGTGTTTCCATGCCTCGGGCCAGTCGGATTTCGGGTTGTCGGGGGTATGCGGGGACTCGGCGCCGAGCATCATGAACGGACGCTTGCCGAGCCTCGCTGCGGCGGGGTGCAGAAAGAAGCTTCCGTCCAGGTCGAAACCCGCCCGCACGCGACGGTCGGCGGCCATGGTCGCGGCCGCGGTCGCGCCCCCGATCGAGTGGCCGCCCAATCCGATCCGGCTCGGGTCGATCACATGGGACAGCGCCCCGGCCCGGCGGCCGTTGGTCAACTCGCCGATCACGAAGGACATGTCCTTGGCCCGGCCGCGCACGACAGCCGCGTACTCCTCGGAAGTTTCGACCCGTTCGCAGGCCACACACGTCAGCATCCGGCCCCCGGGAAAGGCAGTGCCGACGGATTCGTACGCGTGGTCCACCGAGGCGACGACGTAGCCGCGACTCGCGAGATCGTCGGCGAGCGAGGTGAGTGTGGTGCGCGGCATCGAGAAGCCCGAGGAGAGCAGCACCAGGGGGAAACGCCCCGGCGCCGGGCGAGTACCCACGTGCGCACGAGTACGCGCCCCGGCAACCGTCTCGGGCGGCACGACACCGCCGACTCCCCTCGCCTCCAGGAGGAGCCGCGCCTCCTCGTCGGTCATGTACGCCGCCGATGATCCACTCGCCGAGCGCGCCGGGTAGGACACCGTCACCATCAACTCCCGGTGACCGGCCGCCGGCATCCATGGATCGGTGCGGTTCCGATCGACCAGGTGCAGGGTGCGGCGGCCCACGGAGTGCGCACCGCTGAGGGGCGGCAGCTCCAACCCGCTGCTGTACGGGACTTGGGGCGCGGCCTGCGCCGTGTTGACGGCGGAGGCCGGTGTGGCGCCCAGAAGCGGCGCGGACAGGGCCACGGTGAGCAGAGTGGCCACAGTGGCCCTGCGATGTCTGGAGGTCATACAGTTGAAGCTAGGCCCAGGTTCTCCCCAACACGTCAGACTCCAGGGCTACTTGAACGTACCTCTGTCGGTGGACCCCCGAGCTCGCCCCCGCCGGAGTCCGCAGGGGCAGGACCGCGAGACGCATCAGTACGAGGGCGTTGTCGTCGCCCGCGACGCGGTTGGTGGAGAGTTCGCCGCACGAGAGGCACTCGTGGACGATCAGCCACTCCCCGTCCGGGCGGCAGGCCACCGTCAAGGCGGTCATCCGGCCCCGGCAGTCCGACGCGCGGTCGCCGGGGATCCGGGCGTCCACGTGCAGGCTGGTCAGACAGTTCGGGCAGTGGTTGCGGTGACCGCTGCCCGGGGCGTCGAGGGACACGTCCAACCGGCAGCCCGCGCAGCGGAAGTCGCGGCTACGGTGGCCGTCGCGCCGGCCGTGGAGTACGTCCTTGTCGCGCTGGCGGCGCCGCCGGTCGGCGGGGCCGTCGGGCGACGTCCGGTTACGGCGCGGCATGCCGGGCCTCCCCGCTCACAGCGTGCCCAACGTTTCGAGAGGGAAGGGCGGTTGGGCCAGCGGCCGTACCGCCATCCGCAACAGCACCAGCTGGTTGTCGTCCGGGCTCACAGGGTTCGAGGTGAGCTCGTCGCACCGTACGCAGCGGTGGACGACTCTCCAATCACCGGTCCGCAGGACGGCGATGGCGATCGGCGACATCCGACCGTGGCACTCGGTGCGGCCGCCCTGAACGTGGTCCAGGACGTGGCGCGAGTGCAGACACGAAGGGCAGTGGTTACGGCTACGACCGTCCGGATCGCTGGTGGTCGCGGTGAGACCGCACCAGGCGCACACGAACGTACTGATCTTGAGAGTGGGGCTGGGACGGGCGTTTGGGCGGGTGTTGGGGGTGTGCTCGGACACCTGTGCTCCTTGCTGGGGAGATGGTCATCGACAGCAAGAGCAGGCCGAGCGGCCTCGACGGCTGGTTCGGTCGGTTATCCGCGTGCAGTACTACGTGTACGTGGTACGTCGCGATGAGGCGCGCTCGGCTCGGTCCGGGTCATGAAGACACCCCCTCGGTGGGCACGGGGCCCGGTGGTTCGGCCGCACGGGCAGGTGTGCCGGTGCGGGGGAGGACAGCGGAGCAAGCGTAGGCAGGCCGGCGGGGCGTGTGCGAGCGAATATTTCCGCGGTGGAGAGTGACGGAGAGTGGCAGAGAGCGGCGCAGAGTCCAGACGCGCCCGGATGTCCAAGTACTCATCGGTGATGTCCATGGACTGCTTCCCTGGGCGCCCGGAATCCTCGGATCCCATGTGGACCGAGTCGCGCAAGACACCGCCCGCCCGGCGCCGCAGACCATGTCTCGTAGGTCTGGCCGGTGCCGCCCTCGCCCTCCTCGCCGGGGCCATGCCCGTCTCCGCCGCGACCGAGGCGTCGCCGCAGGAAGCAGCCCCGCGGACCCTGCCCGCCCTCGACAACTGGGCTCCGTCCGAAGGCAGTTACACGTACGGCGACCGCACCCGGCTCGTCGCCGACGACGCGGCCTCCCGTCGCGTCGCCCGCACTCTCGTCGATGACCTGCGCGCCGCGGGCCATGGCACCGTGCCCGTCACCGGCGGCGCCGCCCGGACCGGTGACATCGTCATCGACGTCGCCCCCGGTCGCAGGCAGCTCGGAGCCGAGGGGTACGAACTGCGGGCCGGCGCCCGGCTGGAGATCACCGGCGCCGCCGAGACCGGCTCCTTCTACGGCACCCGCACCCTCCTCCAGATGCTCGCCCAGGGCGACGCGATCCCGGCGGGCCGAACCGTCGACGTACCGCGGTACAAGGAACGCGGTGTCGGCGTCTGCGCCTGCTACGTGCACATCTCCACCGACTGGCTGGAGAACCTGGTGCGCGAGATGTCCTACCGCCGGCTCAACCAGCTGCTCCTCGAGATCAAGGTCAAGAGCGACCGTCACCCCGAGGCCAACACCTGGGGCTACTACACCAAGAGCGAGATCCGCAGGATCGTCGCGCTCGGCGCCAAGTACCACGTCGAGATCGTTCCCGAGATCAACTCGCCCGGTCACATGGACCCGTGGATCGAGAACCGCTCCGACCTCCAACTCGTCGACCGGGACGGCAAGGCCCAGCCCTCCCGCCTCGATGTGACGAAGCCCGAGGCGTTCACGTACTACAAGAGCCTGATCGACGAGTACGGCGGGGTCTTCCCGTCCGGCTCGTGGCACATGGGCGCCGACGAGTACATGCTGGGCTCCGACTTCGCGAAGTACCCGCACGTGCTGGAGTACGCCCGCGCCAAGTACGGGCCGGACGCCACGCCACAGGACGCCTTCATCGACTTCGTCAACCGCGTCCAGGCCTACGCCGCGAGCAAGGGCAAGCGGCTCCGCATCTGGAACGACGGCCTGACCGGCGCCAACACCGTGCCCGTCGCCCCCGGCACCACCGTCGAGCACTGGCTGGACGTCGACGTGAAGCCGAGCACCCTCATTGCGCAGGGCCACCCCGTGATGAACGCCGCCTACTCCCTCTACCTGGTGCGCGGCGGCTTCCACACCGACACCCGCAAGCTGTACGACGAGCAGTGGGACCCGCGCAGTTTCGAGGGCGAGAAGCTCACCTCCGACCGCGGGATCACCGGCGCGAAGATCAGCCTGTGGCCGGACAACGGACGCGGCGAGACCGAGAACGAGGTCACCCGCGCCACCACCCCGGCCCTCGACCACATCGCCCAGACCACCTGGGGGACCGCCCACCCCGACGCCACCTACGACGCGTTCACCGCACGCGCCGCCGCGACCGGCACCGCGCCCGGCGTCCGCGACCTGACCCGCGTCCCGATCGCCGACGGCACGTACACCCTCGCGGGCCGCGGCGGCCGCACCGCCGACCGCACCGTCCGGATCACCCGTACCGCCGACGGCTACGCGACCGTCGCCGACGACACCAGTGGCGCCTGCCTGGAGACCCGCAGTGGCAAGCTCACCCTCAATGTGCCGCTGGAGCCCGGCTCCGCCGCCACGTGGGAGAAGTGCGACCCGAAGAACACGCTCCAGCGCTGGCAGATCGAACGGGCGCCCGGCGGCCACACCCTCACCAACGCCATCACCCGCATGACCCTCGACGCCACCGCCGACGGAGCCCTGGCGCAGTACCCGCCCGACCAGAAGACCCCGACGACCTGGACCCTCACCTGACTCTGGCGAGGATGCCCTGGCGTTGACGCGGGGGAGGAGTCGCCTCTTGGGGGTGCGACGCGGAGCGTCGCCGTATCCCGTCGTGGTGGCGGAGTCGTCGCATGGCTGCTCGACGGAGTCGAGAAACGCAATCAGTTCCGAGGTGGTCCACCAGGATGGGTGAACACCGGGGAAGTCCTGGTCGGGCGTTCGCCCTTCGGACTATCGTCCGATGCCATGAAGCTGGTGGTGCAGGTGAAGCTGCTGCCGACGCCCGAGCAGGCGTCGGCGCTCGAGGCGACCCTGCACGCCTGCAACCGGGCCGCCGGCTGGGTCGCGCAGGTCGCCTTCGAGCGGAACGTGAAGGACCGCAACGGGCTGCAGAAGCTCGTCTACACGGACGTGAAGGCGACGTTCGGGCTGTCGGCGCAGCCCGCGGTGCGGGCGATCAAGAAGGTCGCGGACGCGTATGCGGCCCTCGCGGCCGCGCTGAAGGCAGGTCGTCTGGGGCCGGCCACCACCAAACGGCACCGTAAGGCCCTCAGTGCCCCTATCGCCTTTCGGGTGGAGGCGGCGCAGCCGTTCGACGACCGGTGCCTGTCCTGGCAGTACGACGCCCGCACGGTGTCGATCTGGACGGTTGACGGCCGCATGAAGAACGTCAGGTACACCGGATCCGTGGACCAGTTGAAGACCCTGGCCTCGTTCCGCAAGGGCGAGAGTGACCTGGTTCAGCGGCGCGGCACGTGGTACCTGATCGCCACCTGCGACATCCCGGACCCGGACGTGTACGAGCCGGTGGACTGGATCGGGGTGGACCGCGGCATCGTGAACCTGGCGACCACCAGCGACGGCGCCAACTACCAGGGCCGTCGTCTGTCGCGCTACCGGCGGTGGCAGTCCCGCAAGCGCGCCGAACTGCAGAAGAAGCAGACCCGGTCGGCCACCCGCCGCCTCGCGCGGCGCAGCCGGAAGGAGCACCGGCATGCCACGCACATGAACCACAGGATCAGCAAGGAGATCGTGTCCGTCGCGCAACGCACCGGTCGCGGGATTGCCGTCGAACAACTCGACGGGATCCGGGACCGGGTACGGCTTCGAC
>NZ_JBSFVM010000062.1:0-11038 GCF_053592315.1 Streptomyces sp. NPDC002754
GCATACGCGATCGTGCCGTCCGCACGGTGCTGGAACCAGTCCGGATGCTTCTGCACCCACGGATGATCCGGCGAGCACTGCAACGCGAAGTCGAGGGCCACCTCCATGCCCAACTCCCGCGCCCGGTCCACGAAATGGTCGAAGTCCTCGAAGGTGCCCAGGTCCGGATGGAGCGCGTCGTGACCGCCCTCGTGCGAACCGATCGCCCATGGCACCCCCACGTCATCCGGGCCGGGCGACAGCGAGTTGTTCGGCCCCTTGCGGAACGTGCTGCCGATGGGGTGCACGGGCGGCAGATACACCACGTCGAAGCCCATCGCCGCAATGGCCGGAAGCCGCCGCGCCGCCGTACGGAACGTCCCACTCACCGGCCGCACGCCCGGCTTCACGACGGCACCCTCGGACCGCGGGAAGAACTCGTACCAGGACCCGAACAACGCCCGCTCCCGCTCCACCATGAGCGGCAACTTCCCGCTGCGCGTGACGAGTTCGCGCAGAGGGTGGCGGGCGAGGGCCCGCTGGACCTCGGGGGCGAGCGCCGCGGCGAGCCGGGTGGGGGCCGCGCGTGTGGTGTCGCGGAGTGCGGCAGCGGCCCGCGCGACCGCTTCGCGCAGCGGCGCGGGGACGCTCTTCGCGGCGCGTTCGTGGAGCAACGCGCCCTCCTCCAGGACGAGTTCGGTGTCGATGCCCGCCGGGATCTTGACCTTCGCGGTGTGCCGCCACGTCGCCACGGGGTCGCCCCACGCCTCGACCCGGTAGGTCCAGCGCCCTGCCGCGTCCGGGGTGACCTCGGCGCCCCAGCGGTCGGTGCCGGGGGCCAGCTCGCGCATCGGTGTCCAGGGGCCCGGCTCGCCGTCCGGGCCGCGCAGCACGACGTTCGCGGCGACGGCGTCGTGCCCCTCGCGGAACACGGTGGCCGTGACCAGGAAGGTCTCGCCGACCACGGCCTTTGCGGGGCGTCGGCCGTGCTCGACGACGGGGCGTACGTCGCGGATCGGGATGCGGCCCGTGGTGGCCCGCGGTTTGGGGGGCGTACGAGGTGAGCGAGGCGTACGGGACGTGCGCGAGGCGTGCGAAGGGGATCGCTTTGCGGGCATGACCGCTCCTGTCCGCGGGGGATCGGGGGTGCGGAAACGAGATTCGGGGAGAGGGCCGTGCGGTGAAGCCGTGCGGCGTACCGGTGGAGCCTTCCACGCTCCATCGACGGGCAATCCGTGTAGTACCAAGTACTCGCCACTACTGGCGCGTAAGGGAACACATAAGACCGGTCCCGCCGAAAACGACGGGACCGGGTCATGAACTCACCTCCTCCTACGGGTTGTTGACCTGAAGCAGCTTGTTGGGTGAGCCGAGTCCCGCGCCCGTCACCTTGCCGGTCGCGGCACGTTCGGTCAGTGCCTTGCTCACCTCGGCGGGCGACGCCGTCGCGTGGTCGGCGAGGTACAGCGCGGCCGCGCCCGCGACGTGCGGTGACGCCATGGACGTGCCGGAGAAGGTGGCCTTCCCCGAGTCGCTCATGTACGAGGCGGACGTGATGTCCACGCCGGGGGCGAACAGGTCGAGGCGAGTACCCCAATTGGAGAAGCTCGCACGCGCGTCCTTCTTGTCGCTCGCGCCGACGGTGATCGCTTCCTTGACGCGGGCCGGCGAGTACAGCTCCGCGGGCATGTTGTCGTTGCCCGCGGCCACCGTGTAGGTGACGCCGGAGGCGATGGAGTTCCGTACGGCGGCGTCGAGTTGGGCGTTCGCGTAGCCGCCGAGGCTCAGGTTCGCCACGGCGGGCCGCTGGGCGTGCTTCGTCACCCAGTCGATGCCCGCGAGCACCTGTGCCGTCGTGCCGGACCCGTCGTTGTCGAGCACGCGCACGCCGACCACGTCGGCCTGTTTGGCGACGCCGTACTGCTCGCCCGCGACGGTCCCGGCGACATGGGTGCCGTGCCCGTTGCCGTCCTGGGCGGTCGAGTCGTTGTCGACGAAGTCCCAGCCGCTCGTGGCCCGGCCGCCGAAGTCGCGGTGGGTGGCGCGGATGCCGGTGTCGATGACGTAGACGTGCACGCCGGCGCCCGCGGACTCGGGCCAGGTGTACGACTTGTCGAGCGGCAGATCGCTCTGGTCGATGCGGTCCAGGCCCCACGACGGCGGGTTCTTCTGGGTGTGTTCCATGGTGACCTGGGAGTCCTGGACGACCGACGCGACGTTGCCGTCGGCCGCCAGCCGCTTGGCCTGACCCGCGCCGAGGGTCACCGCGTAGCCGTTGAGCGCCCGGCTGTAGGTGTGGCGTATTTCCGCCCCGTACTTCTCCGCGAGGTCCTTGCCCGCGGTGGACGGGGCCTTCGTGTCCCCCTTCAGTGTCACTATGTAGCTGCCCGCTATGGCGCCCGGCTCCCCGGCGCCGAATATCCGTCCCTGTGCGGGGGCGGCGTCCGCGGGCAGCGTGATGGCCGAAAGCATCGCGACCGTGGCGACCGCGGTGAGCCCACCGGCCCAGCGCGTCCGTCGCTTTCGCGTCACTCGCACGGTCCCTGCCATGGATGAGTTCCCCTCCTCAACTCGGCGCGATGTCACGCCAATTGGCAGCCTCTCGTGTGGTGTGAAGCACCACAAGGAGGTACGAGGTGGCGGAATCGGCCATATCGGTCGTGAGGGATGTGCGTTTGAGTTGCGGCGTTTTTCGGTCTCCGTACGGGGTTTTCGGTCGGTCCCGCGGATCGCGCAATTCCCTGGCGTGGCGCACGGCGACGTCCGATGATGAAGCGGTGTCGATCATTCACCGCACCACACTCACGCCCACCAAGCTCGAACTCCTCGCCGACTGGCTGCCGAAGCAGCCCTGGTACCAGGGCACCGGTGCCCCGGAGCTGACCAAGGCCGGCGGGTTCCGGCTCGATGATCCGGCCGGGGAGGTCGGCCTCGAGTTCATGGCCGCGACGGATGTCTCGGGCCCCGAGCCGGTGACGTACCACGTGCCGATGGCCTACCGCGGGGCCCCACTGGAGGGCGCCGCGGACGACGCGCTCATCGGCACCCTGGAGCACGGCGTGCTCGGTGCGCGCTGGGTGTACGACGGGGCCAAGGACCCGCTGCTCGTAAGGGAGTTGACCGCCCTGCTGAAGGGCGAAGTGCGTGCGCACGCACAGAGCGTCGACGGGGCGCTCGACCCGACCGTGCACGCCCGGATCACCGCCGACGACGTACGGCCCGAGATCGTGCGCGTCCTGGAGGCCGGGGCGAAGGCTCCCGACGACGCCGTCGGCGAGGTGTCCGCCGAATGGGCCGCGGAGGACGAGCGGCGGGTCCGTGGGGTTTTCGTGGTGGTCCGTGCCGGCTGACGACCTCTGGGCGTTGCGTGCCTCTGGGTGATCATGAAATCTGACATCGTGGGCAGGTTGCCGATGACCTATGGCGGCAACTTCCCGTACCGACGTCCGAATGGTTTGGATGTGGTTTTTTGATCTGGGGGACAACACGCATGACAGCGACCCGACGTCCGCGACGGCTGGCACGCATCTTCACGGGAGCGGCCCTCACGGTGGGCGCGCTGCTCGGCGCCGCGGCCGCACCGGCCGCGGCCTACGACCCCAACCCCGACGCGGCGGTCACCTACCGGCAGGCCGCGGGCGGCAGCGTCGGCGCCGACGTGGCGCTGACGCAGAACGGTTCCCGCCTCGGTGAGGTGGAGTTCCAGCCGGAGACGCAGCAACTGCGGGTGTACGACACCCGCAACGACGGCGACACGTTCTACGTGCACGTCTCCTCCACGACGAACGGTGTCACGCACAACCTGGGCACGTACGCCGCACCCGGCAGCGAGGCTCCCGTGGACTTCCTCGTGAAGGACTTCCACCTGACCAGGGGCACCCCCGTCGACATCGAGGTGTACGACGACGCGGGACTCACCGACTACATCGGTGGGGCGCGCGGCACCGGTGCGGCCATCGCCTGACACCGGCCCCCGGGCCCGGAACGTACGGCGGTCGGGGCGCGCGCCGCGCGCGCCCCGACCGCCGTACGCGTTTCGGCGCCCTGTCCCGCGCCGTGGCCGGGCGGCTACCGTCGGGGGCACGACTCAGGCATCCGACGCGCAACCGCAGAGGTGAGCACGTGAAGGCCATTCGTCGATTCACCGTCCGCCCGGTCCTGCCCGAACCCCTCGCCCCGCTGCACGAGTTGGCGCGCAATCTCCGCTGGTCGTGGCATGCCGGGACCCGTGACCTGTTCGCCTCGGTGGACGCCGGTCGCTGGGCCGGAACCGGCGGTGATCCGCTGCGGCTGCTCGGCGGCGTACCGCCCGAGCGGCTCGCCCGGCTCGCGGGCGACGAGGAATTCCTCGCGAGGCTGAGCGGGGTCGCCGACGATCTGCGCGGCTATCTGCACGACGACCGCTGGTACCAGGAGCGGGCACGGCAGTCCCAACTCCCTTCCGGTATCGCCTACTTCTCGCCCGAGTTCGGCATCACGGCGGCGCTTCCGCAGTACTCGGGCGGCCTCGGGATCCTCGCCGGTGACCACCTCAAGGCCGCGAGCGACCTCGGGGCGCCGCTGATCGGCGTAGGGCTGCTGTACCGGCACGGCTACTTCCGGCAGTCGCTCTCGCGGGACGGCTGGCAGCAGGAGACGTACCCGGTCACCGACCCGAACGAGCTGCCGCTCGCCCTGCTGCGGGAGCCCGACGGCAGCCCCGTGCACCTCGCGCTCGCGCTGCCCGGCGGGCGGCGGCTGCTCGCGCGGGTGTGGCAGGCGCAGGTGGGGCGGGTGCCGCTGCTCCTTCTCGACTCGGACGTCGAGGAGAACGACGCCCGCGAACGGGATGTGACCGACCGGCTCTACGGCGGCGGCAGCGAGCACCGGCTGTTGCAGGAGATGCTGCTCGGGATCGGCGGGGTGCGCGCCGTACGCGCGTACTGCCGGCTCACCGGGCATCCGGCGCCCGAGGTCTTCCACACCAACGAGGGGCACGCCGGGTTCCTCGGTCTGGAACGGATCGCCGAACTCGCCGAGCAGGGCGCGGACTTCGACTCGGCGCTCGAAGCGGTGCGGGCGGGCGCCGTCTTCACCACGCACACCCCCGTCCCCGCCGGAATCGACCGCTTCGACCGGGAGCTCGTCGCCCGCCACTTCGGCGCGGCGGCCGAGCTGCCGGGTCTCGACGTGCAGCGCATCCTCGGCCTCGGCATGGAGACGTACGCGGGCGGCGACCCGAACGTCTTCAACATGGCGGTGATGGGGCTGCGGCTCGCGCAGCGCGCCAACGGCGTCTCCACGCTGCACGGGTCCGTCAGCCGGGACATGTTCGCCGGTCTTTGGCCGGGATTCGACGTCGAGGAGGTGCCGATCGCCTCCGTGACCAACGGCGTGCACGCCCCGACGTGGGTCGCCCCCGAGGTGTACCGGCTCGGCGCGCGGCAGATCGGGGAGCGGCGCACCGAGGACGCCCTGTCGGTCGGCGGCTCGGACCGCTGGGACGCCGTCGGCGAGATCCCCGACCGGGACATCTGGGAGCTGCGCGGCGAACTGCGCCGCCAGCTCGTCGACGAGGTGCGCGAGCGGCTCGCCGCCTCCTGGCGGCAGCGCGGCGCGGGCGCGGCCGAACTCGGCTGGATCGACGGCGTGTTGGACCCCGACGTGCTCACCATCGGCTTCGCCCGGCGCGTGCCCTCGTACAAGCGGCTCACGCTGATGCTGCGCGATCCGGACCGACTGATGCGGCTGCTGCTCGACGAGGAGCGGCCGATCCAGATCGTCGTCGCGGGCAAGGCGCACCCGGCGGACGACGGTGGCAAGCGGCTCGTGCAGGAGCTGGTGCGGTTCACCGACGACCCGAGGGTGCGGCACCGCATCGTCTTCCTGCCCGACTACGGGATGGCGATGGCGCAGAAGCTCTACCCCGGCTGCGACGTGTGGCTGAACAATCCGCTGCGCCCGCTGGAGGCCTGCGGCACGTCCGGCATGAAGGCGGCCCTCAACGGCTGCCTCAACCTGTCCGTCCTGGACGGTTGGTGGGACGAATGGTTCGCGCCCGACTACGGCTGGGCGATCCCGACGGCCGACGCTTCCCCAAGCTCTCAACTACGTTCGAGCAGGGGAGACCCCATCACCACCGACGAGCACCGGCGCGACGACCTGGAGGCGGCCGCGCTGTACGACCTCCTGGAGCGCAGGGTGACGCCGCGCTTCTACGAGCGGGGCCCCGAGGGGCTGCCCGACCGCTGGATCGAGATGGTCCGCCGGACCCTCACCCACCTCGGCCCGAAGCTCCTCGCGGGCCGCATGGTCCGCGCGTACGTGGACCAGCTGTACGCCCCGGCCGCCGCGTCGGCCCGCTCGCTGGACGCGGACGCCGCCCGGGACCTCGCCGCGTGGAAGGCACGGGTCCGCGCCGCCTGGCCGCGCGTCACGGTCGACCATGTGGAGGCCTCGACGGGAAGCACCGAACTGGGTGCCACCCTCGGCCTCCATGTCCGCGTCGCCCTCGGCGAGTTGGGGCCCGACGACGTCGAGGTGCAGGCCGTCGCGGGGCGCGTCGACACCGAGGACCGGATCACCGAACCGACGACGGTGCCGCTGAAGCCCGTCGGTGGCCCGGACGCCGAGGGCCGCTGGGCGTACGAGGGACCGCTCGCCCTCGACCGCAGTGGACCCTACGGCTACACCGTCCGGGTGCTGCCCGCGCATCCGCTGCTCGCTTCGGCGGCGGAGACGGGGCTCGTGACGGTGCCTTCGCAGGAAGCGGGCGAGGGCGGCGGGGTGTTGCTGCGGTGAGTCCTACGTGGCGGTGAGCGCTACTTGACGTTGACGCCCGACCAGGCGGCCGCCACGGCCTTGGACTCCGCCGAGTCCGCCCCGTACAGGTCCTTGGCGGCGTCCAGCGTGCCGGTGCGCGCCGCCGCGTAGTCGGTGTTCGACGTGAAGTACGTCGTCAGCGCCTTGAACCAGATCTGCTCGGCCTTGTCGCGGCCGATCCCGGTGACCGTGGAGCCGTCGGACGTCGGGGAGTCGTAGTCGACGCCGTTGATGGTCTTCTTGCCGCTGCCCTCGCTGAGCAGGTAGAAGAAGTGGTTCGCGATGCCCGACGAGTAGTGGACGTCGACGTCGCCCGCGTCCGACTTCCAGGCGTCGAGCGAGCTGCCGTCCTTGCTCGGCTTGTCCATGTAGCGCAGCGGGGTGCCGTCGCCGTTGATGTCGATCTGCTCGCCGATGAGGTAGTCGCCGACGTCCTTGCTGTTCTTGGCGTAGAACTCGACGGACGTGCCGAAGATGTCGGACGTCGCCTCGTTGAGGCCGCCGGACTCGCCGCTGTAGACGAGGTTCGCGGTCGCCGACGTGACGCCGTGGCTCATCTCGTGCGCGGCCACGTCGAGCGAGGTGAGGGGGTTCTTGTTGCCCTCGCCGTCGCCGTACGTCATGCAGAAGCAGCTGTCGTCCCAGAAGGCGTTGGAGTAGTCGTTGCCGTAGTGGACCCGCGAGTACGCGCCCTTGCCGTCGCCGTTGATTCCGCTGCGGCCGTGCACCGACTTGTAGTAGTCCCAGGTGACCTGTGCGCCGTAGGCGGCGTCGACGCCGGCGGTGGCCGCGTCGTTGTTCGTGCCGTCGCCCCACTTGTCGTCGGCGTCGGTGAACAGCGTGCCCTTGCCGGACTCGCCGTGCTCGAGGTCGTACGTGGAGTGGCCGCCGCGTTCGGCGTCCGTGAGGGAGAACTCGGAGCCGGAGCCGCTCGTCCCGATGTCGACGCTGCCGCTGTACTGGGACTCGCCCGTGCCGGTGCGGATCTCGTCGTACTCGAAGATCTTCTTGCCGGTCTTGGCGTCCGTGATGACGTGCAGCCGGCTCGGCGTGCCGTCCTTCTTCGTCGACGTGACGACCTTGTCGTACGCGAGTCTCGGGGTGCCGGAGGCGGCCCAGACGACCTTCCGGGCGCCGGACGGGGCGGCCTTGAGGGAGACGCCGCTGGTCGCCACGTCGATGGACTTGGACGTCGCGCGGGTGACGCCCTCCTGCTTGCCCGCCTTCGTCTCGTGGACGACGAGGTCGCCGCCGAGCACGGGGAGGCCGTCGTACGTGCGGTCGTAGCGGGTGTGGGTCGTGCCGTCGCGGTCCTCGACCACGTCGCGGACGACGAGCTTCTCCTTGGAGCCGAGCTTCAACTCCTTCGCCGTGGCCGAGAGCGTGGAGGTGTCGGCGGCGGCGCCGGTCGTGCCGAGCGAGCCGGCCAGCAGCGCGCCGGCGGCAACTGCCGTGGCGACGGCAAGCGTTGTGCGGCGGGTCGTGTGGCGGGATATGTGGCCAGATGCGTGGGGAGTCACGAAGAAAGCTCCTTGTGTGATGTGGGGGGTGAGCTTTGCCGTGCGGGTAGTACGGGTTGTGCGGGAAGACTGTGGCAGTTGATGACCGGGAATGTCATGTACGTGATCGGAGTTTGGCCGGAATTCGTTCGTTGAGCGAAAACTGACGGTCGCATTGCGAACAACGCATGAACGAGCGCGCCGCGCCGGGGAGTTGAACCCCGGCGCGGCGCGCCCAGTTGTGGGTGTGCGGTCTACGGGAACGTCAGCTTGAAGCTGTTGATGTACCCCGTGTCCTGCGGGCCGAGGTCCTGGACCTTCAGCTTCCAGGCGCCGTTCGCCGGCTCCGTGGAGGCGTTGACCGTGTACGTGGTCTGAATGTTGGGCGTCGGGTCGTACGTCGACGAGTGCAGCCGGTACGTCTTCCCGCTCGGGCCCACCAGGTCGACCTGGAGGTCACCGCTCCACGTGTGCACGATGTCGACGCCGACCTTGAGCGTGGACGGCGCGTTCCCGCTGACGCCGGTGACGGCCACGGACGAGGTGACCGCGGCCCCCGGGGAGTCGGGGATGTTCACGTTGGTGTCGTTCGTGAACGTCTTGCCGGTGCCGGGGTCGCCGCCACCCGAACGAGCGCCCACATTGATCGCGGCGAACGCGTCCTGGACCGCCTTGTACTCGGTGGACGTCGTCCCGTACAGCTCACCGGCCGCCGCGAGCGCACCGGTGCGCGCCCCCGCGTAGTTGGTGGTCGACGTGAACTTCGTGGTCAGCGCCTTGAACCAGATCAGCGCCGCCTTGTCGCGGCCGATGCCGGTGACCGGAAGACCGTCGGAGGTCGGGGAGTCGTACGTGACCCCGTTGATGGTCTTCGTGCCGCTGCCCTCGCTGAGCAGGTAGAAGAAGTGGTTGGCCGGGCCCGACGAGTAGTGCACGTCGATGGAGCCGATGCCCGAGTACCAGGAGTCCTTCGACGCGCCGTCCTTGCTCGGCTTGTCCTGGTAGCGCAGCGGGGTGCCGTTCCCGTTGATGTTGATCTTCTCGCCGATGAGGTAGTCGCCCACGTCGGACGTGTTGTTGGCGTAGAACTCGACCGCCGTCGCGAAGATGTCGGAGGTCGCCTCGTTCAACCCGCCCGATTCACCGGAGTAGTTGAGGCCCGCGGTGTTCGACGTGACGCCGTGCGTCATCTCGTGCGCGGCCACGTCCAGCGAGGTCAGCGGGTGCGTGTTGCTCGTACCGTCGCCGTACGTCATGCAGAAGCAGCTGTCGTCCCAGAACGCGTTGACGTACGCGTTGCCGTAGTGGACCCGGGAGTACGCGCCGACGCCGTCACCGCGGATGCCGGTGCGCCCCTGCACGTTCTTGTAGTAGTCCCAGGTCTCGGCGGCGCCGTAGTGCGCGTCGGCGGCGGCCGTCTCGGTGTTGGAGGCGGACCCGTTGCCCCACACGTCGTCAGTGCCGGAGTAGAGGGTGCCGGTGCCGGAGGTGCCGCGGTTCAGGTTGTACGTCTTGTGGCCGCCGCGAGCGGTGTCGTTCAGCGTGTACGAGGAACCGGACTGCGCGGTGCCGAGGGAGACGGTGCCGCTGTACTGGGTGTTGCCGGTGCCGTTCTCGATGGCCTGCCACTCGTGGAGCTTCTTGCCGGTGGCGGCGTCCGTGATGACGTGCAGCTGGTTCGGGGTGCCGTCGTCCTGGAGGCCGCCGACCACGGTCTCGTACGCGAGGGTGGGCTGCCCCTTGGCCGCGCCCTGGCCGAGCCAGACGACCTTGCGGGGCGCCTTGTCGGCCTCGGTCTTCTTCGAACCGTCGGCCTTCGCGAGCTTCAGGGCCTGCGCCTCGGCGGTGGCCGGTCTCACGTCGGCGGTCGTGTCGACGTTCTTCAGTTCGGCCTTGGCCGCCTTGGTGACGTCCTTGGTGGTTCCCGACTTCGCGGTCTCCACGATCAGGTCGCCGCCGAGGACCGGGAGTCCGCCGTAGGTCCGCTCGTAGCGGGTGTGCGTCGTGCCGTCGCGGTCCTGGAGCACGTCCCGGACGACGAGCTTTTCCTTGGCGCCGAGGTCGAGCTTCTTCGCGGTCTCGGCCTTCGCCTCGGTGGTGTTCGCGGCGCGCAGCAGTTCGGCGCGCTTGGCGGGGGAGAGCTTCGCGGGCAGGGCGCCCGGGGCGGCGCCGGTCGCGTCCGCGGTGGCGGGGAGGGACTGGAGGGTGACCGTCAGCAGGGCGGCGACGGCGCCGGCGGCGATTGCCGTGGCCCGGCGTCTGGGGGAGCCGGGTCTGTGGGAGGTCGGGTTCTTCCTCAACGCTGAACTCCTTCTGCATGGCCGCGAGTTGGGTGTGCGGCCAATGGGGAACGGGCGGCGGGTGGCCGGCCGGGCAGAGCGCAGTACGGAGTGGTGCGGTTGGGAGAGTGGCAGCAGGCGCTGCCGCGTGTCAGGAGCCTGTCAGCAGGTTGGCCGGAAATCGTTCGTTGTGCGGTGTGCATCGTTCGGTTGCCGGTGACGTGGTTGCGGACGCGGGGCTCCGCCCCGGACCCCGCTGCTCAATCGCCGCAGGGGCTTGAAATGCCCATACCGCCGCACCGGCTGAAAGACCTGCTCAAACGCCGCAGAGGCTTGAAGAACCTGCTCAGTCGCCGCAGGGGCTTGAAGAGCCTGCTCAGTCGCCGGCGGGGCTTGATCTATCAAGCCCCGCCGGCGACTGAGGCGAAAACAAAGGAAATGACCCACTAGGAAAAACCTAAAAACGAGACCCCATCTCGG
>NZ_JBSFVM010000063.1:0-9468 GCF_053592315.1 Streptomyces sp. NPDC002754
GCCGTTCCACTACGACCGCGTCGTAGTTCCACGTCACAGTCCCAGCCCCGTTCCTTCCCGCGCGCGGATCAGGTGGTGGCCAGGAGGAAGTCCTCGCCGCTCGACGGGCGCAGGGCGTCCTCGCGGGACGCGAAGTAGCGGGTTGCGAGGTCCGTGCCCGGGATGTGCTCGGCCGTCCTGAATCCGGCCTCTCGGGCCAGGGTGAGCATGTCCTCGGGGGCGTAGAAGCTGAGGAAGGGCGTGCCGGAGGCGCTCGCGCCCTTCTTGCTGGTCTCCATGCCCGAGCGGTCCGCCGCGTCGACGAGGTCGGCCGGGAGGATGAAGGAGAGCGCCAGGGTCGAGCCCGGGGCCAGCTTGGCGCTCTGCTCCAGGGTGGCGGCCGTGGCCTCTCGGGTGAGGTACATGACGACGCCCGTCGAGACGACGACCGCCGGGCGGCGCGGGTCGAAACCGGCCGCCGTGAGCCCGTCCCACCACGACTCCCGCGCCTCGAAGTCGACGGGGACGAGGTGCAGGCGGGGCGGGACGCCGTGGCCGAGCGCTTCGAGGCGGGCGCGCTTCCAGGACTGCGGGCCCGGCTGGTCGACCTCGTAGATGTCGAGGCGCGCGGCGAGTTCCGGGCGGCGCTGGGCCAGCGTGTCCAGGCCCGCGCCGAGGATGACGTACTGGTCGACGCCGCGCTCCGACTCCCGCTCCACGAGGTCCTCGACGAAGCGGGCCCGCGAGACCATCGCGGCCCGGAAGCCGCGGGTCGACGCAGGCTCCATGTCGGGGCGCTCGCGCCAGTCGGGGCCGGGGGCGAGCAGGCGCAGGCCCACCTCGTCCTCCAGGACGTGCGGCGCGTCGTCGACCTGGACGTGCATCGCGCGCCACAGGGCGCAGCGCTCCGCCGTGTTGTCGGGGCCGCTGCCGGGGGCGGTCATGCCCAGTCCTTGGAGAGGTCGAGCTCCTCGTTGCGCTCGGTCAGCGAGTACCAGTTGCCGTTGTCGTCGCGGAAGACGGCTTCGATGCCGTACGGACGCTCCTTCGGTTCCTGGAGGAACTCGACGCCGCGCGCCTTGAAGTTCTCGTAGTCGCCTCGGCAGTCGTCCGTGCGCAGCGCGCCGCCGCCGAGGACGCCCTTGGCGACCAGCTCGGTGAGGGCCCGCGCGGACTCGGGGTCGACGCCGTGGCCGTCGGGGCGCATCAGGGCCAGCTCGAACTCGGGCTGGTCCTTGGCGCCGACCGTGATCCAGCGGGAGTCGCCCATGGACATGTCGGTGCGCAGCTCCATGCCGAGCTTCTCGGTGAAGAACGTCTTCGTACGTTCCTGGTCGAGCGTCCAGATGGTCGTGATGCCGACGCCTTTGATCATGGTGCCTCCCGCGGTGTGTTTGTTCTGGCCGGTCCACGGTAGGCAGCGGGACGCTCAGCAGGCTTCTTCAGAATTGCTCTGTCGAGATCTGCTCTGTCGACGCGGCTGGAGACCGCCCGCCCACAGCAGGGCGTAGCAGCCCGGGATGAGCGCGGCGCCGCCGCGGAGCTGCTCGCGGCGGTACTCGCCCGGGGTCTGGCCCGTGTGCTGCTTGAAGCGTGTCGTGAACGTGCCGAGGCCGGTGAAGCCGACCAGGTGGCAGATCTCGGTGATGCCGAGGTCGCAGGTGCGCAGCATCTCCGCCGCGCGTTCGATGCGGCGCCGCGAGAGGTACTGGCCGGGTGTCCGTCCGTAGGCCGTCTTGAAAGCCCGGACGAAGTGCGAGCGCGAGTAGCCGGCGTGGGCCGCCACCGCGTCCAGGTTCAGGGACGCGTCGGCCCAGTCCCGGTCCATCACGTCCTTGGCGGCGCGCAGCCGGCGCAGGTGGGCGAGGTGTACCTCGGCGACTGTGTCCATCGCGTCGATCCTGGCAGCTTCGATCCCGGCGCGAAACTCTTCCGGGTCGACGTGAAGCCGACGTGGATGTCAGAGCTCGGCGGAGTCCAGGGCGTGGGTCAGGCGGTCGAGGCGGGAGCGCAGGTCCGCTATTTCGTGCAGGTCGAAGCCCGTCGCCGCGGCGATCTTGCGGGGGACCTCGGACGCGCGGGTCTTCAGGGCCGCGCCGGAATCCGTGAGGGCGATGGTCACCGAGCGCTCGTCCGTGGCGCTGCGCTCGCGGCGTACGAGGCCGTTCGCCTCCAGGCGCTTGAGGAGCGGGGAGAGCGTGCCGGAGTCCAGGCGGAGGCGTTCGCCGAGGCGCTTGACCGGGAGCGGGCCCTCCTCGGGGGCGGCCTCCCAGAGCACCAGCATGACCAGGTACTGGGGGTAGGTGAGGCCCAGGTCCTTCAGCAGCACCCGGTAGATGCCGCCGAAGGCGCGCGACGCCGCGTTGAGCGAGAAGCAGATCTGGCGGTCGAGCCGGAGGAATTCGTCGGAGCTGGGAGTGCCGGGAGTGCTGGGCATGCTGGACATGGGTCCAGGGTACCGGTTGCGCGATTCAGTTGCGTGCAATTTAATTGTGTGCTATATTTGGGGAGTACGAAGAGAGATTCACCGACCGAGAGGCAGGTCCCCCATGGACGCCATCTACACCGCCGTCGCCACCGCCACCCACGGCCGCGACGGGCGCGCCGTCTCCTCGGACGGCGTGATCGATCTCCAGCTCGCCCCGCCCACCGCGATGGGCGGGAACGGCGAGGGCTCCAACCCGGAGCAGCTCTTCGCCGCCGGTTACGCCGCCTGCTTCGGCAGCGCGCTCGGGCTCGTCGGCCGGAGCGCCAAGGTGGACGTCGCCGACGCCGCCGTTACCGCCGAGGTCTCCATCGGCAAGCAGGGCGAGGGCTTCGGGCTCGCCGTCGTGCTCCGCGTCGAGCTGCCCGAGTCGGTCGACGCCGAGACCGGCCGCAAGCTGGTCGAGCAGGCGCACCAGGTGTGTCCGTACTCGAACGCGACGCGCGGCAACATCGACGTGCAGCTCGTCGTCGAGTAGTTCCCTCGGCATCAATTGCCTCTGGATGAAACGCCGTTGATCCGTGCCAGTACCTCCCCCGACTGCCGGCTCCACGCCACCAGTACCGCCTCCGGCGGCAGTCGTTCGGCCCGGTCGAGCAGCAGCCAGCGGACGCGGTAGCGGTCGGCGACGGCCTGCCGTTCGGCGCGGGTGGACGTGGGGGAGAGGTAGGCGCGCACCGCCGCCCGGCGCCGGTCCCGGTCGACCCTGTCGACGACCGGGTCGGGGCGGGCGGGCGCTACCAGCGTCGGGCCGTGGCCGGGCAGTGAGCGGGTGGGGCGGTAGCCGCTGGTCAGGACCACGTCGCCGGGGGGAATGTGCTGCGCCGCCCAGGTGTACGCGGGCCAGCTCGGCGGCGGGTCGAGGACCGTGGCCAGGAGGCCGACCGCCGCGCCCGTCGCCGCCAGCGCGCCGAGCGCCCTGCGACGCCGCGGCCACGGGCGGGGCGCCGCGAGCGCGATCGCCAGAGCCAGCTGGAGCGGCACCACCGTGAGCACCATGGCCGCGCCGTACGCGGAGGGGTGGATCAGCGCGGCGTACGCGAGGGCCGCGATGCCCGCCGCGCACAGGAGGACGAGCGGGTCCCTACGGTCGCGGCGCAGGCGCAGCCACAACGCCGGGAGGCCGATCAGCGCGAGCCACGGGACGTGCGGCGACGCGGGGTCCGAGTCCGGCCAGAGCCACACCAGGCCCACCGCCGCGACCCCCGCCACGGCCCAGCGCGCCCCCTCCCGCCGCAGCCGCCACGCGCCCGCCCACACCCAGAACGCGAGACCGATCGCGAACGTCGACGGGTAGCCGAGGTCGATCGTCAGCGAGCGCAGTGCGAGCGGTTCGGTGCTCCAGTCCGTGCTCGCGCCCCAGAGAAGTGTGAGCGTCAACAGGGCGATGACCGGGGCCCATTGGCGAGTGGTGAGCGCCCGGACGAAGCGGTGCAGGCCCGTCAGCAGGACCAGCAGATTGGCGGGGCCCGCGAGCTTCATGACCTCCCAGCCCGTCAGACCCGTCGCCCGCGCGAAGGCGCCCTCCACCATCGCGTATGGGGAGGAGACGTACCAGCTGCCCGCGCCCGGCAGGTCGACCAGTGGGTGGCGCGGGTGGAGCAGGCTGACCTTCAGGCGTTCGATCACCGCCGCGTGCAGCCCGTAGTCGTAGGCCATCGGCACCCACCAGTACGCGAGCGTCAGCAGCAGCCAGCACAGGCCGCCGAAGACGAAGAACGGGGTCGGGCGCCAGAACCGGCCGCCGCGCAGCGCCGTCGCGCCGCGCGCCGTTCCCCGGACGAGTGCGGAGGTCGTCGTCATGTACGGCATGGGGAATGCGTGCCCCGCCGGAGCCGACCGCTCCGCCTTTCGTGGGCCGTGCGGGTGAGGACCCCCGGGTTCACGAAAGGCGGGGCTCGGGCGTCAGCGGCCCAGCAGCGAGCGCAGCAGGCCCTTCGAGCGCGGGGACTGCGTGGGCACGGGCGACGCGGTCGGCTCGTGGCGCGACACCGGCTGGGCCGGGCGCTTCGCCTTCCGGCCGTCGATGCGGATCATCGAGTGCCCGGCGACCTCCTCCGCGCCGTGCCAGAAGTCGTCGCGCCCCGCGAGCATCGCGCCCAGCTCGGTGCGCACCGGCTCGAACGCGCCCCACGTCCCGTAGAACTTGGTCGCCGTGATGCACAGCGGCTTGAGTCCTGTCGTGGCGACGGCGCCCCACGTCGCGGCCGCGACGCCCGGACAGTGCTCGGCGCGGAAGTCGTCGAGCACGACGATGCCGTTCTCGCCGAGGAGTTCGCGGGACGCCTCGATGTCGCCGTGCACGTGCTCGTACAGATGCGAGGCGTCGACATGCACGAACCGGCAGCTGCCGGGGGCGACCAAGGACGTGATCACGTGCGAGGGCCCCTGCACCACCTCGGGCAACTCGTCATGGAACGCCTGGTAGTTGGCCTCGAAGGCGGTACGCGTGAGGGTGCTGTAGGACTTGTTCATCTCCTTGTCGTTCGCCTTGTCGTCGGCGGGTGAGTCGAACAGGTCGCAGACGGTGAAGGTCTCCTTCTCCTCCAGGTACTGCCCCATGAAGATGGCGCTCTTGCCCAGGTAGACGCCGAGTTCGAGGAGATCCCCGCCCTGGCCGAGTGCGCGCTGCCGGCTCAGGAACCAGTCGAAGAGCACCTGGTCGATGTTGTGGAACCAGCCTTTGACGTCGTCGAGCGCGGCCGGGCGCGGCAGTTCGGCGGGCGCGGTGTGGGACTCGTGCTGCATGTCAGCTCCAGTACGGATGACGTGGGTGCGGGGCCGGCGGACGACGCGCTCGCCGGCCGGCCCCGGGAGGCCATCAGCTCTGGTTAGGTGCACGGGATGTCCGGGCGGTGGCCGGAAGGAGAACGGGAGACCCTCTCGCTCGATAAATCCCGGATGCGTTATTTGACGGCGCCCGCCATCACGCCGGACACGAACTGGCGTTGGAACGCGAAGAACACGGCCAGCGGGATCACCATCGAGATGAACGCGCCGGGTCCGAGCACATCGACGTTGTTGCCGAACTGCCGCACCTGGGTCTGCAGCGCGACCGTGATCGGCTGGCTGTCGGTGTCCGTGAAGATCAGCGCGACCAGCATGTCGTTCCACACCCACAGGAACTGGAAGATGCCGAGCGAGGCGATCGCGGGGGCGCCGAGCGGCATCACCACCCGTACGAACACGCGCACCTCGCCCGCACCGTCCAGGCGGGCCGCCTCCAGTAGTTCGCGCGGGATCTCCGCGAAGAAGTTCCGCAGCAGGAACACCGCGAACGGCAGTCCGAACCCGACATGGAAGAGGATCACGCCGAGGATCGAGCCGAAGATGCCGATGTCGCCGAAGAGCCGGGCGATCGGCACGAGCGCGACCTGCACGGGCACCACGAGCAGCCCGACCACGATCAGGAACCACCAGTCGCGGCCCGGGAACTCCATCCACGCGAATGCGTAGCCGGCCAGCGAGCCGATCACGATCACGAGCAGGGTCGCGGGCACCGTGATCAAGGCCGTGTTGACCAGGGAACGCGTGATGTCCGAGTTCTCCAGGAGACTGCTGTAGCTCTCGAACGTCAGCTGCGCCGGCTTGCTGAATACCGTCCACCAGCCGCTGTCCGCCATGTCCTCCGGGGAGCGCAGCGAGGAGAACAGCAGGCCGATCGTGGGCACCAGCCACAGCGCGCCGACCACCAGCAGCACGAACTGGACGAACCCGCCGCTGAGCAGGTCGCCGATCCGGCGTGCGAGCGAGCGCGGGGCCTTGACGGAATCGTCGAGTGTCGTCATCGCCGTGTCTCCGCCCTCAGCCTGCGCAGGTTGAACCACATCACCGGGATCACGAGCAGCAGGAGCAGCACCGCGATCGCGCTGGCCAGCCCCTCGTTGTCCTCGCTGAACGCCGAGCGGTACAGCTGCAGGGCCAGCACGTTGGCGTCGTCCTGCGAGGATCCCGGCGCGATGATGAAGATCAGGTCGAAGATCTTCAGTACGTTGATCATCAGCGTGACGAGGACGACCGCGAGCACGGGCGCGAGCAGCGGCACCGTGACCCGGCGGAACACCTGCCACTCGGAGGCGCCGTCCACGCGGGCCGCCTCCAGGAGTTCGCGCGGGATGCCGGCGAGCCCCGCCCCGATGAGCACCATCGCGAACCCGGCCCACATCCACACGTACGCGACCATGATCGAGGTCGTCACGATGTTGAGGTACAGATCGAATCCGCCGAGGTGGATCGTGAAGAACTTCTTGTCGCCGAGCCAGTCGGCGCCGTTGTACGGCTCCTTGAAGTTGGCTGCGGGGAGCCGGAGTTGGGAGCCGTCCGCCTTCGCGGGCAGCGTGAACGTGCCGTCGGCGGCGGCCGTCGTGGACGCCACCACCTTGCCGTTCCTGACGGCTTCGACCCGCATGCCGGGGTAGCCGACCTCGCTCGCATCGATCTTGTTGAGGCCGCCCGCGCCCTTGCCGAGCGTGAAGTCCTGCCAGACGGTGCCGGTCACCCCGGGCTTCCCGGTGGCGGACTCCTTCGCGGGCTTGGCGTCCTTGGGCATCTGGTCGGCGGCGACGCCAACGAGCGGCAGCAGCACGGGAATTCCGGCACCGACCGGTTCCTTCGTGAGGTACGGGCCGCCCGGTTTCCCGGTCAGCGTCTGGCTGCCCCGCGGATGCGCCTTCGGGAACGCGGAGGCGTCGGCGAACGTGTCGTGCACCCCCGTCATGACCGCGTTCACCGCGCCCTTCTCCGGGTCCTGGTCGTAGACGAGCCGGAAGATGATGCCCGCGGCCAGCATCGAGATGGCCATCGGCATGAAGACCACCAGCTTGAACGCGGTGGCCCAGCGGATCCGCTCGGTGAGCACGGCGAAGATCAGGCCGAGCGCCGTGGCGACCGTCGGGGCGAGCACCACCCACCAGATGTTGTTGTTGATCGCGGCCTTGGTGTCCTCGCGCGTGAACAGCGTCTCGTAGTTGTCGAACCCGATGAACGAGCCGCCCGACGCGTTGAAGAAGCTGCGGACGACCGAGTACCCGATCGGGTAGACGACCAGGGCGCCGAGCAGGATCAGCGCGGGCAGCAGGAAGAGCCCAGCCACCGACTTGCGGGTGCCGGTGACGCTCTTACGGGTACGGGTACGGGTACGTGGTGACGTCGCGGCGGCCGCCCCGGGATCCGGGGTGCCGCCGCCCGTGGCGGATGTCATCGCCGCGTCAGTCCTTGAACGCCTTGGCCGCTTCGGCCTCCAGCGTCTTCTGGGTGCCTGCGATGTCCTTGGGGTTCATCAGGAAGTCCTGGAGCGCCTTCCACTCGCCCTTGCCGGGCGTCCCGCCGAACGCCTGCGGCATCTGGTCCGACATGTCGAAGCGGAAGTCGTCGCCCGCGCCCACGAGCGCCTTCGCGATCTCGCGCTGCACATCGTTCGGGTACGAGGCGAGGTCCACGTTCTTGTTGGGCGAGAGGTAGCCGCCCAGCTTGGCCTGGATGGTCGCGGCGTCGGGGGACGCCAGCCACGTCACGAGCGCCTGCGCCGCCTCGGAGTCCTTGAGGATGACGGCCGCGTCGCCGCCGCTGACCACCGGCTTGTCACCGGAGCCGACCGCGGGGAACGGGAACACCTTCGCGTCCGTGCCGACCTTCGCCTTCGTCTGCTGGATGTTGACCTGTGCGAAGTCGCCCTCGTAGACCATGGCGCCCTTGGGCTGCTCGCCGCCGGTGAAGGTCTGCTCGACCGACTTCGTGAACTCGGTCTGCACGGCGCCCTTGTTGCCGCCCGCGAGGAAGTCCTTCTTGCCCCACAGCTCGGCGAGCGTGGTGAGCGCGTCCTTCACGGACGGGTCGGTCCACTTGATGTCGTGCTTGGCGAGCTGGTCGTACTTCTCGGGACCCGCCTGCGACAGATAGATGTTCTCGAACCAGTCGGTCAGCGGCCAGCCGTCGGCCCCGCCGACGGAGAACGGCGTGACACCGGAGTCGTAGATCGCCTGCGAGGTGGCGAGGAGTTCCTTCCAGGTCTTCGGCTCCTTGGCGGCCGCGTTCTCGAAGACCTTGGTGTTGTACCAGACCAGGGACTTGTTGGCCGCCTTGTAGTACGCGCCGTAGCTCTTGCCGCCGACCTTGCCGAGGTCCTGCCAGCCCTGGGCGTAGTTCTTGCTCAACTGCGCCTGGGCGTCCGCGCCCAGCGGCTTGGCCCACTTCTTGTCGACGGCCTGCTTGATGGCGCCGGGCTGCGGCAGCATCGCGATGTCCGGCGGGGCGCCGCCGGCCACCTTCGAGCCGAGGAAGTTGATGATCGGGTCCTGGGCGGGGACGAACGTGACCTTGGCGCCCGTCCGCTTCTCGAACTCCGCGAGCACCTTCTTGAAGTTCTTCTGCTCGTCGCCGGTCCACACGGCGGCGATCTCCAGCGACTTGCCGTTCAGCTTCGGCAGCTTGAGCGAGGACGCGGGTGACTTGCTGCCGTCTCCGCCGGACTTGCCGTCGCCGTCGTCGCCTCCACAGGCGGTGAGCGTGAGCGCGAGGGAACCGATGGCGATGCCTACGAGGGTGGTGCGGAGCGTGTGTGTCCCTGTGCGGGTGCGTATGCGGGTGCGTATGCGGGTGCGTATGCGGGTGGGTGTGCGAAGAGTGCTGCGAGTGCTGCCCATCACTGCCCCGTTCTCGTCCTGAACGCTGGACGTGCGTACTGAGCGCTGTCCCGTGGGCACTGGTCTACGCCCGGCCAGGGAGGGGCGGCAAGGGTGCCAGGGCTGTAAAGCGGGTGATCGTGACGGGGTCGTGATGCGTCAAGCTGGCGCGGGCGGTGGGAAGTTGGGCGCGCCCCTCGCGGATCCGTCCCGGCCGACTGCCCCGGCCGACCGTTCTCACGCCACGGGGCTCCGCCCGGAGCGGCCTCCCGTCCCGAGGCCACGGGGCTCCGCCCCGGACCCCGCGCCTCAAACGCCGGCGGGGCTGGAAAGATCGGGGCTCTGCCCCGGACCCCGCGCCTCAAACGCCGGCGGGGCTGGAAA
>NZ_JBSFVM010000064.1:0-9466 GCF_053592315.1 Streptomyces sp. NPDC002754
CACCCGCCACATACACCTCACCCGCAACACCCACCGGCACCGGCTGCAACGCCTCATCCAGCACATACACACGGCTATTCGCGACCGGCCGGCCAAACGGCACCTGCCCCGGACGACCACCATCCACCGCACCAATCGCCACGATCACCGTCGCCTCGGTCGGCCCATACGCATGCACCAACCGACGCCCCACCGACCACGCCCGCGCCACCGACTCACTCACCGCCTCGGCACCCACCACCATCGCCTCAACCCGCGACAGATCCCCCGGCTCCAACACCTCCAGCAGCGACGGCACCACACTCGCCGCCCGTACCCCGGTCAACTCCGCCAGCCGCCGCGGCTCTGCCCGCTGCTCCTCCGACGCCACCCACAACGTCGCACCCGACGACAACGCCACCGCCACATCCAACACCGACGCATCGAAACTGAACGACGCGAACTGCAACACACCCACACCCGGACCCGCACCCATCACCGGCCCGAACACCGACACCAGATTCACCAACGACCCATGCGAGACCGCCACACCCTTCGGCCGCCCCGTCGAACCCGACGTATAGATCACATACGCCAACCCCGACGGAACCAGCCGCACACCGGGCGCGGAATCCGGGTACTCCCCCAACCCGTCGAGGACGCCCGCGTCCACCACCACACCCACACCGGCATCCGCCAGCATGAACTCCACACGCTCGACCGGCAGTTCAGCATCCACCGGGACGTACGCCGCCCCCGCCTTCCACACACCAAGAATCCCGGCAACCATCTCCGCGTCACGCCGGAGACGAAGACCCACCACCGACTCCGCACCCACACCCCGACCACGCAACCAATGCGCCAACCGATTCGCCCACACATCCAACTCGCCGTACGACACCTCAACACCGTCCGACACCACCGCCACCACACCCGGAGCCGCAGCCACCCACTCCTCGAACAACCCCACCACCGACGAACCAGCCACACCCGACGCCGCGTCAGTGTCCGTGCCCGTGCCCGTGTCATTCCACTCCACCAGGAGCCGATCCCGCTCACCCGGGCCGAGGATGTCCACCGAGGCCAGTTGCATGTCCGGGCCGCCGTCGAGCGCGGTCGTCAGCGCGTCGACCACGTTCGCCAGCGCAACAATCACCGAATGACCGACGCCCGCAGGGTCGATGCCCTCGGCAGTCGCCAGACTCACGCTCATCCCAGCGGCGCCCCGGTCGTTGACCGACACGGTCACGGGGTAGTTGTTCCGCTCCTCGGCGAACACAGTTTGGATGCCCTCAACAGGCCTACGCTGATCCAGCTCCGTGCCGGTCGGGCTCTCGCCGGCACCGGTGATGTGCCGGTAGTTGAACAGTGAGGTGAACAGCGGCGTATTGGCCGCGACACCACTCGCCTGCTGTGCCACGGCCAACGGCGCGTGCTCGTGCTCCAGCAGCCCCGCCAGCTGGTCCCGCATCCCCTCAACCGCCGCACGTACGCCCACCCGGCTGGTCCCCACGCGTACCGGCAGCGTGTTGATGAACGGGCCGAGCACCCGGTCGGCGCCCTCGCCGGCGTTCATCCGGCCGAACAGCACCGTGCCGAACACCACGTCTCCGTGGCCCGACAAGGCCGACAGCACGCGCGCCCACGTCACATGCAGGACTGTCGCCGTACTGACCCCCAACTCCCGTGCCACGCGCCGCAGTCCGTCGGTGACATCGGCCGCGATGGGCACGACTGCCTCGGAGGTCGTGCTGCCGTCGCCGCGTACGTCGAGCACCCCGTACGGGGCGGTCGGCTCGGTCACGTCACCGAGCAGCTCGGCGAAGTACCGCTCGTGCTCGACCCGGGACACCGCACGTGTCTGCGCCACGAAGTTCCGGAACGGCATCGCCGGCGCCAGCCGCTCCGCCTGCCCGGTCAGCACCGCCCGCAACTCCTGCAACAGCACGTCCATGCCCAGGTGATCCTGGAGCAGGTGATGCATCCGCACCACAGCCAGCCACCGACCCCCGGACACCTCCGCCGCATGCACATCCATCAACGGCGCACGCCCCAGATCCATCACCGACCCGACTACGGCCAGCAGGGCATCCGCCGGATTCGCAGACCCGCCGTCAATCTCGTGCTCTACGAACGGCAGTTGAGCCTGCCGCCACACCACCTGCACCGGCTCACGCAGGCCCTCCCACACCACACCCGTGCGATAGATGTCGTGCCGGTCCATCACCTGCTGCAGCGCGCCGGTGAACGTCTCAAGCCGGGCCCGGGAGTCGAATTCCACGACACGCGCCGTCAGATAGACGTCGCCGCCCTCACCCGCCATGAGGTGGTGGAAGAACATGCCCTCCTGCAACGGCGCCAACGGATAGACGTCCGCGACATTCCCCGCTCCACCCTCGACCGCCGCGACCACCCGATCGATCTCCGCCTGCGACAACTCCACCAGCGGCAACATCTCCGGCGTAATCCGCTCCGCATCCGCCGGTATCAGGTTCTCGGGTACGTCCACTGATCCGACGCCCGTAGCCCTGGCCAGCCCGGCCGGCGTCGACGCCTCGAACAGCGCCCGCACTGACACCGACACACCACGGGCCCGCAGCCGCTCCACCAATGACACCGCCAACAGCGAATGCCCGCCGAGCTGGAAGAAGTTGTCGTCGACGCGGACGGACTCGAGGCCCAGGACGTCGGCGAAGACCGCGCAGAGGATCTCCTCCTGCACGGTGACCGGGGCCCGGCCGGCCCCGGTGGTGTATTCCGGCGCGGGCAGGACCTTCCGGTCGAGCTTGCCGTTGGCGGTCAGCGGCAACTCGTCCAGCATGACGAACGCGGCCGGGACCATGTACTCCGGCAGCCGCGACGCCACCACGTCCCGCAGGGCATCCGTGTCGAGCCCTGCGTCCGCGGCCACCACGTAGGCGACCAGGCGCTTGTCGCCCGGAGCGTCCTCACGCGCGACCACCGCGGCCTGTCCGACGTTCGGCTGCGACATCAGCACGGACTCGATCTCGCCCGGCTCGATGCGGAAGCCGCGCACCTTCACCTGCTCGTCGGCCCTCCCAGCGAAGACGAGCTGGCCGTCGTCCGTCCACTTCGCCAGGTCCCCGGTCCGGTACATCCGCTCACCGGCAGAACCGAACGGGCAGGCCACGAACCGCTCACCCGTCAGACCGGGCCGACCCACATAGCCACGCGCCAGACCGGCACCCGCCACGTACAGCTCACCCGCAACACCCACCGGCACCGGCTGCAACGTCTCGTCCAGCGCATACAGCCGCGTGTTGGCGATCGGCCGGCCGAACGGCACCGGGCCTTGCCGATCCGCGTCCACCACCTCGGCAGCCACCATCACCGTCGCCTCGGTCGGCCCATACGTGTTCACCAACCGGCGCCCCGCAGACCACGCCCGCGCCGCCGACTCACCAATCGCCTCGGCACCCACCAGCAGGGTCTCCACCTGCGACAGATCCTCCGGCTCCAACACCCCGAGCAGAGACGGCACCACACTCGCCGCCCGCACCCCGGTCAACTCCGCCAGCCGCCGCGGCTCCTCCCGCTGCTCCTCCGACGCCACCCACAACGTCGCACCCGACGACAACGCCACCGCCACATCCAACACCGACGCATCGAAACTGAACGACGCGAACTGCAACACACCCACACCCGGACCCGCACCCATCACCGGCCCGAACACCGACACCAGATTCACCAACGACCCATGCGAGACCGCCACACCCTTCGGCCGCCCCGTCGACCCCGACGTATAGATCACATACGCCAACCCCGACGGAACCAGCCGCACACCGGGCGCGGTATCCGGGTACTCCCCCAACCCGTCGAGGACGCCCGCGTCCACCACCACACCCACACCGGCATCCGCCAGCATGAACTCCACACGCTCGACCGGCAGTTCAGCATCCACCGGGACATACGCCGCCCCCGCCTTCCACACACCAAGAATCCCGGCAACCATCTCCACACCACGCGGCAGACGAAGCCCCACCACCGACTCCGCACCCACACCCCGGCCACGCAACCAATGCGCCAACCGATTCGCCCACACATCCAACTCGCCGTACGACACCTCAACGCCGTCCACGGTCACCGCGACCGCATCCGGAGCCGCAGCCGCCCACTCCTCGAACTGGGCCGGAATCGTCCTCCCATCCACCTCGACCGCGGTGTCATTCCACTCGGTGAGAACCCGATCGCGCTCATCGGCACCCAGCGCATCCACCGCATGCAGACGGACATCAGGCGCCGCGGCCACCGACTCCAACACCCGGCCGAACCAGCCCACCAACCGTTCAGCGGTCTCCGCCTCGAACAGATCCGCCGACGCGGTCAGGCCACCCCGCAACCCGGCCGGACGCCCCTCCTCGTCCAACACCTCCGACAACGACACATCGAGGTCGAACCTCGCCGAAACGGTGGCCACACCGCCTGCCGTCATCTCGTCGACACCCGTGCCGACCCCGGGCAGTTCCAGGGAGGCGCTCTCCATGTTCTGCACGGTGAGCATCACCTGGAACAGCGGGTGCCGGGTCAGCGAACGCTCCGGCGCCAGCTCCTCCACCAGCCGCTCGAACGGCACATCCTGATGCGCCAGCGCGCCCAGGTCCGCCTCCCGCACCCGCCCCAGCACCTCACGGAACTCCGGATCACCCGACAGATCCGTCCGCACCACCAACGTGTTCACAAAGAATCCGACGAGATCGTCCAGCGCCTCATCCGTACGTCCCGCGATCGCGGACCCGATCGGCACATCGGTCCCCGCACCGAGCCGTGACAGCGTCACCGCCAACGCCGCCTGAAGGACCATGAACACCGTCACACCCTCGGCCCGCGCCAGCTCCACCACCCGCTGATGCACCTCGACCGGCACCCGCAACGGCACCCGATGTCCCACATGACCGGACACCGCAGGACGCGCCCGATCCACGGGCAGCACCAGTTCTTCCGGCGCTCCGGCCAACTCCTGCCGCCAATAGCCGACTTGCTCGGACAACAGGCTGTCCGGGTCCGACTCCTCCCCGAGCAACTCCCGCTGCCACAACGCATAATCCGCGTACTGCACCGGCAACGCCGCGAACACCGGCGCCTCGCCACGCAGCCGCGCCGCGTACGCGATCGACACGTCCCGTGCCAGCGCGCCGCGCGACCAGCCGTCGCTGGCTATGTGGTGCGTCACGACCACGAGCACTTGGTCCTCCGGGCCGGCCTCGAACAGCCACGCCCGGATCGGCAGCTCCGCCGACAGATCAAACGTGTGCTGCGTGGCCTGCCGCACGGCCGCGTCCAGTTCACCGGTCTCCACGTGGGTGACCCGCAGCGACCAGTCGAGTTCCGCCGGGTCAAGGATGCGCTGGTAGGGCTCGCCTTCGACAACGGGGAACACCGTACGCAGCGACTCGTGCCGACCGAGCACATCCCGAAGTGCCGCGTCCAGCACCGCGGTGTCCACGCCACTGACCCTGACCGGCATCGAGATGTTGTACGTCGAACTCGGCCCCTCCAACTGGGCCAGGAACCAAAGCCGTTGCTGCGCGAACGACAACGGCACCCGCTCCGGACGCGTCTCCGCAGCCCGCAACGGCGTACGAGCCACCCCCGTCCCAGCGTCCAGGCGGTCGGCGAGCGCGGCCACCGTCGGCGCCTCGAACAACGCCCGAACCTCGACCTCCACCCCCAACACGACCCGAATCCGCGAGACCAACCGCACCGCCAACAGCGAATGCCCACCCAGCCGGAAGAAGTCGTCCTCGACCCCAACCGACTCCACACCCAGCACGTCGGCAAAGGCCGCGCAGAGGATCTCCTCCTGTACGGTCGCCGGACCCCGGCCGCCACTCGCGGCATACTCCGGCACCGGAAGGACCTTGCGGTCGAGCTTGCCGTTGGCGGTCAGCGGCAGCTCGTCCAGCGTGACGAACGCGGCCGGGACCATGTACTCCGGCAGCCGCGACGCCACCACGTCCCGCAGCACGCTGACATCGACACCGGTCTCGCCGTCGGCAGGCACCACATACGCGACCAGGCGCTTGTCGCCGGGCATGTCCTCACGGGCGATCACCGCGGCCTGCGCCACCTCGGCACAGGCTTCCAGCACGGCCACGATCTCACCCGGCTCGATCCGGAACCCGCGCACCTTCACCTGCTCATCGGCCCGGCCGGCGAACATTAGTTGCCCGTCCACGGTCCATTTGGCCAGATCTCCGGTCCGGTACATCCGCTCACCGCCGGAACCGAACGGGCACGCCACGAACCGCTCACCCGTCAGACCGGGCCGGCCCACATAGCCGCGCGCCAGACCGGCACCCGCCACGTACAGCTCACCCGCAACACCCACCGGCACCGGCTGCAACGTCTCGTCCAGCGCATACAGACGGGTATTGGCGATCGGCCGGCCGAACGGCACCGGGCCTTGCCGATCCGCGTCGACCACCTCGGCAGCCACCATCACCGTCGCCTCGGTCGGCCCATACGTGTTCACCAACCGGCGCCCCACCGACCACGCCCGCGCCACCGACTCACCAATCGCCTCGGCACCCACCAGCAGGGTCTCCACCTGCGACAGATCCTCCGGATCCAACACCCCGAGCAGAGACGGCACCACACTCGCCGCCCGCACCCCGGTCAACTCCGCCAGCCGCCGCGGCTCTGCCCTCTGCTCCTCCGACGCCACCCACAACGTCGCACCCGACGACAACGCCACCGCCACATCCAACACCGACGCATCGAAACTGAACGACGCGAACTGCAACACACCCACACCCGGACCCGCACCCATCACCGGCCCGAACACCGACACCAGATTCACCAACGAACCATGCGAGACCGCCACACCCTTCGGACGCCCCGTCGAACCCGACGTATAGATCACATACGCCAACCCCGACAGAACCAGCCGCACACCGGGCGCGGTATCCGGGTACTCCCCCAACCCGTCGAGGACGCCCGCGTCCACCACCACACCCACACCGGCATCCGCAAGCATGAACTCCACACGCTCGACCGGCAGTTCAGCATCCACCGGGACGTACGCCGCCCCCGCCTTCCACACACCAAGAATCCCGGCGATCATCTCCGCACCACGCCGGAGCCGAAGCCCCACCACCGACTCCGCACCCACACCCCGACCACGCAACCAATGCGCCAACCGATTCGCCCACACATCCAACTCGCCGTACGACACCTCAACACCGTCCGACACCACCGCCACCACACCCGGAGCCGCAGCCACCCACTCCTCGAACAACTCCACCACCGACGAACCAGCCACACCCGAGGCCGTGTCAGTGTCATTCCACTGCCGCAGCTGGGCACGCTCGTCGCCATCCAGCACATCCACCGCATGCAACCGGACATCGGGCGCCGCGGTCACCGACTCCAACACGCGGCCGAACCAGCCCACCAACCGTTCAGCGGTCTCCGCCTCGAACAGATCCGCCGACACGGTCAGGCCACCCCGCAACCCGGCCGGACGCCCCTCCTCGTCCAACACCTCCGACAACGACACATCGAGGTCGAACTTCGCCGAGTTGGTGGTCGACCGATCCAGGCTCTGCGATCCGCCTCCCCCGGGCTCGACGTTGTGCAGGGTGAGCATGACCTGGAACAGCGGGTGTCGGGACAGCGAGCGCTCCGGTGCCAGTTCCTCCACCAGCCGCTCGAAGGGCACGTCCTGATGTGCGAACGCGCCCAGGCTCGCCTCCCGCACCCGCCCCAGCACCTCACGGAACTCCGGATCACCCGACAGATCCGCCCGTACCACCAGCGTGTTCGCGAAGAACCCGACCAGGTCGTCCAGCGCCTCGTCCGTACGCCCGGCAACCGTCGACCCCACCGGAACATCCGTCCCCGCACCAAGACGGGAAAGAGTGACCGCCAGGGCCGCCTGAAGGACCATGAAGACCGTCACGCCCTCGGCGCGCGCCAGCTCCACCACCCGCTGATGCACCTCGGCCGACACCCGCAACGGCACCCGACGCCCCACATGGCTCGCCACCGCAGGACGCGCCCGATCCGAGGGCAACGTCAACTCCTCCGGCACCCCGGCCAACTCCCGCCGCCAGTACCCCACCTGCTGCGACAGCACACTCCCCGGGTCGGACTCCGCACCCAGCAACTCCCGCTGCCACAACGCGTAATCCGCGTACTGCACCGGCAACGCCGCGAACACCGGAGCGTCCCCCCGCAGGCGAGCCGCGTACGCCTTCGAGACATCACGCCGCAGCGCGCCCATCGACCACGCGTCGCCGGCGATGTGATGCACCACCACCACGAGTACCTGCTCATCCGGCCCGGCCTCGAACAGCCACGCCCGAATCGGCACCTCCGCCGCCAGATCAAACGCGTACTGCGACGCGTGGCTGACGGCAGCGCCCAGCTCGTCGGCCTCCACGCTGCGCACTTCGAGTCGCCACTGGAGCTCTCGCGCGTCGAGGATCCGCTGGTACGGCTCACCCTCCACGGCCGGGAACACCGTGCGCAGCGTCTCGTGGCGCCCGATCACGTCTCGCAGCGCGTCGTTCAACGCGGTGACATCCACCTCGCCGGTCAACGGCACAGCCAGGGGGATGTTGTAAGCCGGGCTCGGCCCCTCCAACTGGCCGAGGAACCACAGCCGTTGCTGCGCGAACGACAACGGCACCCGCTCCGGACGCGTCTCCGCAGCCCGCAACGGCGTCCGAGCCACCCCCGTCCCAGCGGCCAGACGGTCGGCGAGAGCGGCCACCGTCGGCGCCTCGAACAACGCCCGAACCTCGACCTCCACCCCCAACACGACCCGAATCCGCGAGACCAACCGCACCGCCAACAGCGAATGCCCACCCAGCCCGAAAAAGTCGTCCTCGACGCCCACCGACTCCACACCCAGCACATCGGCGAACACCCCGCACAGGATCTCCTCCTGCACCGTCGCCGGACCCCGGCCACCACCCGCGACATACTCGGGTGCCGGAAGCGCCTTACGGTCCAGCTTCCCGTTCACCGTCAACGGCAACTCGCCCAGCGTCACAAACGCCGCCGGCACCATGTACTCCGGCAACCGCGACACCGCGAACTCCCGCAGATCACCGACATCGACACCGATCCCGCTGTCGGCAGGCACCACGTACGCCACCAGGCGCTTGTCGCCCGGAACGTCCTCCCGCGCCAGCACCGCGGACTGCGCCACCCCCGCGTGCGCTTCCAGGACAGCCTCGATCTCGCCCGGCTCGATCCGGAACCCACGCACCTTCACCTGCTCGTCGGACCGCCCGACGAACACCAACTGTCCCTCGTCCGTCCACCGCGCCACATCGCCCGTCCGGTACATCCGCTCACCGGCAGAACCGAACGGGCAGGCCACGAACCGCTCACCCGTCAGACCGGGCCGACCCACATAGCCACGCGCGACTCCCGTACCCGCGACATACATCTCCCCCGCCACACCCACCGGCACCGGACGCAACGCAGCATCCAGCACGAACACCGACACCCCCGG
>NZ_JBSFVM010000065.1:0-9023 GCF_053592315.1 Streptomyces sp. NPDC002754
GAGGCGCGGGGTCCGGGGCAGAGCCCCGAGGCCGCAACGCCGGAGGGGCTTGACGTCTCGGGGCTCCGCCCCGGACCCCGCTGCTCAATCGCCGCAGGGGCTTGATTGGCCCACCCGCCCAAGGCGGCTACGGCAGCGCCAGCATTCGCTCGAGGGCGAGCCTCGCGAATCGTTCGGTTTCGCGGTCGACCTCGATCCGGTTGACCAACTGCCCGTCCGCCAAGGACTCCAGCGTCCAGACCAGGTGCGGAAGGTCGATCCGGTTCATGGTCGAGCAGAAGCAGACCGTCTTGTCGAGGAAGACGATCTCCTTGTCCTCGGCGGCGAACCGGTTCGCGAGCCGGCGTACAAGGTTCAGCTCCGTGCCGATCGCCCACTTCGACCCGGCGGGCGCCGCTTCCAGCGCCTTGATGATGTACTCCGTCGACCCGACGTGGTCCGCCGCGGCCACGACCTCGTTCTTGCACTCGGGGTGCACGAGGACATTGACGCCGGGTATGCGCGCCCGCACGTCCTCCACCGACTCCAGCGAGAAGCGCCCGTGCACGGAGCAGTGCCCGCGCCACAGGATCATCTTCGCGGCCCGCAGCTCCTCGACGCTCAGGCCGCCGTTCGGCTTGTGCGGGTTGTAGACGACGCAGTCGTCGAGCGACATGCCGAGGTCGCGCACCGCGGTGTTCCGCCCGAGGTGCTGGTCGGGCAGGAAGAGGACCTGGGTCGGCCCGGGGGTGCCCTGCTCGAACGCCCAGTTCAACGCCCGCTCGGCATTGCTGGACGTACAGATCGTGCCGCCGTGCTTGCCCGTGAACGCCTTGATGTCCGCGGAGGAGTTCATGTACGAGACGGGGATCACGGAGTCGGCGATGCCGGCCTCGGTCAGCGCGTCCCAGCACTCGGCGACCTGCTCGGCCGTCGCCATGTCCGCCATGGAGCAGCCGGCGGCGAGGTCCGGCAGGACCACCTTCTGGTCGTCCCCGGTCAGGATGTCGGCCGACTCGGCCATGAAATGCACACCGCAGAACACGATGTACTCGGCCTCGGGCCGGGCCGCCGCGTCCCGGGCCAGCTTGAAGGAGTCCCCGGTGACGTCGGCGAACTGGATGACCTCGTCGCGCTGGTAGTGGTGTCCGAGCACGAACACCTTGTCTCCGAGCCTTTCCTTGGCCGCGCGCGCCCGCTCCACCAGGTCCGGGTCGGACGGCGAGGGCAGGTCGCCGGGGCACTCCACACCGCGCTCGCTGCGCGGGTCGGCCTCGCGGCCGAGCAGCAGGAGCGCCAGAGGCGTGGGAGAAACGTCCAGGTCAACGGGGGCCTGGGGGGACTGGGCCGTGGTCACGTCACGCACCCTTTCTTCGCTCTGCTCGACTTTTCGTCGATTTGACGTTATCTATCATACGTGCTTCACGTCAGTTTGACGACGGCAATGTCGTCGATGTGACGCAATCCGCCGGGCCCACGCCGTGCCCCGCCCTTGCGCGGTGTGCGAGCATGAAGAGAAGAAGTGCGAAACCCGGAATGGATCCGGGCCTTTGCCGGTTGCAATGGTCGGCAAGCAGTCTCCGAACAACCCGGGAGAGATGTAGATGTCCGTATCGGACGAGACCACCACCGTCAGCGACGGCATCCAGCTCAGCGACGAAGCGGCATCGAAGGTCAAGGCGCTGCTCGACCAGGAAGGCCGTGACGACCTGGCCCTGCGTGTGGCGGTTCAGCCCGGCGGCTGCTCCGGCCTGCGCTACCAGCTCTTCTTCGACGAGCGCTCGCTCGACGGTGACGTCGTCAAGGACTTCGGTGGCGTGAAGGTCGTCACCGACCGCATGTCGGCCCCGTACCTGGGCGGCGCCTCCATCGACTTCGTCGACACCATCGAGAAGCAGGGCTTCACGATCGACAACCCGAACGCGACGGGCTCCTGCGCCTGTGGCGACTCGTTCAGCTAAGCCGTACAGCTGTAAAGCGCGAAGGGGCGGCCCCACTGGGGCCGCCCCTTCGGCATTGCTCCGGGCGCTCAGCCGCGGGGCGCGGGCTCGACCCCGCCGGGAGCGTTCTTCTGCGCGTGCGGCACGGCGGCTCCGCCGGCCGCCGCCGCCACCTTCCGCTCACCCAGCGGCGCGTCCAGCGTCACCGGCAACGTATAGAACTTCGCCATCTGGACGCAGACGGTGCCCTTCTTCTTTGTCTCGGTGACCTTGACGCTCACCCGGCCCCCGGACTCCTCCGCCGACGCCGCGTACTTCGCGCACACGCCGCCCGTGAAGTGCAGGGTCAGGGTCCTGCCCTTGGCGCTGTAGCCCTGGACGTGCACGGCGCGGGTGTCGCCGCCCGCCTTCCCGGAGGGGGCGGAGGGCTCCGAGGGGAACGGCTTCGAACTCCGCGGCGCCGCAAGGTACTTGGGCTCCACCGCCGGATACGTCACCGTGAACGCGGCGTCCGACCCGGTGGGCCGCACCTCGAACAGCCACGAAGGCACCAGCGCCTGCCGCCCCTCGACGGTGTGTGCGGCGAGCCCGAACGTCGCATCGGTGACGTCGACCGTCGACGGCTTCGGCGGCGCGGACGCGCAGTCCTCGTTCTTGCCTTCGCCCAGCGGCACCGGACTCGCGCACCCGCCGATGGAGACCCGGCCCCCGGCCGCCGCCCCGTTCATCCGCTCAAGTGCTTCGCGCGCCCCCACCGTCGGGTACGTGTCGCCCTTGGCCGGAGCCTTCAACCGGCCGCTGCCGCCCACCACTTGACCGTCCGAGCCGACCTGGATCCCGGTCGACCAGCCGTACGTCGGCAGCCCGCCGACCGCAGGGTCGGCGTTCACCACGCGGGTGGCGCCCATGAGTTGCCCGGCATCCAGCTTGGCGTCGTCCTGGCCGAGGGCCTTCAGGACCGGCGCGGCGGCCCGCTTCGCGGCGGCCTCGCTCACCGCGTCCTCGGCGCCGCCCCCGCCCGTCGGATCCGCGCACTTCGTCCCGCCGGCGCACTTGCCGCCGGTGGACGGCGCGTACCTGGAGTACGTCCAGGTCCCCGGCGCCTCCAGGCCCACCTGCAACGAGGGACCCGAACCGTCCTTGGCAGGACCCACCTTCCAGGCATCACCGGACCGCTGCGGCTTCCCCTGTACGTCGAGGGCCTCGGCGAGCGCGCCGGCCTCGGCGGCGCTCACCTCGCCGCGGGTCCGGTAGGCGGGCGCCTTCCCGGGGCCCGCCGGGAGGTCGCCGGTCGCCTTGTAACGGGTGCCGTTCGGGTCGGGCTCGCCGGGCGCGATGCCGGGCGGCGCCGTGCCGGAAGAGGGGGAGGCGTCCGAGTAGCCGTCCAGGGCGAGCGGCGGGGGAGTGCCCGCACCGGGGCCGCCGGTCCGGCCCCGGCCCTCGTCGTCGGACCCGCCCATCGCGTTCGCCGTCAGATACGCGCCGCCGCCACCGGCCAGGAGGACGGCCGCCGCGACCGACACGACAGCCGCCGTGCGCCGTCGCCGGAGCCGGTCCCGCGTCCGCTCTTCGCCGCTCACCGCATCGCTCCTTCTCACCGGGGACACCGGTTGCTCACCGGGACACCGATGGGACGGGGCGCGCGGACGTGCGGTTCCCTTCCGGAAACCGTCAGTCGCCGAAACCGGCCATGGAGTCGATCAGCCGCGCGGACGACTCGGGCACGACGACCCCGTGGATCCCCGCGGGCCTGGGTGCGGGGCCGTGCCGCTCAACCTCCCACGGCGCGGGCGTAGTCACCCAGTGCGGAAGCATCCGGACGCAGTCGCCGCGCAACGCCGCGAGCCCGTCCTCGGTCATGACTGACACGTCGTAGGTCATGACGGCACGGTAGCCCTGAGGTGACATCCGAAGAAAGAGCCGCTATCAGGCATTTTGCATACTTCAGCCCGCGCGCTCCGAGCGGGTAGCGTGAAGCGTCAATCCCTCCCCTCGCAGGAAGCGATCTCACGCCGTGCGAATCGCAGTCACCGGCTCCATCGCCACCGACCACCTGATGACCTTCCCCGGCCGTTTCGCCGACCAGCTCGTCGCGGACCAGTTGCACACGGTCTCCCTCTCCTTCCTCGTCGACGCCCTCGACGTACGCCGTGGAGGTGTCGGTCCCAACATCGCCTTCGGAATGGGGCAGCTCGGCACGGGCCCGATCCTGGTCGGCGCCGCCGGCTCGGACTTCGAGGACTACCGCGCGTGGCTCGACCGCCATGGCGTGGACACGGAGTCCGTCCGGATCTCCGAGACCCTGCAGACGGCCCGCTTCGTGTGCACCACGGACGCCGACCACAACCAGATCGGCTCCTTCTACACGGGGGCCATGAGCGAGGCGCGGCTCATCGAGCTGAAGACCGTCGCGGACCGGGTCGACGGCCTCGACCTCGTCCTCATCGGCGCGGACGACCCGGAGGCGATGCTCCGTCACACGGAGGAGTGCCGAAGCCGGTCGATCCCGTTCGCCGCCGACTTCTCGCAGCAGATCGCGCGCATGGACGGCGAGGAGATCCGGACGCTCCTCGAAGGCGCCACGTACCTCTTCTCCAACGAGTACGAGAAGGGCCTCATCGAGTCCAAGACCGGCTGGACCGACGCCGAGATCCTCGGCAAGGTCGGCCACCGCGTCACCACGCTCGGCGCGCGCGGTGTGCGCATCGAGAAGTCCGGCGAGGAACCGCTCGAGGTCGGCGTCCCGGAGGAGGAGGCCAAGGTCGACCCGACCGGTGTCGGCGACGCGTTCCGCGCGGGCTTCCTGTCCGGCCTCGCCTGGGGCGTCTCGCACGAGCGTGCGGCGCAGGTCGGGTGCATGCTCGCGACGCTGGTCATCGAGACGCTCGGTACGCAGGAGTACGAGCTGCGGCGGGCGCCGTTCATGGACCGGTTCCGTAAGCAGTACGGGGACGCTGCCGCTTTGGAGGTGGAGGGGCACCTGGGCTGAGGCGCGCCCCGGTGCAGGCCGCGGCCGTGGCTGCTCTTTCGATGAGCGGCGCGGCCGCGGCTTCTTTGTGGCTGGGTTTTGCGCAGTTCCCCGCGCCCCTCGGTTACCCGTTCTTGCGCACTACGTATGTGGCGCCCCCATCGGGACGTGGTTCTACTCCCACGTATTCGTGGCCCTGCGTGTGGCACCAGGCGGGGATGTCGATCGCGGCCACCTCGTCGTCGGCGAGGACGGTGACGGTGCCGCCCACACGTACGCCGGTGATGGCCCGGCCCAGCTCGATCACCGGCTGGGGGCACGTCAGGCCCAGCGCGTCGACGGTCACCGACTCCTCCGTGCCCCCCGCGCCCGCGACCGGCGCGCCCAGCTTCTCCCGTACCTCGCCCACGACACCCGGCAGCACGTCGAGGAAGCGCTCGACCTCGTCGGCCTCCACGCCCATGGGCAGCGACACCCGTACGTTCCCCTCGCTCACCACGCCCATCGCGCGCAGCACATGGCTGGGCGTCAGGGTGCTGCTCGTGCACGACGAACCGGATGACACGGAGAAGCCGGCGCGGTCGAGCCCGTGCAGCAGGCTCTCCCCGTCGACGTACAGACAGGAGAACGTCACCAGGTGCGGCAGCCGGCGCACCGGATCCCCGACGACCTCCACGTCCGGCACCAGCTCGGGCACCCGGGTCCGGATCCGCTCCGTCAACTCCTTGAGCCGCGCCGCCTCCTCGGCGGCCTCCGCCCGCACGGCCCGCAGCGACGCGGCCGCGGCCACGATGCCCGGAATGTTCTCGAAGCCGGCGGCCCGCCCCGACTCCCGCTCGTCGGCGGGCCCTTGCGGGGCGAACCGCGTCCCCTTCCGTACGGCGAGCAGGCCGACCCCGGCCGGGCCGCCCCACTTATGGGCGCTCCCGACGAGCACGGACCAGTCGCCGGGCACCGGCCCCCAGGCCAGGGACTGCGCGGCATCGACGAGCAGCGGCACCCCGGCCGCCCGGCACGCCGAGGCCACCTCCTCCACCGGCTGCTCGGTCCCCACCTCGTGGTTGGCGGACTGCAGGCAGGCCAGCGCGGTGTCCTCGCGGAGCGCGGCACGGAACGCCTCGGCGGAGACGCCTCCTTCGCGCCCCACGCCGACCTGTGTCACCGACCCGCCGAGGGCCTCGTGTGCCGCGGCCGAATGGAGCACGGAAGAATGTTCGACAGATGACACGACCAGGTGCTTTCCGGCGCGCCGCCGCCCGGCGAGCGCCCCCGCGATCCCGTCGTGCACGGCGCGCGTCCCGGACGACGTGAACACGAGCTCATCGGGCCGACACGCCACCGCCTCGGCGGCTGCCTCCCGCGCGGCGTCGAGCAGCAGCCGAGCCCGCCGCCCTTCCCGGTACAAACGGGACGGATCGGCCCACCCCTCATCAAGCGAGGCCTGCAACGCCTGCCGGGCGACGGGATGAAGGGGAGCGGACGAGGCCACATCAAAGTACGACACGCCGCAACGCTAAGCGCCGCCAGCCCGCCCCCGCCAACAACTCCGCCACGGGGCGCCCTTCAGAGCCGCGGGCCTGTGACATCAGCGGCTCCGCCGCGGCGCGCCACTCACCGGGGTGGCCGGGCCCCGCCTCCCAAAGGGGCGCGGGGAACTGCGCAACCCCAGCCACGCCGGATCGCCACTCACCGGGGTGGCCGGGCCCCGCCTCCCATAGGGGCGCGGGGAACTGCGCAACCCCAGCCACGCCGGATCGCCACCCGCCGGGATGGCCGGGCCCCGCCTCCCAAAGGGGCACGGGGAACTGCGCAACCCCAGCGACGGCGGACCGCCACCCGCGGGCCCGCCCAACCCCGCCCGCCCGAGGCGCCCGCCACGTTGCCCGCCCGAGGCGCCCACCACCCCGCCGCCCGCGGCGCCCCACCCCGACCCACCGTCAGAAACCCACAAACGCGCCGCGATCCCACCCTTCGGAGTGACCCGCGGCGCGTTAGGCACCCTCCCCGCGCGACCCCAAATAGCGTCCAGTAGGGTTTGGTCCGCATAAACATCCAAACCCCTGCCCGTGTGCCAGGGCGGCGAGCGACCAGCGAGATGGCGGCCGTAGCCAACCAAAGAGCGCGGGCGAGACTCTCGGGAAGGCGCTACGTGAGTCCCAACGGCTCCGACCGCTCGTCGCGGCGCCCGATGCGGCGGAAGCTGCCGCAGGTGCTGACTGCGGGCCTGATCCTGGTAACCGCTACCGGTTGCACATACAAGGACTTCCCTCGTCTTGGTATGCCCACCCCGGTGACGGAGGAGGCCCCTAGGATCCTCTCCCTCTGGCAGGGCTCGTGGGCGGCAGCGCTCGCCACGGGCGTGCTGGTGTGGGGTCTGATCCTGTGGAGTGTCATCTTCCACCGGCGCAGCCGCACCAAGATCGAGGTTCCAACTCAGACGCGGTACAACATGCCGCTCGAGGCGCTGTACACGGTTGTTCCGCTGATCATCGTGTCGGTCCTCTTCTACTTCACCGCGCGCGACGAGTCGAAGCTTCTGAAGCTCGAAGACAAGCCCGCGCACACCGTCAACGTGGTCGGCTACCAGTGGAGCTGGGGCTTCAACTACGTCGAGAACGTGCCGGGTGTCGACGGTGACGCCAAGACCTCCAAGGAGCTCTCGGCGATCCCGAAGCGCTTCAAGGAGGACTTCCCGGCGAACGCCGGTGGGGTCTACGAGGTCGGTACCCCTGGCGAGCGGAACCCGCAGACCAACAACCCCGGCCCGACCCTCTGGCTCCCCAAGGGCGAGAAGGTCCGCTTCGTTCTGACTTCGCGTGACGTCATCCACTCCTTCTGGGTGGTGCCGTTCCTGATGAAGCAGGACGTCATTCCGGGCCACACCAACTCCTTCGAGGTGACCCCCAACAAGGAGGGGACCTTCCTGGGCAAGTGCGCCGAGCTCTGCGGCGTCGACCACTCCAGGATGCTGTTCAACGTGAAGGTCGTCTCTCCTGAGCGTTACCAGCAGCACCTCAAGGACCTCGCCAAGAAGGGGCAGACCGGTTACGTCCCGGCTGGCATCGCCCAGACGGACCACGAGAAGGACCGGGAGACGAAGAACCTGTGAGCATCCTCAACGAACCCCAGGGTGCCGCGGCAGCAAGCGACTCGTACGAGAACGAGCTGCCGGCCCGCCCCAAGAGCCCCGGCGCGACGGTGATCAAGTGGCTCACCACCACTGACCACAAGACCATCGGCACGCTGTATCTGGTCACGTCGTTCGCGTTCTTCTGCATCGGCGGCGTCATGGCGCTGTTCATGCGCGCCGAACTCGCTCGCCCCGGCACGCAGATCATGTCGAACGAGCAGTTCAACCAGGCGTTCACGATGCACGGCACGATCATGCTGCTGATGTTCGCGACGCCGCTGTTCTCCGGCTTCGCGAACTGGATCATGCCGCTCCAGATCGGCGCCCCCGACGTCGCGTTCCCGCGACTGAACATGTTCGCCTACTGGCTGTACCTGTTCGGCTCGCTGATCGCGGTGGGTGGCTTCCTCACCCCGCAGGGCGCCGCCGACTTCGGCTGGTTCGCCTACAGCCCGCTGTCGGACGCCGTCCGCTCGCCGGGCATCGGCGCCGACATGTGGATCATGGGTCTGGCCTTCTCCGGCTTCGGCACGATCCTCGGTTCGGTCAACTTCATCACCACGATCATCTGCATGCGCGCTCCTGGCATGACGATGTTCCGCATGCCGATCTTCGTGTGGAACGTGCTGCTGACCGGTGTGCTGGTCCTGCTGGCCTTCCCGGTCCTCGCGGCCGCGCTGTTCGCCCTGGAGGCGGACCGCAAGTTCGGTGCGCATGTATTCGACGCCAGTAATGGCGGCGCATTGCTATGGCAACACCTCTTCTGGTTCTTCGGTCACCCAGAGGTGTACATCATCGCCCTACCATTCTTCGGGATTATTTCCGAAGTGATCCCAGTGTTCTCGCGCAAGCCGATGTTCGGCTACTCCGGCCTCATCGGCGCGACGATCGCGATCGCCGGTCTCTCCGTGACGGTGTGGGCGCACCACATGTACGTCACCGGCGGTGTGTTGCTTCCGTTCTTCTCCTTCATGACGTTCCTGATCGCCGTGCCAACAGGCGTGAA
>NZ_JBSFVM010000066.1:0-8608 GCF_053592315.1 Streptomyces sp. NPDC002754
CCCACACCACCAACCGACAACGCCCCCTCGTTCCACCCCAACAACCGAACCCGCTCATCAACCCCCAACACATCCACACCACCCAGCGCCACATCTGTCCCTCCGCTCAGCGCGTCGACGACGCGCTCCACGGCGGTACGCAGCAACTGGACGATCGATTCCGGGTCGAGCGCGTCCACGGTCTGCACGCTCAGGCTCAGCCCGCCCGTCCCCCAGTCGTTGACCGACACGGTCACGGGGTAGTTGGTCCGATCCTGGACCATGACGCGCTGGATGCCCTCGATCGACCGCTGCCCGTTCCGCTCCTCGTCGGCCGGACGTTCGGCGGCGGTCACGTGCCGGTAGTTGAACAGAGAGGTGAACAGCGGCGTGTTGTCGGTGATCCCGCTGACCTGCTGTGCCACCGACAGCGGTGCGTGCTCGTGCTCCAGCAGCCCCGCCAGCTGATCCCGCATCCCCTCGACAGCCGCGCGTACGCCCATCTGACCGGTACGCACCCGCACGGGCAGGGTGTTGAGGAACGGGCCCAGCACCCGCTCCGCTCCTTCACCGGCGTTCATCCGGCCGAACAGCACGGTCCCGAAGACGACGTCGTCACGCCCCGACAGCACTCCGAGCACGCGCGCCCACGCGACGTGCAGAACCGTCGCCGCGCTGACCCCCAACTCCCGTGTCACGCGCCGCAGTCCGTCGGTGACATCAGTGGCGACGGGCAAGACCGCCGAGGCCACGCCGCCGTCGCCGCCGCGCGTGTCGAGCAGCCCGTACGGGGCCGTCGGCTCGGTCACATCACCGAGCAGCTCGGCGAAGTACCGCTCATGCTCGGCCCGGGGCACCGCACGGGTCTGCGCCACGAAGTTCCGGAACGGCATCGCAGGCGCCAACTCGTCCGCGTGGCCCGTGAGTACCGACCTGAGTTCGTCCAGCAGCACGTCCATGCCCATGTGGTCATGCAGCATGTGATGCATACGTACGACGGCCAGCCATCGGCCTTCGGGCAGTTCGGCCGCATGCACGTCCAGCAGGGGGGCGCGGCCCAGGTCCATCACCGACCCCGCGAGGGCGATCAAGCGATCCGCCCGCTGTACGGGCTCGTTCGCCTCCCCATCCTCCAAGTTGTGCTCAATGACGGGCAGTTGAGCCTGCCGCCACACCACCTGAACCGGCGTACGCAGACCCTCCCACACCACACCCGTGCGATAGATGTCGTGCCGGTCCATCACCTGCTGCAACGCGCCGGTGAACGTCTCCAGCCGTTCCCGGGAGTCGAACTCCACCACCCGCGCCGTCAGATAGACATCCCCACCCTCGTCGGCCATCAAGTGGTGGAAGAACATCCCCTCCTGCAACGGCGCCAGCGGATAGATGTCCGCCACGTTCGCCGCCCCGCCGTCGACCGCCGCGACCACCCGGTCGATCTCCTGCTGCGACAGCTCGACCAGCGGCAACATCTCCGGCGTGATCCGCCCCGCACCCACCGGGATCAGATTCTCGGGCACCTCCACCGAACCGACGCCGCCGGCCCTGGCCAACCCGGACGGCGTCGGTGTCTCGAACAAGGCCCTGATCTTGACTTCCGTGCCCAGCCTGGTCCGGATCCGCGAGAGCAGCCGGATCGCGAGCAGCGAGTGTCCGCCCAGCTCGAAGAAGCTGTCGTCCACTCCGACCGTGTCCAGGCCGAGGACCTGGGCGAAGATCTCGCAGAGCGCGGCCTCGGTCGCGTTCGCCGGTTCCCGACGGCGGGCGCCTGCCGTGACATCGTCGGGTGCGGGCAGGGACTTGCGGTCCAGCTTGCCGTTGGCGGTCAGCGGCAGCGCGTCCAGCGTCACGAACGCCGCCGGGACCATGTGCTCGGGCACCCGGCCCGCCACGAAGCCGCGCAGGTCACCGGTGTTTACGCCGCCTTCGGTGCCGGTGTCGGCGGGCACCACGTAGGCGACCAGACGCTTGTCACCCGGAGTGTCCTCACGCGCGATCACCGCGACCTGAGACACCTCCGGGTGCGCCGACAGGGCGGCTTCGATCTCGCCGGGCTCGATGCGGAACCCGCGGATCTTCACCTGCTCGTCGGCGCGGCCGAGGAACACCAACTGCCCGTCCGGCGTCCACTTGGCCAGGTCGCCGGTGCGGTACATGCGCTCACCAGAACCGGCCGGGAAGGGGCAGGCCACGAACCGCTCACCGGTCAGCCCCGCACGGCCTACGTACCCGCGCGCCAGCCCAGCACCGGCCACGTACAGCTCCCCGGACACACCCACCGGCACCGGTCGCAGCGCCCCATCGAGCACGAACAGCCGGGTGTTGGCGATCGGCGCACCGATCGGCACCACCCCACCAGCCACCACCTGCGGCGACAGCTCGCCCGTCACCACCCCGACCGTGGTCTCGGTCGGCCCGTAGTGGTTGAACACCCGCTGACCACCAGCGGCCGCCGCCTGCACCAATTCCTTGACCCAGCCGGCCTGCGCGGCTTCACCGCCAAGCACCACCGACCCGGCCGGCAGCAACGCCTCGACACCCACCGCCGCCGTCAACGCCGCCAGATGCGACGGCACCACCTTGATGTGGTCGATCCGCTCCTCGGCCACATACCGCGCCACCGCCTCCGGATCCGTCACCAACTCGGCTTCCAGTACGTGCAGTTGTCCACCCGTGACTAGGCTGCTGAACACCACCGTGTTCCCGAGGTCGGTCACCTGCGCCTGCAACAGCGCATACCGCGCCCCCGGCACATCCCAGCCCAACCGCCCCGACACCGACGACACATAGTTGGCCAGCGACCCATGCGTCACCGCCACACCCTTCGGCACACCCGACGACCCCGACGTATAGATCACATACGCCAACCCGGCCGCATCCACGACGGGGAGTACCCCGTCCGGCGACGCCTCCGCATGACCGTCCAGGCGTAAAGCAGTCGTCGGGTCGTCGAGGACGAGTGTCCGCGCCTGCCCGACCGACAGACCACCGAGCGCCTCCTGGGTGCCCAGCACCAGCCGCACGTCGCTGTCGGCCAGCATGAACTCCACGCGTTCCGAAGGCAGTTCCCCGTCAACCGGCAGATACGCCGCTCCTGCCTTCCACACCGCCAGGATCGCCGTCACCATCTCCACGCCACGCGGCAGGCACAAGCCCACCACCGACTCCGGGCCCACACCCAGATCACGCAGATGGCACGCCAGACGGCCCGCCCGCGCATCGAGCTCACCGAAGGTCAGGCGGACATCGCCGGACACCACTGCCACCGTGTCCGCGGCCGCCCGCGCGCGCTCCTCGAAGGCCTCCACCACGGACACACCCGCCGGCTCCACCGCAGTGTCGTTCCACTGCACCAACAGCCGGTCCCGCTCCTCCGCGTCGAGCACCTCGACCGTGTGCACCGCGACGTCCGGGGCTGCCGCGACCGCGTCGAGCACCCGCCTCAACCGGCCGGCGATCGCCTCCGCCGACGCTGCGTCGAAGAGGTCCGTCGACGCCATGACCGACCCGCGCACCCCCGCGGGCCGTCCCTCCGCGTCGAACTGCTCCCCCACGGCCAGATGCAGATCGAACCTGACCGGGACGGTGACCGTCTCCTCGGAGGGCTGCGCGGTCGCGGACGGCCCGCCCCTGCTGGTCTGCACATCGGCCAGGTCCAGCGCGGAGCGACGCGTGTTCTGCATGGTGAACATGACCTGGAACAGCGGATTGCGGCTCTGCGACCGTTCGGGGGCGGTCTCCTCCACCAGCCGTTCGAACGGCACATCCTGATGTGCCAGCGCGTCCAGGCTCGACTCGCGGACGCGCCTCAGCACCTGCCGGAAGTCCGGATCGCCCGACAGGTCCGTACGGATCACGAGCGTGTTCACGAAGAACCCGACCAGGCCCTCCAGCGCCTCGTCGTTGCGGCCCGCGATCGGGGACCCGATGGGAATGTCGGTGCCGGCCCCGAGCCGGGAGAGTGTCACCGCCAGCGCGGCCTGCAGCACCATGTACAGCGTGGCGCCCTCGGCCAGGGCCAGTTCCGACAGCCGCCGATGGACGTCGGCCGGAACTCGCAGCGGCACCCGGTGCCCGCGGTGTCCGGCCACCGCCGGGCGCGGCCGGTCCAGCGGCAAAGGCAGTTCCTCCGGCGCCCCGGCCAGCGTCCGCCGCCAGTACGCCACCTGCTGCGCCAGCAGGCTCTCCGGGTCCGCCGCGTCGCCCAGCAACTCGCGCTGCCACAAGGTGTAATCGGCGTACTGCACCGGCAACGGCTCCCAGTCGGGGGCCTGCCCGCGCTGCCGCGCCGCGTACGCCGTCGACACATCGCGGGCCAGTGGTGCCATCGACCAGCCGTCACCGGCGATGTGGTGGACCAGCACGACCAGCAGGGACTGCTGCGTGTCCGTGCGGAAGAGCCACGCACGGATCGGCATGTCGGCAGCCAGGTCGAAGGTGCCCCAGGCGACCTCGTCCATCGCCGCCGCCAGGTCTTCGGTGGCGACGTGCCGCACCTGCAGCGCCCAGTCGAGGTCCGCCGGAGCCAGGATGTGCTGGTACGGCTCGCCGTCGGAGACCTTGCAGAGCGTACGCAACGACTCGTGGCGGATGATCACGTCGCGCAGGGCCGCGTCCAGTGCCTCGACGTCCAGGTCTCCGCTGAGCGAGACGGCCAGCGGCACGTTGTAGGTCGGGCTGGGGCCCTCGAGCTGGCTCAGGAACCACAGCCGGCGCTGTGCGAACGACAGCGGAATCATCACTGATTCTCCTCACGCATTGGACGAAGTGCCGGTCGAGTCGTCTTCTCGCTGCCCAGCTTCGCTGCGAGCGCCGCCGGAGTCGGTGCTTCGAATAGGGTCCTGATCTTGACTTCCATGCCGAGCCTGGCCCGGATGCGGGACAGCAGACTGATCGCGAGCAGCGAGTGCCCGCCCAGTTCGAAGAAGCTGTCGTCCACCCGGACCGAGTCACGTTCGAGCACCTCCGCGAACACCTCGCAGAGGACTGCTTCCTTCTCGTTCGCGGGCTCGCGTTCTGTTGCCCCGGCCGCGGTGTGCTCCGGCGTCGGCAAGGCTGTTCGGTCGAGTTTTCCGCTGCTGGTCAGCGGCAGTTCCGTCAGCTCCACCACCGCGGCGGGCACCATGTACTCCGGCAGCAGCCGTGCCAGGTGTCGGCGGATGTCGACGCCGCCCTCGTCGGCGCCGCCCTCGTCGGTGTCACCCTCGTCGTCGCCGTCGTGAGCGCGGACGATGTAGGCGACCAGCCGGGGGTCGCCCGGAACATCCTCGCGTGCCATCACAGCGGCCCGGGAGACACCGGGGTGGCCGCGCAGCACCGTTTCGATCTCGGCGGGTTCGATGCGGAACCCCCGGATCTTGACCTGGTCGTCGGCGCGCCCGACGAAGATCAGCCGGCCGTCGGACGTCCACTTCACCAGGTCCCCGGTCCGGTACATCCGCTCGCCCGCGGATCCGAACGGGCAGGCCACGAACCGCTCACCGGTCAGCCCGGGACGGCCGACGTAGCCGCGGGCCAGTTGGGCGCCGGCGGCGTACAGTTCGCCGACCACTCCGACCGGTACTGGCGCCAGTTGGTCGTCCAGGACGAACACCCGGGTGCCTTCGAGCGGTGTGCCGATCGGCACCACACCGTCGGCGAGTGTCTCGGTGGTCAGCCGGGCGGTGGCGATGCCGACCGTGGTCTCCGTCGGCCCGTAGTGGTTGTGGATCTGCCGGTCCCCGGCCTCCCGCACCAGCTCGCCGACCCATGCGGCAGGGGATGCCTCCCCACCGAGTACCAGCGACCGGGCCGGCAGCAGCTCCCGCACACCGGCCGCGGCGGACAGGGCGGCCAGGTGTGAGGGCACCGCCTTGACGAAGTCGATGCGATGCTCGTCCAGGTACCGGGCGACCGCGTCGGCGTCCATCACCACGGTGTCGTCCAGCACATGCAGCTGACCGCCGGTGACCAGGCTGATGAAGACGACCGTGTTCCCCAAGTCCGTCACCTGCGGCTGCAGCAGCGCGTACCGCGCTCCCGGACCGGACCATCCGAGACGGGCCGACGCCGACGCCACATAGCCGGCAAGCCCGTCCTGGGTGACCGCCACACCCTTGGGTGTGCCCGTCGATCCCGATGTGTAGATCACGTATGCCAGTTGCCCGGGGGCGGTCGTCACCAACGGCGCGTCCTCGGGGCATCCGGCCGTCAGCCCCGGCTCGTCAAGCGACACGGCCGTGACACCGGCCGGCACCTCGATCGCGTGCCCGGCTTCCGTGGCTGCGGTGAGTACCAGGTGTGCTCCGCTGTCAGCGAGCATGAAGGCGGTCCGCTCGGCGGGCAGCTTGGGGTCGATCGGCAGGTAGGCCGCACCGGCCTTCCAGACCGCCAGGATCGCGGTGATCGTCTGGAGGCCGCGGGGCAGGCACAGTCCGACCACACTCTCGGGGCCCGCACCGAGGCCACGCAGGTGGTGTGCGAGCCGGTTGGCCTCCGCGTCCAGCCTGCCGTACGGCACCGGGACGCCGTCGGCCACCACTGCTGTGGCCTCGGGATCGGCCATCACCCGCTGCTGGAACCGCTCGACGACCGTCGACTCCGGGGGTGCCTGCGTGGTGCCGCTCCAACGGTTCACCAGTAGGTCCCGTTCGGGTCCGTCCAGGATGTCCACCGCGTGCAGCGGCAGGTCCGGTGTCGTGGTGACGGCCTCCAGTACCCGGAGGAACCTCTCGGCCATCCGGCTCGCGGCCGGTGTGTCGAACAGGTCGGCGGTGAGGGTCAGTCCGCCGCGCAGTCCGGCTGGTCGGCCGTTGTCGTCCAGTACCTCCGTCAGTGACACGAAGAAGTCGTAGCGACCGGGGGCCGCAGCGGACTCGTCGAGCACGGCCCCACCGCGGCCGGTGTGCAGACCGGGCAGGTCGAGAGAGGCTCGTTCGTTGTTGTGCAGTGTCAGCATGACCTGGAACAGCGGATGCCGTCCCAGCACCCGCGAGGGCGCGAGTTCCTCCACGAGCCGCTCGAAAGGTACGTCCTGGTGGGCGAGCGCCTCCAGACTCGTTTCCCTTACCCGGCCCACCAGTTGGCGGAATTGCGGATCGCCGGACAGGTCGGTCCTGATCACCAGGGTGTTGAGGAAGAACCCGACCAGATCGTCCAACGCCTCGTCGGTGCGGCCCGCGATCGGGGACCCGATCGGTATGTCCGTCCCGGCCCCCAGCCGCGACAGGGTCACGGCGAGAGCGGCCTGCACCGCCATGAACGTCGTCACGCCCTCGGCGCGGGCGAGGTCGAGCAGCCTCCGATGCACTTCGGCCGGCACCTCCACGGGCGCCCGGTGCGCCCGGCGCCCGGCCACGGCCGGGCGAGCACGGTCGACCGGCAACGGCAGTTCTTCCGGGGCCCCGGCCAGCGTCCGCCGCCAGTAGCCGACCTGCTCGGACAGTGGGCTGTCGGGGTCGGACTCCGCGCCCAGCACGTCGCGTTGCCAGAGGGTGTAGTCGGCGTACTGCACCGGCAGGAGCTCCCAGTCCGGGGCCTCGCCACGAAGCCGTGCCGCGTACGCCGTCGACACATCGCGGGCCAGCGGTGCCATCGACCAGCCGTCACCGGCGATGTGATGCAACACGACCACGAGGATGCGGTCATCCGGCCCGGCTTCGAACAGCCAGGCCCGGATGGGCAGTTCGGAAGCCAGCGCGAACGTGTGCCGCGACGCCTGCGCCACCGCCTCGCCCAGGTCCTCGAGCGCCACCTGGGACACCTGGAGGTGCCAGTCGAGTTCCCGCGGGTCGAGGATCCGCTGATACGGCTCGTCGTCCACCGCCGGGAAGAGCGTGCGCAGCGACTCGTGCCGGACGATCACATCACGCAGCGCGGCATCCAGCGCGGCGATGTCCGCCTCACCACTCAGCCTGATCGACACCGGGATGTTGTACGTCGGGCTCGGTCCCTCCAGTTGGTCCAGGAACCACAGCCGGCGCTGAGCGAACGACAACGGCACCCGCTCCGGCCTGCTCTCCGCAGCCCGCAACGGCGTCCGAGCCGCCCCCACGCCATCGGCCAGGCGGGCCACGAGACCGGCCACCGTCGGCGCCTCGAACAGCGTGCGCAGCCGCAGCTCGACCCCGAGCACGGCACGGATCCGCGACACCAACCGCACCGCGAGGAGCGAGTGCCCGCCGAGCCGGAAGAAGTCGTCGTCGACGCCGACCGTGTCGAGTCCGAGAACGTCGGCGAACACGCCGCAGAGGATCTCCTCCTGCACCGTCGCCGGGCCCCGGCTGCCCGCACCCGTCTCGTACTCGGGCGCGGGTAGTGCCTTGCGGTCCAGCTTTCCGTTCACGGTCAGCGGGAGTTCGTCGAGCGGGACGAAGGCGGCCGGCACCATGTACTCCGGCAGCCGGGTCGCGGCGAACTCCCGTAGCCCGCCCGCCTCTTGACCGGCCGAGAGCACAACGTAGGCGACCAGCCGCAGATCCCCCGGAGTGTCCTCGCGCGCCAGGACCGCGGCCTGCGCCACCTCCGGATGCGCCAGCAGAACGGCCTCGACCTCACCCGGCTCGATACGGAAACCACGCACCTTCACCTGCTCATCGGACCGGCCCAGGAACACCAACTGCCCAGCCGGAGACCACTTGACCACGTCCCC
>NZ_JBSFVM010000067.1:0-7417 GCF_053592315.1 Streptomyces sp. NPDC002754
GGCCCCGGCGGGGCTTGAAAGGCCTGCTCAATCGCCGCAGGGGCTTGAAAGATCGCCTCAATCGCCGGCGGGGCTTGAAAGATCAAGCCCCACCGGCGATTGGTATTTCCAGCCCCGCCGGCGATTGAGGCGCGGGTTCCGGGGCGGAGCCCCGAGGCGTTCACCACGAGTGGCCGCACGCTTTGGTGCGATTTAACGTAGGCGCATGATCGAGCTCTCGGGGCTGACCAAGCGCTACGGCGAGAAGACGGCCGTGGACGACCTCACCTTCTCCGTCCGGCCAGGAATCGTCACCGGATTCCTCGGCCCCAACGGCGCGGGCAAGTCCACGACGATGCGGATGATGCTCGGCCTCGACAATCCGACGGCGGGCGACGTCCGGATCGACGGCAAACACTACGCCCAGCTGAAGGACCCACTGCGCTACATCGGCGCGCTGCTGGACGCGAAGGCGATGCACGGCGGCCGCAACGCCTACAACCACCTCCTGTGCCTGGCGCAGTCCAACGGCATCCCCAAGAGCCGCGTACACGAGGTGCTCGACACGGTCGGCCTCACGGCGGTGGCCCGTAAGAAGGCGAAGGGCTTCTCGCTCGGCATGGGGCAGCGGCTCGGCATCGCCGGAGCGCTGCTCGGCGACCCGAAGATCCTGATGTTCGACGAGCCGGTCAACGGGCTCGACCCCGAGGGCATCCACTGGATCCGCAACCTGATGAAATCCCTCGCGAACGCCGGCCGTACCGTCTTCGTCTCCTCCCACCTGATGAGCGAAATGGCGCTCACCGCCGACCACTTGGTCGTCATCGGCCAGGGCCGCCTGCTCGCCGACACATCGATGGCGGACTTCATCCGGGACAACTCGCGCTCGTACGTCCGGCTGCGCTCACCGCAGCGCGAACTGCTGCTCGACGTGCTGCACCGGGCCGGCATCACGGTCGTGGAGTCCGGCGGCGCCCTTGAGGTGGACGGCCACCCCGCCGAGGAGCTCGGCGAGCTCGCGGCGCGCAACCAGCTCGTCCTGCACGAACTGAGCCCGCAGCAGGCATCCCTGGAAGAGGCGTTCATGCAGCTGACGGCGGAGTCGGTGGAGTACCACGCGCACACGGACGCTCCGCAGCAGCAGAACCCGCAAGACCCGCTGACGCCACCGAACCCGCAGGGTCCACAGAATCCGCAGCAGTCGGGCTGGGGTTCGAGCTGGGACCGGGCGAACCGAGAGAAGGGCGCCTGAGATGGCCGCGGCCCAGGTCCTCCGCTCCGAGTGGACCAAGATCAAATCGGTGAACTCGACGGCCTTCACACTCGGCCTCGCGGTGCTCGTATCCGTCGGCCTCGGCATGCTGATCAGCGCGCTGACCGGCAACGAGTTCGACAAGATGTCGACCGGCGACAAGCTGACCTTCGACCCGACCTTCATCTCCTTCTCCGGCCTCACCCTCGGCCAGCTCGCGATGCTGGTCTTCGGGGTCCTCGTGGTCGCGAGCGAGTACAGCACGGGCATGATCCGCACCTCGCTCGCGGCGGTCCCGCAGCGGGGCACGTTCCTCTTCTCCAAGATCCTGGTCGCCGCGCTGCTCGCGCTCGTCGTCGCGCTGATCATCAGCTTCGCGTCGTTCTTCCTCGGCCAGCTGATGCTCGGCGACCACGGCACGGACCTGGGCGCCCCGAACGTGCTGCGCGCGGTGTTCGGCGCCGCCGTCTACATGACGCTGCTGACGATGTTCTCCATGGGCGTCGCGGCGATGCTCCGCTCCCCCATGCTCTCGCTCGGCATCCTGATGCCGTTCTTCTTCCTGGTCTCGCCGATCCTCGGCAGCGTCTCGGCCACGAAGAAGGTCGCCCAGTACTTCCCCGACCAGGCGGGCCTGAAGGTCATGCAGGTGGTGGACGCACCGAGCGACGACGCGCCGTACGGGCCGGGAGGCGGGCTCCTGATCCTGCTGGTGTGGGTGGCGGTGGCCCTGATCGTCGGCTACGTCCTGCTGAAGAAGCGGGACGCGTAGTCCCCTCCGGCCCCGCCCGACGCTTTGCTCACTCTTGGCCGGAACCGTCAGCTCGCATATAGGCTCCTAACCCTTACGGGGGGCGTCTGCCCCGTCCTGAAACTCTCAGAACCTTCCGATGGGTGCGGAGAATGATCGAGGCAGTCGGCCTGACGAAGCGCTACGGCGCGAAGACAGCCGTGCACAACCTTTCCTTCCAGGTGCGGCCGGGAACCGTGACCGGGTTCCTCGGGCCGAACGGCTCGGGCAAGTCCACCACGATGCGCATGATCCTCGGCCTCGACCAGCCGACCGCGGGCCGGGTGACCATCGCCGGCCACCCGTACAACAAGCTCCCGAACGCGCCGCGGCAGGTCGGCGCGCTGCTCGACGCGAAGGCCGTGCACGGGGGCAGGACCGCCCGCAGCCATCTGCTGAGCCTGGCCCAGCTCTCCGGCATCCCGGCCCGCCGCGTCGACGAGGTGCTCGGCGTCGTCGGGCTGCAGGATGTCGCGAAGCGGCGTTCCAAGGGGTTCTCGCTCGGCATGGGGCAGCGGCTCGGCATCGCCGCCGCGCTCCTCGGCGACCCACAGGTGCTGCTCTTCGACGAGCCGGTCAACGGGCTCGACCCCGAGGGCATCCTCTGGGTCAGGAACCTGATGAAGCAGCTTGCCTCCGAGGGGCGCACGGTCTTCGTCTCCTCGCACCTGATGAGCGAGATGGCGCTCACCGCCGAGCACCTGATCGTGATCGGGCGCGGGCAGCTGCTCTCCGACATGAGCGTGCGGGACTTCATCGCGCACAACTCCGCCGGCTTCGCCCGGGTGCGCACCCCCGACAGCGAGCCGCAGCAGCGCGAGAAGCTGACGGCCGCGCTGACCGAGGCGGGCGGCCAGGTGCTGCCCGAGCAGGACGGCGGGCTGCGGGTCACGGGCCTGCCGCTGCCGCGCATCAGCGACCTGGCGCACGGCGCCGACGTACGGCTGTGGGAGCTGTCGCCGCACCAGGCCTCGCTGGAAGAGGCCTACATGCGGATGACGCAGGGCGCCGTCGACTTCCGCTCGACCGCCGACCAGCGCGCGGGTCTGCACGAGCCGCTGCCGCCCGGCGCTGTGCCGCCCGGTCAGATGCCGGTGCCCGGCCAGGGCCAGCCCGGATGGTACGCCCCACCACCGCCCCAGGCCCCGGTTCAGCCGCCCGCCCAACCGCCCGCCCAGGCGCCCGTAGCGGGCCAGAATCCGTACGCGGCCCCGATGCCGCAGCCGGGCACGCCCATGGCCCCGCCGAGCGCGCAGATGCCGCAGCCGAGCGCACCGATGCCCCCGCCGAGCGCCCCGGTGGCCCCGCCCGGCGCACCGATGCCGCCGCCCGCCGCCCCGCCGAACCCGGCCGGCACCGGGCCGAGCCCCGCCGCCCCGCCGATGGACAAGGAGACCCGGTGACCACGCCGAGCACGCCGTACCCGCCCCTCACCGCACCCGGCGCCTCGTACGCCTCGCCCATCCCGATCCGCAAGGCGCACCTCGGCGACGCGCTCGCCTCGGAGTGGACGAAGATCCGCTCCGTGCGCTCCACGATGTGGACGCTGGGCGTGATGATCGTGCTGATGGTCGGCCTCGGTCTCGGCTCGGCCGCCGTGGTCGCCGCCGACGACGGCTCGTCGCCGAGCAGCGAGCAGGTGCTCAGCCTCGGCTTCTTCGGCACGCTGCTCGGCACCATCTGCGTGATGACCCTCGGCGTCCTGACCATCGCCTCCGAGTACGGCACCGGCATGATCCGTACGACGATGACGGCCTGCTCCAGTCGGAGCCGGGTGCTCGCCGCCAAGGCCATCGTCTTCTTCCTGCTCGTCACGGTGCTGACCACCGTGTTCGCCGCGCTCGTCGGCGCCCTCCAGGTGGGCATCGTGGGCACGGACTCCCCGGAGGGCGGCACGTGGGCGAAGTCGACCGTCGGCGTCGGCCTGTTCGTCGCGCTGCTCGGCCTGCTCGGCCTCGCCGTCGGCACGCTCGTACGGCACTCGGCGGGCGCGATCACCATCATGGTCGGCATCGTCCTGCTGCCGCTCGTCATGGCGATCTTCATGTTCTCGGAGGCGCTCAAGGACCTGCAGCAGGCGCTGTTCGAGTACTCGGTCCCCAGCCAGCTCGCCGTGCTCTACGACAACTCGATGACCGCGGGCTCGGGCCCGACCGGCTGGCAACCCCTGTGGATCATGGCGGCGATCACCGCGGTGGCGCTCGGCGGCGCGTTCCTGTCGCTCAACAGCCGCGACGTATAAGGGTCCTGGGGCCCGGCGGCCCTCAGTACCTCGGCGCGTTCCTGGACCGCTGCACCTTCGTGGTGCGGCGGTCCTTCGCGTTCCAGCACGCCTTGTGCCAGTGCCGCCTGCTCTCTACTCCCCCGAACTCGGGCCAGGCGACGACATGGGCGACCCCGGAGGGGATCTGCTGGTCGCAGCCCGGGCAGCGGTACGTCTTTCCGGCCGCGCTCGCGCCCGCCACATGGCGCACGCTCCACTCCTCGCCCTGCCAGCTCTCCGTGGACTGGAACCCGCCGTAGCGCCTCGCTTCGTCCCCACTGCCGGTGGACTCGCTGCTGCTGGACGATCCGCCTGCCTTCGGGCGGTTGCGGCGCGGAGACACGTCTCACCTCGGGATGTCTGAACGGTGCGGGAGGGCGTATCAAGCGTACGCCGAAGGCCGCGGGGCTCCGGGCGACACGGTCTGCCGACGCCCGCCGGGAATTGCCGGAAAATCCGCCAATCCTCTTGCCAGGCCGTGTCTTTGGCACTTGCCACCCGTTATTGCCTGTAGGGGGAGTGCCCGCGTCGGCGCCAAGAAAGGCAGGAGTGCGATGCGTGTAGGGACTTTTGTACTGGCGGCCCAGTTTCCGGGTCAGGGGCAGGGCGAGGCGCTGCACCGCGCGGTGCGGTCCGCCGAGGTCGCCGAGGAGGCGGGTCTCGACTCGGTGTGGCTGGCGGAGCACCACTTCGTGCCGTACGGGACCTGTCCATCGGCCGTCACGCTCGCCGCGCTGCTGCTCGGCCGCACGAACACGCTGCGGGTCGGTACGGCGGTCAGCGTGCTGCCGACCGCGCACCCGGTCGCCCTCGGCGAGCAGGCGGCACTGCTGCACGTCACGTCCGGCGGCCGGTTCTCGCTCGGCGTCGGCAGGGGCGGGCCCTGGGTGGACCTGGAGGTCTTCGGGGCGGGCGTCGAGGCGTACGAGAAGGGGTTCCCGGAATCCCTCGACCTGCTCCTCAAGTGGCTGAGGGACGAGCACGTGGCAGGCGCCGGGGGACGCTTCGCCTTCCGTGAGGTCCCGGTCGTGCCGCGCCCGACGGTGGCGATCGGCGGCGCGGCCCAGGAAGGGCCGGAAGTGATCGTTGCCTGTACGTCACCGAAGAGCGTGCGGCTCGCCGCCGAGCGGGGTCTGCCGATGCTGCTCGGCATGCACATCGGGGACGAGGAGAAGGCCGAGATGGTCGGCCAGTGGCGGCGCCACGCGCGCGAGGCCGGGCATGCGGTCGAGGAGATCTACGCGGCGGAGCACGTGTCCGCCGGTGTCGCCCAGATCGGTGACAGCGAGTCGGAGGCCGCGGAGACACTCCTGAAGGCGATGCCGGGTTGGCTGAAGCAGGGGCTTGACGCCCATGTGACGGTCGACGGCAGGGCGCGGGCGATGCGCGACCCGCATGCGTACACGGAGCTGCTGTGCTCCCTGCACCCGGTCGGCACCCCGCAGTTGTGCGCGGACCGGCTCGCGGCCGCATCGGAGCGGACGGGGATCTCCCGGTTCGCGCTGCTCGTCGAGGGCTCCGGGGATCTCACGGCGACGGAGGAGAATGTGCGGCGGCTGGGAGCCGAGGTACTGCCGCAGCTCGACTGAGGCTGTGGCGCGGCACCTCGGCGCCCGCCGGCCCGTACAGATGCACCTCCCGCGTACGGGCCGACAGGCAACGGCTGTTACGCCCTCAACGCTCAGCAGTCACGCAGTTCCGGTGACTGGTTGAGCAGCTGGTTGCGAGCCGAGGTGAAGCGGGCGAGCGTCTCGTCCACCGACGGGTCCTGCGGGAACACCGCGACCCGGTGGCAGTTCTGGAACGCGAGGCGGACACCGAAGTGCCGCTGCAACGCGCCGCGTATCGCGTCACTCGCGAGCGCACGCAGAAGCTGTCCGCGCGCCTGCTCGTCCGGGGGCGGCGTCTGGTTGTCGGCGAACGCTCCGCCGTCGACCTTCAGCTGAGCCACCAGGGAGCTGATCATCTCCCATGCGTAAGGCAGGGAGGTCCGGACGCAGTCGACGAAGTCCTTCTCGTCAACCTCGCCTCGCTCGGCCTGATCCAACAGTGCCGGTGAGACGTCGAGCGACATGGGTTCTCCTCTCGCACCCCCGGGGAGCGGGGGCTGACGGACAGGGCAGAAGTCCTCGGCACGGGCACTCCGTGGAACACGCAGCGTGCACGCGTCGCGACCTCCTGTCTTCTACGGTAGGCAACGTGTCCGAACGGCAACAGGGCGTAGGGGTATTCGTTCGTACACAACCAGCCATTGGCGAACGCGTGCGTAACGCGTGTTCTAGGGCGAAGTGCGTTGGGCCGTGGGGTTCGAGTAGCGTTGCCGACCATGCGTCTCGTCATCGCCCGTTGCTCCGTGGATTACGCGGGCCGGCTCACCGCCCACCTCCCGTCGGCACCCCGCCTCATCCTCGTGAAGGCGGACGGCAGCGTCTCGATCCACGCGGACGACCGTGCCTACAAGCCCCTCAACTGGATGTCACCGCCGTGCACTCTGAAGGAGGGCACCGGAGACGACGAGGGCAAATGGACTGTCGTCAACAAGGCGGGCGAAAAGCTCATCATCACGATGGAGGAGATCCTCCACGACTCGTCGCACGAGCTCGGTGTGGACCCCGGCCTCATCAAGGACGGCGTGGAAGCGCACCTTCAGGAGCTGCTCGCCGATCGCATCGAGACGCTCGGCGAGGGCTACACGCTCATTCGCCGCGAGTACATGACGGCGATCGGCCCGGTCGACATCCTGTGCCGGGATGCCGACGGCGGGACCGTGGCCGTCGAGATCAAGCGTCGTGGCGAGATCGACGGGGTGGAGCAACTCACGCGCTACCTCGAGCTGTTGAACCGTGACCCGCATCTCGCGCCGGTGAAGGGTGTCTTCGCGGCGCAGGAGATCAAGCCGCAGGCGCGTGTGCTCGCGACGGACCGGGGGATCGGTTGCGCCGTGCTGGACTATGACGCGATGCGGGGTATCGAGGACGACAAGCTGCGGCTCTTCTGACCGGGCGCGCGAGGCGGCGTTGACGTCACGGGGCTCCGCCCCGGACCCCGCTGCTCAATCGCCGCAGGGGCTGAAAGATCGCCTCAATCGCCGGCGGGGCTTGATGAGCAAGCCCCGCCGGCGATTGAGCATGCC
>NZ_JBSFVM010000068.1:0-7250 GCF_053592315.1 Streptomyces sp. NPDC002754
TTTTTTCTTGGTTTGTTGTCCGGTTTTTTTGGCGGGGGGGGGGGGGGGGGGCCCCCCCGTTTGGGGGGGGGGGGGGGGGGCCCGGGGGGGGGCCCCCCCCTCCGCCATGTGACGCCATCCGTGCTCGACGTCGCGGGGCTCCGCCCCGGCCCCCGCGCCTCAATCGCCGGCGGGGCTTGATGGGAAACGCCGGCGGGGCTTGATAAGCGGTTTACGGCTCGAACTTGTAGCCGAGGCCGCGCACCGTGACCAGGTATCTCGGCGCCCCGGGATCCGGCTCGATCTTGGCGCGGAGGCGCTTCACGTGGACGTCGAGCGTCTTGGTGTCGCCCACGTAGTCCGCACCCCACACCCGGTCGATGAGCTGCATACGGGTCAGCACACGCCCGGCGTTGCGCAGCAGCATCTCCAGGAGGTCGAACTCCTTGAGCGGCAGGTCGACCTTGCCGCCGCCCACCGTCACCACGTGACGGTCGACGTCCATGCGGACGGGCCCGGCTTCCAGGGCCTGCGGCGCGACCTCCTCCGGCTCCCCGTGGCGGCGCAGGACGGCCCGGATCCGGGCGACCAGCTCACGCGAGGAGAACGGCTTGGTGACGTAGTCGTCGGCTCCTATTTCCAGGCCGACGACCTTGTCGATCTCGCTGTCCTTGGCGGTCACCATGATGACCGGGACGTTGGAACGGCCGCGCAGCTGGCGGCAGACCTCGGTGCCGGGCAGGCCCGGCAGCATCAGGTCGAGCAGGACGAGGTCCGCGCCGTTGCGCTCGAACTCGTCGAGGCCGTCGGGCCCGGTGGCCGCGATGGCGACCTCGAAGCCCTCTTTGCGGAGCATGTAGGACAAGGCGTCGGAGAAGGACTCCTCGTCCTCTACGACAAGCACTCGGGTCACGGAAGGACCTCCGGGGCGGCAGGAGTGGCAGGAATGGATTCGTATGCGGTTGTGTCGTCGGGCCCGTGTGCGTCGTCTTCGTCGCGTACGTCTCCGGGGCCACTGGTGCGGGATGTCTTGGTCTGGGTCGAACGTGAGGCGCGGGTCGAGGCCGCCTCGGGCAGCCGCAGCGTGAAGGTGGAGCCCTGTCCCTCGGAGCTCCACACGCTCACCTCGCCGCCGTGCGAGGCCGCCACGTGCTTGACGATGGCGAGGCCGAGGCCCGTGCCGCCGGTCGCGCGCGAGCGGGCCGGGTCGACGCGGTAGAAGCGCTCGAAGACGCGCTCCTTGTCCTTCTCGGAGATGCCGATGCCCTGGTCGGTGACGGCTATCTCGATGCGGTCGCCGCCGCCCGCCGGGACGCGGCGGGCGGCTATCCCCACGCGCGTACGGGCCGGCGAGTAGTTGACGGCGTTCTCGACGAGGTTGCCGAGGGCGGCGGCGAGCTGCCCCCGGTTGCCCCAGACCCGCAGGTCGGCGGTGCCTCCGGCGGCCATCGTGATCTGCTTCGACGCGGCGGGCTGGCGGCAGCGGTCGATGGCCTCGGCGACGAGTTCGTCGACGCGCACCGGCTCGGAGTCCTCCAGCGGGTCGTCGTTCTGCACCCGCGACAGATCGATGAGCTCCTGTACGAGGCTGGTGAGCCGGGTCGCCTCGTTCTGCATGCGCCCGGCGAACCGCTCCACGGCCTCCGGGTCGTCGGCTGCGTCCATGACGGCCTCGGAGAGCAGCGAGAGCGCGCCCACGGGGGTCTTGAGCTCATGGCTCACGTTGGCGACGAAGTCGCGCCGTACGGCCTCGATGCGGCGGGCCTCGGTGAGGTCCTCGACGAGCAGCAGCACGAGCCGGGAGCCGAGCGGGGCGACGCGGGCGGACACCGCGAGGGCGTCGCCGCGGCCGGTCCCCCGTCGTGGCAGATCCAGCTCGACCTGGCGTATCTCCCCGTCCCGCCGGGTGTCGCGGGCCATCTGCAGCATCGGTTCGACCGCGAGCTTCCCGCCGCGTACGAGACCGAGGGCGTACGCCGCCGAGCTGGCCTTGACCACGCTGTCCGCCTCGTCGAGGACGACGGCGGAGGAGCGGAGCACGGAGAGCACGGTGTCGACGCCGGGCGGCAGGACCGGGTCCATGTGCAGGGAGGTGCGGGTGGGGCGTTTCTGGTCGCGCTCGCTCCAGCGAAACGCCAGCATGGCGATGACACCGGTGCACACTCCGGCGATCGCTGCCGCTGCGGCGACCGCCGCGTTCACGTCCATGTCTTCAGGTTATGCGGCACCGAGCACTCCTCCACAGCCATCCGAGTGGCAGCTCGAACACTCGTCGCCCAGAGTTCACCTTGGGTACGGGGTCGATTCACTTGTGGTGCCGGATTCGGACGCGTACAGGACGGATCGTGGGAGCGTGGGGCCGTCCGGGTTCCATACGTAGCCAGGTACAGAGAGGGAACGCCGCATGCGTGACGCGTACCACGAGGAACTTGACTCGATCGGCGAGGGCCTGGTCGAGATGGCCCGTCTTGTCGGGTCGGCGATCGGGCGCGCCACCACGGCCATGCTCGACGCCGATCTGAAGCTCGCCGAGACCGTGATCGCCGCCGACCAGAAGGTGGACGATCTGCAGCACGAGCTGGAGGCGCGGGCCATAGCCCTGCTGGCCCGCCAGCAGCCCGTCGCCACGGACCTGCGCATCGTCGTCACCTCGCTCCGGATGAGCGCGGACCTGGAGCGCAGCGGCGACCTGGCGCAGCACGTCGCGAAGCTGGCCCGCCTCCGCTTCCCGGAGCGGGCGGTCCCGCACGACCTGCACGCGACGATCCTGGAGATGGGCCAGCTCGCGCAGCGCCTGATGGCGAAGGCGGCCGAGGTCATCATCACCAAGGACGTCGACCTGGCGATGCAGCTGGAGCAGGACGACGACGAGATGGACCTGCTGCACCGCACGCTCTTCCAGCACCTGATGGACGAGAAGTGGAAGCACGGCATCGAGACGGCGGTCGACGTGACGCTGCTCGGCCGCTACTACGAGCGCTTCGCGGACCACGCGGTGTCGGTGGCCAAGCGGGTCGTCTACCTGGTGACGGGCGAGCACGCGGACGAGGTGCAGACGCAGCCCCAGTCGGTGGAGAGCGCCTGACCGTACGCCAGCCGGTACGCCCGCCCGTACCAGGACGAGGGCCCCGCGCGACTGCCCGCGCGGGGCCCTTCTGTCACTCGATGCCTGCTCTCAGCAGGAACCCCCGCACTGGCACGGCGCGCCCGACTGGCAGCCGCAGCCGCAGCCCGAGCCGCATCCACAGGCTCCGAGCAGCACCAACTCCGGTACTGGTCGGCTCACTTCGACGGGTGCTTGCGGGCTCTGGATCGGCTTCGGGGAGTCGGCGGCCATGATGTTCCCTCCTCGACGGGGCCCCACGGTGGAGCCCTTCCCCCATTGCATGCCCAGCACGGCGGGCGCATCAACGGCGCACGCGCGCGTGGCAGTTGCCAATAAGCCCCTGGGGCGTGCCGTGTTCGGCACGCCCCAGGGGCCAAGGCAGAGAGAGGGGGTTACTTCTTCTTACCTTGGTTCTTGCCGGGGATCTTGGGAAGCTGGGATTTTGCTGGTCAGGTGACGACAGGCTGGCTCAGCTACTGTCATTGTTGGCCGTTGGTGAGTGCTCTTGAGTCACTTCGGACGGCCCAGAGACGGCCCGGCTGTTCGTCGCCTCCCGGCGCAGAAGATCGTCAGGACTCATGAACGTCGAGATGTCAGAGCTTGGCGTACATGGGGTCGCCAGACGCCTCTCCCGCTCTTCATCTGACAGCGGCTTGAACTCAGGCGGCTGGTAGCTCTCGTCTACCCACCCGCAATGCGTGCAGGTCCCTGCCACCACGTTGTAGGACTCACACTCGTCACAACGCTTGACGGAATTGCCGAGCCGGACGCGCGCGGCCGTGAAGACCCCCAACAGGTGCTCAACGGCCTTCAGACCGATCTCAGCATCCATCCGCACTGCTCGCTTCGCGTGGGTCAACCAGTTGACGTACTCCCAGGTCTCACCAGCGACCTTCTTCAGATACGAGCGAAGCTTTGTAGCGGAGGCACCGGCGGCCAGGAAGTTGGCCAGCAACTCAGACCACGCCCGGAAGTCGGCATCCTTCGGCCGCTCCTTGCCGGCCGGTACCAGTTGATCCGAACGCGTCTCTCCAACGAAGGAAACCAAGCACTCGCGAAGACGCATGCCTACAGCTTGGAAGTTCTCGGCCTCATCTCCACTGTCGTAAGCCTCGAACGCCTGCTCCCACCGACGCCATGAGCCTGGTAGAAGATCAGCTTCATCGGGTGCGAGTGGCACCTGTCGTTCTTGGAGGTAGGACATCCGAAGCATGAGTCCGACGTGGAAGGTCAGGACCACGTCCCGGCTCTTGAAGTCCAGTTGGTTGTACAGATTCGTGCTGTTGGTTACGACCCACCATCGGCTGTCTTCACAGTGCACGTCCCAGATGTCGTGCCGTACCGGGCCCACCAGTTCAGAGGCGGCCTTCTCTAGATGCACGACCTTCTCGTGGGCCTGGCCCTCGACGTAGGCCCTGATGTGAGCCTTCTCCTGGTCCGTCGCACGCATACGTCCCCCTGTCCCTCGTGACGCGAGGGTAGCTAGAAGGGGACAGCCGAGCGGCTCATTTTGGTCTCTGAGCTGCACCCATCTCTGCGAACCGCGCTCTCAACTTGGGAAGCTGAGGTCATTTCGGGATGGCTCGCCGTGGCCGGCCTAACTCCTCCCTCACTCCAGGGACACCAGCCAACCCGTCAGGCGGCACGCCTGGCCTACTGTGGCAACATCCTCGCCATGGCAGCTGGGGGAACGAGCATCGCGCCGTACCTGATCACCGCGTCTGCGACGCTCGCAGGCGTCCTGATCACTGCGGCGTTCGCGGAGTACCGAGAGCAACGGCGGTCCCGCGAGGAGCGGCAGCGCGAGCGAGACCGGGTCACCGAGGAGCGCTGGAAGTGGCTTCGCCAAGAGCGACGTCAGGCCTACGCGGCGCTGGTGCACCTCGGCTTCCAGATTGCGGCCACGCTCACGGAGGCGGCGTCCAGGCTGCACGACCGAAAAGACCCCAAGGGCGCGCTCGAACTGTGGACCCGCCTCGACGAGCTACAAGACGCGATCCACGCCCAGGTGGCGGACGTTCAGCTAGTAGGGGGCGAGGCCGTCATCACGGCGGCGCACACACTGCGTCGTTCTGCGCGGCGGACTGCGGGCCTGCTGAGCCAGAGCGTCGCCGCCGCCAAAAAAAGGTCTGACGACGGAACAACAAGCGACGGCCTGTCACAGCGCATCCGCCTGCTGTACGGCGCTACGAACGACTTGGTGGAGGCGGCCACCGAGGACCTGCGTGTGTCCCTCGATGCCGATTCCGAGCGGGAGCGGACACCGGCACGCTGACCAGCAAGATCTATCTGCTGGTCGGCGGCCGGGCTGCCCGCTGACCTGGTATTCACTGTCGGGTGGCGGGGTTTGAACCCACGACCCCTTCGTCCCGAAGCAATTGGGGACGCTTACTGTCCTTGGACTGCTGTGCCTGTCACCTGCGTTGATGGTCCGCTGACGTCCCCGGTTGTTCGCGGGTGTGCGTCGCGGTTGTCACGCAGTTAGACACTCGGTGCTCGTCTCTCAGAGAGCGGCGCGAGCAGCCTTGATGTCGTCGACCCAGAACACGTCTTGGCGCCACTGGCCCGGCCATGCCGCGAGGATCATGTCCTTCTTCGTAGCTTCGTCAAGGAGCCGACGCTTCTCGCTGTCGCTAGTGGCCTGGGCCACGACTCCTTGGGCGCTGATGCGTATGAGCGTGAGGGTCCGGGCAGACCAAGGGAAATGATCTTGATCGCTGGAGCGGCGCAGCGACGAGGCGTCAAAGTCGGCAAATCTAGGCATGCGAGCAACGTACGCCCGTAAAGATCAGGAAGACATGGTTCCGTTGCCGGAGGCGGCGGGCAGCTTCAGCAAGCAAAGAACTACGGGCTTGGGCACTGCTGTCGCGCTCGTCCCTGGCTCGGTCAGTTAGGGCCGCGTTCGAGCTTGAAGACGGAGCCGTGCAGCGCTGTTCCGCACAGATTCCCCTGCCTCAACCTTCGAATAAGCACCCACGCCGAGATTAGTTGCCGCATATCATTACCCAGGACTTCGCTACACCCAAAGGAGGAGGGAACCTGATGGCGCTCGAAATACCCTCTGTCGAGGCGAGTACGACTGACGTGTTAATCAAATATCGCCGAGACGTTGCTGATTACAAGCAGCGGATCAAGAATCGCCGCCTGCAAGTTGCTGGGCTTTACGGGACTCCGGCTCTTTTGCTCATCTCGGTGGTTGCGGGGGCCGCTGCGAAGGTCCTTTTCTGGCTGCACAGTGAAACGCCCAGCGCTCTCGCCAACATCTTTGGTGGGGTGGTGATGTTTCTTGGTATATGCACCGTGGCTCAGTTCGTCGTAGAATTCACCGAATCACTCTGGCGAGATGCCGGGAAGTCACTCAGAGAGCTAAAGCTCGATCTCGAATTGGCCGAAGAGCGCCGGATTCTAGAGGCGCGAAGGTTGACTCCTCCTGCAATCGATAGACAATCTTCATACAGGGACCGCCTACCTGGGGAGATTTCTCGACTTCGGGCCGAGTCTAGCCACTACCGCCGCCTGCATCTCTTCATGCAGTGGCTGCTCTTTGTTGGCTCGGCTGGAGTTTCTGGTGTCACGGCTTGGTATGACCCTCCTCAGCCTGCGAAAGGAGCCTTAATCGCTCTTGGGTCTATCGTTACGGTAGTAACCGCTGCTTCTGGCTATTTCAAGCCCCGCGAGAGGGCGTTCAATCTTCAGCAGACAGCGGATAATATGGAGCAGCACATTACCGCACTCGATTTGGGCATCGCTCCGTATAATATCGTTGATGATGCAGTGAACATGGAGGCATTCGCTACTACCGTTGAGGGGCTACGGGCGGAGCAGCGCATGCGAGAGCAGCAACTAGACCAGCCCCAACAGGGGCAGCAAGAAGTTATCTGAGCGGTTGAAGGAATCGGCGCCAGCGGCCCAGGGTGGTGGAGCCTGTGGTGGTTTATTCTCAAAGATTGAGCCAAGGTAATAGGGCCAATTGAAACCGTTAGGTGGGTTCAACTTGATGGGCCGAGATGCCCTTATCGGGACGACCGAGCTTGCTCAGCCCACTACTCAACCCCAGCTCCCATCCCGTCCGCCGTCGGCCCACACGCAGTGGAGCGGGCGTGGTTCATGGCGTCCAGGTGGAGCGCGCCACTGTACGAACGACCTGGACGCCATGAACCACGTC
>NZ_JBSFVM010000069.1:0-7013 GCF_053592315.1 Streptomyces sp. NPDC002754
CATCGCGGTCATGCGTGACGGTCGCATCGTCCAGATCGGTTCGGCCGAGGACATCCTCGTCACGCCGGCCAACGACTACGTGGCCTCCTTCACCCAGGACGTCGACCGCTCCCGCGTGCTCAGCGCGAGCGCGATCATGGCCGACGTCGAGGACGGGTACCGGCTGGCCGACGCCCCGGCGAAGGTCCACCAGGACGCGCCGATCATCGACCTCTTCACGCCCTGCTCGCAGAGCGAGATACCCGTCGCCGTCGTCAACGACGAGGGCGAACTCCAGGGTGTGGTGCCGCGCGAGCGGCTGCTGGCCGTGCTCGGCGAGCCGATGAAGACCGTCGAGAACGGTACGAACGGTGAGGCAACCGGCCTCACGAAGGACAAGAAGGACGCCGTCCAGTCGCCGCGTGGCGAGGGCGACGAGCCGGCGGAGAAGGTGAATGCCGGTGCCTAGGATTCCCTTTGGTGACTGGGTCAACAGCGTCGTCCAGTGGATGCTGACCCACCTCGACTGGCTGTTCGGCTTCTTCGAGAGCATCTTCAACGGTGTCTACGACGGCCTGAGCGACGTTCTGCAGGCGCCCGAGCCGCTCCTGCTGGCAGGCATCTTCGCCGTGATCGCGTTCTGGCTGCGCGGCACGCTCGGCGGTGTACTGACCTTCATCGGGTTCTGGTTCATCCAGAACCTTGAACTGTGGGACGACGCGATGCTGACGCTGTCGCTCGTCCTCGTGTCGACGATCATCGCTCTGATCATCGGCGTGCCGCTCGGTATCTGGGCGGCCCGCTCCAACCGGGTCAGCAATCTGTTCCGTCCGGTCCTCGACCTGATGCAGACGCTGCCGGCGATGGTCTACCTGATCCCCGCGATTCTGTTCTTCGGCTCGGGTGCCCCGGCCGGTATCGTGGCGACGCTGATCTTCGCGGTGCCGCCGGGCGTGCGCATGACCGAGCTGGGTATCCGGCAGGTCGACAAGGAGCTGGTGGAGGCCGCCGACGCGTTCGGCACCAAGCCCAGCAACACGCTGTGGCGTGTGCAGCTGCCCCTCGCGCTCCCGACGATCATGGCCGGTGTCAACCAGGTCATCATGCTGGGCCTGTCGATGGCCGCGATCGCGGGCATGGTCGGCACCGGCGGACTCGGTGGCTCGGTCAACGAGGCCATCGGCCAGCTGAACGTGGGTCTGGGTGCCGAGGCCGGTATCTCCATCGTGATCCTGGCGGTCTACCTGGACCGCATGACCAGCTCGCTCGGTCAGCAGGTCTCGCCGCTCGGCCGCCGCGCGCTCAACAAGCTGCGGGCCGCGCACGGCCTGAAGATCTGGTCGTACCGTCCCCGCCCGGCGGTCGCCGTGGTCGGTGTCGTCGTCCTCGCGCTCGTCGCGGGCGGCATGGGCATGTTCGGCCAGACCAGCACCGGCGGTTCCCCGACCGCCGATGCCACGAATGTCGGCCAGGGCAAGAAGATCTCCATCGGCTACATCCCGTGGGACGAGGGCGTCGCCTCGACGTTCCTGTGGAAGGAGATCCTCGAGCAGCGCGGCTTCGACGTCGAGACCAAGCAGTTCGACGCCGGCCCGCTCTACACCTCGCTCGCCGACGGCAGTGTCGACTTCCAGACCGACTCGTGGCTGCCGACGACGCACGAGCAGTACTGGAAGAAGTACGGCAAGCAGCTCGAGGACCTGGGTTCCTGGTACGGCCCGACCTCCCTCGAACTGGCCGTTCCTTCGTACATGAAGGACATCAAGTCCATGGAGGACTTGAAGGGCCAGGCGGACAAGTTCGGCGGCAAGATCACCGGCATTGAGGCCAGCGCCGGTGAGATGCAGCTGCTGAAGAGCAAGGTCCTCAAGGAGTACGGCCTCGACAAGGAGTACAAGGTCGTCGACAGCTCCACGCCGGCGATGCTGGCGCAGCTGAAGCGTGCCTACGCCGCGAAGAAGCCGGTCGTCGTGCCGCTGTGGTCGCCGCACTGGGCGTACAACGACTACAAGCTCACCAAGCTCAAGGACCCCAAGGGTGCCTGGGGCAAGGGCGACGGGGTGCACTCGCTGGCCCGCAAGGGCTTCGGGAAGGACTTCCCCGAGGTCAACAAGTGGGTCAAGAACTTCAAGATGACCGAGAAGCAGCTCACGAGTCTTGAAGCCGAGATCAACAAGGTCGGCAAGGGCAAGCAGCAGGACGCCGTCAAGGCGTGGCTGAAGAAGAACCCGGGCGTCGTCAACAAGGTGGCCCCGGTCAAGCAGTCGACTCCGGCCGAGGCCAAGCGCCCCGTGAACGTCGCCTGGTTCCCCTGGGACGAGGACATCGCGGTCACGCACCTCTGGAAGAACGTTCTGGAGAAGAAGGGCTACAAGCTCAACCTCAAGCAGATGGACGTCGGCCCGGTCTACACCGGCCTCGCCAGTGGTGACCTCGACGTCAACTTCGACGCCTGGCTGCCGCACGCCCAGTCCAACTACTGGGACAAGAACAAGAACAACCTCAAGGACCTGGGCAGCTGGTACAGCCCGACCTCCCTTGAAGTCTCTGTTCCGTCCTACGTGAAGGGCATCAAGTCCTACGAGGACCTGAAGGGCAAGTCGAAGCTCTTCGACGGCAAGATCATCGGTATCGAGGCCGGTACCGGCGAGATGAGCCTGCTGAAGAAGGACGTGCTCCCGGCCTACGGCCTGGACAAGGAGTACAAGGTCGTCGACGGCTCCACGCCGGCGATGCTGGCGCAGCTGAAGCGCGCGTACGCCAAGAAGGAGCCGATCGCGGTCGTGCTCTGGTCGCCGCACTGGGCGTACAACGACTACAAGCTGACCAAGCTCAAGGACTCGAAGAAGGCGTGGGGTCCGGGCGACAAGATCCGCACCATCGCCAACAAGGAGTTCCCCAGCAAGTACCCGCAGCTCACGAAGTGGTTCAAGAACTTCAAGCTGAGCGAGAGCGAGCTGGCGAGCCTGGAGTCCGAGATCACGAAGCAGGGGCAGGGGCACGAGGAGGCAGCCGTCTCCACGTGGCTCAAGAGCCACCAGGACGTCGAGCAGCGGATGACCGCTTCCTGACCGACCGCTTCTTGACCGCCTTCTGAGGCGTGACCGACCGTGAGGGGCGGGTTCCCGAGAGGGAGCCCGCCCCTCACGGCGTTTCCCGCGCTCACATGAAACCGCGGGGTGAACATGCGTAGGGTGCATTCAAACGAATCGGGCACAAGAAGAACCGGGCGCATGAACGGTGGGAGGGAGCGGAAGTCGTGGACGAACACAAGGAATCACTTCGCGTGGGCGCGGCCGTCCGCCGTCGTCGCCGTTCCCTCGAACTGACCCTGGCGGCCGTCGCCGAGCGCAGCGGACTGTCCGTGCCGTTCCTCAGCCAGGTCGAGAACGAGCGGGCGCGGCCCAGCCGCCGCTCCCTGGAGAAGGTCGCCGACGCGCTCGGTACCACCGCCGTCGAGCTCCTCGCCGCCGCCGACCCCGCCCACACCGTGGACCTGGTGCGCGCGGACGACACCTCGGTGGAGAGCGGTACCCCTGAGAACGCGGAGGGGTTCGTCGTACGGTCCCTGGTCCGCGGCCACCACCAGATGCACGCCCAGGAGTTCGTCGGCGACCACGATCCGGGCCGCGAGTTCCAGCTCCGCAACGACGTGCTGATGCATGTGACCCAGGGCGCGGTCGAGGTCGAGGCGGAGGGGCGCGCGTACCGGCTCGTCCGCGGGGACACCCTGTACCTGACCGGCGGTGTGCGGCACCGGTGGCGGGCGACCGTGCCGGACGCGCGCGTGGTCGTCGTGGCGGTCGCCGAGCACATCGACGCGGTCGACGAGCCGGGCCCGAAGTAGGCCCGCCGCCGTGCGTGTCGTCTCGCTCGTGCCGTCCCTGACGGAATCGGTCGCCGTGACGCTCCCCGGGGTGCTCGTCGGCGCGACCGACTGGTGCGCCCATCCGGCGGGTCTCGACGTGGCCCGGATCGGCGGCACCAAGAACCCCGACGTCCGGGCGGTTCTCGCGCTGCGTCCGGACCTCGTCGTCGCCAACGAGGAGGAGAACCGGCCGGCCGACATCGCCGACCTGCGTGCGGCGGGCGTCGAGGTGCTCGTCACCGAGATACGTGAACTGCCGCAGGCTCTACGGGAGTTGGACCGGGTGCTGCGGGCGTGCGGGGTGGTGGCGCGGCCGCGGTGGCTGGACGAGGCGGAGGCCGCCTGGGCCCAACTCCCCGCGCCCGGACGCCGGTCGACGGGCGTCGTGCCGATCTGGCGGCGGCCGTGGATGGTGCTCGGCCGGGACACCTTCGCCGGGGACCTCCTGGCCCGGGTCGGCGTCGACAACGTGTACGCGGGCCACGCGGAGCGCTATCCGCGCGTCACCCTCGACGAAATCCGCGCCCGGAACCCGGACGTGGTGATCCTCCCGGACGAGCCGTACCGCTTCACGGCGGACGACGGCCCGGAGTGCTTCGAGGTGCCGACCGCACTCGTCAGCGGCCGCCATCTCACGTGGTACGGACCGTCGTTGGCGGAGGCGGCGGGGGTGCTGGCCCACCTGAGCCGCTCAAGCCCCTGCGGCGATTGAGCAGGCCTTTTCGGGCGTCGGCGGCGTTTGCGGCACGGGGGACCGTCCGCCGCCCTCGGGGCTCCGCCCCGGACCCCGCGCCTCAAACGCCGGCGGGGCTTGAAGGGTCAGGCGCTGGCGGGGCTTGAAAGGGTCAAGCGCCGGCGGGGCTGGGTCGGCCGACCGGCATCAGCACGGCGCTGCGAGGAGCCGGCCGGCGAAGACTCCGCACAGCGTGCGGACCGCGGCGATCGCCCAGACCGCCACCAACCCCACGTAGAGGACCACCGCAAGCCCATCGAACACCGCGAGCCCGGTGTGCTTGCCCAGGCCCTCCGCCCCCGTCACACACGTCCCGACGGGAAACGTGAACGCCCACCACGTCATCCCGAACCCCATCCCCCGGCGGCACGCCCTCCGCACCATCGCGAGGGCAAGCCCCAGCCACATCAGGGCGAACCCCATCACCGGAACCCCGTACAGGACGGCGAACGCGGTGAAACCGTGCGCGTACGAGGCGGGGAGCACGCCACCCGCGACGTCGGCGAACTTGTTGGCCGCGGTCGTCGACTGGCCGAGCGGACCGAGCACGAGGAACAGTGTCGGGGTCAGCAGCACCGGCAGCGGGCCCGCCGTGACGAGCCGCGCGAAGATCACCGGCAACATGACCAGGGTCGCGAGCAGGCTGAGGCCGAACATGGCGTAACAGGCGAACAGCAGGGTCTGCTGTGCCTGTCCGGCCGGCAGGTGCGGCAGCAGCAGCGGGCCCACGGCCGCGGACACCATCGGCGCGACGACCGGCAGCAGCCACACCGGCGAGGCGTCCTCGGCGGCGATGCGATGGCGGACCACCATCAGATACGGGATGGCGACCGCCGCGACGAGTCCAATGACCGTGCCGGCCACGAACAGCACGACGTCCACGGTGATCGCCGCCCGGACACCGATCCAGTCCTGCCCCACGAGCACCGTGCCCGCGCCCACCGCGAGGAGCGCCATCGACAGGCAGCCGTAGAACGGCGCGGCCGTCGGGTCGAGCAACTGTTCCCTGGCCCGGTCGCGGTGGTGCGTCCAGTGCAGGGCGCGGGCGCCGAGGAGGACGAGCAGCAGCACGAACGACAGGGCCCACACCACCGTGAGGCCGGTGCGCAGGCCTGCGAGGTGTACGGGCAGCGTGGCGCCCGCGTTGGCGATGATCGCGGTGCCCATGACGGAGGCGTACCAGTTGGGGCCGAGTTGCCTCACGGCGGCGCGGACGCCGGAGGCGGGGGAGGGGACGGGACGGGAACGGGGTGTGGGTTGGGCGGCAGTGACCATGGACCTACGGTCCCGCCGGGCATCGGCCCCCACCAGGGACTCTCTCGCTATGAGCGCATAACCTGGCCTTATGAGCCAGGAGCGGACAGGGATCACGGAGCAGGCGCCGGACGCGGGGCTCGCGCACCGCGTGCCCGAACTCGGCGCGTTGCAGCTGCTGCTCGCGGTGGCCCGGCTCGGCAGCCTCGGCGCGGCCGCCCGCGCCCTCGGCATCACGCAGCCCGCCGCGAGCAGCCGGATCCGGTCGATGGAGCGGCAGCTCGGGCTCGCCCTCGTCGACCGTTCGCCGCGCGGCTCGCGGCTCACCGACAGCGGGGCGCTCGTCACGGACTGGGCGCGGCCCATCGTGGAGGCGGCCGAGCAGTTCGACGCGGGGGCGTCCGCGCTGCGGGACCGGCGGGACTCGCGGCTGCGGGTGGCGGCGAGCATGACGATCGCCGAGTATCTGCTGCCGCGCTGGCTGATCGCGCTGCGCGCGGAGCGGCCCGACACGGCGGTTTCGCTGCTCGCGGGGAACTCGACGGCGGTCGCGGAGCGGCTGCTCGGAGGCGAGGCGGACCTCGGGTTCGTGGAAGGGCGCACGGTTCCCGCGGGGCTCGACTCCGCGGTCATCGCGCACGACCGGCTGATCGTGGTGACGGCGCCGGGGCATCCGTGGGCGCGTCGCCGCAAGCCGCTGGCCGCGGGGGAGCTGGCCGTTACCCCGCTCATCCTGCGGGAGGAGGGGTCGGGGACGCGGCAGGTGCTGGACGCGGCGCTCGGCGGGTTGGCGCGGCCGTTGATCGAGTTGTCGTCGACGACGGCGGTGAAGTCGGCGGCGGTGAGTGGGGCGGGGCCCTCCGTGTTGAGCGAGTTGGCGGTGGGGGAGGAGTTGGCCTCGCGGCGGCTGGTGGAGATTCCGTTGGAGGGGGTGGGGTTGGCGAGGGAGTTGCGGGCGGTGTGGCCCACGGGGCACCTGCCGGTGGGGCCTGCGCGTGACCTGCTGTCGCTGACCCGTTCCGGGTGAGCGCGGCGCCGGGGTTGCGGACTCGGGGCGCTGCCCCGGACCCCGCTGCTCGATCGCCGCAGGGGCTCCGAAGCCCAGCTTGCAGGCGACGTCGATGTCCTCGGCGGTGGCGACCCCCGACTCGTACAGCTTCGCGGCCTCGACGACGAGGG
>NZ_JBSFVM010000070.1:0-6596 GCF_053592315.1 Streptomyces sp. NPDC002754
CGCTCCTCGAACATCCCGGCCACGGACGAATCCCGCACCGCCGCGGCGGTGTCGTTCCACCGCACCAGCACCCGGTCCCGCTCACCGGCGTCGAGCACCTCGATGTCACGCACCGCGATGTCCGGGGCGGCCACCACCGCCTCGAGCACCCGGGTGAACCACTGCGCGAACCGGGCGGCGGCCGGCTTGTCGAACAGGTCCGCCGCCACCGTGATCCCGCCGCGCAGCCCCGCCGGCGCCCCCTCGGCGTCGTGCACCTCGCCGAGCGCGACCCATACGTCGAACTTCACCGAGGCCGTGGCCTCACCGCTCTGCTGCGTGTTCCCGCCGGAGGCGCGGGTGCCGGACAGTTCCAGGGCCGCGTCTCCGGTGGTCTGCATGGTCAGCACGACCTGCGCCAGCGGATGCCGAGCCATCGACCGCTCGGGGGCCAGCTCCTCCACCAGCCGCTCGAACGGCACGTCCTGGTGCGCGAACGCGCCCAGGCTGGCCTCCCGCACTCGCCCGAGCACCTCGCGGAACTCCGGCTCGCCCGACAGATCCGTCCGGACCACGAGCGTGTTCAGGAAGAGCCCGACCAGGTTCTCCAACGCCTCGTCGCCCCGGCCCGCGATCGGCGATCCGATCGGAATGTCCGTCCCTGCCCCCACCCGCGAGACCGTCACCGCCAGCGCGGCCTGCAGGATCATGAACACCGTCACGCCCTCGGCCCGCGCCAGCTCCACCAGCCGCTGATGCACCTCGCCGGTCACTCGCAGCGGCGCGGCATGCCCGCGATGGCTGGCCACCGCCGGGCGCGCCCGGTCCACCGGCAGCGCCAGCTCTTCCGGCGCTCCCGCCAACGTCCCGCGCCAGTACTCCAGTTGCGCCGACAGCAGGCTGTCGGGGTCGGACTCCTCGCCCAGCAACTCCCGCTGCCACAGCGCGTAGTCCGCGTACTGCACCGCCAGTGGCTCCCACTCCGGTGCCTCGCCACGCAGCCGCGCCGCATACGCGGCCGACAGGTCCCGGCTCAGCGGGCCCATCGACCAGCCGTCGCCCGCGATGTGGTGCACGACCACCACCAGCATCTGTTCATCGGAATCGGACCGGAAGAGCCACGCCCGGATCGGCAGCTCCGCCGACAGGTCGAACGCATGCTGCGACGCCCGCACCACGGCGTCGTCCATCTCGCCGGGCTCCACCTGGGTGACCAGCAGTTCCCAGTCCAGCTCCCGCGGTTCGAGGATCCGCTGGTAGGGCTCGCCGTCCACGGCCGGGAACACCGTGCGCAGCGCCTCGTGCCTGTCGATCACATCGCGCAGTGCCGCGCCCAGCGCGGCGGCGTCGACGCCGCTCAGCCGGAGCGGCACCGCGATGTTGTAGGCCGGGTTCGGGCCTTCGAGCTGCGCCAGGAACCACAGCCGCCGTTGCGCGAACGACAGCGGCACCAGCTCCGGACGCGTCCTCGCCCGCAGCGGCAGCTGCGCCTGCGCCGTGCCCTCGCCCAGGCGGGCCGCGAGCCCGGCCACCGTCGGCGCCTCGAACAGGGTCCTGAGCCCGACCTCCACGCCCAGCACCGCGCGGACCCGTGCGGTCAGGCGCGCCGCCAGCAGCGAATGGCCCCCCAGCTTGAAGAAGTCGTCATCGACGCCGACCGACGCGAGCCCCAGTACCTCGGCGAACACACCGCACAGGATCTCCTCCTGCACGGTGGCCGGGGCTCGGCTCGTCCCGGTGTCGTACTCCGGCGCGGGCAGGGCCTTGCGGTCGAGCTTGCCGTTGACGGTCAGCGGCAGCTCGTCCAGCGTGACGAACGCGGCCGGGACCATGTACTCCGGCAGCCGGGACGCCACGAACTCCCGCACACCCTCCCCGTCGATCCCGGCGCCGTCGGAACCAACGACGCCATCGGACCCATCGGACCCATCGGTTGGGACGATGTAAGCGACCAGACGCTTGTCACTCGGCGTGTCCTCACGGGCCAGCACCGCGGTCCGGGCCACCTCGGGGTGTGCGCCCAACACGGCCTCGATCTCGCCGAGTTCGATGCGGAAGCCGCGGATCTTCACCTGCTCGTCGGCGCGCCCGACGAACATCAGCCGGCCGTCCGTCGTCCACTTGGCCAGGTCCCCGGTCCGGTACATCCGCTCGCCCGCGGATCCGAACGGGCAGGCCACGAACCGCTCACCCGTGAGCCCGGGGCGGCCCACATACCCGCGCGCCATCCCCGCACCGGCCACGTACAGCTCGCCCGCGACTCCTGCGGGCACCGGCTGCAGCGCCGCATCCAGCACGAACAAGCGGGCGTTGGCGACCGGCGTGCCGATCGACGGCGCGTCCCCGAGAACCAGTGGCCGCGACATCGAAGCGCACACCGTGATCTCCGTCGGACCGTAGGCGTTGATCAGCCGACGCCGCGGCGCCCACCGCTCCACCAACGCCGCGTCCAGTGCCTCACCGGCAGACACGAGCGTGGTCACCGAGCCCAGATCGGCGGCGTCGAGAGCGCCCAACACCACCGGAGGCAGCGTCGCGTGCGTCACCCCGTGACGGGCCACCACCTCGGCCAGCCCGCCCCCCGGGGTCAGCTCCTCCGCCGACGCCACCACCAGGGCGGCCCCGGCGCCCAGCGCCATCAGCACCTCCCACGTCGCGGCGTCGAATCCGATCGACGCGAACTGCAGCACCCGCGCATCGGGTTCGACCGCGAACCGTTCGATCTGCGCGGTCGCCAGGTTCACCGTTCCGCCGTGGGTGAGCGCGACGCCCTTGGGCCGGCCCGTCGAGCCCGACGTATAGATCACATACGCCAGTCCGGTGGCGCCAACCGTGAAGTCGGGCGCGCTCTCCGGGCAGGCGTCGATCCGTTCGCGTACCTGCCGGGCGTCCAGCGGCACCACGGCCGCCCCGTTCAGCGCCTCCGCCGACACCGTGTCCGAACCGCCGGTCAGCACGACCGACGCACCGCTGTCGTCGATCATGAACCGGATGCGCTCGGCGGGCTGCCGGGCGTCGATCGGCAGATACGCCGCCCCCGCCTTCCACACCGCGAGGATCGCCGTCACCAACTCGGCCCCACGCGGGACGCACAGACCCACGACGGACTCCGGGCCGACACCGATCCCGCGCAGATAGTGCCCCATACGGTTGGCCGCCACGTCCACCTGCGCATACGACAGCTCGACACCGTCGCCGACCACCGCCGCGGCACCCGGGGCCGCGGCCACCCGCGCCTCGAACAGCTCCACCATCGACGAGCCCACCAGCTCGACCGGCGAGGCGCTCCCGCCGCGCAGCAGCTGTTCACGCTCATCGGGCTGCAGGACGTCCACGGCACTCAGCCGGGTGTCGGGCGCCGCGGTCACCAGATCGAGGACCCGGCTCCACCGTTCGGCAAGTGCCTCCACCGAACCGGCGTCGAACAGATCCACCGCCCCGATGACGGACCCGCGCAGCCCGGCCGGACGGCCGTCCTCGTCGTAGACCTCCCCGACCATCACATCCACGTCGCACTTCACCGACGCCGCCATGGCGCCGTCGACGCCGGCGCCCCCGCCCGTGCGCACACCGGGCATCTCGAGCCCGGCCCGCTCGACGTTCTGCAGGGTCAGCGACACCTGGAACAGCGGGTGCCTGGCCATCGACCGCTGCGGCGCCAGCTCCTCCACCAGCCGCTCGAACGGCACGTCCTGATGCGCGAAGGCCCCGAGACTCGTCTCCCGCACCCGGGCCAGCACCTGCCGGAACTCCGGGTCACCCGACAGATCCGTCCGGACCACCAGCGTGTTGATGAAGAAGCCGACCAGGTCGTCGAGCGCCTCGTCGGCGCGACCGGCCACACCGGATCCGATCGGGACATCGGCGCCCGCGCCGAGCCGCGACAGGGTCACCGCGAGGGCGGCCTGCACCACCATGAACATCGTGACGCCCTCGGCCCGTGCCAGCTCCACCAGCCGCTGATGCACCTCGGCGGACACCCGCACCGGCACCGGGTGCCCGACGTGACTCGCCACCGCCGGGCGTGAGCGGTCCACCGGCAGCGCCAGCTCCTCCGGCGCGCCGGCCAGCGCCTGCCGCCAGTAGCCGACCTGCGCCGCGATCAGGCTGTCGGGGTCGGACTCCTCGCCCAGCAACTCCCGTTGCCACAGGCTGTAGTCGGCATACTGCACCGGCAGCGGCTCCCACTCCGGGGCCTCGCCACGCAGCCGCGCCGCGTACGCCGCCGACAGATCCCGGCCCAGCGGGCCACGGGACCAGCCGTCGCCCGCGATGTGGTGCATGACCACCAGCAGCACCTGCTCCTCGGGGCCGGCCTCGAACAGCCACGCCCGGATCGGCAGCTCCCCCGACAGATCGAACGCGTACCGCGACGCCTGCCCGACCACTTCCGCCAGTTCCTCGGGCGCGACGTGAGACACCTCGAGTTCCCACGCCAGGTCCGCCGGGTCGAGGATCCGCTGGTACGGCTCACCGTCGACGGCCGGGAAGACCGTGCGCAGCGACTCGTGCCGCCCGATCACGTCCCGCAACGCGCCGCCCAACGCCGCGATGTCCACACCGCTCATCCGCAGCGGCACCGGAATGTTGTACGTCGGGCTGGGCCCCTCCAACTGGTCGAGGAACCACAGCCGCCGCTGGGCGAACGACAACGGCACCCGCTCGGGCCGCGTCTCCACCACCGTCAGCGCCTTGCGGGCCCGCCCCACACCCTCGGCCAGCCGCGCCGCGAGCCCGGCCGCGGTCGGTGCCTCGAACAACGCCCGTACCTCGACCTCCACGCCGAGCACCACACGCACCCGTGAGGTCAGGCGCACCGCCAGCAGGGAGTGCCCGCCCAGCTCGAAGAAGTTGTCGTCGACGCCGACCGACTCCACGCCGAGCACCTCGGCGAACACCGCGCAGAGGATCTCCTCCTGCGCGGTGGCCGGGGCGCGGCCCGCGCCCGTGACGTACTCGGGCGCGGGCAGGGCCCTGCGGTCGAGCTTGCCGTTGACGGTCAGCGGCAGTTCCGCCAGTGTCACGAACGCGGCCGGGACCATGTACTCCGGCAACCGCGACGCGGCCGCCGCTCGCAGCCGGTCCCCGTCCAGGGAGTCGCCGTCCTGGTCCGCCGGCACCACGTACGCCACCAGGCGCTTGTCGCCCGGCGTGTCCTCCCGCGCGATGACCGCGGCCTGCGCCACCTCCGGTCGCGCCGACAGGACGGCCTCGATCTCACCGGGCTCGATGCGGAAGCCGCGAATCTTGACCTGCTCGTCCGCACGGCCGGCGAAGACGAGCTGCCCGTCCGCCGTCCACTTGGCCAGGTCCCCGGTCCGGTACATCCGCGCCCCGGACGCTCCGAACGGGCAGGCGACAAACCGCTCACTCGTGAGGCCCGCACGGCCGACGTAGCCACGTGCAACGCCGGCTCCTGCCACGTACAACTCGCCCGTCACACCGGAGGGAACGGGCGTGAGCGTCTCATCGAGGACGTAAAGGTGTGTGTTGGCAGTCGGCGTGCCGATCGTCGGCGCGTCTCCCGGTGTCAGCGGCTGCGACATCGAGGCACAGACGGTGATCTCGGTCGGGCCGTAGGCGTTGATCAGTCGACGGTTCGGTGCCCACCGCTCCACCAGGCCCGCGTCCAGGGCTTCACCGGCAGATACGAGCGTGGTGACCGAGGTCAGGTCGGTGTCGGCGTCGAGGGCTCCCAGGACCGCGGGCGGCAGCGTCGCGTGCGTGACGGAGTGCCGCGCCGCGACCTCCACCAACCCACCGCCCGGCAGCAGTTCGTCGGCCGAAGTCATCACCAGAGCGGCACCGGAGCACAGCGCCATCAACACCTCGGACACCGCCGCATCGAAACCGATCGACGCGAACTGCAACACCCGCGAGTCACGTTCCACCGCGAACCGTTCGATCTGCGCCGCCACCAGGTTCAGCGCTCCGCCGTGGGTCGCCGCCACACCCTTCGGCACACCCGTCGAACCCGACGTATAGATCACGTACGCCAGGCTGGCGGGACCCGTCACGGTCTCCGGTCGCACGTCCGAGCAGCTGTCGACCAGCATGGTGGTCATCGGGTCGTCGACCGCGACCATCCGCACTCGCCCGGCCGGCAGGTCGTCGAGGGCCTCCTGCGTTCCCAATACGAGCTGCGCCCGGCTGTCCGCCAGTATGTGCGCCATCCGCTCCACCGGCAGCGCCCCGTCAACCGGCACGAACGCCGCTCCTGCCTTCCACGCACCCAGGATCGCGGTCACCAACTCGGCGCCGCGCGGCAGGCACACACCCACCACGGACTCCGGGCCCACACCCATGCCGCGCAGATGGTGCGCCAACCGATTCGCCGCCGCATCCAACTCGCCGTAGGACAGCTCCACGCCATCACCCACGACCGCCGTCGCACCGGGCGTCCGCGCCGCCTGAGCCTCGAACAACTCCACTGCCGACGTGCCCGTGGTGGGGGCGGTGGTGTCATTCCACACGTGCAGGAGTTGGTCGCGTTCGTCGTCGCGCAGGACGTCGACGGCGCCGAGCCGGGTCTCGGGTGCCGTGGTCACGAGTTCAAGGACCCGGTTCCAGCGCTCGGCGAGCGCCTCCACCGAACCGGCATCGAACAGGTCCACCGC
>NZ_JBSFVM010000071.1:0-6477 GCF_053592315.1 Streptomyces sp. NPDC002754
CGTCGGTGTTGGATGTGGCGGTGGCGTTGTCGTCGGGTGCGACGTTGTGGGTGGCGTCGGAGGAGCAGCGGGAGGAGCCGCGGCGGCTGGCGGAGATGTCCGGGGTGCGGGCGGCGAGTGTGGTGCCGTCTCTGCTCGGGGTGTTGGAGCCGCAGGACCTGTCGCAGGTGGAGACCCTGCTGGTGGGTGCCGAGGCGATTGGCGAGTCGGCGGCGCGGGCGTGGTCTGCGGGGCGCCGGTTGGTGAACACGTATGGGCCGACCGAGGCGACGGTGATGGTGGCTGCCGAGGTGGTCGACGCGGATCGGCAGGGCCCGGTGCCGTTCGGCCGGCCGATCGCCAATACCCGTCTGTATGCGCTGGACGAGACGTTGCAGCCGGTGCCCGTAGGAGTGGCCGGGGAGCTGTATATCGGCGGGACGCAGCTTGCGCGCGGGTATGTGGGTCGGCCCGGTCTGACGGGTGAGCGGTTCGTGGCCTGCCCCTTCGGGGCGTCCGGTGAACGGATGTACCGGACCGGGGACGTGGCCAAGTGGACCCCGGACGGTCAACTGGTCTTCGCCGGCCGCGCCGATGAGCAGGTGAAGATCCGTGGTTTCCGGATCGAGCCGGGCGAGATCGAGGCTGTGCTGGAAGCCCGTGCCGAGGTGGCGCAGGCCGCGGTGATCGCCCGCCAGGACCCGCCCGGCGACAAGCGCCTGGTCGCCTACGTGGTGGCCGCGGACGCAGGGCTCGACACGGATGCCCTGCGGGACGTGGTGGCGTCGCGGCTGCCGGAGTACATGGTCCCGACTGCCTTTGTGACGCTGGACGAGTTGCCGCTGACCGCCAACGGCAAGCTCGACCGCAGGGCGCTTCCGGTGCCGGAGTATGCCGCGAGTGGCGGCCGGGGCCCGGCGACCGTACAGGAGGAGATCCTCTGCGCGGCCTTCGCGGACGTTCTGGGTCTGGAATCGGTGGGCCTCGACGACGACTTCTTCCGGCTGGGCGGACACTCGCTGTTGGCGGTGTCGTTGGTGGAGCGGCTGCGGGCCCGTGGTGTGTCGGTGTCGGTGCGGGCGCTGTTCGAGGCGTCGACGCCGGCCGGGCTTGCCAGGGCCACGGGCGTCGGATCAGTGGACGTGCCGGACAATCCGATCCCGGTCGGCGCGGAGCGGATCACGCCGGAGATGCTGCCGCTGGTCGAGCTGTCGCAGCAGGAGATCGACCGGGTGGTCGCGGCGGTCGACGGCGGAGCGTCGAACGTCGCGGACGTCTATCCGCTGGCGCCGTTGCAGGAGGGCATGTTCTTCCACCACCTGATGGCCGACGAAGGGGGCGACGTCTACCTGACGGCGCGCGTCGTTGAGTTCGACACCCGGACCCGGCTGGACGCTTTCGTCGGAGCGCTTCAGCAGGTCGTGGACCGGCACGACATCTACCGCACGGGTGTCGTGTGGGAGGGGCTGCGCGAGCCGGTTCAGGTGGTGTGGCGGCGGGCTCAACTGCCGTTCGTAGAGCACGCTTTGGATGCCGAAGCGGACGAGCCTGCCAGTGCGTCGGAGCGCTTGATCGCCCTCGCAGGGGCAGTGCTGAACCTTGACCGCGCCCCCCTGCTGGACGTGCATGCGGCCGAGGTGTCCGGGGGCCGGTGGCTGGCCGTCGTACGGATGCATCACCTGCTCCAGGACCACCTGGGCATGGACGTACTGCTGCAAGAATTGCGGGCGGTGCTCACGGGCAACGCGCACGAGCTGGCGCCGGCGATGCCGTTCCGGAACTTCGTGGCGCAGACGCGTGCCGTGCCCCGGGCCGAGCACGAGCGGTACTTCGCCGAGCTGCTCGGTGATGTCACCGAGCCGACCGTCCCGTACGGGGTGCTCGACGTACGCGGTGACGGCAGCGGGGTGACCGAGGCGGTCGTGCCCTTTGCCGCCGATGAAACCGACGGACTGCGGCGTGTGGCACGGGAGTTGGGGGTCAGCCCTGCAACCGTGCTGCACGTGGCCTGGGCGCGGGTCCTGGAGGTGCTGTCCGGGCGTGACGACGTGGTGTTCGGCACGGTGCTGTTCGGCCGGATGAACGCCGGCGCAGGAGCTGACCGGGTGCTGGGCCCGTTCATGAACACCCTGCCGGTACGGGTACGGACCGGCAGGGTCGGAGTGCGGGCAGCGGTCGAGGGGATGCGGGAGCAGCTGGCGGGACTGCTGGAGCACGAGCACGCTCCACTGGCGGTGGCGCAGCAGGCCAGCGGGATCGCGGGCGACACCCCGCTGTTCACCTCGCTGTTCAACTACCGGCATATCACCGGCACTTCCGAAGCCCCGACCGGTGGGGAGCAGACCGGCCGGCGGCCGATGGAAGGCATCCGCAACGTTCTCGTCCGGGAGCGCACCAACTACCCGGTGACGGTCTCGGTCAACGACTTCGGCGGCGCCGGAATGAGCGTGAGCCTGCTGGCGGCCGATGGCATCGACCCACAGGTGGTGGGCCGTTCGCTCCGCACCGCCCTGGCGAGCGTGGTCGACGAACTCGCGACGGTGCTGGACGGTGGCCCGGACACCTCGCTGACCGCGGTGGCCGTCCTGGATTCGAGGGAGCGCGACCAGGCGCTCGTCGAGTGGAACGACACCGCGGTCGAAGGGGCACTGAGGTCGGTCCCGGATCTGTTCGAGGCGCAGGTCGCGCGGACGCCGGGCGCGCCGGCGCTGGTGGGGTCCGGGTTCACACTGAGTTTCGCGGAGCTGGACGAGCGTGCCAACCGCCTCGGACGGCATCTGTCCGGCCTGGGAGTGGGACCGGAGGCGGCGGTCGCCGTGGCCGTGGACGGCGGCGCCGAGCTGATCGTGGCATGGCTGGGGATTCTCAAGGCGGGCGGCGCATACGTACCGGTCAACACTGAATATCCGGCCGAGCGGATCTCGTTCATGCTGTCCGACTCCGCGGCCGTCGCGGTGGTGGCCACCGGATCCGCGCGCGCCGCCTTCGAGGGACTCGATGTGCCGGTGGTGGAGCTGGACGATCCCGCCACGGCCCACGAACTCGCCGGTCTTGACGGTGGCCCGCTGTCGCGTCAGCTGCGCCCCGAGCATCCGGTGCAGATCATCTATACCTCCGGGTCCACCGGTGTGCCCAAGGGCGTGGTCATCCTGCACCAGGGCGTCGACCGGGTGGCGCGGCATGTGGGTGTGGCCGCGGGGGACGTGGTGAGCCAGCTGGCCTCGGTGTCGTTCGACGCGAGCACCCTGGAGGTCTGGGGTGCGCTGCTGAACGGCGCGACACTGGCGCTTCCGGAGCAGGGCGAGCTGTCGGTGGCGGAGCTCGGCGACTTCGTGTCCGCTCACCGGGTGTCCACCGCGTGGCTGACGGCCGGGCTGTTCCACGAGGTGGTGGACGCCGACCTTCAGGTCCTCGCCGGTCTGCGTCAGGTGTGGGCCGGCGGTGACGTGCTCTCTCCCGCGCACTGCGACCGTGTGACGGGCGAACTGCCGCGGACCGCGCTGACGAACGTGTACGGCCCGACCGAATGCACGGTGTTCACCACGACACACCCGGTGGCCGGCCCGGGAGACGGGCGCGGTGTGCCCATCGGGAGTCCCGTGGCGGCCAGCCGGGTCTACGTTCTGGACGCGTCGCTGAACCCGGTGCCGGTGGGTGTGCCCGGTGAGCTGTACACGACCGGAGCCGGGCTGGCCCGCGGGTATGTGGGACGGCCGGGATTCACCGCCGAGCGCTTCGTCGCCTGCCCGTTCGAGCCCGGGGAGCGGATGTACCGGACCGGCGACCAGGCAGTATGGCGCCAGGACGGCGTGCTGTCGTTCGTGGGCCGGGTGGATCAGCAGGTGAAGATCCGCGGAATGCGGATCGAGCTGGGCGAGGTCCGGAGCGCGCTCGCCGGGCATCCGGCGGTGGGCCGGGCCGAGGTGATCGTCCGCGAGGACGTCCCGGGCGACAAGAGGCTGGTGGCCTACGCGGCGCTCACCGAGGACGCGGACACATCGGCGGAGTCCCTGCTGGAGTCGGTGGCCGAGACGCTGCCCGCCCATCTGGTGCCCTCGACGGTGGTGCTGCTCGAACGCTTCCCGCTGACCGTGAACGGAAAGGTGGACCGCTCGGCCCTGCCCGCTCCCGACTACGCGGCCATGGGTGTGTCCGAGCGCCGCGCGCCGGCCACGGTGCAGGAGGAGATCCTGTGCGGGGTGTTCGCGGAGGTGCTGGCGCTGGAGTCGGTGGGGGTCGACGACGACTTCTTCCGGTTGGGCGGACACTCGCTGCTGGCCGCCCGGCTGGTGTCGCGGATCCGCACGATTCTGGGTGTCGAGCTGCCGCTGAGGGCGCTCTTCGAGGCACCGACGGTGGCCGGTCTCGCGACGCGGTTGGCCGAGGCGGCGCAGGCTCGGACACCGCTGCGGGCTGCGGAGACACGTCCGGAGCGGGTGCCGTTGTCGTTCGCGCAGCGACGGTTGTGGTTCCTGGGCCAGTTGGAGGGACCGAGCCCGACGTACAACATCCCCATGGTCGTGTCACTGACCGGCGAGGTGGACGTCGCCGCGCTGGGTGCGGCGCTGAGAGATGTGATCGCCCGGCATGAGTCGCTGCGCACACTGTTCCCGGCGGTGAACGGCGAGCCCTACCAGCGGATCCTCGATGCCCGGGAACCGCACGGGGACCTGCGGGTCGAGCCGGTGACACCCGCGGAACTGGCCGACGCCGTGCGGCAGGCTACGCAGCACACGTTCGATCTGTCGGCGGAGCTGCCGATCCGGGCGTGGCTGTTCGAGGCCGGGCCGGACGAGCGGGTGCTCGTCGTGGTGGTGCATCACATCGCCGGCGACGGTTGGTCTACCGCTCCGTTGGCACGGGACCTGTCGGTCGCGTATGCGGCGCGGTCGCAGGGCGAGGCGCCGGTGTGGGAGCCGTTGCCGGTGCAGTACGCGGATTATGCGTTGTGGCAACGGGAGTTGCTGGGGGAGGAGTCCGACCCGGACAGCCTGTTGTCGGAGCAGGTGGAGTACTGGCGGCAGGAGTTGACCGGAGCACCGGAGGAGATCGCCCTGCCGGTCGACCGGCCGCGTCCCGCGGTGGCGACACATGTGGGGCATCGGGTGCCGTTGCGGGTGCCGGCCGAGGTGCACCAGCGGGTGGTGGACCTCGCGCGTGCCGAGGGCGTGACGGTGTTCATGATCCTGCAGGCCGCGCTGGCGGTGACGCTGTCACGGCTCGGTGCGGGGACCGATGTGCCGATTGGTTCCGCGATCGCGGGACGTACCGACGAGGCGTTGGACGATCTCGTCGGGTTCTTCGTGAACACGCTGGTGGTGCGGACGGATCTGTCCGGTGATCCGGAGTTCCGTCAGGTGCTGGGACGGGTTCGGGAGGCGAGCCTCGGGGCGCTGGCGCATCAGGATGTGCCGTTCGAGCGGCTGGTGGAGGAGCTGGCGCCGGAGCGTTCACTGTCCCGGCACCCGCTGTTCCAGGTGATGCTGACGCTGCAGAACACCGACGGCGCCAGGCTGGAGGTGGCCGGTGCCCGTGTCGGTGCCGGGGAGCCGGCGGCCGGTGTGTCCACTGCGTCGGTGAAGTTCGACTTCGATGTGTCGCTGGCGGAGGTGCTGGACGAGGAAGGCCGTCCGGCCGGGCTGCGGGGATCGCTGATCGCGTCGGCGGACCTGTTCGAGGTGGAGACCGCCGAACGCCTGACGAGCTGGTTCGCCCGGGTGCTGGAACACGTGACGGCGGCGCCCGACGTGCGGCTGCATGCGGTCGACGTCATTGACGCGGCTGAACGGGACCAGGTGCTCGTCGGATGGAGTGACACCGCGGCCGCAGGCCCGGCGGACACCGTCATCGAGCTCTTCGGCCAACGGGTGGACGCCGCACCGGACGCGGTGGCAGTGGTGGCCGACGGGGTCGAGCTGTCCTACGGCGAATTGGACGCGGCGGCGAATCGGCTGGCGCACTGGCTGCGTGGGATGGGTGTGGGCCCGCAGACGGTGGTGGGCGTGTGCCTGCCGCGCGGGGCCGAGTTGGTGACGGCGATCCTCGGGGTGTGGAAGGCGGGAGCGGCGTACCTGCCGATCGACCGCCAACTGCCCGGCGAGCGCGTGCAGTTCATGCTCGGCGACGGCAGTGTGCAGCTCGTGGTGGCGGACCACTCGGCGACCGAGGGCCTGGCCGAAGCGCTGAGCGGCGTGCCGGTTGTGTGGCTCGACGATTCGCAGCTGCAGGCACAGTTGGACGAGCTGCCGACGAGCCCGCCGACGGTGACGGTGACATCGGTGGAAGTGGCGTATGTGATCTATACGTCGGGTTCGACGGGTGTGCCGAAGGGTGTGGCGGCGACCCACGGCGGGGCGCTGAACCTGGTGGCGGCGCAGATCGAGCGGTTCGCGGTGGAGCCGGGCTCGCGGGTGTTGCAGTTCGCGTCGATCGGTTTCGATGCGGCGGTGTCCGAGGTGTTGATGGCGCTGTGCTCCGGTGCGGCTCTGGTGGTGGCGT
>NZ_JBSFVM010000072.1:0-6389 GCF_053592315.1 Streptomyces sp. NPDC002754
CTGCAGGGGGGACCCTGTGGGAGAGTAGGACGCCGCCGAACTAATTTTAAAAGGAAAGCCCGGACCGGGATACGGTCCGGGCTTTTCTGCGTTTACAGCGTCTCTATTGCGTAGAAATCATGAGGCAGGCTCGCAATTCCTCGACTGCCTCCGGTGCCCCGGTGACCCGCACCTGTGAGGTCTCGTCGGCGCCCACGCGGTTCCACAGGTCGCGCAGCAGCGCCGCGGGTGTGCCGCTGAGGGTGACGTCCGCGGAGCTCGCGGCCGCGCCGTCCTCGACAGTGAAGGTGGGATCGGGGTCTGACCCGGTACGGATCCGCCACGTCGCGCCCCTGTCGGTCTCTGCCCGGACCTCGTACGTCCGGCCCGGCGACGCGGCCAGCGGTTCGCGGAAATAGGCGGACCACTCGGTGACCGCGTAAGCCGTGAACACCTTGAGGAGTTCGTCGATCCCGTCGATGGCGAGGTCGTCCGGGACGGGGGAGATCGGGCCGTCGGCGGCGAGTTCGGCGTCGATGCGGTGGATCACCGTCTCCTGCGCCATGCGGCGGATCCAGAAGCCGACGGTCTGGTCCGGGGAGTACCACGTTCCCGACGGACCCTCCGGGGCGTGTGTCTCGAAGGCCGTCCGCAGTTCGGTGTAGGCGCGGTCCAGGAGGGCGAACGGTTCCTCGTCGGACGTGCCCTTCGGTGGCCACTCCGGTTCGGTGCCGGGAGCGGCCGCCAGTACGGCCTGCGTCTTGTGTGCGTAGACCTGCCCGACGTGGTGCACCAGGTCGGTGACGGTCCAGTCCGGGCAGCTCGGGACCCGGGCCGTCGGGGCCGGCGTGGCGGCGGACCGGAGCTGCTCGAAGTCGGCGGCCAGGCAGTCGAGATACCGGGCGACGGACAAGGGGGTGCCTGCATCGTGGCTCATGGAGGCAACGTAGCGGCAGGCACTGACAATTGGCCGGGGACTTCCGGTCAGGTCAGGTCAGGAGGGCTCCCGCTCCACCGGCAGCCACAGTTCCGCGTCCGCCGTCGCGCCGTCCGGTGACAGCTGCGTCCGCAGGATTTCCGGGCCGGGGCGGGTGCGGTACGGGTTTGCGGGGAACCACTCCGCGTACACCGTCGCCCAGAGGGCCTGGATGGCCTCCGGCGCCGGGCCCGACGTGGTGAAGACGGCCCAGGTGCCGGCGGGCACGGGGAGTGTGGTGGTGTTGGCGGGAGCCGGGGCGTCCGGGCCGGCCACCACCCCGTGGTAGTAGTCGAGTTCGCTGCCCTCAGCGCGGCCGGGGTCCAGGTCGTCGCAGACGGCGACGATGCCCTCGGGATCCTCGGCGGAGTCCTTCGAGAGCTGCTGAAGGGCCGAGACGGTTTCCGGCGGGACGGAGCGGACGAAGTCGATGATCGCCTGGTTCGGGCCCGTGTACACCAGGGGGACCCGGGCCTTCGGGCCGACGACGCTGAACTCGGGGCGGTCCACTACGCGGTAACGCATGCTGCTGTTCCCTTCGACGGTGAGCCGGAAGGAGAGGCGGGGCTGGGAGACCAGTGCCGGTTTCGTGCGGCGGGCCTCGCCGGGGCCGACACCGTGCAGGGAGCGGAATGCCCGGGCGAACGACTCGCCCGAGCCGTACCCGTAGCGCACGGCGATGGTCAGGAGCGACTCCTGGCCGGCGAGGACCTCGGCGCCCGCCACCGTGAGCCGGCGACGGCGGACGTACTCCGACAGCGGCATGCCCGCGAGCGCCGAGAACATCCGGCGCAGGTGGTACTCGGACGTGGTGGCGATGCGCGCCAACTCGGCGATGTCCAGGGGCTCTTCGAGGCGCTGCTCGATGTGGTCCATGACCTGGTTGAGTCGGTCCAGCAACCTGGCCCCTCCTTCCGGTTCGTGCTGTTGACGTCTTGAACGCTAGGCGCGGTGCGTATCGGTGGACCCGACATCCTGTGCCCGATCAAGTCGGTCGCACCGATCATGGGAACTGAGTACGTGAGCTGAGTATGTGAGGTGAGTACCTGCACTCAGGTAGGGGAACTGTTGTCCGTCTTGGATGGAGGCATGATCTCCGAACTCGCCGCCGAGCCCGCCGCACCGTCCGCGTCGCGTCTTCGAGTCTGGGTTGCCCCGCTGGCGTCGAGTCTGGTCACGCTGCCGGGGGCGTTCCTCGCGTGGATGGGTGTCGGCAGGGACGCCGAACCCGTCTTCGGCTGGGGGCTGACCGTCGCGCTCCTCACGCTGGCCACCGCCTGGCTGTTGCCGTGGGAGGGACGGTTCGTGGCCCGTCGGCGGGGGTTCTCGGTGGTGGCGCCGTTCGCCGTCGCGGCCACGTATCTGCTGTACCTCGTACACGTCGACTGGCGTTGACGTCAGCGGCAAGGTCTAACGTCTTCGACATGCGCATCGGAGAGCTCGCCGCCCGCGCCGGTACGACGACGCGGGCGCTCAGGTACTACGAGTCGCGTGGGCTGCTGCCCGCGCGGCGCGGTGGCAACGGCTACCGGACGTACGACGAGGACGACCTGAAGGCGTTGCGGCAGATCCGCACGTTGCAGGACTTCGGCTTCGAGTTGGAGGAGACCCGGCCGTTCGTGGACTGCCTGCGGGCGGGGCATCCGGAGGGCGACTCGTGCCCGGCTTCGCTGGCCGTGTACCGGAGCAAGGTCGCCGAACTCGATGCGCTGATCGGCGAGTTGACCGCCGTACGTGAGACGGTCGGTGCGCAGTTGGCGCGCGCCGAGAGGGCCATGGAGACGCTGGCGGCGGAGGCCCATGAGCCGCGCTGTGAGCTGACGGACGAGGAGTGATCATGCGGGATGTGACCGACGCGGACTTCGAGGCGCGGGTGCTGCGGGCCGAGCGGCCCGTGCTCGTGGAGTTCACGGCTGAGTGGTGCGGTCCGTGCAAGCAGCTGGCGCCGGTGCTCAAGGCCGTCGCGGAGGAGGAGCGGGAGCGCCTCGACGTCGTGGCCATCGACGTCGACGTCAATCCGGAGACGGCCGTGAAGTACGGGGTGATGTCCATGCCCACACTGATGGTGTTCAAGAACGGCGAACCGGTGTGGTCGCGCGTGGGGGCCAGGCCGAAGCGGCGGCTTCTGGAGGAATTGGCCGAGACCGTCTGAGCAACGCCGGCGGTTGTCGACGACTGTCGACGGCTTTGGAATTCGGCCCCGCCCGGGGTATATTCAGTGTTTCTGTGTGCCCACAGAAAAGGCCCCACAATGGGGGCCAACGAAAACCACGGTACCGGGCAGGGAGTTGTTTTGTCAAGCCGGGACAGCCTGGAATTGCAGAAAGAGCAGGAATACATCGACGCGCTCTACAGGCGCGTCGATGAGCTGCGTGGCGTCGCCGCGGACTCCGTCCGGGATGCGATCACCCCGGTGGGGACCGGCCAGCAGGCCCTCCTCGAGAGGGACCTGCTGGTCGTCGAGCGATCGGGGCTGCTCGCCGCGTTGAATGCGGTGGAAGGCTCGCTCTGCTTCGGTCGAATTGACCTCAAGGGCGACGATGATCAAGAAGTCGGTGTGGCGCACCACATCGGCCGAATCGGAATTCGGGCGGACGACTCCGAGCGCACACCGATGCTGATCGACTGGCGGGCCCCCGTGGCCCGGCCTTTCTATCTCGCCACGGGTCATACGCCGATGGGTCTTCGCCGGCGCCGCCACCTCACGTTCGACGGCCGCACCGTCACCGAGCTGCACGACGAGATCCTCGACCTCGACGACTCGGAGCGCACCGGGTACGAGGACCCGACCGGCGACGCCGTGCTGCTCGCCGCCCTGAACTCGGCGCGCACCGGCCGCATGGGCGACATCGTGCAGACGATCCAGGCCGAGCAGGACCGCATCATCCGGCACCCGCACCCGGGAGTGCTCGTCGTCGAGGGCGGGCCCGGCACCGGAAAGACGGCCGTCGCGCTGCACCGCGCCGCGTTCCTCCTGTACGAGCAGCGGGAGCTGCTCGCCAAGCGGGCCGTGCTGATCGTCGGCCCGAACCCGGCGTTCCTGAAGTACATCGGCGAGGTGCTTCCGGGGCTCGGCGAGACCGGGGTGCTGCTGTCGACGGTGGGGGAGTTGTTCCCCGGTGTGCACGCCACGGCCAAGGACACGCCGCGCGCGGCCACCGTGAAGGGCTCGGCGGCGATGGCAGACAGCCTCGCGCTGGCCGTCGAGGACCAGCAGCGGCTGCCCGAGCCGGGTGCCCCGTTGGTGATCCCGCACGATGACGGTGATCTCGTACTTGACTGGGAGATCGCCTACGAGGCCCGGCAGGCGGCCCGGGACGCCAAGTTGCCGCACAACCTGGCCCGTCCGCACTTCGCCTTCCGGGTGATCGACGCGCTCACCGAACAGCTCAGCGAGCGGATCGGTGCCGACCCCTACGGCGGCCCGAACTTCCTCGGCCCCGACGACATCGCCCAGCTCGGCAAGGCCGTCGCGTCCAGCGCTGATGTGCATGCGGCCATCGAGGAGCTGTGGCCCCAGTTGACGCCGCAGGGGTTCCTCGCGGGGTATTTGGCTGAGCCCACGCACGTGTCGGGGGAGGACGCGGACGCGATTCGGCGTGTGTCTTCGAACCAAGGCGAGGGTTGCGGTGAGTGGACTGTTGGGGATGTGCCGCTGCTTGATGAGGCCGCTGAGCTGCTCGGGTACGACGACAGTGCCGAGCGGGCCGCGGCGGAGGCGGCGCGGCAGGAGCGGATCGCTTACGCGCAGGGTGTGCTCGATCTGTCCAAGGGCTCGGAGACGTACGAGTTCGAGGACGAGGACGAGTCTGAAGTGCTCGCCGCGCACGACGTCGTGGACGCGGACCGGGTCGCCGACTGGTACGAGGAGGAGGACCACCGCAGCGCCGCGGAGCGGGCCGCCGCCGACCGGACCTGGGCGTTCGGGCACATCATCGTCGACGAGGCGCAGGAGCTGAGCCAGATGGCGTGGCGGCTGCTCATGCGCAGGTCGCCGACGCGGTCGATGACGCTGGTCGGTGACCCCGCGCAGACCTCCGAGGAGGGCAGTGTCGGGGCGTGGGCGGACATCCTCGCGCCGTACGTCGAGGACCGCTTCGAGCACACGCGGCTCGGGGTCAACTACCGGACGCCGTCCGAAATCATGGACGTTGCGGCGGCCGTGCTGCGGGAGGCGCACCCGGGGTACGAGGCGCCGTCGTCGGTGCGGTCGAGTGGGGAGTGGCCGTGGGTTGTGCGGGCGGATGACGTTGTTGAGGTTGCGGCCAAGGAGGCGGTTGGGCGTGTGCCGGAGGAGGGGCGGTTGGCGGTGATTGCGCCGCGGGGGCTTCATGCCGGTTTGGCGGCGCGGTTGCCGGGGGTTGAGGCTGGGGGTGAGCCTGATCTCACGCGGCAGTTGGTGTTGCTTGATCCGCGGCAGGCCAAGGGCTTGGAGTTCGACCGGGTGATTGTGGTTGAGCCCGGGGAGTTCGGGGTGAGCGATTTGTATGTGGCGCTTACTCGGGCCACGCAGGAGCTTGGGGTTGTTCATGCGGGTGGGTTGCCGGGGGCGTTGGGGGCGGCTCTGCGGGGGTGAATTTCCCCCACCCCGCCCCTTCCCGAAACCGGGGGCTCCGCCCCCGGACCCCCGCTCCTCAAACGCCGGAGGGGCTGGAAATCGGCGGGGCTCGGCGTGAGCCAGAGGGTTGCCAGGGGTGGGAGCTTCAGGGTGAGGCTTGTGGGGTGGCCGTGGCCTGGGTCGGCGGATGGTTTGAGTGGGTCGCGGGTTGTTACGTCGCTGCCGCCGTAGCGTGCGTCGTCCGTGTTGAGGGTTTCGTGCCAGGTCGGTACGGAGTCGGGGACACCCAGGCGGTATTCGTGGCGGACCACCGGGGAGAAGTTCGAGACCGACAGGAGCGGGGTGCCGTCGGACGCGTGGCGGAGGAAGGCGAAGACGTTGTCCTCCGATGCGTCGCCGGCGATCCAGGAGAAGCCGGCCGGGTCGGTGTCCTGTTCCCAGAGGGCGGGGGACTCGCGGTACAGCGTGTTGAGGTCCCGTACGAGGTCGCGGACGCCGCGGTGGTCGGGCTCGGCGGCGTACGCGGGGTCGAGGAGCCACCAGTCGGGGCCGTGGGCTTCGGACCATTCGGCGCCTTGTGCGAATTCCTGGCCCATGAAGAGGAGTTGTTTGCCGGGGTGGGCCCACATAAAGGCGAGGTAGGCGCGGTGGTTGGCGCGTTGTTGCCACCAGTCGCCGGGCATTTTGGAGACGAGTGAGCGTTTGCCGTGGACGACTTCGTCGTGGGAGATGGGCAGGACGTAGTTCTCGCTGTAGGCGTACACCATGGAGAACGTCATCTCGTTGTGGTGGAACTTGCGGTGTACGGGTTCGTGGCTCATGTAGTCGAGGGAGTCGTGCATCCAGCCCATGTTCCATTTGAGGCCGAAGCCGAGG
>NZ_JBSFVM010000073.1:0-6266 GCF_053592315.1 Streptomyces sp. NPDC002754
CCGCGTGGCGTGGAGATGGTGACGGCGATCCTGGCGGTGTGGAAGGCGGGCGCGGCGTACCTGCCGATCGACGCCCAACTCCCGGCAGAACGAGTCGCGTTCATGCTGACCGACAGCCGGGCGCAACTCGTGCTCGGCACCCAGGAGGCACTGGACGACCTCCCGGTCGGCCGGGTGCGGATGGTTGCCGTCGACGACCCGATGACCGCCGCGCTCCTCGACGGGTACGGGGAGACCTCGCCCGATGTGATGGTGGACGCGGCCGGGTTGGCGTACGTGATCTATACGTCGGGGTCGTCGGGTGTGCCGAAGGGTGTGGCGGTGACGCATGGGTCGCTGGCCAACTATGTGTCGTCGGTGTCGGGGCGGTTGGGCTGGGATGTGCCGGGGGCGCGGTATGCGCTGTTGCAGGCGCAGGTGACCGACCTGGGTAACACCGTGGTGTTCAGCAGCCTGGTCTCCGGCGGGCAACTGCACGTGCTGGACGCGGAGTTGGTGACGGATCCGGTTGCGGTGTCCGGGTATCTGCGGGAGCAGCGGATCGATGCGATGAAGGTGGTGCCTTCGCATCTGGCGGCGTTGACGGCCGCGGTGGGTGTCGAGGCGTTGCTGCCGGCCGGGTCCGTGGTGCTCGGTGGTGAGGCCGCGCAGGTCGACTGGACGGCGGAACTGCTGGCGGCTGCCGGCGGCCGGAAGGTGTTCAACCACTACGGGCCGACCGAGACCACGGTCGGGGTGGCAACCGGTGAACTGACCGTGGAAGGGGTGGCTGCCGGGGTGGTGCCGATCGGTACGCCGATCGCCAACACCCGCCTGTACGTACTCGACGGGACGCTGCAACCGGTGCCGGTGGGTGTGTCCGGGGAGCTGTATGTGGCGGGTGCCGGGCTGGCGCGCGGGTACGTGAGTCGCGCGGGGCTGACCGGCGAGCGGTTCGTGGCCTGCCCCTTCGGCTCCGGGGAGCGGATGTACCGGACCGGGGACCTGGCCAAGTGGACGGTGGACGGGCAACTCGTCTTCGCCGGCCGGGCCGATGACCAGGTCAAGGTGCGTGGCTTCCGGATCGAGCCCGGCGAGATCGAGGCCGCCCTGCTGACACATCCGGAGGTGTCCCGGGTCGCGGTGGTCGCGCGTGAGGACACCATGGGTGACAAGCGTCTGGTCGCCTACGTGGTGCCCGCCGACACGGATACCGAAGACGTGGACAGCGGCGGCATAGGGGAGTTCCTCGCGCGGCGGCTGCCCGAGCACATGGTCCCCGCCGCGTTCGTGACGCTGGACGCGCTGCCGCTGACCGCCAACGGCAAGCTGGACCGCAAGTCCCTGCCGGCGCCGGAGTACGCCACCGGCGTGGGCCGGGGCCCGGCCACGCCCACGGAGGAGATCCTGTGCGCGGCGTTCGCCGACATCCTCGGGGTGGAGTCGGTGGGCGTGGACGACGGCTTCTTCGATCTGGGCGGCCATTCGCTGCTGGCGGTCCGGCTGGTGTCGCGGATCCGCGTCGTACTCGGTGTGGAGATCGAGGTCCGGACGCTGTTCGAGGCCCCGACGGTGGCCGGCCTGGCGGCCTGGATGGCCGAGGGAGCGGGGCAGGCACGCACGCCGCTGCGGGCGGCGCAGACGCGTCCGGAGCTGGTTCCGTTGTCGTTCGCGCAGCGACGGCTGTGGTTCCTGGGCCAGTTGGAAGGGCCGAACCCGACGTACAACATCCCCGTGGTGGTGTCGCTCGGCGGAGTGGACGCCGCGGTGCTGGGCGCGGCGCTGCGCGATGTGATCGAACGTCACGAGTCGCTGCGTACCGTGTTCCCGGCCGTGGACGGCGAGCCCTACCAGCGGGTCCTTGCCCCGGGGGAGCTCGACTGGGCTGTCCAGGTCACCGAGGTGACGCCTGGCGACCTGTCCGCGGCCGTGCGGCAGGCATCGGAGTACGCGTTCGATCTGTCGGCGGAGCTGCCGGTCCGGGCGTGGCTGTTCGAGGCCGGTCCCGACGAGCAGGTGCTGGTGGTGGTCATGCACCACATCGCCAGCGACGGCTGGTCGATGGGTCCGCTCAGCCGTGATGTGTCGGCGGCGTACGCGGCGCGGCAGCGGGGCCGGGCCCCGGAGTGGCGGCCGCTGCAGGTGCAGTACGCCGACTACGCCCTGTGGCAGCGGGAGTTGCTGGGCGAGGAGTCCGACCCCGACAGCCTGCTGTCGGAGCAGGTGCGGTACTGGCGGGCGACGCTGGCCGGAGTCCCGGAAGAGCTGCCGCTGCCGGTGGACCGGCCGCGGCCCGCGGTGGCCACCCACCGCGGGCACGCCGTGCCGTTCCGGGTGTCGGCCGAGGTGCACCGGCGGGCGACGGAGCTGGCGCGCGCCGAGGGCGTGACGGCGTTCATGGTGGTGCAGGCCGCGCTGGCGGTGACACTGTCGCGCGTCGGGGCCGGCACCGACATTCCCATCGGGTCCCCGATCGCGGGCCGAGGCGACGAGGCGCTGGACGACCTGGTCGGCTTCTTCCTCAACAGCCTGGTGATCCGCACGGACCTGTCGGGCGACCCGGAGTTCCGGCAGGTGCTGAGCCGGGTCCGAAGCGCGAGCCTGGGCGCGTTCGCGCACCAGGACGTGCCGTTCGAGCGGCTGGTGGAGGAGCTGGCGCCGGAGCGGTCGATGTCCCGCCATCCGCTGTTCCAGGTCACGCTGACCGTGCAGACCATGGAGCGCGCCTCGCTCGACATGCCGGGGCGGCGCACCGGCCGTGAGGCCTTCGCCGTGGACGGCTCGGTGCCGGTGCCCGCGAAGTTCGATCTCGACGTGACGATGGTGGAGCAGTTCGACGACCGTCGCCGGCCCGCGGGTTGGCACGGCATGGTGACGGTGGCGGCGGACCTGTTCGACGAACCGGCCGCCGCCAGGTTCGCCGGCTGGTTCGCGCGGGTCCTCGACACGGTGACCACGACGCCTGATGTGCGGCTGACAGCGGTGGACGTTCTCGATGCGCGGGAGCGAGAACTGCTGGTCGACGGGTGGAACGACACCGCCACGGATGTGGTGGGCCCGTCGGTGGTGGACGTGTTCGAGCGGCAGGTGCAGGCCGCGCCCGACGCGGTCGCGGTGGTGGCCGACGGCGTGGAGACGACGTACCGGGAGCTGGCCGCGGCGGCGAACCGGCTGGCCCGTCATCTGCGCGGCATGGGCGTGGGCCCCGAGTCGGTGGTGGGCCTGTGCCTGCCGCGCGGCGCCGGCCTCGTGACCGCGATCCTCGCCGTACTGAAGGCGGGCGCGGCGTACCTGCCGATCGACGGGCGGCTGCCCGTGGACCGGGTGGCGTTCATGCTGGCCGACAGCCGTGCGCAACTCGTCCTGGGCACGCAGGATCTGCTGGACGATCTGCCGGTCGGCCGGGTCCCGTTGGTCGCCCTCGACGACCGCACGACGTCCGCGCTGGTGGACGCCCAGCCGGAGGCCGCGCCGGAGGTGTCGATCGACCCGGCCGCCCTGGCGTATGTGATCTATACGTCGGGGTCGACGGGTGCCCCGAAGGGCGTGGCGATCGAGCACGCCGGAATCGTGAACCTCGTGGCCGCCCAGGGCGGACGGTTCGCGGTGGAACAGGGCGCGCGGGTGCTGCAGTTCGCCTCGGCCGGGTTCGACGCGGCGGTGTCGGAAGTGCTGGTGACACTGTGCTCCGGTGCGGCACTGGTGATGGCGTCGGCGGACGAGTTGCTGCCCGGTGGCGGGCTGGCCGACCTGGTCGCCGGTCACGGCATCACGCACACGACGCTGCCGCCGGCTGTCCTGAGGGCGCTCGGCGCCGCAGGCCTGGACTCGGTGACCACGCTGGTCTCCGCAGGTGAGGCCCTGGACGCGGAGCTGGTCGAGCGGTGGGCACCCGGCCGCCGCCTGATCAACGCCTACGGTCCGACGGAGATCACGGTGTGTGCGTCGATGTCGATGCCGCTCGCGCCCGGAGCCGAACCGTCGATCGGTACGCCGATCGCCAACGTCCGCCTGTTCGTGCTGGACGACACACTCAGCCCCGCCCCCGTGGGAGTCGCCGGCGAACTCTATGTCGCGGGTGCCGGTGTGGCACGCGGATACGTGGGCCGGCCCGGACTGACCGGAGAGCGGTTCGTGGCCTGCCCGTTCGGCTCCGTCGGTGAGCGGATGTACCGGACCGGAGACGTGGTCAAGTGGGCCCCGGACGGCCGGTTGGTGTTCGTCGGACGGGCCGACGAGCAGGTGAAGGTGCGCGGCTTCCGGATCGAGCCCGGCGAGATAGAGGCCGTGCTGTCGGCCCACCCGGAGGTCCGGCAGGTCGTCGTGGTGGCACGCGAGGACACCCCCGGTGACAAGCGGCTCGTCGCCTACGTCGTCCCCGCGGACGACGGCGATGACGACATGGACCTCGCCGGACTGCGGGAGTTCGTGGCCGGACAGCTGCCCGACTACATGATCCCGGCCGCCGTCGTCCCGCTGCCGGTGCTGCCGTTGACGGTGAACGGCAAGCTGGACCGCAAGGCGCTGCCCGCCCCCGAGTACGCCACCGGAGCGGGCCGGGGCCCGGCCACGCCCACCGAGGAGATCCTGTGCGCGGCGTTCGCCGACGTACTGGGCCTTGAGTCGGTGGGCGTGGACGACAACTTCTTCCAGCTGGGCGGGCATTCGCTGCTCGCGGTGCGTCTCGTGTCGCGGATCCGCGCGGTGCTGGGCGTGGAGGTCGAGGTCAGGACCCTGTTCGAGTACCCGACGGTGGCGGGTCTCGCCGCCCAGCGGACCGGGAGCGCACGGCAGGCCCGAACGCCGTTGCGCGCGGCAGCAACGCGGCCCGAGCGAGTGCCGCTGTCGTTCGCGCAGCAACGGCTGTGGTTCCTCGCACAACTCGAAGGCCCGAGCCCGACGTACAACCTGCCCACGACGATCCGGCTGAGCGGCGAAGTGGACGTCGCCGCGCTGGGTGCGGCACTACGCGATGTCATCGGCCGCCACGAGTCGCTGCGGACGGTCTTCCCCGCGGTGGACGGCACGCCGTACCAGCAGGTCATCGATCCTCGGGACCTGGACTGGGAACTGCGGGTCTCTCAAGTGGAGCGCGGCGAACGAGCAGCGGCCGTCGCGCAGGCGATGCGGTACGCGTTCGACCTGTCGGCGGAACTGCCCATCCGGGCCTGGCTGTTCGACTCGGGTGACGAGCAGCTCCTGGTGGTCGTGATGCACCACATCGCGGGCGACGGCTGGTCGATGGCCCCGCTGAGCCGGGACCTCTCGACCGCGTACGCGGCGCGGCTGCAAGGGCAGGCCCCCGACTGGGAGCCGCTGCCGGTGCAGTACGCCGACTACACGCTCTGGCAGCGGGAGTTGCTGGGCGAGGAGTCCGATCCCGACAGCCTGCTGTCGACCCAGACCGCGTACTGGCGCGACACGTTGGCGGGAGCGCCGGAGGAGCTGGCGCTGCCGGTGGATCGCCCGCGACCGGCTGAGGCCGGCCACCGGGGACACCGGGTGCCGCTGCGGGTGCCGGCCGAGGTGCACCAGAGGCTGGCGGAGCTGGCACGGGACGAGGGCGTGACGGCGTTCATGGTGCTGCAGGCCGCGCTGGCGGTGACACTTTCCCGGCTCGGGGCAGGCACCGACATTCCCATCGGATCGCCGATCGCGGGCCGAGGCGACGAGGCGCTGGACGGTCTGGTCGGGTTCTTCGTCAACAGCCTGGTGATCCGCACGGACCTGTCGGGCGACCCGGAGTTCCGGGAGGTGCTGGCCCGGGTGCGGGAGTCGGGCCTGGGTGCGTTCGCGCACCAGGACATGCCGTTCGAGCGCCTGGTGGAAGAACTGGCTCCAACCCGGTCGATGGCACGCCACCCGCTGTTCCAGGTGTTCCTCACCCTCCAGAACACCGACGAGGCGTCGCTGGAGCTACCGGGGGCGCGCACCGGCACGGGCGCCGACTCACCGGACGGAGCGTCGGCGTCGGCGTCGGCCTCGACCTCGGCATCGGCGAAGTACGACCTGAACGTCGGGATCGCCGAGATGTTCGACGCCGAGGACCGTCCGTCGGGCCTGCGTGGCACCGTCACCGTGTCGGCCGATCTGTTCGACGAGGCCACGGCCGGGCGTATGGCGGACTGGTTCGTACGGGTGCTGACCAAGGTGACCGCGGCGCCTGATGTGCGGCTGGCCGCGGTGGATGTTCTCGACGCCGGTGAGCGGGACCGGGTGCTGGTGCGGTGGAACGACACCGCCGCGGCGGTGCGGGATTCGTCCGTGGCCGGGATGTTCGAGGAGCG
>NZ_JBSFVM010000074.1:0-6181 GCF_053592315.1 Streptomyces sp. NPDC002754
GGCGGGGCTTGATCTATCAAGCCCCGCCGGCGATTGAGGCGATCTTTCAAGCCCCTGCGGCGATTGAGCAGCGGGGTCCGGGGCAGAGCCCCGTGGGCGTCACCACTACTCCGCCGAAGCTCGCGGCAGCGTAGGCGGCGACTTGGCCGGGTTGTCCGCAAGCGCCGCCAGCGCGATGCGGATGGCCTCATCGAGCTGCGGGTCACGACCGGCCACCGCGTCCTGGGGCGCCAGAACCACCTCCACGTCCGGGTCCACCCCATGGTTCTCGAGGCCCCACCCGTACCCCTCCATCCAGGTCGCATACTTCGGCTGCGTGACCAGCGTCCCGTCCATCAACCGGTACCGGCTGTCGATGCCGATGACGCCGCCCCACGTACGTACGCCCACGACGGGCCCGATGCCGAGCGCCTTGATCGCCGCGCTGACGATGTCGCCGTCCGAGCCGGAGAACTCGTTGGCCACGGCGACGACCGGGCCGCGCGGCGCGTCCATCGGGTACGTGAACGGGCGGCTGCCCCGCGGCACGTCCCAGCCCACCACGCGGCGCGCCAGCTTCTCCACGACGAGCTGCGACGTGTGCCCGCCCCGGTTCTCCCTGACGTCCACGACGAGCCCGTCCCGCGCGACCTCCACGCTCAGGTCCCGGTGGATCTGCGCCCAGCCCGGCGCCTGCATGTCGGGGACGTGCAGATATCCGAGCCGGCCGTCCGACTGCTCGTGGACGTACGCCCGCCGGTCCGCGACCCACGCGTGGTACCGCAGCGGTTCCTCGTCGTCGAGCGGCACGACGACGACGTGGCGCGGGTCGCCGCCACCGGCCGGCGAGACCGTCAACTCCACGGGCTGGTCGGCGGTGCCGACGAGCAGCGGCGCGGGCCCGGTCACCGGGTCGACCGGCCGCCCGCCGACCGCGACGAGCGTGTCCCCGGCGCGTACGGCGACACCGGGCGCGGTGAGCGGGGAGCGGGCGCGCGGGTCGGAGGTCTCGGACGGCAGCACCCGGTCGACCCGCCAACTGCCGTCCTCGTGACGGGAGATGTCGGCGCCGAGCAGCCCCTGCCGGCGCGCGGCGGTGCCCCCTCCGCCCCTCGGCGACACATACGCGTGCGAGGTCCCCAGCTCACCCTGCACCTCCCACAGCAGGTCGACGAGGTCGTCGTGCGTGGCGACCCGGTCGAGCACCGGCCGGTACCGCGCCAACACCCCCTCCCAGTCGACGCCGTTCATGTCGGCGCGCCAGAAGTTGTCCCGCATGAGGCGTCCGGCCTCGTCGTACATCTGCCGCCACTCGGCCGCCGGGTCGACGGTCTGGCTGACCCGGGAGAGGTCGACGGTGATGTTCGTGTCGCTGTCGTCGTCGTGCGCGGGGCGCCGGTCGCTGGGGACCACCTTGAGGGCCTCGCCGGTCCACAGCAGCACCCGCTTGCCGTCGCCGCTGACCTCGAAGTGCTCGGCGTCGGCGCCGATCTCCTCGATGCGCTGCTGGACCAGGTCGTAGCGTTCCAGGCGGGTCTTGGGCTCCGGCGCGTCGAGACCGGCACGGGAGTCGCCGAGCACGCCGCGCACGGGGTGCCGCAGCCACAGCACGCCGTCCTTGGCCGTCCGCAGCCGGGAGTAGCGCGCGGCCTCGACGGGGAACGGCACGATGCGGTCGAGCAGGCCCTCCAGGTCGACGCGGGTCGCGGGCGTGCCCTCGCTGTCGGGCGTCTCGGCTCCGGGAACGTCCGGGGTGTCGAAGGGGCGGCCGTGGCGCTGCGGCCCGAACGGCGAAGGTGTCGTCGCGGCGAGCGTGATCAGGTGCGGGCGCGAGCCGCTGACGAACGCGAGGTCGAAGGCGTGCTCGTCGTAGACCGGGTCGAAGGAGCGCGCCGACAGGAACGCCAGGTGCTTGCCGTCGAGCGTGAACGCGGGCGCGTAGTCCCGGAATCGCAGCGGGGTCGCCTCGCTGACGGACAGGTCGGTGGCGTTGGCGAGCTTGAGCTGGCGCAGGTCGTGCGGTCCCGGGTGCGACCAGGCGAGCCACGCCGAGTCCGGCGAGAACGCGAGCCCTGTGGCGTTCCCGTCCTCGCTGCGGTCCACTTCCCGTACGTCGCCGCTGTCGCGCTCGACGAGCAGGATCCGGCCGTCGTGCGAGGCCACGGCGGCCCGGCCGCCGTCGGGCGCCACCGTCAGGGTGAGCACCCGGCCGAGCCGTCCTGCGCCGAGCCTGCGCGGTGTGGCGCCGGGCGCGGCGCCGGTGGCGGGCGCGAACTCCAGGGCGTCGTCGCCCTCGGCGTCCGTCACCCACACGACGTGTTCCTCGCCGTCGACGCGGAAGGTGTGCGGGAGCCGGGCCCGGACGCCCGGTGCGGCGGCGAGCGCGCGGGCGGGGCCCGCGCGGTGGGTCACCCAGTGCACGGCGCCGCGTACGTTGACGGCGCTGCCGCGTCCGGTGTGGTCGGGGGACGCGGCACCGAACCAGTGCGCGGCGTCGACGGGCCGGGGCTGGAGGTCGACGCGCTGGCCGCCGAGGCGGATGTCGAGCCGGCGCGCCTCCACGCCTTCGTCGAGGCCGTCGACGATCCACAGGTCACCGGCGCTCGCGTAGACGACCCGTTCGCCGTCGGTGGCGGCATGCCGCGCGTAGAAGCCGTCGATGGGCGTGTGCCGTCGCAGCTCGGTACCGTCGGGGAGGGAGGAGTAGAGCGCGCCGACGCCTTCGTGGTCGGAGAGGAACGCGACGCGGTCCCCCACCCACATCGGGTACTCGATGTTCCCGTCGAGTTCGGCGTGCAGGCGCCCGAACTCCCCCGCGCCCTCCCGGTCGATCCACAGCTTGCCGGCCGTGCCGCCCCGGTACCGCTTCCACCAGGCGGCCTCCCGCCCCATCGTCGCGGACAGCAGCAGGGTCCGGTCCTCGGGCCCGAACGCGACGCCGCCCACGGGCCCGTACGGCAGCGTCTCGGCGGGTCCGCCGTCCAGGGGCACGGCCCGCGCCCAGCTGCGGCGCAGCGAGGCCTGGCCGTGCGTGGTGGTGGCGAGCACTCGCCCGTCGGGTGTCCAGCCGCGCACCTGGGTCGTCCAACTCCCCCAGTGCGTAAGCCGCTTGGCGGATCCGCCGGCCACCGGGGCGGTGTGCACCTCCGGTGCTCCGTCGCGCCGCGAGGTCCAGGCGACCGTCTCGCCGTCCGGGGAGAGCCGGGGATGACCGACGGGCATGTTGTCGGCGCTGACCCGCCAGGCGCGGCCGCCGTCGAGCGGCGCGGCCCACACGTCGTCCTCGGCGGTGAAGACCACCAACTCGCCGTGCAGGTGCGGGAACCGGAGGTACGCAGGAGTCGTCACCCGGCCCAGCCTAAATTTGGCCGCGCCCCACGTCAGCCCGTCTGATCACTTGCCCTTCACTTCCGCCTTCACTTCCCCTGGAAAGTCGGCGGGGGCGCGGTCACCGTGACGGTCTCGGTGACGGTGCTCGTGGCGCCGGGCTGCGGCTGCTGGGGCGGCGGATCCTCGGAGGGGGCCGGTTCGGGATCCTTCGAAGGCCCGGGGTCGGGGTTCTTCGGGGCCGAAGTGGCGTCGTTCGCCGCGCAGTTGCCGAGCACGCCGTAGCTGAACCACACCTTTCCGTCGATGCGCGCGATGACCTTTCCGCGCACACAGGCGCCTGCGACGACCCCGTACACCCACCCCTGTACGTTGACGTCCTTGCCGTCCTTGGTCTTCCCCCGGCAGTCGACCTTCACTTCGCTGGGCGCCGATTCACCGGAGGGCGTGGGCCCGCGGTACACGGCCGTACAGCTGAGCCAGGCGACCTTGCCGTGCTGCCGGTTCAGCTCAGTGGTGGCCTGCTGGTCGGTGGTCGCCGCGACCTCGGACGGGTTGAGGTCGCCCTCGATCGGCTGACACGCGACGCCCGTGGCGACGACGGCAGCGACGAGGACCAGCCCGCCGAACCCTCTCGATCCCCGCATGCACGGCAGAATGCCAGTGGACGTACAGGGTCGGTAGTGCTGTTGCGGCCACTATGGGAGCGACCGGCGTACGGGCCGCCTACCCCCAGCGTCCCGTGCGCCCCAGCAGCAACGCCACCGCCGCCGTTCCGGCCGTCGACGTGCGCAGGACGCTCCGCCCGAGCCGCATCGGCTGCGCCCCGGCCTCCTCGAACACCGTCAACTCCTCAGGCGAGACGCCGCCTTCGGGGCCGACGACGAGCACGATCTCGCCGCTGTCCGGAAGCCCGGCCGAAGCAAGCGCCCCGCTCGGGGCGTCCCGGTCCTCGTGCAGCACCGCCGCGAAGTCCGCCCCGGCGAGCAGCGCCGCGACCTCCTTCGTCGTCGCGGCCTCCCCGACGACCGGAAACCGCACCCGCCGCGACTGCTTCCCGGCCTCGCGCGCGGTGGCCCGCCACTTGCCGAGCGCCTTGAGCCCGCGCTCGCCTCGCCACTGCGTGATGCACCGGGAGGCGGCCCACGGCACGATCGCGTCGACGCCCGTCTCGGTCATGGTCTCCACGGCGAGTTCGCCCCGGTCGCCCTTGGGCAGCGCCTGTACGACGGTGATCCGGGGCCGCTCGTCGGGCTCCACCCGCACGGGCCCCGCCGCGACTTCGAGCCGGTCCTTGCCCTCGCTGCCGGTGACGACGGCCTCGCACCAGGAGCCGAGCCCATCGGTGAGGGTCACCGTCTCCCCGGCTCGCAGCCGCTTCACGGAGACGGCGTGCCGCCCCTCGGGCCCGTCGAGCACATAGGCGCGGTCGCCGGGTACGGGCCCCTCGACGACGAATACCGGAGCGGTCATCAGGCGGCGCCCCGCTGCGTCAACGCGGCCTTGGCGGCGTCGAGTTCGGCGGCGAGCACCTCCACGAGCTGCCCGGCCGGAAGCCCCCGCGCGAGCCGGTGCCCCTGCCCCGCCCACAGCGCCATGCCCTGCGGGTCACCGGCCTTGGCCGCGGCCTTGCGCAGCGGCGACGTCATGTGGTGGACCTGCGGGTACGCGGCCGGGGCGTACGGTCCGTGCTCGCGCATGAACCGGTTGACGAGCCCGCGCGCGGGGCGGCCGGAGAAGGCACGCGTCAGTTCGGTCCGGTTGAACAGCGGATCGGTCATGGCCTGCTTGTGCGGCTCCGGCGCCCCGGACTCCGGGGTGACCAGGAACGCGGTGCCGAGCTGTGCGAGGTCGGCGCCGGCCGCGAGCACCGCGGCGATCTGCGCGCCGCGCATGATCCCGCCCGCGGCGATGATGGGCAGCTGCACGGCCTCGCGCACCTGCACGATCAGCGAGAGCAGCCCGACCCCGCTCCCGTCGGCCTCGGGGTTGTCCCGGTGCGTGCCCTGATGCCCGCCGGCCTCGATCCCCTGTACGCACACCAGGTCGGCGCCGGCCTCCTGCGCGGCCTGCGCCTCCTCCACGGTGGTGACGGTGACGCCGGCCTTCGTACCGACGCGTTGCAGCGCCTGTACGACCGCGCGGCGGGGGCAGCCGAAGGTGAAGGTGACCAGCGGGACGGGGTCGTCGACGAGAATCGCGAGCTTGGCGTCGTAGCCGTCGTCGCTGCAGCTGTCGGTCTCGCCGAGGGGGGTGCGGTACCAGGTGGCCTCGCCGGCGAGCTGGTTGCGGTAGACCTCGACGCTGGCCGGGTCGGCGTGTTCGGACTGCGGCATGAAGAGGTTGACGCCGAAGGGCCTGCCGGTCAGTGCCCGCGCCTGTTTGATCTCCTGGTACATCCCGTCGGCCGTTTTGTACCCGGCGGCGAGAAACCCGAGTCCGCCGGCCTCGGTCACGGCGGCGACCAGTGCGGGGTGCGAGGCGCCGCCAGCCATGGGGGCCTGCACGATCGGGAGGGGGCAGAGATCGGTGGGTGCGGAGGACATGCTCGCATCGTGCCACGTCCCCTCCGGGCCACCGAATCGCCCCTTGAGCCCACCCGGCACCCGCTTCGGGGCTCCGCCCCGGACCCCGCTGCTCAATCGCCGCAGGGGCTTGAATTGCCCACCCGCCGCGGGTCTGGAAAACCCAACCCCCACAGGTCTGGAAAACCCAACCCCCGCAGGTCCGGAAAGCCCACCCCGCGGGTCCGGAAAACCCAATCCCCGCGGGTCTGAAAGATCAATCGCCGGCGGGGCTTGATATTTCAAGCCCCTGAAAAGGAGACCGGTGTTGACGCTCTACCTGCTCCACACCGTTAGACGTCTTCGCTCCC
>NZ_JBSFVM010000075.1:0-4973 GCF_053592315.1 Streptomyces sp. NPDC002754
AGCTTGCCGTTGACCGTCAGAGGCAGCTCATCCAGCGTCACGAACGCGGCCGGCACCATGTACTCCGGCAACCGCGACGCCACCACGTCCCGCAGGCCGCTTGTGTCCAGGCCGGCATCGGTGTCCGATGCCACTACGTAGGCGACCAGGCGCTCGTCCCCAGGTGTGTCCTCACGTGCGATCACCGCCGCCTGCGCCACCTCGGCGTGCGCTTCGAGCACGGCCTCGATCTCGCCGGGCTCGATGCGGAAGCCGCGGATCTTGACCTGCTCGTCGACCCGGCCGCCGAAGACGAGTTGGCCGTCCGGGGTCCACTTGGCCACGTCACCGGTCCGGTACATCCGCTCCCCGGACCCCGTCCCGAACGGGCACGCCACGAACCGCTCACCCGTCAGACCGGGCCGGCCCACATAGCCGCGCGCCAGACCGGCACCCGCCACGTACAGCTCACCCGCAACACCCACCGGCACCGGCTGGAGCGTCTCGTCGAGGACGTACAGGCGCGTATTCGCGATCGGCGCGCCGATCGACGGCACCTCTCCCGGTGCCAGCGGCTGCGACATCGACGCACACACCGTGATCTCCGTCGGGCCGTATGCATTGATCAGTCGACGACCCGAAGCCCACCGCTCCACCAGACCCGCATCCAGGGCCTCACCCGCAGATACGAGCGTGGTCACCGAGCCCAGATCGGCGGCGTCGAGAGCGCCCAACACCACCGGAGGCAACGTCGCATGCGTGATCCCGTTACCGGCAATCAGATCGGCCAGCCCGCCACCCGGCAACAGCTCGTCGGCCGACGCCATCACCAAAGCCGCACCCGAGCACAGTGTCACCAGCACCTCGGACACCGCCGCATCGAAACCGATCGACGCGAACTGCAACACCCTCGAGCCACGTTCCACCGCAAACCGCTCACCCTGCGCCGCCACCAGATTCACCACACCGGCATGCGCGACACCCACGCCCTTGGGCACACCCGTCGACCCCGACGTATAGATCACATACGCCAGCCCAGTCGGCGACACTGTCAACTGCGGGGCGGTACTCAGCAGTTCGGCCAGCTGTGCCTGCACTTCCGGCTCATCGAGCCACACAACCGGCATGCCGGTCAGCACCGCCGCCAGGCTCTCGGCTGCCGTGTGGTCCGCCACCAGCAGCTGCACACCACCGTCGCCGAGCATGAACTCGACTCGTTCGCGCGGCAGTTGTCCATCGATCGGCAGATACGCCGCACCCGCCTTCCACACGCCCAGGATGGCGGCGACCAGCTCCGGCCCACGCGGCAGGCACAGCCCGACCACCGACTCCGGGCCCACGCCGCGGTCACGCAGGCAGTGCGCCAGCCGGTTGGCGCGTGCGTCCAGCTCGGCGTACGACCACTCGTCGCCGTCGGCCATCACTGCCACCGCATCCGGTGCGGCGTGCACCCGCTGGGCGAAGAGCTCGATGGCTGTGTCCGCCGGGCCTGCGGCCTCGGTGTCGTTCCACCGGTGGAGGAGGTCCTCGCGGTCCTGGGTGGCGAGGACGTCGATGCTGCGCAGCGTGGCATCGGGGGCGTCGACGAGGGAGGTGACGGTGTTCTCCACCGCGGTGCGCAGCAGCCGAGCCACCAACTGCGGGTCGACCGAGTCGGCCACCTCCACCGTCAGTGTCAGGGCGCCACCGCTGCGGTCGTTGACCGACACCGCCATCGGATAGTTCGTCCGCTCCCGCACGAACACATTACGGATCCCGGCCATCGGATCCGGGCGATCAGCCTCCGTCTGCCTCTCCGTATCCGTATCCGTATCCGTATCCGGCCTTGACTCCGAATCCGAATCCGAATCCGACTCCGGCTCCGGCTCCGGCTCCGGCTCCGACTGGCTGGATTCCCCCGCGATGTGCCGGTAGTTGAAGATGGAGGTGAACAGGGGTGTGCTGTCCGTCAGACCGCTGGCCTGCTGTGCCACCGCCAGCGGAGCATGCTCATGCTCCAGCAGCCCGGCCAGCTGGACCTGCATCTCCTCCACGGCCGCCTGCACACCCACGTCGCCTATGCGCAACCGCACCGGCAGGGTGTTGATGAACGGGCCGATCACCCGGTCCGAGCCCTCGCCGGCGTTCATCCGGCCGAACAGCACGGTGCCGAACACCACGTCGTCCCGGCCGGCCACCACCGCAAGGACCCGCGCCCAGGCCACGTGCAGCACCGTCGCCGCACTCACCCCGAGCCGCTGCGCCACGTCCCGCAGTCCCGCTACGACCTCCGCGTCCAGGGGAACCATCTCGGAGACCACGTCGGAGCCGTCACCGCGCACGTCCATGAGCCCGAACGGGGCGGTCGGCTCGCTCACGTCCGCCAAAAGCTCACTGAAGAACCGCTCGTGCTCGGACCGTGGCACGTCACGGCTCTGCGCCACGAAGTTCCGGAACGGCATCGCCGGCGCCAGCTCGTCCTCCCGGCCGGCCAGCACCGCCCGCAGTTCCTGCAGCAGCACGTCCATGCCCAAGTGGTCCTGCACCATGTGATGCATCCGCACCACACCGAGCCACCGGCCCTCCGGGACCTCGGCCATGTGCAGATCCATCAGCGAAGCCCGGTCCAGGTCCATCACGGAGCCCGCCATGGTCAGCAAGGTTTCGACCGCGGCCGTCGGATCCGCCGGATCGACCTCCAGCGCATGCTCGACGACGGGCAGCACGGCTTGTCGCCACACCACCTGGACCGGCTCGCGCAGCCCCTCCCACACCACGGCCGTGCGGTAGATGTCGTGCCGGTCCACCACGCGCTGCAGCGCGTGGGCGAAGTCGTCCAGGTGCTCCCGTGAAGCGAACTCCACTACGCGTACGGAGACATACGCGTCGACGCCGCCGTCCGCCAGCAGATGGTGGAAGAGCAGTCCCTCTTGCAGTGGCGCCAGCGGATAGATGTCCGCCACGTTCGACGCTCCGCCGTCGACCGCCGCGACCACCCGGTCGATCTCCTGCTGCGACAGCTCGACCAGCGGGAGCATCTCCGGCGTGATCCGCTCCGCATCCGCCGGTATCAGGTTCTCGGGCACCTCCACCGAGCCGATGCCCGTGGCTCCGGCCAGGCCGGCCGGAGTGGGGGCCTCGAACAGGGCCCGTACCGACACCGACACACCGCGCACGCGGAGCCGTTCGACAAGGGTCACCGCCAGCAGGGAGTGCCCGCCCAGCTGGAAGAAGTTGTCGTCGACCCTGACCGACTCCACGCCCAGCACCTCGGCGAACACCTCGCAAAGGATCTCCTCCTGCGCGGTGGCCGGGGCACGGCCCGCACCCGCGACGTACTCCGGTGCGGGCAGGGCCCTGCGGTCGAGCTTGCCGTTGACGGTCAGCGGCAGTTCCGCCAGTGTCACGAACGCGGCCGGGACCATGTACTCCGGCAGCCGGGATGCCACGAGGTCACGCAGACCATCCGTGTCGATGCTGCTCTCGCCGGGGTCGGTGTCCGGGTCCGATGCCACTACGTAGGCGACCAGGCGCTTGTCACCGGGGGTGTCCTCACGTGCGACCACCGCGGCCTGGGCCACCTCGGCGTGAGCTTCGAGTACGGCCTCGATCTCGCCGGGCTCGATGCGGAAGCCGCGGATCTTGACCTGCTCGTCGGCGCGGCCGCCGAAGACGAGTTGGCCGTCCGGGGTCCACTTGGCCAGGTCTCCGGTCCGGTACATCCGCTCACCGGAACCTGTCCCGAACGGGCAGGCCACGAACCGCTCACCCGTCAGGCCCGCACGGCCGACGTAGCCGCGTCCAACGCCGGCTCCTGCCACGTACAGCTCGCCCATAACCCCGACCGGCACCGGCTGGAGCGACTCATCGAGGACGTACAGGTGTGTGTTGGCAGTTGGCGTACCGATCGTCGGCGCGTCTCCCGGTGTCAGCGGCTGCGACATCGACGCACACACCGTGATCTCGGTCGGGCCATAGGCGTTGATCAGCCGACGACCCGAAGCCCACCGCTCCACCAGACCCGCGTCCAGGGCTTCACCGGCAGATACGAGCGTGGTGACCGAGGCCAGGTCGGTGTCGGCGTCGAGAGCGCCCAGCACCGCCGGCGGCAGCGTCGCATGCGAAATCCCGTTACCGGCGACCAGATCGGCCAGCCCGCCGCCCGGCAGCAGTTCGTCGGCCGATGCCATCACCAGGGCCGCACCCGAGCACAGTGTCACCAGCACCTCGGACACCGCGGCATCGAAACCGATCGACGCGAACTGCAACACCCTCGAGCCACGTTCCACCGCAAACCGCTCACCCTGCGCCGCCACCAGATTCACCACACCGGCATGCGCGACCGCCACACCCTTGGGCACACCCGTCGACCCCGACGTATAGATCACATACGCCAGGCCGGCCGCATCGATCGCCACCGCCGGCGTGGTGTCCGGCTGGGCCTCGAGCAGCGCAGCCGTCATCGGGTCGTCGACAGCGACCATCCGTACCCGCCCGGCCGGCAGGTCGTCGAGGGCCTCCTGCGTTCCCAATACGAGCTGCGCCCGGCTGTCGGCCAACATGAACGCCACGCGCTCCACCGGCAGCCGGCCGTCGATCGGCAGATATGCCGCGCCCGCCTTCAACACTCCGAGGATCGCGGTCACCAACTCGGCGCCGCGCGGCAGGCACACACCTACCACGGACTCCGGGCCCACGCCCATGCCGCGCAGATGGTGCGCCAGCCGATTCGCCGCTGCATCCAACTCGCCGTACGTCAGCTCGACGCCGTCCGCCATCACCGCCACCGCGTCGGGAGCGGCGGCCACCTGCTGTCCGAATGCCTCGACGACGTGCGTGCCCGTGATGGGGGCGGTGGTGTCATTCCACACGTGCAGGAGTTGTTCGCGTTCGTCGTCGCGCAGGACGTCCACGGCGCCCAGCCGGGTCTCGGGTGCCGTGGTCACGAGTTCAAGGACCCGGTTCCAGCGCTCGGCGAGCGCCTCCACCGAACCGGCATCGAACAGGTCCACCGC
>NZ_JBSFVM010000076.1:0-4798 GCF_053592315.1 Streptomyces sp. NPDC002754
CCCGACGCCCCACATGACTCGCCACCGCAGGACGCGCCCGATCCGCAGGCAGCACCAGTTCCTCCGGCGCCCCGGCCAACTCCTGCCGCCAGTAGTCGACTTGCTCCGACAACAGGCTACCCGGGTCAGACTCCTCCCCCAGCAACTCCCGCTGCCACAACGCATAATCCGCGTACTGCACCGGCAATGCCGCGAACACCGGAACCTCACCCTGCGTCCGCGCCCGATACGCCACCGACAGGTCCCGCGCCAACGGGCCGCGGGACCACCCGTCGCTGGCGATGTGATGCACCACTACGACCAACACCCGCTCATCCGGCCCGGCCTCGAACAGCCACGCCCGAATCGGCAACTCCGCAGCCAGGTCGAAGGCGTACCGTGCCGCCTGCGCAATCGCCTCGCCCAGGTCCTCGGGCGCCACCCGCGACACATCGAGGTTCCAGTCCAGTTTCCGCGGGTCGAGGATCCGCTGGTACGGCTCGCCGTCCACCGCCGGGAACACCGTGCGCAGCGACTCGTGCCGGGCGATCACATCACGCAGTGCCGCACCCAGAGCGGCGACATCCACGTCGCCACCCAGCCGTATCGTCGTGGGCAAGTTGTACGTCGGGCTCGATCCCTCCAGCTGGGCCAGGAACCACAACCGCCGCTGCGCGAACGACAACGGAATCCGCTCCGGCCTGGTCGCCGCGGCCCGCAAGGGCTGCCGTGTCGACTCCGACCCAAGGCCCGCAATACGCGCGGCCAACCCGGCCACGGTAGGTGCCTCGAACAGCGCGCGCAGCGGCAGCTCCACACCGAGTACGACACGGATCCGCGAGATCAGCCGTACCGCGAGCAGCGAATGGCCACCGAGCTCGAAGAAGCCGTCGTCCACCCCGACCGACCCCAGGCCCAGGACCTGCGCGAAGGCGGTGCACAGGAGCTCTTCCTGCACGGTCGCCGGCGCCCTTCCGGCCCCGGCGGTGTAGTCGGGGGCGGGCAGGGCCTTGCGGTCCAGCTTGCCGTTGGCGGTCAGCGGCAGCGCATCCAGCGTGACGAACGCGGCCGGGACCATGTGCTCGGGCAGCCGGCCCGCCACGAAGCCGCGCAGGTCACCGGTGTCCACGCCGCCATCGGTGTCCACGGGTACCACGTAGGCGACCAGGCGCTTGTCTCCCGGAGTGTCCTCACGCGCGACCACCGCGACCTGAGACACCCCCGGATGCACCGACAGGGCAGCCTCGATCTCACCGGGCTCGATCCGGAAACCACGCACCTTCACCTGATCGTCCGCCCGACCGGCGAACACCAACTGCCCATCCACCGTCCACTTGGCCAGATCGCCGGTGCGGTACATGCGCTCCCCGGAACCGGCCGGGAAGGGGCAGGCCACGAACCGCTCGCCGGTCAGACCCGCACGGCCCACATACCCACGCGCCAGCCCGGCACCCGCCACATACAGCTCCCCGGACACCCCCACCGGCACCGGCCGCAGCGCCCCATCGAGCACGAACAGGCGGGTGTTGGCGATCGGCGTACCGATCGGCACCACTCCGGCAACCACACCGCCCGTGGTCAGCTCGCCCGTCGCCACCCCGACCGTGGTCTCCGTCGGCCCGTAGTGGTTGAACACCTTCCGATCACCAGCGGCAGCGGCCCGCACCAGCTCCGCCGTCCACTCGACCGGCGCCGCCTCGCCACCGAGCACCACCGACCCGGCCGGCAGCAACGCCTCGACACCCACCGCGGCCGTCAACGCCGCCAGATGCGACGGCACCACCTTCATCGCATCAATCCGCTGCTCCCGCAGATACCCGGACACCGCAACCGGATCCGTCACCAACTCCGCGTCCAGCACGTGCAGTTGCCCGCTGGAGACCAGGCTGCTGAACACCACGGTGTTACCCAGGTCGGTCACCTGCGCCTGCAACAGCGCATACCGCGCCCCCGGCACATCCCAGCCCAACCGCCCCGACACCGACGACACATAGTTGGCCAGCGACCCATGCGTCACCGCCACACCCTTCGGCACCCCCGACGACCCCGACGTATAGATCACGTACGCCAACCCGGCGGCATCCACGACGGGCGGTGTCACCGTCTCCGCGTCCGGGGCGTTCCACCATTCGTCGATCCACGCCACCGGCACACCCGCCGCCTCGAACGACAGCTCCGCACCGATCTCGCGATCCGCGAGGACGATCCTCGCGGCGCAATCGGTGAGCATGAACTGCAAGCGTTCCAGCGGGAGTTGCGCGTCAAGCGGCAGATACGCGGCCCCTGCACGCCAGACGGCCAGAATCGCGGTGATCATCTGGGCGCCCTGTGGCAGGCAGAGCCCCACCACTGACTCCGGGCCCACGTGCACGTCGCGCAGTCGGCCCGCGAGCCTGTCGACGTTCGCGTTCAGTTGCGCGTAGGTGAGTGCGGCCCCGTCGGCGACCATGGCCACCGCGTCCGGGGAGAGCTCCACGCGTCGCAGGAAGAGCTCCAGAACACTTCGGTCCGGCATCGCTTCTGCCGTGGCATTCCACTGCTGGAGCACCATGTCGCGCTCGTCGTCGGCGAGCAGCTCCACCATGCGCACCTGAACGTCCGGTGTCTCGGTGACCGCCTCCAGCACCCGGACGAACCAGCCGGCCATCCGCTGCGCCGTCTCGGCGCGGAACAGGTCCGCCGACGCGTTCAACGCACCCCGCAGCCCCGCGGGACGCCCGTGCTCGTCGAACATCTCCGACAACGACAGGTCGAGGTCGAACCTCGCCGACGCTGTCGCGACGTCACCGGCTGCCGATCCTCCGGAACTGGCGATCGCCCCGGGCAACACCAGCGTCGCCCGGTCGACGTTCTGCACGGTCAGCATCACCTGGAACAGCGGGTGCCGGGCCAGCGAACGCGACGGTGCCAGCTCCTCCACCAGGCGTTCGAACGGCACGTCCTGATGGGCCAGCGCGTCCAGGTTCGCCTCCCGCACCCGCCCCAGGATCTGCCGGAACTCCGGGTCTCCCGACAGGTCCGTGCGGATCACCAGCGTGTTCACGAAGAATCCGACGAGATCGTCGAGCGCCTCGTCGGTGCGCCCCGCCACCGCCGCACCCACCGGGATGTCCGTTCCGGCCCCCAGCCGCGACAGCGTCACCGCGAGCGCGGCCTGCAGCACCATGAACACCGTCACGCCCTCGGCGCGCGCCAGTTCCACCACTCGCCGGTGCGCCGCCGCCGACACCTCCAAAGGCATCTGGTGACCGGTGTGGCCGGCCACTGCCGGGCGCGGCCGGTCCGTAGGCAGTGCGAGCTCCTCCGGCGCTCCTGCCAGCGCCGACCTCCAGTGGTCCACCTGCTGCGACAGGAGGCTTTCGGGGTCGGACTCCTCGCCCAGCAGCTCCCGGTGCCACGAGGCGTAGTCCGCGTACTGCACCGGCAGCGGCTCCCAGTCAGGGGCCTGCCCCGTCAGCCGCGCCGCGTACGCCGCGGAGATGTCCCGGCCCAGCGGTGCCATCGACCATCCGTCGCCGGCGATGTGGTGCACCACCACCACGAGCACCTGCTCGCTCCCCGACGCGAACAGCCATGCCCGGATGGGTACTTCCACCGACAAGTCGAACGCATACCGCGTCGCCTGCTCCACGGCCTCGGCCAGCCGACCGGGCTCCACCTGGAGCACGTCGAGTTCCCAGTCCAGGTCCTGCGGGTCGAGGATCCGCTGGTACGGCTCACCGTCGACGGCCGGGAAGACCGTGCGCAGCGACTCGTGCCGTCCGATGACATCCCGCAGTGCCGCACCCAGCGCGGCGGGTTCCACGTCGCCCGCCAACCGGACGACCGCGGGGAGGTTGTAGGTCGGGCTCGGCCCCTCCAACTGGGCCAGGAACCACAGCCGTTGCTGCGCGAACGACAACGGCACCCGATCCGGGCGCATCCCCGCCGCCCGCAACGGTGTCCGTGCCTGCCCCGCTTCGGCCAGGCGGGTGGCAAGACCGGCCACGGTCGGGACCTCGAACAAGGTCCTGACCTCGACCTCCACGCCGAGTACGACACGGATCCGCGAGATCAGCCGTACCGCGAGCAGTGAGTGGCCGCCCAGGTCGAAGAAGCCGTCCTCGACGCCGACCGACTCCAGACCCAGTACCTCGGCGAACACCCCGCACAGGATCTCTTCCTGCGCGGTCGAGGGTCCCCGCCCGGACCCAGCCGCACCGGCGTACGCGGGGGCCGGCAGGGCCTTGTGGTCGAGCTTGCCGTTGACCGTCAGTGGCAGCTCGGTCAGGGTGACGAACGCGGCGGGGACCATGTAGTCGGGCAACCGCGACGCGGCGAAGTCCCGTATGCCGTCGCCGATCGCTTCCGTGTCACCGTCGGCGGGGACGACGTAGGCGACCAGCCGCTTGTCACCGGGGATGTCCTCCCGTGCCAGCACCGCGGCCTGCGCCACCTCCGAGTGCGCCGACAGGACGGCCTCGATCTCACCGGGCTCGATGCGGAAGCCGCGAATCTTGACCTGTTCGTCGGTGCGCCCGACGAACACCAACTGCCCATCCGCCGTCCACCGCACCACGTCCCCGGTCCGGTACATCCGCTCACCCGCGGATCCGAACGGGCAGGCCACGAACCGCTCCCCCGTCAGCCCCGCACGGCCGACGTAGCCACGTGCCACGCCGGCTCCGGCCACGTACAGCTCGCCTGTCACACCGGCGGGAACGGGCGTGAGCGTCTCGTCGAGCACGTAAAGGTGTGTGTTGGCAGTCGGCGTGCCGATCGTCGGCGCGTCTCCCGGTGTCAGCGGCTGCGACATCGAGGCACAGACGGTGATCTCGGT
>NZ_JBSFVM010000077.1:0-4767 GCF_053592315.1 Streptomyces sp. NPDC002754
GCAGCCACGGCGAGATCGGCCGCGATGGAGTTGATCTGGTCCTGACGACTCATGGATCAGCCCTCCGACTTGGAGGCGCGAGCGGACGGGGCGGCGTTGAGAGCGCGGACCTCGTCGGCCTGGTACCAGGCGGTGCCGCCGGTGATCTTCTCGCGGCCGTTCTGGTCAACACGCTTGTCAACCGGGGAGACGCCGACGCGGAAGCCAACGAGTTCGACGGGCTGCGGCATGTGCTGGAGAGCCTCGCCGGGGTTCTTGTACGAGTTCACGCCGATCTTGAGGATCTCGTTCTCAACCTTGCCGAACTGCTCGAAGGAGGCGACGACCTGGACCTCCCACTTGGGCGTGCCGTCCTTGAGAGTGGCCTGGACGTCGTTCTTGCCGAACTCAGTCTTCGGCGCGGCGGACATGAACATGACGGCCTTGAAGGTGCGGGCCTGGTCAACGTGGAAGATCGCGGGCATGGAAGTACCTCTCGTTCGGAGTTGATCTCTGGTCTACCGGAAACCTCTGACATCGAGCCTGTGGATAGAGATCCGGGGGCCCGATGACCTCTAGACTGCATGAGTACACTGAGAGTGTCAACTAGTTACCACCCAGAGTCTTGGAGTAGACGATGCCTCATGGTCTTGATCGCCAGTCGGATGCAGTCCGGACTAGCCTGGAGAAGATCCGGGATCTTGCCCAACACGGCCTAAGTGCCGAGGACTTGAACATGAACGATGATCGCGAGTGGTACCGGAGTTTGCTACGAGTTCTCGGAGATATCCGTGTCGAATGCGAAGGCACAGAGCGGAAGTTGTCTGCGGCTGCCGATGCGAACGAGATCCTGACTCCCTCTCAGATCGCGGAAGCGGCAAGGATCAGTAGGGCAGCGGTCTACAAGCGAAGGTCTTCGGGCCGGAAGTAGGAAAGCCCCCGGCAGGGGGCTTTTTCTTTTGATCCCGGCGGGAGCCGAACCATCCGCCGGAGGCGGTCGAGTTTTTTTATGGGGCTCTGCCCCAAACCCCGACCACTAGCCCAGAGGATCCCTCTTTTCGGGTGCCGTTGGGTGGGGGGTTATTCGAATGGGTCGTGGGGGTTCCTCCAGTCTGAACGGCACCGAAGGCCAACATGGGGGGGATGGGGGTGCCAAGGTCGTTCGTCCAAGCGGGCGCTCCACCTTGGCACCCCCATCCCCCCCATGTTCTGGGGCAAGCCCTGCCGCTCAGACCGGAGGAACCCCCACTCGGCCCGGACTGTGGTGCAGCCGCGAAAGCCCTGGTTGGGATCAGGTGAGGTTGGCGGCCGCCGGAGCATCAGGGCCGAGTTCATACGCCAGGTGGTATGCGGTGAGCAGGTTGACCAGCTCGGAGAATCCACCGTTCTCGGCCGCATCGAGGAGCGCGGTCTGGAGACCGGGAACCCGTCGCATAGCGGTCAGCGATTCGGCCGGCAGAAGTGCCCACGTCTCGCCGCCGACCTCTTCGGCCGCAACCTCTTCGTCGCTCAACTCCGGTTCGTCATCGAGGAGTTGGCCCCGCAGGCCGCGTGACCACGTGATCGCCCTGCGACGGAAGGTGGCCTTCTCGTACTCGTGCCAGACCGGGACCACGGCGGCATCGCCCGTCGTGCGGAGGTATTCGAGCATCTCGAAGGGCGCCAGGGTGCCGAGGCGTCCAGCCTTCATGTCCCCTCGGGCCATTTCGTTGCCGACGTGGCCTTTGCCTTCCTGGACCTTGGCGATGTATTCGCCTGCCTGTTCCGGAGTGGTGACCTTGGACCACTTCACGCCGTGTTCCTTGCTCGGCTCGTAGCCCTTCTTCTTCATCCACTGTCGCCAGGTCTTGTCCCAGCGGACCATGGCGTAGGTGAGTTCTTCGAGGGTCTCGTCATTGAGCAGGAGAACGACGTGAAGGTGCGGGTGCCAGCCGTTCCGAGTTCCGTAGGTGATTTCCAGTGAGCGGATGTTTCCTCGGACTCCGAGCTTGTCCCTCTCCCCGGGAAGATTTCGCTTCTTGTCTCCCGCCCAGCGGTATCCGGACATGAGCTGTCGCCATCCATTGGCCACGGCGTCGAAGAGGTCCGCAAGGTCGTGGTGCTTCTTGTGACGAGCCGTCAGGGTGACCATCCAGGCGGTGCCGCCGTCCTGGGTCATGTGCTTGGCGACGGCGCGTGCGATCTCGTCGGCGCGGGTGGCGCGGATCTTGGCGGAGCACACGGGGCAGGCCCAGATCGAGCCGCAGGAGCAGAAGCCGGACCAGTGGGCGACGCCGCCCTGAACCTTGATCGCGGCCTTGCCGTCGCCCTCGTTCCCGTTGGTCGTCCGACCGCACTTCTTGACGCGCGGAAGCGTGCTGATCGACCAGAGGACGGCCCGCTGTGCGAAGCGCTTCTCACGACGCTCTTTGCGAACCGCCGATTCGCCGTCTGACCTGGGGTTTTCCTGATCCGTAGAAACATTATTCGCGTTGTACCTAGAAGGGCCCTCCGCGAGGCTGCCGCGAGCGGCAGCCCCGGCAACGGCCTCATGCCTCCGGCCCGGCCGAACCGGGGAAACCTCGCGGCGGGCCTGGGGGGCCTGTAGAGCCCTGCGGGCGTCTTCCGTGATCAGGTCTGCCGTCTCGACAATGGGCTGGTCGTCTCGCGCGGTGTCGGTGCTCTGCCCTACGCTGTCCACGTCGTTCTCCGTTCGGCTTTCCAAGTGGTTGGGGCGGAGACAAGGGGCCCGAGCGATGCCAGTCGCTGCGGGCCCCCTTTGCGTCTCGTGTGATCCTGTGGGTCGTGGCCGATCGGCGTGGTAGGAACACGCCGATCGGTCACTTCTTGCTGTCGGCCCCCATGAGGCTCTTGATGACGATCAGTCCGACAGTGGCGGAGACGATGCCGATGGTCACCGCGATGGCGACGACGGCGACGGCGAGGAGCATGCCGACGACGACGATTCCGGCTCCGGCTCCGGCGATGAGCTCGCCCTTGTGCTGCTGGAGCCAGGACGGCTCTTTGGGCGCCTGCTGGACGATGACGTAGCCCTGGGGCTGTACGAGGCTCTGAGGGGCCCTCAGGGCCTGTTCCGGGGTGAGGTGGAGGGTCTGCGGTGTGTAGACCTTCTCCGGCTCGTAGACGGTCATGAGGCCTTCCTTCGTCGGGTGGTCTTGGGCTTCTGGAGCGGGATGCCCTGGGTGGTCTCTTCGGCTGGAGTCGGAGTGCCGGCCGAAGCGTCGCGGACGGTCGGGGCAGCCGCGGGGATGACATCGCGGCGGAGTTCGAGTGAGTTGGCGACGAGCGCCAGGAGGTGGTTCTCGTCGACGTCGCCGACACGGACTCGGTCATAGCGGCCACTGAGGCCGGGGACTCCTGTGACGACGCAGACGCCGGGGTTGTCCTTGTCGACCATGGCGGTCGGGTCGTTGGCCTCGTCCTTGCGGATGCCGGAGCCGAGAGCGGCTTCGGCGCCGTCCATGGTGAAGACCGGGAAGCAGATGCCTACCTCGAGTTGGTCGCGCACGGAGGTCGGGATGGCGTCGCTGGTCTGCTTCTGGGTGGCGACGATGGGCAGGACACCGAGGCCTCGGCCTTCCTTGGCGACCGTGCGCATGAGGCGCTGGTTGGACTCGATGAGATCCTTGTCCTTGCCCCGGAGACCGCTGGCGTCGATGTAGTTGTGGCACTCGTCCATGAGCACCGGGACCAGCGGGATGGTCTCGGTCGGGCCGTGCTTCCAGAACTTGTGGGTGCCGCGTTCTTCGACCAGCTGGGCCGGGCGGTCTTTGATCAGGCGGACGAGTTCGGTGAGCCGCTGATGGGCGGTCTCGGGGTTGTCGCCGACAACGAACATGGCGCGTCCGGCGACCTGGCCCCAGTCGCCGTAGCGAGGGTCAGAGGTCTTGCCGTCGAAGAGGCAGAACTGAACGGCGGGTGAGTTGGTGAGGCGACCGAGGAACCCGAGCTGCAGCATGGTTTTGCCGTAGCCGGGCATGCCCGCGATCTTGATTCCGGAGAGGTCTTTGAGGGGGATGCTGATCTCTCGGCCCCACGGGTTGCGGCCAATGGGGAGAGCCCAGCCCTGGGAATCGAAGTCGTACGGGAAGTGCTCGTCGAGGGGGTTGCCGACGAGTCCTCGGATCTCGACAAGGCCGGACTTGATGCGGACGGCTTCGACGCTCTCGCAGTCCCAGTCGTCTGCGATCCACTCGGCAGCGGCCTGGACCTCTGCGAGGCCGACTTTGGGGATGGTCTTCATCTGGGCGCGGATGCCGTACGGCTCGGGCTTGACGACGAGTTTGGGCACGACAGTGATCGTCTGCTTCTTCTGGCCTCGCCAGTCGGTGGTGCCTCGGGTGTTCTCGTCGATGCGGGCCAGGCCGAGGTTCTTGGCCTGTCGGTTCCAGCGACGAGCGATCTTCCAGGCATGGCGCATGCGCTGGCGCTGGAGGGGCGTGGCGCGGAGGTACTGGTACGTGATCACTGCGGTCCAGACGGTGCCCGCCAAGGCGGCGATCCCCACGAGGAGGACCGCCGCCTTGGGAGCGAGCGTCGTGATCTGGTTCAGATCATCGAGCACCTTGATCAGCCTTCCGTGGGGTTCGGAGTGGTGTCAGCGAGGCGTGCGTTGATCTCCTGCTTGATCTCCAGCGGGTACCGGTCGTCGACCTCCTGGGCGACGACCTTGAACTCTTCGTATCCGCGCATGGCAGCCACGGCGAGATCGGCCGCGATGGAGTTGATCTGGTCCTGACGACTCATGGATCAGCCCTCCGACTTGGAGGCGCGAGCGGACGGGGCGGC
>NZ_JBSFVM010000078.1:0-4482 GCF_053592315.1 Streptomyces sp. NPDC002754
CGCGCCTCAATCGCCGGCGGGGCTTGATTTGCCCGGGCCCCGCCGGCGATTGAGGCGATCAAGCCCCTGCGGCGATTGAGCAGCGGGGTCCGGGGCGGAGCCCCGAGGCGGAGGAACCGGCGACCGCAACCCGGGGACCGGCTCGCCGGCGCGGAGTGGTTACGCCGTGAGGCGGGCGACGGCCTCGGCGACCGTCAGTTCTTCGCGTTCGCCCGTGCGGCGGTCCTTGAGTTCCACGACGCCGTCGGCGCTGCGGCGGCCCGCGACCAGGATCTTCGGGACGCCGATCAGTTCGGAGTCGGTGAACTTCACGCCGGGCGAGATGCCGGGGCGGTCGTCGACGAGGACGCGGACGCCCGCCGCCGCCAGCTTGTCGGAGACCTCGAGGGCCAGCTCCGTCTGGAGCGCCTTGCCGGCCGCCACCACGTGGATATCCGCCGGGGCGATCTCCTCCGGCCAGATCAGGCCCTTGTCGTCGGCGTGCTGCTCGGCGAGCGCCGCCACCGCACGCGAGACGCCGATGCCGTACGAGCCCATGGTGACGCGGACCGGCTTGCCGTTCTGGCCGAGGACGTCGAGCTGGAACGCGTCCGCGTACTTGCGGCCGAGCTGGAAGATGTGGCCGATCTCGATGGCGCGGTCCAGCTTGAGGCCCGTGCCGCAGACGGGGCAGGGGTCGCCCTCCTGGACGACGACCACGTCGACGTACTCGGAGACCTCGAAGTCGCGGCCCGCGACGACGTTCCTCGCGTGCACGCCGTCCTGGTTGGCGCCGGTGATCCACGCGGTGCCGGGGGCGACCCGCGGGTCGGCGATGTAGGTGACCTTCTCCAGGCCCTGCGGCCCCACGTAACCGCGGACCAGGTCATCGCGGCCCTCGAAGTCCTCGGCCGTGACCAGCTCGACTGTGGCGGGCGCGAAGTGGGCCTCGACCTTGCCCATGTCGACCTCGCGGTCACCGGGGACGCCCACGGCGACGATCTCGCCGTCGACCTTCACGAGGAGGTTCTTGAGGGTCGCGGAGGCCGGGACCTCCATGTACGCAGCGAGCGTCTCGATGGTCGGTGTGTCGGGGGTGGGGACCTCGACGAGCGCGGGCACGCCCTCCGCGTCGACCGCCTTCACGGCGAAGCCGACGGCCTCGGTGTTAGCGGCGTAGTCGCAGGCGGGGCAGTCCGCGAAGGTGTCCTCGCCGGCCGCGGCCGGGGCCAGGAACTCCTCCGACTTCGAGCCGCCCATCGCGCCGGCCGTCGCCGCGCAGATCCGGTAGTCGAGGCCGAGGCGCTCGAAGATGCGCTGGTAAGCGGCGCGGTGCAGGCCGTACGACTCGGCCAGGCCCTCGTCGGAGAGGTCGAAGGAGTACGAGTCCTTCATCTGGAACTCGCGACCGCGCAGGATGCCGGCGCGGGGGCGGGCCTCGTCGCGGTACTTGGTCTGGATCTGGTAGAGGATCACCGGCAGGTCCTTGTAGGACGTGCACTGGTCCTTGACCAGCTGGGTGAAGATCTCCTCGTGGGTCGGGCCGAGCAGGTAGTCGCCGCCCCTGCGGTCCTGGAGACGGAACAGCTCCGCGCCGTACTCCTCCCAACGCCCGGTCGCCTCGTAGGGCTCCTTGGGCAGGAGGGCGGGCAGCAGGACCTCCTGGCCGCCGATGGCGTCCATCTCCTCGCGGATGACGCGCTCGACGTTCGCGTAGACCCGCCGGCCGAGCGGCAGCCAGGACCAGACACCGGCGGCGGTGCGGCGCACGAAACCGGCGCGGACCAGCAGCTTGTGGCTGAGGACTTCGGCGTCCGCCGGGTCGTCGCGCAGTGTCTTCACCATCAAGCGGGACATGCGCTGGACCTGGACCTTGGCCATGATTCTTGACTCCTGCGACTGGGGGTCCCCCCTGCTCGAACGTAGTTGAGAGCTTGGGGGCGGGTGATGTCAGGAGGTTAGCCGGGCCGTGGGCGCGGCCGGAAATCGGTCTCAGGGCCGGCGCCTGAGCGGCAGGGGCGCGCCCATCACCGCGTACGGCCGCGGGGCGCTCGGGAACAGCACCTGTCGGGCCAGATCCTCGTAGCCGAGCGAGTGGTAGAGGCCGCGGGCCGGGCTGTCGAAGTCGATCGCGGAGAGGATCGAGCGGGGCTGGGTGGCGCCGTCGGTGATCGCCGTGATGAGCGCCCGGCCGATGCCCCGGTTCTGGTAGCCGGGGTGCACGTGCAACTCCGTGATCACGAAGGAGTCGTCGAGCCAGTGGTCCTCGCCGCCGGACCGCAGATACGGCTCGACGACGGTGGACCACCAGTGGGTGCGGTCGTTCGGCATCCCGTACACGAACCCGACGAGTCTGCCGGATTCCGTCGTGGCGCCGAGGGCACGGGCCCCCGGGTACGTGATGTGCCGCAGCACGATCTGCCGGCGGACGGCGATCTCGTCGTCGCTGAGCCCGAACGCGTATGCCTGCACGGCGAGCGCCTCGTCGACACGGCTGCGCAGGTCCAGGGGGCCGATGGTGACGGCGCGGTCGTCCGTGCGGTTCCGGTGCGGCATGCGGGGAGGGTACCCCGAGGAGCGGTCGGCAGTACGGGCGACCGGGACGGGTGAACAAAGCCGGTCAGGCGATTGAAGGGCCTTCCGCACCGGCGCGGAAGGCCGGGAGCTTCTCGCCCGCCTCGACGGGCAGGTGGAGACGGTTCTGCCGCGGCGGCATCGGACAGTTGTACTGATCGGAGAAGCCGCACGGGGGAACGAAGGCCCGGTTGAAGTCGAGGCGCACCCGGCCCTCGCCGGTGTGCTCCACGAAGAGGAAGCGGCCGGCGCCGTAGGTGCTGTCGCCGTTCGTGGGGTCGCCGAAGACGAGGAGGAGGGTGCCGTCGTCGTCGAACGCAGAGAGCGTGTAGTCGGTGCCGTCGACGGTCAGGGCGATGTCGCCGGGGACGACCTTCTCGCGGGTGCCGCCGTTGTCCCGCAGATGCTCGAAGGAGACGGTGCGGGCGCCCTCGACGGGCGTGTACGTGGCGTCGAGGACCCAGGACGGGTCGTACGCGAAGGCGTCGACGCTCTCGAAGTGCTGGATCGCCGGGGAGTTCGCGTCCCAGAGGCGCAGGCCGTGCTCGGGGGCGCCGGTGACCATGTCGGTGCGCTCCAGGGCCGTCACGGTGACGGTGCCGGGCTGCCCCGCGCGGGCCGCGTCGAGGTCGGGGGTCTCACCGGGCGGAAGCCAGCAGGTCTCGACGAGGGCGAGGTTGCCGGTGGGGGCGGTGAGGGAGCGGTGCCGGTCGGCACGCCATTCCTGCCAGGCGGTTATGCCGGAACCGGGAGCAGACATCGTGAGACACACCTACAAGTCAGTGGAGCTTGAACAGAAGCTTGAACAAATTTCCGCAGGACTGCCTAGAACAGCACGCTCATGAACGCCCCGACCTCCTCGAATCCCACGCGTCGGTACGCGGCGCGGGCCGGGGTGTTGAAGTCGTTGACGTAGAGGCTGACCACGGGGGCGACGTCGGCGAGCGCGTAGCGCAGGACCGCGGCCATGCCGGGGGCGGCGAGGCCCAGGCCCCGGTACTCGGGGGCCACCCATACGCCCTGGATCTGGCAGACCTGCTCGGTCGCGGCGCCGATCTCCGCCTTGAAGGCGACCTTGCCGTGCTCGTCGAGGCGGGCGAACGAGCGGCCCGAGCCGACCAGTTCGGCCACCCGCGCCTGGTACAGCAGGCCGCCGTCACCGGCCATCGGGGAGATGCCGACCTCTTCGGTGAACATCGCCACGCACGCGGGCATGATCGTGTCCATCTCGTCCTTGCGGACGCGGCGGATGTACGGGTCGGGGGTGACGTCCGTGGGCATCCGGTCCGTCACCATCAGCGGCTGCTGGGGGCGGATCTCGCGGGCCGGCCCCCAGCCCGGTTCGAGCAGCTGCCACAGGAGGGCGGTGGGCTCCGCCGGGCCGACGATGGAGGAGCAGCGGCGTCCTGCCCTGCGGGCGCGGTCGGCGAAGCCGCGGATGGCGCGGTCGGTCGCGCAGATCGGGACGAGGTTGGCGCCCGCGTAGCACAGGGATTCCAGCATCCCGTCCTCGTACCAGCCCCACATCTCGCCGCCGAGCCGCCACGGGTCGAGGCCGGCGACCCGGACCCTGGCCGTCACGAAGGCGTTCGCGACGGGCTCGCGGTCGAGGACGGCGAGCGCTGCGTCGAGGTCACTCGGTTCGAGCACCCGAGTGGTGGTCTGAGTCAACACGTGCGGAGGGGCCTCACCAGATGGGCTACTGATCTCCGCACTGTACCTGGCGCTCCGCGGGTGTGGCGGGTCGACGTTTGGCCCATCCGCCTGGGGCGCCCCGCGGGGGTCGTTCACGTGTCCGGTCCACGTCGGCGACTGCCGGTCGCGCCGTTGGTCCCGGTCGAGCGGATCACCCACCTCGTGACGATGGGCGCCTCGCTCGGCCGCGGCCCCGCCTCCCTGTTCGGCGCGGGCGACGGCCCAAGCGAGGGC
>NZ_JBSFVM010000079.1:0-4462 GCF_053592315.1 Streptomyces sp. NPDC002754
GCCGACGACGCGCAGGCCGACCTCGACGCCGCCCGCATGCTCGCCGAAGACGCACGCCAAGTACGCGAGGAAGACGCCTCCGTCGCCGCCCAGAAACTCGACGACGCGCGCGACGAGTCGGTGGCGGGCTACAGCCTCTGGGACAAGATCAAGAAGGCGTTCAGCAAGGCCCTGGCCATCATCAGTGCCGTGCTGGGTGTGCTGGCGCTGCTGATCCCTGGTCTGCAGGGGCTCGGGATCGCGCTCACCATCGGGGCCGTCGTCGCCGGTGCCGCGTCACTGGGCATCAATATGTCGATCATGGCCGAGACCGGCGACTGGGACATCGGCGAGATCATCCTCGGCGTCGTGGGACTGGTCGCGGGTGGCGGCGCGCTGCTCAAAGGCGTCAAGGGGATCGGCTCCGCCCTCAAGGGCGTCAAGCCCTCGTCCATCAAGCCGCCGAACGTCCGTATCAGCAGCCGTGGTCTGAACAGTCGTACGTGCAAGACCGACCCGGTCGACGTGGCCAGCGGCGAAATGCTGTTGCAGCAGACCGACTTGACGCTGCCGGGCGTACTGCCGCTGACCATCTCTCGAACGTATCTGTCGACCTACCGCTACGGCCAGTTCTTCGGGCCCTCCTGGGCCTCCGCCCTCGACGAGCGGCTGGAGATCGACGACCGAGGGCGGGTCTCGTGGGCCCGCGAGGACGGGTCGATCCTCACCTATCCCCGCCTCCCGAACACCGAGTCCGCCGAGCCGGTCTGGCCCGAGGAGGGACCCCGGCTGCCGCTGACCTGCGCGGGAACGCACGACACCACCGGCCGGGTCATCTACCGCGTCGTCGACCCGCACACCGGTCTCGTCCAGACCTTCGCGGACCACCCGGACGACGACAACGGCCTGTACTGGCTGGCCCGTTGGCACGACCGCAACGGCAACAACGTCACCGTGAACCGCCTGGAGGACGGCACCCCCACCGAGCTGCTCCACTCCGGCGGCTACCGTGTCGAGACCCGCTGCGTCGCCGGCCTCATCACCGGCCTCTCGGTCACCACCCCCGACGGTCCCGTCGAGGTCATGTCGTACGAGCACGACGCCGACGGCAACCTCAGCCACATCGTCAACTCCTCTGGCAAGCCACTGGTGTTCGGCTACGACGACCAACACCGCATCACCTCCTGGACCGACCGCAACCACTCCGTCTACCGCTACGTCTACGACGAGGCGAACCGGGTCACCGAGACCATCGGCCCCGACGGATATCTCTCCTCCCGCTGGTCCTACGACCCCGACCAGCTCCGGACGCACTACACCGACGCCTGCGGCGCCACCACCACCTACCAGCTCAACGACCTCCACCAAGTCGTCGGCGAGACGGACCCGTTGGGCAACACCGTCCGCTCCGAGTGGGACCGCTACGACAACCTCCTGTCCAGCACCGACGCCCTCGGCCACACCACCCGCTTCGAGTACGGCGCGGCAGGCGACCTCACCGTCGTCCAGCGTGCGGACGGCAACCGGTCCACGGCGGCGTACAACGAGTTGCACCTCCCTGTCACTTCGACCGGTCACGACGGGGTGACGTGGCACCAGGAGTTCGACGAGCGGGGCAACCTGACGGCCGTCATCGGCCCGGAAGGTGTCACGAACCGGTTCACCCACCACCCCACCGGCGCGGTCGCCACCAGCACGGATCTTTCAGGGGCGACGGTGGCCTACGCGGTCGACGGCGCGGGTCTGCCGGTGTCCGTCACCGATCCGGCCGGACGCACCGCCACGGTGGCACGGGACGCGTTCGGCCGTCCCACGACCGTCACCGACCAACTGGGCGCGACCAGCGGGTCGGAGTGGACCGTCGAGGGGCTGCCCGCGCGGCGCACCGGCCCCGACGGCCGGAGCGAGCAGATGGCCTGGGACGGTGAGGGCAACTGCCTCACCTACACCGACGCCGTGGGCGGCACCACCCGCTACGAGTACACCCACTTCGACAAGATGGCCGCCCGGACCACACCGGACGGCGTCCGTCACGCCTTCGCCTACGACCGCGAGCTCCGCCTCGCCCAGGTCACCAACCCACAGGGGCTGACCTGGGACTACACCTACGACCACGCGGGCAACCTGACAGCGGAGTCCGACTTCGACGGCCGCGAGATCTCGTACAGCCACGACGCGTCGGGCCGTCTGGTCGGCCGCAGGACGCCGCTGGGCGAGGAGATCGGGTACACGTACGACGTCCTCGGCCAGCTGACGTCCAAGGACGCGGCCGGTGTCCGGACCGACTACACCTATGACGCGGCGGGCGATCTGACCCGCGTGGCCTCCCCCACCTCCGCTCTCGACTTCGAGCGGGACCTGATGGGCCGCCTCCTGTCGGAGACGGTCGACGACCGCACCATCCGTTACGCCTACGACCGCCTGGGACGACGCGTCTCCCGTACGACTCCGACGGGCGCGTTCACCGAGCTCGCGTATGACGAGGCGGGCCGTCGCAGCGCGCTGACGACGGACGGCCGTCGTATGGAGTTCACCCACGACGCGGCGGGTCACGAGCTGACCCGGGTCCTGCGCTCCGGCGCCGCGCCGGTGACGGTGTCCACCTCGTGGGACCTGTCGGGCCGCCCGGTGACCCACGGCCTCGTGGGCCGGGGCGGGACTCTGCGTGCCCGCAAGTACGGATACCGTCCCGACAACCACCTGACCTCCGTCACCGACGAGGCGACCGGCAGCGACCGGCAGCTGGACCTGGATCCGATCGGCCGCCCGTTGGCGGTCACCGCCGACGGCTGGAGCGAGTCCTACGCCTACGACCGGGCCGGCAACCAGATCGAGGCCACCTGGCCCGAGAAGGCCGGTCGCGGCGAGGCTCGCGGTGAACGCACCTACACCGGCACCCGCATCCAGTCGGCAGGAGGCGTGCGTTACGAGTACGACGCCGCCGGCCGCCTGGTGCTGCGCCAGAAGCGCCGACTGTCGAAGAAGCCCGACACCTGGCGCTACGAATGGGACGCCGAGGACCGCCTCACCGCCTGCACGAGCCCCGACGGCACCCGCTGGCACTACACATACGACCCACTGGGCCGCCGGACCGCCAAGTACCGTATGGCGATGGACGGTTCGGTCACCGAGACCGTCCGCTTCGCCTGGGACGGCACCAGCCTCGCCGAGCAGACCGACTCCGCCACCGGCGTCACTCTCACCTGGGACCACGACGACCATCGCCCCCTGACCCAGCTGGAGCGCAGGCCGAGGACGCAGGAGGAGTACGACTCCCGCTTCTTCGCCATCGTCACCGACCTGGTCGGCACCCCCACCGAACTCGTCGACGAACAGGGCGACATCGCCTGGCGCTCCCGCACCACCCTGTGGGGCACCACCGCCCGCAACCGGGACGCCACGGCCGTCACCCCGCTCCGCTTCCCCGGCCAGTACGAGGACCCCGAAACCGGCCTCTACTACAACTACTTCCGTCACTACGACCCCGAGACGGGCCGGTACACCTCGCCGGACCCGCTGGGTCTGGACCCGGCGCCCAACCCGGTCACCTATGTCAACAACCCCCTTACTGCGACCGACGTGCTGGGCCTGGCGCCCGAGTGTCACGTGGACCTGTTCCACGGGACCAACAAGAACGCGGGCGCGAGTATCCGACAGAACGGCGTCGACACCGGCTTCAGTACTCGCCCCATGGACTTCGGGAACGGTTTCTACACCACGCGGGACGCCGCGCAAGCAACGCAATGGGCGGGCAAGTTCGGCAAGAATGCCGAGGTTCTCCACTTCCGTGTCCCCAAGGCGGAGTTCGATGCCCTCAATTCGAAGACCTTCAACGGTGCGAGCAAGGAACTCGATGATTTCGTCAAGCACTATCGCGGTGGCGGAAAGGACCTGCCCCACCAGATGGTGGAGGGGCCGATGCTGAAGAACGTCCCGGCATTCATGAAGGGGAAGCCCGGCAAGTGGTTCGGGAACCAGGTGGTGTTCTTCGGGGATGACGCAGGGAAGCTCCTCACCAGTAGCCTCCAGTGATGAAAGGGTGTCGCAATGAGTAAATTCTTGGCGAACGCGTCGACCGACGTGCTGGAGCTGCTGGACGAAGTCGCCGACGAGATGGTCTCCCTGTTCTCCATCTCGGAGGCGGAGGCCGTGGCACGTATCAACGCCCAGTGGCCGCAGCAGAAGTTCCTGGAAGAGAGCGACATCATCCTGCACGAAGAGCCCTACTACTGGGCTCTCTTCATCTACTACGACGGAGAAGTGCCGGACTGGGCCCCCTCCGCGGACCGCTCTTCATGGGTGCCTGCTCCCAAGCCTGAAGCAGGAACCGACTACTGGACTCTCGGCTAAAGAACTCCGAAGAAATTGAGGTTAGGTCCATGGCGCGCCCAGCGGTGTCCGATTGGGAAGACGTTTTCGGGTTTTCGGACGACCCGACCCCCGGCGATGCGGACATGCTCGGAGACCTGGCCCGCCAGTACCG
>NZ_JBSFVM010000080.1:0-4165 GCF_053592315.1 Streptomyces sp. NPDC002754
TGCTCAATCGCCGCAGGGGCTTGAAAGATCGCCTCAATCGCCGGCGGGGCTTGAATCATCAAGTCCCGCCGGCGATTGAGGCGCGGGGTCCGGGGCGGAGCCCCGTGGTTAGGCCGGGGCCGTCACGAAGTCGATCAGTTCCTCCACGCGGCCCAGGAGCGCCGGTTCCAGGTCCTTGTAGGAGTGGACCCGCGACAGGATGTGCTGCCAGGCCTCGCCCGTATTCGCCACCCGCCACCCGAGCGCACCGCACACGCCCGTCTTCCAGTCCTGCCCCCGCGGCACCCGCGGCCACGCCTCGATGCCCACGGACGAAGGCTTCACCGCCTCCCAGATGTCGATGTAGGGGTGCCCCACGACCAGCGCGTGCTCACTCGTCACGGACTGGGCGATGCGCCACTCCTTCGACCCCTGCACCAGGTGGTCGACGAGGACCCCGAGCCGCGCGTCCGGCCCCGGGGCGAACTCGGAGACGACCGCCGGAAGGTCGTCGACGCCCTCCAGGAACTCCACCGCCACGCCCTCGATCCGCAGGTCGTGACCCCAGACCCGCTCGATGAGCTCGGCGTCGTGCTTGCCCTCCACGTAGATGCGGCCCGCCCGGGCCACCCGCGCACGGGCCCCCGGAACCGCCACCGAGCCCGACGCCGACCGGGCGGGGCCCCTCGCGGCCGGCCCCGAGGGACGTACCAGCGTGACGACCTTGCCGTCGATCATGAAGCCGCGCGGTTCCATCGGAAACACCCGGAGCTTGCCGAAGCGGTCCTCCAGGGTCACCGTCGGCCCCTGCGCCGTCTTCTCGACCCGGACCACCGCCCCGCAGAAGCCCGTGGTGACCTCCTCGACGACGAGGTCCGGTTCGGCCGGGACCTCGGGGGTCGGCTTGTTCCGCTTCCACGGAGGAGTCAGGTCGGCAGAGTACAAATGGCGCTGCGGGCCCGAAGGGCCCTCGTCGGAGGGGCGGTGGCGGGAGACGGGTGGGAGCATTCGAGGGACGATAAGAGAAGTCCCGGGTCCCCGGCTACGACACGCCGAAACGCGCCGCCAATGTGGCGCGCTGCGCACGGACGAACTCCGCATTCACCGTCGAACCGTGCCCCGGAACGTACACCGCGTCCTCGCCGCCGAGGTCGAGGAGCCGGTCGAGCGCGGCCGGCCAGTGACCCGGCGCCGCGTCAGGACCCGCCTGCGGTTCGCCCGACTCCTCCACCAGGTCGCCGCAGAAGACGATCTCCGGGCCTGAAGGGCTGCCGGGGACCAGGACCGCCAGGTCGTGGCCCGTGTGCGCGGGACCGATGTTCGCGAGCAGCACCGTCAGGCCGCCGCCCAGGTCGAGCGTCCACTCGCCGCACACCCGGTGCGGCGGGGTGACGAGGATGTCGACCGCCTCGGTCGCCGCGTCCGGGTCGACCCCGTGCCGCACGGCGTCGGCGCGCAGCCCCTCGGCGCCGCGCTCGAAGAGGACGTCGATGCCCACCGCCCCGTACACCTCGACACCCGCGAACGCGGCCGTGCCGAGCACATGGTCGAAGTGCGGGTGGGTCAGTGCGACATGGGTCACTCTCCGGTGCGCACCGAGGAGCGCGCGGGCGTCGGCGCGCAGCCGGACGCCTTCACGGAGTGAGGATCCCGTGTCGATCAAGAGCGCCGCATCCACACCGACGACGAGGCCGCTCGTGCAGTCGAGCCCCGGCAACCGCACCCGCCCCACATTCGGCGCGAGTCCCTCCCAACCCGCCGAGACCCAATCGATACGCTGCTCGAACTCCATACCTCGACGCTAGCTCCCTTGCCGGGCCCGTACCCACCGGCCGTACACTGAGCCGGGGAAGATTGGCACTCGCCCATTGGGAGTGCCAAAGCAGGATGATCGCGGCGGCTGATTCTGGAGGTGTGCGCCGATGCTCAACGAACGCAGGCTCGAAGTGCTGCGCGCCATCGTCCAGGACTATGTCGGCACCGAGGAGCCCGTCGGCTCCAAGGCGCTCACCGAGCGGCACCAGCTCGGGGTCTCGCCGGCGACGGTGCGCAACGACATGGCGGCCCTGGAGGACGAGGGATTCATCGCCCAGCCGCACACCAGTGCCGGGCGCATCCCCACCGACAAGGGCTACCGCCTCTTCGTCGACAAGCTCACCGCCGTCAAGCCGATGGCCGGTCCCGAGCGGCGTGCCGTGCAGAACTTCCTGGACGGCGCGGTCGATCTGGACGATGTCGTGGGCCGGACCGTGCGGCTGCTCGCGCAGCTCACCCGGCAGGTGGCGATCGTCCAGTACCCGTCCCTGACCCGGTCCACGGTGCGCCACGTCGAGCTGCTGTCGCTCGCGCCCGCCCGTCTGATGCTCGTACTGATCACGGACACCGGGCGCGTGGAGCAGCGGATGATCGACTGCCCGGCCCCCTTCGGTGAATCGTCCCTGGCGGATCTGCGGGCCCGGCTGAACAGCCGCGTCGCGGGCCGCCGGTTCGCCGACGTACCGCAGCTGGTGCAGGACCTGCCGGACGCCTTCGAGCAGGAGGACCGCGGCACGGTCTCGACGGTGCTCTCCACTCTTCTGGAGACGCTCGTCGAGGAGTCCGAGGAGCGGCTGATGATCGGCGGCACCGCCAATCTCACTCGCTTCGGACATGATTTTCCCCTCACCATCCGGCCCGTTCTGGAAGCCTTGGAGGAGCAGGTCGTGCTCCTCAAGCTCCTTGGCGAGCTGGGAGATTCGGGCATGGCCGTACGGATCGGTCACGAGAACGCCCATGAGGGACTCAACTCCACATCCGTGGTGTCGGTCGGTTACGGTTCGGGCGGCGAGGCAGTGGCCAAGCTCGGCGTGGTCGGCCCGACCCGCATGGATTACCCGGGAACGATGGGAGCAGTACGCGCAGTGGCACGTTACGTCGGACAGATCCTGGCGGAGTCGTAAGTGGCCACGGACTACTACGCCGTACTCGGCGTGCGCCGCGACGCTTCCCAGGACGAAATCAAGAAGGCCTTCCGAAGGCTGGCGCGTGAGCTTCACCCGGATGTGAATCCGGACCCGAAGACTCAGGAGCGCTTCAAGGAGATCAACGCCGCCTACGAGGTGCTCTCCGACCCGCAGAAGAAGCAGGTCTACGACCTCGGGGGAGACCCCCTGTCGCAGTCCGGCGGAGGCGGCGGGGCCGGTGGCTTCGGCGCCGGCGGGTTCGGGAACTTCTCGGACATCATGGATGCCTTCTTCGGCACGGCGTCGCAGCGTGGACCCCGGTCCCGTACGCGCCGTGGCCAGGACGCCATGATCCGGCTCGAGATCGAGCTCGACGAGGCGGCCTTCGGCACCACCAAGGACATCCAGGTCGACACGGCTGTCGTCTGTACGACCTGTAGCGGTGAGGGTGCCGCTCCGGGTACGTCGGCGCAGACCTGCGACATGTGTCGCGGGCGCGGTGAGGTCTCGCAGGTCACGCGGTCCTTCCTCGGCCAGGTCATGACCTCGCGGCCGTGCCCGCAGTGCCAGGGCTTCGGGACCGTCGTCCCGACGCCGTGCCCGGAGTGTGCCGGTGACGGCCGCATCCGGTCGCGTCGCACGCTGACGGTGAAGATCCCGGCCGGTGTGGACAACGGCACGCGGATCCAGCTCGCGGGCGAGGGCGAGGTCGGGCCCGGTGGCGGCCCCGCCGGTGACCTCTACGTGGAGATCCACGAACTCCCGCACCCGACCTTCCAGCGGCGCGGCGACGACCTTCACTGCACGGTCACCATCCCGATGACGGCGGCGGCCCTCGGCACGAAGGTGCCGCTGGAGACGCTCGACGGCGTGGAGGAGATCGACATCCGGCCGGGCACGCAGTCCGGCCAGTCGGTTCCGCTGCACGGGTTCGGTGTCACGCATCTGCGGGGCGGTGGCCGTGGTGACCTCATCGTGCATGTCGAGGTCATGACTCCGCAGAAGTTGGATCCGGAGCAGGAGAGGGTGTTGCGGGAGCTTGCGGAGTTGCGTGGCGAGGAGCGGCCCACGGGGCAGTTCCAGCCGGGTCAGCAGGGCCTCTTCTCCCGCCTGAAGGACGCGTTCAACGGCCGTTGAGCCACCCGCCGTTACGGCCTCGGGGCTCTGCCCCGGACCCCGCTGCTCAATCGCCGCAGGGGCTTAAAAGATCGCCTCAATCGCCGGCGGGGCTTGAAATATCAAGC
>NZ_JBSFVM010000081.1:1653-4150 GCF_053592315.1 Streptomyces sp. NPDC002754
CAGTCGTGACTGCGTGCCTTTTGAAGAATGAGCCTGCGAGTTTGCGGTGTGTTGCGAGGTTAACCCGTGTGGGGAAGCCGTAGCGAAAGCGAGTCCGAATAGGGCGGTATAGTAGCGCGCTCAAGACCCGAAGCGGAGTGATCTAGCCATGGGCAGGTTGAAGCGGAGGTAAGACTTCGTGGAGGACCGAACCCACCAGGGTTGAAAACCTGGGGGATGACCTGTGGTTAGGGGTGAAAGGCCAATCAAACTCCGTGATAGCTGGTTCTCCCCGAAATGCATTTAGGTGCAGCGTCGTGTGTTTCTTGCCGGAGGTAGAGCACTGGATAGGCGATGGGCCCTACCGGGTTACTGACCTTAGCCAAACTCCGAATGCCGGTAAGTGAGAGCACGGCAGTGAGACTGTGGGGGATAAGCTCCATGGTCGAGAGGGAAACAGCCCAGAGCATCGACTAAGGCCCCTAAGCGTACGCTAAGTGGGAAAGGATGTGGAGTCGCAGAGACAACCAGGAGGTTGGCTTAGAAGCAGCCACCCTTGAAAGAGTGCGTAATAGCTCACTGGTCAAGTGATTCCGCGCCGACAATGTAGCGGGGCTCAAGCGTACCGCCGAAGTCGTGTCATTGCAGCAATAGGGCCAACGCCTGCTGTGATGGGTAGGGGAGCGTCGTGTGCCGGGTGAAGCAGCCGCGGAAGCGAGTTGTGGACGGTTCACGAGTGAGAATGCAGGCATGAGTAGCGATACACACGTGAGAAACGTGTGCGCCGATTGACTAAGGGTTCCTGGGTCAAGCTGATCTGCCCAGGGTAAGTCGGGACCTAAGGCGAGGCCGACAGGCGTAGTCGATGGATAACCGGTTGATATTCCGGTACCCGCTGTGACGCGAAAAGCATCGAATCCAGTGATGCTAAGGCCGTGAAGCCGTTCCGGACCCTTCGGGGAATGGAAAGTGGTGGAGCCGCCGGTCCAAGCTGGTAGTAGGTGAGCGATGGGGTGACGCAGGAAGGTAGTCCAGCCCGGGCGATGGTAGTCCCGGGGTAAGGGTGTAGCCCGTCTTCCAGGTAAATCCGGGAGACATGAGGGTGAGACCTGATGCCGAGCCGATTGTGGTGAAGTGGATGATCCTATGCTGTCGAGAAAAGCCTCTAGCGAGTTTCATGGCGGCCCGTACCCTAAACCGACTCAGGTGGTCAGGTAGAGAATACCGAGGCGTTCGGGTGAACTATGGTTAAGGAACTCGGCAAAATGCCCCCGTAACTTCGGGAGAAGGGGGGCCATTCCTGGTGATAGCACTTGCTGCTTGAGCTGGGGGTGGCCGCAGAGACCAGCGAGAAGCGACTGTTTACTAAAAACACAGGTCCGTGCGAAGCCGTAAGGCGATGTATACGGACTGACGCCTGCCCGGTGCTGGAACGTTAAGGGGACCGGTTAGTCACATTTCGGTGTGGCGAAGCTGAGAACTTAAGCGCCAGTAAACGGCGGTGGTAACTATAACCATCCTAAGGTAGCGAAATTCCTTGTCGGGTAAGTTCCGACCTGCACGAATGGCGTAACGACTTCTCGACTGTCTCAACCATAGGCCCGGTGAAATTGCACTACGAGTAAAGATGCTCGTTTCGCGCAGAAGGACGGAAAGACCCCGGGACCTTTACTATAGTTTGATATTGGTGTTCGGTTCGGCTTGTGTAGGATAGGTGGGAGACTGTGAAGCGGCCACGCCAGTGGTTGTGGAGTCGTCGTTGAAATACCACTCTGGTCGTGCTGGATGTCTAACCTGGGTCCGTGATCCGGATCAGGGACAGTGTCTGATGGGTAGTTTAACTGGGGCGGTTGCCTCCTAAAGAGTAACGGAGGCGCCCAAAGGTTCCCTCAGCCTGGTTGGTAATCAGGTGTTGAGTGTAAGTGCACAAGGGAGCTTGACTGTGAGACCGACGGGTCGAGCAGGGACGAAAGTCGGGACTAGTGATCCGGCGGTGGCTTGTGGAAGCGCCGTCGCTCAACGGATAAAAGGTACCCCGGGGATAACAGGCTGATCTTCCCCAAGAGTCCATATCGACGGGATGGTTTGGCACCTCGATGTCGGCTCGTCGCATCCTGGGGCTGGAGTCGGTCCCAAGGGTTGGGCTGTTCGCCCATTAAAGCGGTACGCGAGCTGGGTTTAGAACGTCGTGAGACAGTTCGGTCCCTATCCTCTGTGCGCGTAGGAATATTGAGAAGGGCTGTCCCTAGTACGAGAGGACCGGGACGGACGAACCTCTGGTGTGCCAGTTGTCCTGCCAAGGGCATGGCTGGTTGGCTACGTTCGGAAAGGATAACCGCTGAAAGCATCTAAGCGGGAAGCCTGCTTCGAGATGAGTATTCCCACCCCCTTTGAGGGGTTAAGGCTCCCAGTAGACGACTGGGTTGATAGGCCAGATCTGGAAGCACCGCAAGGTGTGGAGGTGACTGGTACTAATAGGCCGAGGGCTTGTCCTCAGTTGCTCGCGTCCACTGTGTTG
>NZ_JBSFVM010000082.1:0-3960 GCF_053592315.1 Streptomyces sp. NPDC002754
GGAGTTGTCCGCACCCCGGGCGTCACGGGCAAGGTCGTGTGGGCGGAGGTCGGCGCCCCCGCGTAGCCCCCTTTCGTACGGTTTGACCGGGGCTCGGCCCCGGGGCGCTCGCCGGGTAGCCGTGGCTGGGCTTGGGGCTCTGCCCCATACCTCGCGCCTCAATCGCCGGCGGGGCTTGAAAAAGGCTCAATCGCCGCAGGGGCTTGAGTGGCGCAGCCTCAATCACCAGAAGGCGTGAGGGGCATCAGTTCTGGGTGAGCCACAGGCGGTCGAAGTTGGCGTCGCACTTGTTGCCCTGCTCACAGGAGACCGTAATCGCGTTCGTCCCCTTGGTGAGCTGAACAATGGCCCACGTGTTCGTCCAGCCCTTCTCCCAGTCACCTTCCTTGGCCCCGGCGAAGTTCTTCATGTTCAGCGGACGATCCTGCTTCGTACCGTTCACGTTGATCGTCGCGTCCGAGTCCTTGCCCGGCACCCCGTAGTCGACGTGCAACCTGTACGCGCCGTCCTTCGGAATGTTGTTGACGGTCCACGTCAGGTTCGCGCCCACCTTGTTGAACCCGGCGACGTACACCCCGCCGTCCGCCTTCGCGCCCTGCACGTCCGACGCGGTGGACGTGCCACCCGCCAGCTTCAGGGTCTTCGCGTCGGTCTTGGGCAGGTCGACCGGCGCCGCGGACGCCGACTTCGAGGGCTTCTCGCTCGGCTGCACCGACTGCGAGCCGCTGGAGGCCTTGCCGCCGGCCTCGCCCTTGTCGTCACCCGAGTCGTTGCTGAGCATGGCGACGCCGATGCCGATGACGACGGCCGCGACCACGGCGACCGCGCCGATCAGGAGCGCCTTCGTGTTCGGACCACGCCCGCGGCCGCCCCCGCGCATCGGCGCCGTCGGCGGACCCGGCTGCGAGGGGACCCCGCCGCCGGGCATCGTCTCCGGAGCCTGGTAGTGCGCGTTCGGCTGCTGGTACGCCTGCGTCGGCCGGGTCTGCCCGTACTGGCGCTCGCCGACCGTATGGATGTGATTGGCCCGGTAGGAGGAGCGCGGGTTCGGGTAGCCGTAGCCACCGCCCGCGCCCTCGGGCGGGGTCGCCCCGGCCGCCTGTCCGTCGGCGTACAGATAGCCGAACGGATCGTCGTCCTCGGGCGTGGTGCTCCCGCTGTTGTTGCCGGGCGCCATCCCAGATCACTCCCTACACGTTGCTTACCTCGGCGAGGGTACCCGCTGCGAGTGACCCCACGGCGTGGCCTTGACCTCACCGGGACCGCGGGACCGCGCCCAATGTAGGGGCTATCCGGCCCGTCTGTGCTGCTTACTGCGTGATCTTTTCTCTACGTACATCCGCTGGTCAGCGGATTGCAGCACTTCCTCGGCCGTCATGCCGCAGTGGGCCCAGCCGATGCCGAAACTGGCCCCTACCCGGACCGCCCTGCCATCCACTCGAATCGGCGGAATGATGGCGTTCCGCAACCTGACGGCGAGGTCCTGGGCGCCCTCGCGGCCCAGCCCGTCGGCGAGCACCACGAACTCGTCACCGCCGAGCCGGGCGACCGTGTCCCCGTCCCGTACGACGCTGGTAAGGCGGCGGGCGACCTCGATGAGGACGGCGTCGCCCGCGTTGTGCCCGAACCTGTCGTTGATCGACTTGAAGCCGTCGAGGTCGCAGAAGAGGACGGCGAGGCCCTTCGTGCCGTTGTCCGCGCCGGTGACCCCGTCGGGCTCGGGTGCGGCGACGTGCACATGGTGGTCGAAGCCGTCGAACCCCTCGTAGAGATTCGACTGGTGCGGGACGGGCGCGCCGAAGTCGAAGCCGATCCCCGCCGCGTCCTCGCCCGCGGCGGCAGCGCCCCGGTGGTCGCCGTAGGCCGCGTCGAGGGAGTCGATGGCGCTGGGGCCCGGCTCGTAGGGGCGGCGGCACAGGCGGGCGGAGAGGCGGGCGCGCAGCTCCGCCGAGTTCGGCAGTCCGGTGAGCGAGTCGTGCGAGGCGCGGTGGGCGAGGTGCAGCTCGCGGCGCTTGCGCTCCTCTATGTCCTCGACGTGGGTGAGCAGGAAGCGCGGCCCGTCGGCGGCGTCGGCGACCACCGAGTTGCGCAGGGACACCCAGACGTACGTGCCGTCGCGGCGGGCGAGGCGCAGCTCGGCACGGCCGCCCTCGGCGGAGGTGCGCAGCAGCGTGCCGATGTCCTCGGGGTGCACGAGGTCGGAGAACGAGTAGCGGCGCATGGCCGATGCCGGGCGGCCGAGGAGGCGGCACAGCGCGTCGTTGGTCCGCAGGAGCCGGCCGTGCTGGTCGCCGCCCATCTCGGCGATCGCCATCCCGGAGGGGGCGTACTCGAAGGCCTGCCGGAAGCTTTCCTCGCTGGCCCGCAGCGCCTGCTGCTCGCGCTCCAGGCGGACCAGGGCGCGCTGCATGTTGGACCGCAGCCGCGCGTTGCTGATCGCGATGGCGGCCTGGAAGGCGTACATCTGCAGGGCCTCGCGGCCCCAGGCTCCGGGGATGCGGCCGCCCCGCGGACGGTCGACCGAGATCACGCCGATGAGTTCGCCGGAGGACGAGCCCGTCGAGTGCATGGGGGCGAAGAGGCGGTCGGCGGGGTGCCACTCGTCCTCGAAACGGGGCGGCGGGCCCGCGGTGAACCACTGCGGCACGTCGTCCTCGTCGAGCACCCAGCCCTCGGTGTGCGGTATGAAGCGCAGCTCGCCCCACTTCTTGCCCATGGCAAGGCGGCGGTCCCAGGCGGCGCGGGAGCCCACACGTCCGGTGATCAGGGCCTCGGCCGCGGAGTTTCCCGCGAAGGCGGCGATGACCAGGTCACCATCGGGACGTACGAGGTTCACGCACGCCAGCTCGTAGCCGAGCCCGCTCACGACCCCGTCCGCGACGGTCTGCAGAGTGTCGGCCAGACTGCGGGCGGTGTTCATGTCCGCCATTACCTCGTGCAGCTGACGCAGGGTCGCAAGACGGACGTACGGCTCCGACTCGGTCTCCATGCTCAGTTCTCCCCGAGACGTCGACAGCACTCCAGAATTCGGATCGGTTCGCTTCGCACGTGCAGCGGCACGTTCATCAGCAGTGTCGACGCCACTGAATCACAGCGAGCTGTGCACCCGGTACACAGGGTCAACAAATTATGGCCCCTGTGACTCAAGTCACAGCAGGAGATGAAGGATTGGGGCTCATTACTGGGTGGTTTCTGTGCGCTTCCTGAAGACGAACCGCGCCCATGGTCCTACGACCGGCCTCGGTCATCGGCCCGATGCGGGGCGCGTGGGGGCAGAGCTAGCGTTGAAGTCGTGTTGAAGACGTCCACCGCCACTTCGGTCCCCTCCCCCACGGCCCACTCGGCCCCCTCCGGTCATGCTGAGGGGGTGAGCAACGACGAGTTCCGCGCCGCCCTGTCCCGACTGGCCGCAGGGGTCGTCCTGCTGACCTCGCACGAGCCGCAGCTCGACCCCGACGGGCCGGACGGCGAGGACGCGGGCATGACGGCGACGGCCTTCATGTCCGTCTCCCTCGACCCGCCCCTGGTGATGGTGTCGCTGCGCAACAGCTCCCGCATGGACGACCTCCTGGACGATCAGCCGCTGTGGGCGGTCTCGGTCCTCTCGGAGTCCCAGAGCCACATCGCCGGCCGCTTCGCCATGAAGGGCCGGCTCAGCGACCGGCTCCTGTTCCAGGACATTCCGTACGTACGTGGGGAGCACACGGGGGCGCCGTTGGTGGGTGGGGCGTTGGCGACGCTCGAGTGCCGCACGGAGAACACGGTGGTCGCGGGCGACCACACGCTGGTCATCGGCCGCGTCCTGTCGGCCTCCCTCCCGAGCGCGGAGGGCGGCCCCCTGATGTACTTCCGCGGCCGCTACCGCAACTTGGGCTGATAACCCTGGGCAAATCAAGCCCCTGCGGCGATTGAGCAGCGGGGTCCGGGGCGGAGCCCCGATCTTTCAGCCCCGCCGGCGTT
>NZ_JBSFVM010000083.1:0-3755 GCF_053592315.1 Streptomyces sp. NPDC002754
TGCGCGACGCGGGAGCCACGCTACTGTCCGCCTCCATCTCCGCACGGTCCGCGGACCACTACTGCGAGCAGCTGGACGCCCTGTACACGCTGGCCGGCGACCTCTGACTGCCGTATCTGATGATCCATCACCTCACCTGAAGGGTAGGAACGTTGAGCGACATTGAGCAGTCCCCGCCGGACGTCCGACAGGCCCTCGCCGACAGCCAGGAGGCGCTGTCGGAGACCCGGCGGACCCTGTCCCGCCTAGAGCTGCGGCTGTCCCGGCTGGAGGACGAGGCCGCCATCACCTCCCTGATCCTCTCCTACGGTCCGCTGGTCGACAGCGGTCGGGCGGAGGCCGTGGCCGCCCTGTGGGAGGAGGGCGGCGTCTACGACGTGGACGAGCTGCTGATGACCGGGCGTACGGAGATCGAGGCCATGGTCCGCTCCCCCAACCACCAGCGGTGGATCGCCCGGGGCTGCGCCCATGTCGTGGGGGCGCCGCGGGTCCGGGTGCACGGCGACGAGGCCGTCGCCGTCTGCTACACCACCATGATCGTCCGCGATCCGGAGACGGAGGCATTCGCCCTGCGCCGGGCCACCGCGAACCACTGGCGGCTGCGCCGGGGCCCGGACGGCTGGCGAGTGACCGTCCGTACGAACCGGGTCCTGGACGGCCGTTCCGAGTCCCCCGAGCTGCTCGCCTCCGGTGTGGCGGCCGACGGGGCGGAAGAGAAGGCATGACCGGGGGTACGGCGCGGCGGGGAGACGGCGGGCCCGACGACCATCGGCTCATCACCGAAGGGCTCGCCCGGCTCGCCTCCGCGCTCGACACCCGGGACTGGGAGGGCATCGCCGCCGCCTTCACCACGGACGCGACCGGTTACGGCGCCACCGGCGTGCGGAACATCGTCACCGTCGTCCGGAACCATCTCGGCGGCTGCGGCCCCACCCAGCACCTGCTCGGCAATCACCGGGTGACCGTGGACGGCGACCGGGCCCGGTCCCTGACGTACGCGCGGGTGTACCACCAGGGCGCGGGCCCGTGGGCGGGCCACTTCTTCGAGTGCTGCGGCGAGTACGACGACCACTGGCGGCGCACGGAAGACCAATGGCTTTTGTGCGGCCGGGAGTTCACCATGACGATCCGGCTCGGGGACTTCGGTGTGCTGCGTCCGCCGCCGGACCTGGAGACGTGACGGGCGACCCCGCGGATCCTGCCGACCGGCCACGGTTCGAAGCCGTGGCCGGTCGGCATGTGCGCGTCGGCGCCCGGCTCAGCCCGCCGCCTCGCCCGCGGCCACACGCACGTCCCCGACCGGCGGAAGCCCCTCTGCCGGTTCGACCAGGCCGCCGCGCGCGGGGGCGCGTCCGTGCTTCATGATCAGGGCGACCACCACGCCGACGACACCCACCGCCGCCGCGTACCCGTACGCGTGGGTGAGGGCGCTGTCCGCGTAGACCACCGAACTGGTGGCCGCGTCGACCGTCAGTACATGGCCGGACATGACCACGCCGGTCAGCGCCGTGGCGATACCGGCGGACAGCAGGGTGGTCATGCCGGCGATCGAGTTGCCCACCGCGTTCTGCGAGGCGGGCAGGGAATCCTGGAGCAGGTTGGCGTTCGAGGAGTGCAGGAAGCCGTTGGCGCAGCCGCCGACCAGGGCCAGCAGGCCGATCTGCCACTGGAGGCTGAAAAGACGGGAGCCGAGGAGCATGACCAGGAGGTAGCACGCGGCGCCCGCGAGGAGGATGTTACGGGCGCCGACCTTGGTGGTCAGCCAGCCGCCGAGCGGGCCCACGAACATCGCCACGATCCCCAACGGGCAGGTCCACACGGCGAGTTCGGTGGCGGAGAGGCCGGCGCCGTAGCTGAGGCCGGGGATGCCTTCCGGTGTCCGCAGCAAGGTGGGGCTGATCAGCGCATGCGCGTTCATCATGTACGACACGCACCCGACGGCCAGCACAGTGGGGCCGAACCTCGGACCGAGCAGTACATCGAGCGAGATCAGCGGGTGGCTGCAGACACGCTCCCACGCCGCGAAGCCGATCAGCATGGCGAGGCCGAGGATCAGACAGATGAGTGTGGAACCGGCAGTCCACCCCCAGTTGCCGCCCTGGGTGATGCCGAGCAGCAGCACACCGATGCCCGGACCGAGCAGGATGGTGCCCACATAGTCGACGGGGCGGTCGACGCGCACCGGGCTCTCGGGGATGACGAAGGCGTAGAACGGCAACAGGACGACCGCGTAGAGCGCGAGGAACCAGAAGACGCCCGACGGGCCGTGCTGGTCGATGAGCCAGCCGGCCATGAAGGGGCCGACGAGCGCCGCCATGCCGACCCCGGTCACCACGGCACCCAGGGCGATGGGCACGAAGTCGCGCCGCATGATGTCGCGGACCAGGCTGTAGGAGAGGTTGACGATCCCGACGATGCAGCCCTGCAGCGCCCGCCCCACCAGCAGCATGGCGAAGGAGGACGCGAGCGCGCAGAGCACGCTGCCCGCGAGGAAGACGAGGCCGAGCAGGAGGATGACCCGCTTCTTGCCCCACTTGTCCGCGGCCTTGCCGATGATCGGCATGACGGTGGCTCCGGCGAGCGTGACGATCGAGGCGGCCCAGGCGATGTTCAGTGTCTTGAACTCACGTGCCATGTCCGGCATCGCCGGGTAGACCATCGTGATCTCGAAGGTGGCGGCCTCCGAGAGGAGGATGACCAGGACGAGCACGGCCACCGCCCTCCCTTTGGAGGCCACCGCGGGGCGCGGAGTGACGTTGTCTGCCATCGTGATCCTTTGTCCGGGTGCGGGGTACGAAAGGGTGCGGCGCGAGGGCATTGCCGCATGACGGGCAGGAAGTGCTGAGTGGCTGTCAGCTCCGGTGGCCGGGCGGCACGTTGGCCTCCCAGGGCGCTGCCTGTTCCAGCTGTGCGGCCAGGGAGACGAGCAGCCCCTCGCCCCTGGCGGCGGCGAACTGGACGCCCAGCGGCAGCCCGTCACCGTCGTGCCCGAAGGGGACGGACATCGCCGGCATGCCGGTGACGTTGTGGACGCTGGTGAACGCCGACTGCACGGCGGCGTGTTCGTAGATCGTCTCCGGCCTGCGCGTGTCGAGGACACCCAGCCGGGGCGTGGGTTGCGCCAGCGTCGGGGTGAGCAGCACGTCGTACGCCTCGAACGCGGCGCCGACCTGCCAGCCGATCTCCTGCGCCCGCCGCAGCGCCCGGCTGACGTCCGCGCCGGTGAGCGTGCGGCTGTGGTCGTGGATCACCCGTGTGAAGGGTTCGATGTCGTCGTCGGCGAGCGGCCGCCCGAGCTGTTCGAGGCGGGCGTCGATCTGGGCGACCACGTCAGCGCCCATGAGCGTGGCCGAGGTGACACCGACCTCCTCCGGCCGGTACGGGGCCTCGGCCTCGACGATCACGTGGCCGAGATCCTCGCACACCCGGGCGGCGTCGAGCACGGCACGCAAGGTGTCCGCGTGCACCGCCGGGCCGCCCGGCAGGGAGGTGACCAGCCCGATCCGCAGCCGCCCCGGATCGCGCCGCGCGCAGGCGGCGAACGAATCGGGCGCGCCGGGCGCCGCGTAGGCGTCACCGAGCAGCGGGCCCGCGGCGATGTCGAGCAGCAGCGCGCTGTCGCGCACCGTGCGGGTCACGGCGTGGTGGCCGGAGACAAGGCCGGACAGCGTGGTGGGGCGGGGCGCCGGGGAGATCCGGCCGCGGGCGGGCTTGAGGCCGAAGAGGCCACAGGCAGCGGCGGGGATACGGATCGA
>NZ_JBSFVM010000084.1:0-3654 GCF_053592315.1 Streptomyces sp. NPDC002754
CTACAGGGACAGCCGGCGATCGATCTCACGAAAGGCGAGACCCTCGGTCCTCGGGAGGGATTGCGCCGCAATCAAACCGACCACCGCGAAGATCAAGCCCCGCCGACGATAGAGGCGCACCTTTCACGCGGCGATTGAGACGATCTTTCAAGTCCCTGCGGCGACTGAGCAGGCCTTTCAAGCCCCTGCGGCGATTGAGCAGGTCTTTTAAGCCCCTGCGGCGATTGAGCAGCGGGGTCCGGGGCGGAGCCCCGGGGGTGGCCGGCGGATTACGCCCGCACGACCAACGCCGTCGCCACCGCCATCAACCCCTCGCCACGACCCGGGAACCCGAGCCCATCCGTGGTCGCACCCGACACGGACACCGGCGCCCCCACGGCCCCCGAGAGGACCTTCTGCGCCTCATCCCGCCGCTTCCCGATCTTCGGCCGCGGCCCGACGACCTGAACGGCCACGTTCCCGATCACGAACCCGGCCTCCCGCACGATCCGCGCGGCCTCACCCAGCAACGCCACCCCACTCGCCCCGGCCCACTCCGGCCGCCCCGTCCCGAAGTGCTGCCCAAGATCCCCCAACCCGGCCGCCGAGAACAACGCATTGCAGGCCGCATGCGCCACGACATCCGCATCGGAGTGCCCCGCGAGCCCGGCCCCGGAGTCCTCCCACTTCAGCCCGGCACACCACAGCTCACGCCCGTCCTCGAACGCATGGATGTCCGTCCCGATGCCGACCTGCGGGAGAACCATGTGGTCAGAACCCATCGTTGGCCCTCCTCCGCGCAAGCACGGCCTCGGCCAGCACGAGATCGAGCGGCCTCGTCACCTTGAACGCCTCCTCGTGCCCGGGCACGAGCACCACCTGGTGGCCGAGATGCTCGACCATCCCGGCATCGTCCGTCACATCCTCGGTCACCGTCTCGTGCGCCCGCACGAGCGTCTCCCGGTCGAACCCCTGCGGCGTCTGCACGGCCCGCAGCCTGGCCCGCGAGGGCGTCGCGACGACCGGCTCCGGCGAACCGTCGACGCTCGGCACGACCTCCTTGACCGTGTCCGCGAGCGGCAGCGCGGGCACGACGGCCGGCGCCCCGTCCCGTACCGTCTCGATGACCGCGTCGACCGTGTCGACCGGCACGAGCGGGCGGGCCGCGTCGTGCACGAGCACGATCTCGATACCGTCCGGCAGGGCCTCGAGCCCGAGCCGCACGGACTCCTGCCGGCTCTCCCCACCGGGCACGACGACGAAGTCGGTGCGCTCGGGCAGGGCGTGATCGGCGAGCAGGGACTTCACTTCGGCGGCGCCGTCGGGCGGCGCGACCACCACGACGAGGGACACGGCGCGGGACGCCGCCATCGCACGGACGGCATGGATCAGCATCGGAGTGCCGCTCAGCGCACGCAGGGCCTTGGGGGCGCCCGGACCGAGGCGCACGCCCCGTCCAGCGGCCGGAATCACGGCCGCGGTGCGTACTGCGCTGCCTACGGGACGCGTTTCGTCAGACATCGGTTCCGTTCAGGTTTGTGCGCTCGGGGGAGGTGGGTATGGCCACAGCGTGCCGGGCGCGACGCCTTGACCGGACCCTTCCGTGACACTGGTCGAGCCAGCTGTCCGGGCCCGGCACACCACTTGGGGATCACGCGAAGCGTGTATGTACGTAGCGCGTGAGGGTACGAACATGCCGCAGCGCCCGGCGACACCATCAGGGTCATCGGGCACCACGGCATTGTTCTTTACGCGACAGCAGTCGTTACGCGCGTGTCAGGACGCGAGAACCTCGTCGAGCAGGGCCTCGGCCTTGTCCTCGTTCGTGTTCTCCGCGAGTGCGAGCTCGCTCACCAGGATCTGGCGAGCCTTGGCGAGCATGCGCTTCTCACCCGCGGACAGTCCGCGCTCACGCTCCCGACGCCACAGGTCACGTACGACTTCCGCGACCTTGATGACATCACCGGAGGCGAGCTTCTCCAGGTTTGCCTTGTAACGGCGCGACCAGTTCGTGGGCTCCTCGGCGTACGACGCGCGCAGCACCTCGAAGACCCGGTCGAGCCCGTCCTGACCGACCACATCACGCACGCCGACGAACTCCGCATTGTCCGCTGGCACACGTACCGTCAAGTCGCCCTGGGCGACCTTCAGCACCAAGTAGGTCTTGTCCACGCCTTTGATCTGGCGAGTTTCGATAGCCTCGATCAGCGCGGCCCCGTGATGGGGATAGACCACGGTGTCGCCAACCTTGAACGTCATGTGACAGGTACCCCTTCCGTGGCTATCCAGTCTAACACGGAAACTGCGGGTTCTGAATGGCGTTTTCGCAGGTCAGGGCATATCTCGGGGCTTGACAATCCCATCGGGAACGTGCTGCGGAGGGGTAGCGGAGGCGGGTATTCGCAGGTCGGAGCCGTTCTTCGAGGAAGCCGATATGGGTACGCTACCGCCGCCGCGACGGGCCCCCAAGGGGCCGAAAGTCCCGTTTTGCGTGCTTCGAAGCGATGAACTTTCGCTACTCCGTTCAGGGGCCCGGAGATACGTTCGAACCGAATCCAGAATTGATCTTCGCGAATCGCCGTCCCGCGTGATCGTCTTTCCGGACCTCCGCGCATTCCTTACCGGATATCCGCCCCAGCGCCTGGACAGGCCTTATGTGAATGGCGAACGAGAGACCCCCGCGACCCAATGGTGACCGTGGGGAACGTGGGGTGATCGGCGGCGCCGAGGGAGGAGCCGGGGACGGTGTCCGGACCCGAGGGGCGGGTCGGGTGCGGCGGCGCGGGAACGGCTCGGTAATCTAAGGCCGCTGACAGACCCTTAGGGCGGCTTTACACCCCGTCGCCCTAGCCCGCCCACGTTCAAGGAGTTGCCGCCGCCGTGAGCAGCAGTCTTCGACGCGGCTCCCTCGCCGCCGCCGCCATCGCGTTCTCGATCGCCTCGCTCGCCGCGTGCGGCGCCGGTAACAACGCGCAGACACTTGAGGTCAAGCCGGACAACGCCGAGACCTCGGTCGGCGACATCAAGATCCAGAACGCCACCGTCATCACCCAGCCGGACCTCAAGTCCAAGGGCCCGGCCGTCGTCACCGGCATGCTCTTCAACAACGGGAGCTCCGCCCAGACGCTCGACGCGATCACCGTCGACGGCGTCGGCAAGACCGCGAAGCTGTCGGGGGCCAAGGGCGGCTCGAAGATCACCGTTCCGGCCGGCGGCTCCGTCGTCCTCGGCGGCGAGGGCAACGCCTCCGCCGAGCTGCCCAACAGCCGCACGGCCGTCCTCGACGGCAACGCGCAGCCGATCACGTTCTCCTTCAGCAAGGCCGGGGACGTGAAGCTGAAGGCGTTCGTGGTGCCGGCCGAGAACTACTTCAAGAAGTGGGGCCCGAGCGAGGTCCCGGCCGCGCCGGGCGCCTCCGCGAACCCGTCCACGTCGGCCTCCACGTCGGCGACGCCGGGCGACGAGGCGTCGGCCTCGACGGGCGCCTCCACCTCCGCCACGACCTCCGAGTCGCAGGGCACGGCGGGCCACTGACGTGCACCACCCATCAAGCCCCTGCAGCGTTTGAGCAGCGGGGGCCGGGGCCCGCGGATGACCTTCAAGAGCACCGCGGTGGAACTGGCGGGCGACGATGTCTACTGGATGCACGGCGACCTCACCATCAAGGACGTCGCC
>NZ_JBSFVM010000085.1:0-3445 GCF_053592315.1 Streptomyces sp. NPDC002754
GTGCGCAGCGACGACACCGCCGAGCGGGAGTTCGAGCGGCAGCTGATATGGCCGCACCGGGCTTGATGAGGGCAAGTTGGCGTGAGGCCGCTACAACCGGCTCAGGCCCGCCGTTGCCGACAGGACGTCGCGGATGGCCTCGCGGTCGCCGACCTGGCCCGCCGCCGCTTCCTCCGGGAGGATGTGGCCCGCGGCGAGGCGGCAGAACTCCACGCCGTCCAGCGCCACATGCGCCACCTCCCGCCCGCCGGAGGCACTCGCCGCGGGGGAGTCGAGGGCGATCAGCCACTCGCCGCCGCCCGCCCCCTCGACCTCAAGGCGCAGGCTGCGCCCGGGTCGCCCCGCGCCGACGAGCTCCCGGGCGGGGGCCGCTAGGCCGTGCCGGCGGCGCTCGGCCAGGGAGCCGGGGAGCATCCGCGCGGCGAGGTCGATCATCCGGTTGAGGTGGCGCGGGGCCGGCGCCTCGTACGGGTAGTCGACCGCGTCCGCGATGTCACCGGCGTGGATCCAGCACTCGAAGGCCCGGTCGACCATCGCGTCGCGCAGCGCGAGCTCGAAATTGCCGTACGAGACGGGGAGTTGACCGGAACCCCCGGCACCGCCCCCGTCCGAACCCGCGAAGGACACCGTGCGGATGACGGAGTGCGACTGCTCGCGCCACGGCGCCCGTACCGCGCGCGTGGGCGGGAAGTAGGAGGCCCTCCAGTACGCCCGGGTGCGCGCGGTGGGGTCAAGGAGCGCAGGCGCGCCGGGGTCCTCGAGGCCGAGGGCGCGGGCGACCAGGCCGTCCACGCTGGTGAGATGGGCGATCACCCCGGCGACCGTGGTCTTCTTGCCGACCTGCTCCGCCCCCTCGTACCAGCGAAGCCGCACCGGCGCGTGCCATTCGCCGTCGCCGATGTCCTGGAGCAGCGCGTCGAGCCGGGCGGTCTCCGTGTCGTACGAGGTGGCCCAGCCGGGCACGGGGATGCGGGCGGGGCGCCGGGTGAGGCAGCCCTCCAGGACGCGGGAGCGCAGCATCGGGTCGAGGTCGAGGCTCTCCTCTGCGTGCAGCAGGCCCACGGCGTCGCGCAGCCGCAGCGCCTCCTCGGCGCAGGTGCCACAGCCACCCAGGTGGATCTCGACGGCGGCCGCTTCCTCGGGGGAGCAGGCGGCCAACGCCCAGGCGCCGAGCAGGGACTTGAGGACGTGGTGCTCCAGGACGGCCGGTTCGGCAGCCGTCACGTCGGGCAGCGGGCGGCCGGTGTCCTCGATGGAGGAGCGGGGCGTCGGTATCCAGGGCCGGTCCGCGGGGCCGGGGCCGTCGGGCTCCTCCTCGTGGGGGTCGAACCTGTCCGGTCCGTTCGCCGCGCTCACGCCGGCCTCCCGTAGCCGTGGCCGGGAGGCGTGCCCGCGTTGTGGGCCGTCGACAGGAGTTGCAGGCCGAGGCGGAGCCTGCGGCGGGCCTCGTCCTCGGTGACGCCCAGGTCGGCGGCGGTCTGGCGGTAGTCACGGCGCTGGAAGTACGCGAGGTTCAGCGCGTCGCGCAGTGGGGCGGGCATGGACGTCACGATGTAGTCGGCGCGGGCCGCTGCGGAGGCGTGACGCACCTTGCGCTCCAGGTCCTCGGTGGTGCCGTGCCCGGTGCGCACGAGGGCGGCGGACTCGGTCTGGCGCAGGCGCTGCACCGCGTGCCGGTGGGTGAGGGTGGCGATGAAGGAGCGCAGCGGGCCCTGCTTGGGGTCGTAGGACTCCGGATTCTCCCAGATCTGTGTGAACACGTCACGGGTGATCTGGTCGGCCGCCGTCTCGTCGTCGAGCACGCGGTGGGCCAGGCCGTGCACCAGCGAGGCGAACCGGTCGTAGAGCTCGCCGAGCGCGGCCGCCTCCCCGTGGGCCAGGCGCTGCTGCATCCTGCGGTCCCAGCGGGACGGGGTGTCCTTGGGCATGAGGCCCCCTCACCGGCTGCCCGAACTACTTTCCTTCTACCCGAATGTAACCGTCGGCACCGACAACGCACGCTCCTTTGCCGCATTGTGCGTCGCCGGAGAGTGGCAGGTGGTAAAGACCATTCGCGCTGTGGAACGCGATGAGGGATCTGGTTCAGATGTGACCGGCCAGGGCTTAACCAGGCCATATGTGATAGGTCTGCGGGAGTGTTTCATCCCGTTGCGGCAGGGCAGCCGCGCAGAAGAAACGTAGGGACAGATTCCAGATAGTCGATATTCCCGAGCGAGAGGCATAGCGCGTGGCGCTCAAGGTGACCGAGTCAGGGCAGGGCGACTGGGCCGTCGTGTGTGCGTCGGGAGAGATGGACCTGGTGACGTCCCCGGCGCTGCGACAGCAGGTGCACGAGGCGGTGGCGGACGGCCGCCGCAGTGTCGTGCTCGACCTTTCCGACGTGCTGTTCTGTGATTCGAGCGGCGTCGGCGTGCTGATCGCGTCGCGCCGTCTGATGCGCTCCTGCCAGGGCCGCCTGCGGCTGATCCTGCCGGCCCAGGGCGCGGTCGACGGCTCCCACGTGAACCGGGTCCTCGGCGCCCTCGGCGTCCGTCGGCTCTTCGACGTCTACCCGGACGTCGCCTCGGCCGTGGACGAGGACGCGGCGCCCATGTCGGCGTAACGCTTGTACCGGATTTTCACCGGCCTTGACACAATCGCCGCAGTTCGGGGCGTGCGCGCACGGGACCGTCGTACGCTCCGTTGCGTAAGACCCATCGACCCGAGAGGCGGCCCATGAGCATGGACGAGCGGAGGATCGCGGCCCGGTTCGCCGGCTTCGACCAGGACGGCAACGGATACATCGACCGCGAGGACTTCTACGTCGCCGCGAAGGCGCTGCTCGCCGAGTTCGGTGTCACGGCGCGTTCCGGGCGGGGGCAGTCGTTGTTCGCCGGGGCCGAGGCGTTCTGGCAGGGAATGGCCGGGATCGCGGATGTCGACGGGGACCAGCGGGTGACCCGTGAGGAGTTCGTGACCGGGGCGGTGAAGCGGTTGCGGGACAGCCCGGACCGGTTCGCCGAGATCGCCCGCCCGTTCCTGCGGGGGGCGTTCGCGGTGGCGGGGGCCGATGAGGCCGGGGTCGAGGTGGATACCGCGGGGCGTGTGCTGGGGGTGCTCGGGGTGGAGCCGGATGTGGCCCGGGCGGCTGCGGAGTCGTTGGCCTCCGACGGTTCGGCCCGGATCACGGAGGACGCGGCGGTCCGCGCCTTCGCGCGCTACTTCACGGTCCCTGAGTAGACCCGCCTCGTGCTTCAACGTCCCTGAGTGGACGCGCCTCATCAAGCCCGGTGCGGCCATATCAAGCCCCTGCGGCGATTGAGCAGCGGGGGCCGGGGCGGAGCCCCGCGGCCGCAACCCTCGACGGGGCGAAAGATCGGGGCTCTGCCCCGCACCCCGCTGCTCAATCGCCGCAGTGGCCGCGGTGACCTCGGCCCGGATCCGATCGGGCCAGACGGCATGACGA
>NZ_JBSFVM010000086.1:0-3393 GCF_053592315.1 Streptomyces sp. NPDC002754
TGCGCGACGCGGGAGCCACGCTACTGTCCGCCTCCATCTCCGCACGGTCCGCGGACCACTACTGCGAGCAGCTGGACGCCCTGTACACGCTGGCCCGCGAGCTCTGACGTCCCCTCAACCCGACCGAAGCGAACGGCCGTTGAGCGACACCGAGATGACCGGGCGCACGGAGATCGCGGCCATGGTCCGCTCCCCCAACCACCAACGGTGGATCGCCCAGGGCTACGCCCATGTCTTGGGCGCACCGCGCGTACGCGTGCGCGGGAACGAGGCCGACGCGGTCTGCTGCACCACCATGGCCGTCCGCGATCCGGACACGGGCGCGTTCACCCTGCGCCGCGCCACGGCGAACCACTGGCGGCTGCGCCGGGGCCCCGACGGCGGCCGGCGCGTGACCGTCCGTACGAACCGGGTCCTGGACGGCCGTACCGAGTCCCCGGAACTGCTCGCCTCCGGGGTGGTGGACGGAGCATGACCGCGGACACGGTGCACCAGGGCGTCGACGACCACCGGCTCATCACCGAGGCACTCGCCCGGCTCGCCTCGGCACTCGACACCCGTGACTGGCCGGGTGTCGGCGCCACCTTCACCGCGGACTCGACCGGCTACGGCGCCTCCGGCGTGCGGAACATCCTCGCCAAGGTCCGGGACCATCTCGGCGGCTGCGGCCCCACCCAGCACCTCCTCGGCAACCACCGGGTGACGGTGGGCGGCGACCGGGCCCGGTCCCTGACGTACGCGCGCGTGCACCACCAGGGCGCGGGCCCGTGGGCGGGCCACTTCTTCGAGTGCTGCGGCGAGTACGACGACCGCTGGGTGTGCTCGGACGGCCAATGGCCGTTGTACGCCCGGAAGTTCAGCATGACGATCCAGCTGGGCGACTTCGGCGTGCTGCGTCCGCCGGACGACCCGGAGGCATAGGCGGCCGCCCGACGGCCCGCGCCGTACGGCCGCTGCCGTGAAGCAGCGGCCGTACCGCGCGGGCCTGTTGGCGCGGGATATCCAACAGGGCGGCGCCGGGGAGTCAGCCCGCCGCGCCGCTCGCGGGCACCCGTGCGTCCCCGACCGGCGGGAGCGCCTCCGCCGGCTCGATCAGACCGCCGCGCGCCGGGGCACGGCCGTGCTTCATCAGCAGGGCGACCACCATGCCGACGGCACCCACCGCCGCCGCGTACGCGTACGCATGGGTGAGCGCGCTGTCGGCGTAGACCACGGAGCCGGCGGCCGCGTCGACCGTCAGCACATGGCCGGACATGACCACGCCCGTGAGCGCCGTGGCGATACCGGCGGACAGCACTGTGGTCATGCCCGCGATCGAGTTGCCCACCGCGTTCTGTGAGACGGGCAGGGAGTCCTGGAGCAGGTTGGCGTTGGAGGAGTGCAGGAAGCCGTTGGCGCAGCCGGCGGCCAGGGACACCAGGCCGATCTGCCACTGCACGGTGAACAGTCGGGAACCGAGGAGCATGACCAGGAGGAAGCAGGCGGCGCCGGCGATGAGGACGTTGCGGGCTCCGATCCTCGTGGTCAGATAGCCGCCGAGCGGGCCGACGAACATGGCGACGAGGCCCAACGGACAGGTCCACAGGGCCAGTTCGGTGGCGGAGAGCCCGGCGCCGTAGCTGAGTCCGGGGATGCCTTCCGGTGTCCGCAGCAAGGTGGGGCTGATCAGCGCATGCGCGTTCATCATGTACGACACGCACGCGACGGCCAGCACGGTGGGACCGAACCTCCGGCCCAGCAGCACATCGAGCGAGATCAGCGGGTGGCTGCAGACACGCTCCCACGCCGCGAACGCGATCAGCATGGCGACGCCGAGAATCAGACAGGTGAGCGTGGAGCCGGCCGTCCAGCCCCACGTCCGGCCCTGGGTGATACCCAGCAGCAGCACACCGATGCCCGGACCGAGCAGGATGGTGCCCACATAGTCGACGGGGCGGTCGACGCGCACCGGGCTCTCGGGGATGACGAAGGCGTAGAACGGCAACAGGACGGCTGCGTAGAGCGCGAGGAACCAGAAGACACCCGCTGCGCCGTGGGCCCCGATGAGCCAGCCGGCCATGAAGGGGCCGACGAGCGCCGCCATGCCGACCCCGGTCACCACGGCGCCCAGGGCGATGGGCACGAAGTCGCGCGGCAGGGTGTCGCGCACGAGGCTGTAGGAGAGGTTGACGATCCCGACGATGCAGCCCTCCAGGGCCCGCCCCACCAGCAGCATGGCGAAGGACGTCGCGAGCGCGCAGATCACGCTGCCGGCGAGGAAGATGAGGCCGAGCACGAGAATGACCCGCTTCTTGCCCCACTTGTCCGCGAACTTGCCGATCAGCGGCATGACGGTGGCCCCGGCGAGCGAGACGATCGAGGCGACCCAGGCGATGTTCAGCGTCTTGAACTCACTGGCGATGTCCGGCATCGCCGGGTACACCATCGTGACCTCGAAGGTGGCGGCCTCCGAGAGGAGGATGACCAGGACGAGCACGGCCACCGCCCTCCCTTTGGAGACCACCGCGGGGCGCGGGGTGACGTTGTCTGCCATCGTGTTCCTTTGTCCGGGTGCGGGATGCGAGGCGCGAGGCGCGAGGGTGCGGCGTAGAGGCGCTTCGGCATGCGGGGGGTGGACTGGGGAGAGCGTCAGACCTGCGTGTGCGGCGGCGAGTTGGTGTCCCAGGGCGCTGCCTGTTCCAGCTGTGCGGCCAGGGAGACGAGCAGCCCCTCGCCCCTGGCGGCGGCGAACTGGACGCCCAGCGGCAGCCCGTCACCGTCGTACCCGAAGGGGACGGACATCGCCGGCATGCCGGTGACGTTGTGGACACTGGTGAACGCCGACTGCACGGCGGCGTGTTCGTAGATCGTCTCCGGCCTGCGCGTGTCGAGGACACCCAGCCGGGGCGTGGGTTGCGCCAGCGTCGGGGTGAGCAGCACGTCGTACGCCTCGAACGCGGCGCCGACCTGCCAGCCGATCTCCTGCGCCCGCCGCAGCGCCCGGCTGACATCGGCGCCGGTGAGCGTGCGGCCGTGGTCGTGGATCACCCGTGTGAAGGGTTCGATGTCGTCGTCGGCGAGCGGCCGCCCGAGCTGTTCGAGGCGGGCGTCGATCTGGGCGACCACGTCAGCGCCCATGAGCGCGGCCGAGGTGACACCGACCTCCTCCGGCCGGAACGGGGCCGCGGCCTCGACGATCACGTGGCCCAGGTCCTCGCACACCCGGGCGGCGTCGAGCACGGCCCGTAGCGAGTCCGCGTGCACCGCCGGGCCGCCCGGCAGGGAGGTGACCAGCCCGATCCGCAGCCGCCCCGGATCACGCCGCGCGCAGGCGGCGAACGAATCGGGCGCGCCGGGCGCCGCGTAGGCGTCACCGAGCAGCGGGCCCGCGGCGATGTCGAGCAGCAGCGCGCT
>NZ_JBSFVM010000087.1:0-3031 GCF_053592315.1 Streptomyces sp. NPDC002754
GAAGCCGGTGACCTGGTAGCCCCAGGAGCCGCCGAAGGGGTGTTCGGCCACGGGCAGGAACTCGACGTGGGTGAAGCCCAAGTCCGATACGTAGGTGGGGAGTTGGTCGGCGAGTTGGCGGTAGGTGAGGCCGGGGCGCCAGGACGGCAGGTGCACCTCGTATGCCGAGAACGGTGAGGCGTGGACGGGGTGGGCGGCGCGGTGCTCCAGCCAGGCCTCGTCCTGCCACGTGTAGTGCGAGGCGTGGATGACGGAGGAGTTGGCCGGGGGCTCCTCTGTGCGCGTGGCGAGCGGGTCGGCGCGCATCGTCTTGCTGCCGTCGGGGCGGGTGATCTCGAATTTGTAGAGTTCGCCCTCGCCGATGTCGGGGACGAAGAGTTCCCAGATGCCCGATGAGCCGAGCGAGCGCATGGTGTGGGCGGCGCCGTCCCAGTAGTTGAAGGTGCCGACGATGCGGATGCCCCGGGCGTTGGGCGCCCACACCGTGAAGCGGGTGCCCTGGATGCCCTGGTGCTGCATCGGGTGTGCGCCGAGTGCCGTCCAGAGCTGTTCGTGGCGGCCCTCGGCCATCAGGTGCAGGTCGAGGTCGCCGAGGGAGGGGAGGAGGGAGTAGGAGTCCGCGATCCGTTGGGTCGTCTCGGCGTACGTGATCTCCAGTTCGTACGCGGTTGGGATCTCGCGGAGTTGGAGCAGGGCGGTGAAGAATCCGTCGCCGTCGTCGTGGAGTTCGGCGTGCAGGCCCTCCGGGGTGGTGACGGATACGTGTTGGGCGTAGGGGCGCCAGGTGCGGATGGCGGTGCCGGTGGGGGTGGGGTGTGCGCCGAGCACTCCGTGGGGGTCGTGGTGGGTTGCGTGCAGCAGCCGTGTGCGGTCGTCCGGGGGGACGGGGGCCGGGGGTGTCGTCGGGCCGGGGGTCACGGTGGGGGCCTCCTTGGGTGCCTCGTGTGTGCGTGCGGGTCTCGTGTGGTGCCGTACTTGGAGGTCGCCCCCTCCTCCCCTTCCCGTCCCGGTCCTGGGGGCTGCGCCCCCTTGCCCCCCAAAAGATTGCGCAGTTCCCCGCGCCCCTTATCCAGCCAATCGGCTTAGTGCTGTCAACGGGACCTCGAGCCAGTCCGGCCTGTGGCGGGCCTCGTACAGGGCCTCGTAGATGGCCTTGTCCGTTTCGTAGGCGCGGAGGAGGAGTGGGGTGCTGCGGGGGTCGGTGCCCGTCACCTCCGCGTAGCCGGTGCAGTACGCGGTGCGGCAGGACAGGGACCAATCCGTACCCGGGTACGCGTAGTCGAAGGAGCGGAGCATGCCGGCGATGTCGCGGTGGACGGGGTGCGGCAGGCGGCGTTCCGGGAGGGGGCGGGACGGTTCGCCCTCGAAGTCGATCAGGTGCCAGTGGCCGGACGGCGAACGCAGGCACTGGCCCAGGTGCAGGTCGCCGTGGATCCGCTGGGCCTGCCAGGTGCGGCCGTCGGTGCCGAGCCGGGCGAGCGCGTCGAAGGTGGAGCGTAAGCCGGGTACGTGGGGGAGGAGTGCGGGGACCTGTCGGGCCGTCGTCTCCAGGCGGCGCGTCATCGACTCGGCGAGCTGCTCGGTGTGGGCGCGCGTGTACGTGACCGTGGGCAGCGCGCGGGCCAGGGCCGTGTGCACCTCGGCGGTGGCGCGGCCGAGATCGCGGGCCTGAGCGGTGAAGTCCTGCTGGTTGGTGACGTGCTTGAGGGCGAGGTCCCAGCCGTCGGCCGCGCCTCTGAGGAAGGGCTGGAGGATGCCGAGGGTCGCGGGTTCGGCGGGGTGCGTACCGGCCGTCTCGAACCAGGCGACCGGCGCCGGCACTCGGTCGCAGCCCTCGCGGGCCAGGGCCAGCGGGAGTTCGAGGTCGGGGTTGAGGCCGGGGGCGACCCGGCGGAACAGCTTGGCGATGAGCGTATCGCCGTACACGACCGAGGAGTTGGACTGCTCCGCCGTAAGGGGGCGGGGCGCGAGGTCGCGTGGGACCTCGCCGTGCGGGCCGCGGTGGAAGCGGAGGGCGCCGAGCGCGCCGGGTATTCGGAGCCGTTCCAGGAGGACCGCGCTGTGGCGCGGGTCCTGGAGCGCCTCGTACGCGGTGCGTCCCGCGAGCGGGCCGCGCGTGATGTGGCCGATCACCGCGGGCGCGAGGTGCGGTGCCGGGGCCTCGGTGGTGCCGATGAGCAGTTGGTAGCGGTCGCCGGTCCCCTCCTCGTCGGCCGGTGGCTGGTGGGCGCGGACGAGGAGGTGCAACAGGGCGGCGTCCGGCAGCAGTTCGGTGACGGCGTCCAGGGTGAAGCCGGTGACCGGGCGGCCCTTGCCGGCGAACCAGCGCTGGCGGGGCAGCCATTCACGCAGCAACGGATCGAGCGACATGAGCAGTTCGGATTCTCCGGCCGTCGGGGCGGCGGGCCGGGTTGCGGCTTCCGACATGGCGTCGTGTCCTTTCCCCGATGTATTTGTGGAGAGTGCCCAGGTGTGTCGGTGTCAGTCCTCGCGGAGTCGGTCGTCAGTCCTTGCGGAGACGGAACCAGTAGAAGCCGTGTCCCGCCAGTGTCAGGAGGTACGGCAGTTCGCCGATGGCCGGGAAACGCACCCCGCCGATCAGTTCCACCGGGTGTCGTCCGTTGAACGACTGGAGGTCCAGCTCGGTGGGCTGCGCGAAGCGGGAGAAGTTGTGCACGCACAGGACCAGGTCGTCCCCTCCGTCCTCGGTCGCGGGGGCCTCGCGCAGGAAGGCGAGTACCGCCGGGTTGGAGGAGGGGAGTTCGGTGTAGGAGCCGAGGCCGAAGGCGGGGTTCTGTTTGCGGATCTCGATCATGCGGCGGGTCCAGTGCAGCAGGGACGACGGGGAGGACATCGACGCCTCCACGTTGGTGACCTGGTAGCCGTAGACCGGATCCATGATCGTGGGCAGGAACAGCCTTCCCGGGTCGCTCGATGAGAAGCCGGCGTTGCGGTCCGGGGTCCACTGCATCGGCGTGCGGACGGCGTCGCGGTCGCCGAGCCAGATGTTGTCGCCCATGCCGATCTCGTC
>NZ_JBSFVM010000088.1:0-2991 GCF_053592315.1 Streptomyces sp. NPDC002754
GATCTGCGCCGCCACCAGGTTCAGCGCCCCGCCGTGGGTCGCCGCCACACCCTTCGGCACACCCGTCGAACCCGACGTATAGATCACATACGCCATCCCGGCGGCATCCACGACCACACCAGGAGCAGTCTCCGGCATGGCCGCCACCTGCGCCTCGACGTGCCGGTCGTCCAACGCCACCGGCATGACGCCGCGCAACGGCAGTTCGTCCAGCACATCCTCGACACCGAGCAGGACCGGTATGCGGCTGTCGGCCACCATGAACCCGATCCGCTCCGCCGGATGCGCCACGTCCATCGGCAGATAGGCCGCTCCGGCCTTGAGGATTCCCAGCACCGCGGTGACCATCCGCGCGCCGCGCGGCAGGCAGAGCCCGACCACCACCTCCGGCCCCACGCCCAGACCGCGCAGGAAGTGCGCCAGGCGATTCGACGCGACGTCCAGCTCGCGGTACGTGAGGACATCCTGGCCTGCGATGACGGCAGGAGCGTCAGGGGCGGCGGCGACCTGCCGTCCGAACACCTCCACGACGGTGCCGTCCAGGTCACCGGCGGCGGTGTCGTTCCAGCCCACGAGCATCCGTTCGCGCGCTTGCCGATCGAGCACGCTCACGGCGGCGAGCGGTGTGTCGGGGCCGCCGTGCACCGTGCCGGCCAGGGCGCCGACCGCGTTCTCGATCGCGGTGCACCACAGACGGCAGACCTCAAGCGAATCGATGGGGTCGACGGCCAGCACACTGACGCGCATACCAGCCGCACCGTTGTCATTGACGGCAACGGCCAACGGGTAGTTGGTCTTGTCCCGTTCAAAGACATATCGAACGCCATCGATCGAGCGCTGCTCCCCGGCGTCCGATTCCTGGTCGGCGGGGCGGTAGTTGAAGAGCGAGGTGAACAGCGGGGTGTCGCCCGCTATCCCGCTGGCCTGCTGGGCCAGCGCCAGCGGGGCGTGCTCGTGCTCCAGCAGCGCCGCCAACTGGTCCCGCATGTCCTCGACCGCGGCCCGCACCCCCGCCCGGCGGGTCCGCACCCGTACCGGGAGGCTGTTGATGAACGGGCCCACGACGCGGTCGGCTCCCGCGCCTGCCGTCATGCGTCCGAGCAGCACCGTGCCGAACACCACGTCGTCGCGGCCCGACAGCACGGCCAGTACGCGCGCCCACACCACGTGCATCACGGTGGCAGGGCTGACCCCCATCTGCCGTGTCACCTGCCGGAGCGTGTCCACGACCTCGTCGGAGATCGGCAGGCTCTCGACCACCACGTCGCTGCCGTCGCCGCGCACGTCGAGCACCCCGTACGGGGCAGTCGGCTCGGTCACATCGCCGAGCAGCTCGGCGAAGTACCGCTCGTGCTCGGCCCGGGGCACCGCTCGCATCTGTGCCACGAAGTTCCGGAACGGCAGTGCGGGCCTCAGCGCCTCGGGACGCCCGGCCAGAATCTCCCGCAGCTCCTGAAGCATCATGTCCACGCCCAGGTGGTCCTGCAGCAGGTGATGCATCCGCATCACACCCAGCCAACGGCCTTCCTCGACCTCGGCCACATGCAGGTCCGTCAGCGGGGCACGGTCGAGGTTCATCACCGATCCCGCCAGGGCGGTCAGGCCCTCCATCCACCCTTCGGGTCCCGCGGCAGCCACGTCTTCCTCGAAGACGTGCTCTACGACGGGCAGTTGTGCCTGCCGCCACACCACCTGAACCGGCTCGCGCAGGCCCTCCCACACCACACCCGTGCGATAGATGTCGTGCCGGTCCACGACCTGCTGCAAGGCACCGACGAATGTGTCCAGCCGGGCCCGGGAGTCGAACTCCACGACGCGCGCCGTCAGATAGACGTCGCCGCCCTCACCCGCCATGAGGTGGTGGAAGAACATGCCCTCCTGCAACGGCGCCAGCGGATAGACGTCCGACACGTTCGACGCTCCGCCGTCGACGGCCGCGACCACCCGGTCGATCTCCTGCTGCGACAGCTCGACCAGCGGCAGCATCTCCGGCGTGATCCGCTCCGCACCCACCGGGATCAGGTTCTCGGGCACCTCCACCGCTTCGGCACCGGACGCCCTCGCCAGCCCGGCCGGTGTCGACGCCTCGAACAGCGCCCGCACCGACACCGATACGCCCCGCGCCCGCAGCCGGTCCACCAACGCCACCGCCAGCAGCGAGTGTCCGCCCAGCCGGAAGAAGTTGTCGTCGACGCCGACCGACTCCACGCCGAGCACCTCGGCGAACACCGCGCAGAGGATCTCCTCTTGCACGGTGGCCGGGGCGCGGCCCGCGCCCGTGACGTACTCCGGCGCGGGCAGGGCCCTGCGGTCGAGCTTGCCGTTGACGGTCAGCGGCAGCTCGTCCAGCGTCACGAACGCGGCCGGGACCATGTACTCCGGCAGCCGCGACGCCACCACGTCCCGCAGCACGCCCGCGTCGAGCCCTGTGTCCGCGGCCACCACGTAGGCGACCAGGCGCTTGTCGCCCGGAGCGTCCTCGCGTGCGATCACAGCGGCCTGTCCGACGTCCGGCCGCGACAGCAGCACGGCCTCGATCTCGCCCGGCTCGATGCGGAACCCACGGACCTTGACCTGCTCGTCGGCGCGGCCACCGAAGACCAGTTGGCCGTCCGGGGTCCACTTGGCCACATCACCGGTCCGGTACATCCGTTCCCCGGACGCTCCGAACGGGCAGGCCACGAACCGCTCACCCGTCAGCCCCGCACGACCGACGTAGCCACGTGCCACACCGGCTCCGGCCACGTACAGCTCGCCCGCGACGCCCACCGGCACCGGCTGCAGCGCCTCATCCAGCACGAACAAGCGGCTGTTGGCGATCGGCGTGCCGATCGTCGGCTCATCCCCCCGCGTCAGCGGTTGCGACATCGACGCACAGACGGTGATCTCGGTCGGACCGTAGGCGTTGATCAGCCGACGACCCGAAGCCCACCGCTCCACCAGACCCGCGTCCAGGGCTTCACCGGCAGATACGAGCGTGGTGACCGAGGC
>NZ_JBSFVM010000089.1:0-2886 GCF_053592315.1 Streptomyces sp. NPDC002754
GAAGCCGGTGACCTGGTAGCCCCAGGAGCCGCCGAAGGGGTGTTCGGCCACGGGCAGGAACTCGACGTGGGTGAAGCCCAAGTCCGATACGTAGGCGGGGAGTTGGTCGGCGAGTTGGCGGTAGGTGAGGCCGGGGCGCCAGGACGGCAGGTGCACCTCGTACGCGGAGAACGGTGAGGCGTGCACGGGGCGGGCGGCGCGGTGCTCCAGCCAGGCCTCGTCCTGCCACGTGTAGTGCGAGGCGTGGACTATTGATGCGGTTGCCGGGGGTTCCTCGCTGCGGCGTGCCATGGGGTCCGCATGATGACGCGAGACACCGTCGGGGCCGATGATGTCGAACTTGTACAGCTCGCCCTCACCGAGACCGGGAACGAACAGCTCCCATATGCCGGAGCGGCCCAGCGATCGCATGGGTGCCGAGGCACTGTCCCAGTGGTTGAAGTCGCCGACGAGACGCACGCCGCGCGCGTTGGGCGCCCACACGGCGAAGCGGGTTCCGGCTACGCCTTGGTGTTCCAGGACATGTGCGCCCAGGGCCGTCCACAGGTATTCGTGGCGGCCTTCGCCGATGAGATGAAGGTCCAACTCCCCCAATGTGGGCAGGAATCGATAGGGGTCGTCCCTCTCGACGACCCCTGCGGCGGTGGTCACGCGCAGCCGATAGCCGTCTACGGAGGTGACGGGAAGCTCGCCTTCGAACAGGCCGTCGCCCACGTCCGGCAGCCCCCACGCCGTATCGCCGACGAGCACCGCCGCCTCGACGGCATCCGGGAACAGGCAGCGCACGATGACACCCCCCGGCGCCCGGTGCGCGCCGAGGATGTCATGCGGGTCGTGGTGTGTTCCTCGCAGCAGTGCCGTACGCGCCTCCCGGTCGAGACTCGACGTGGCCCGTGCGTGCCGGTGCGGGATGGGTCCTGCGGTGGCGTTGACGGTCATGGTCGACTCCTTCGGGAGGCATGTGGTCGGCGCCGTGCTGTGGTGTGCCTCGGTCTCAGCGGGCGGCGGCGAGGCGGGCGACGGCCTTCAGGGGGACGGTGATCCAGTCGGGGCGGTGTGTCGCCTCGTACAGCACCTCGTAGACGGCGCGGTCGGCTTCGTATGCGCGCAGCAGCGCCGGCACACCGGTTGGTTCGAAGCCTCCGGCGCCGCTGTATCCGGCACAGAACGCGGCGCGGCACCGGTCCGCCCACTGCGGGCGTGGTGTGTCACCCATGTGTGCCGCGTAGTCGAAGGACCTGAGCATTCCGACGATGTCCCGCATCGGCGAGCGGTCCGACCGGCGCTCCAACAGCGGCTGCGAGGGCTCTCCCTCGAAGTCCACCACGTGCCAGTTCCCGTCCGCCCACAGCACCTGCCCCAGGTGGTAGTCCCCGTGTATCCGTTGCAGGGACAGCTCGCTGGGTGCCGCCGCGGCGTTCGCGAAGATCTGCTGGATCGCGGAGGCGTGGGGGCGCAGCGCCGGCACGGTGTCGACCGTGCGCTTCAGCCGGTGTGCCATCTCCGCGGCGAGGCACGGTAGATGGCGGCCCACGGGCTTCGTGGTGGGAAACGCCTGGGCGAGCGCCGCGTGCAGTTCGCCCGTGGTACGCCCCAGGCTCGCCGCCTGCTCGATGAAGTCCCCTTGCGTAGACGCCGAGTTCAGCGCCAGGGTCCAGCCGTCCGTCGCACCGGTCAGGAAAGGCTGCACCATGCCGAGGGTGCCCAGGAACGGCGCGGTCGCGAAGAACCAGGCCTGGGGGGACGGCACCCAGGGGTAGCCCCACCGGGCCAGCCTGATCGGTACTTCCAGGTCCGGGTTGACGCCTTGCTGGATGCGGCGGAACAGCTTGAGGATGAGCCGGTCGCCGTACACGATCGAGGTGTTGGTCTGTTCCACATCCAGGACGCGCGGAGTGAGACCTTGGGAGATCGATGTGCGCGGGAGGGACTCGAAGCGGAGCGTTCCGTGCGCGCCTCCCATGCGAATCCGGTCCAGCAGCAGGGCCGCGATGCGGCGGTCATGGACGGCGTCGTAGACCACCAGGGCGCGGCCGTCGGGGCCGTCCACCTGACCCAGGACGTGCGGCCACAGCCGCGGCGGCGGATCGACGGCCGCGCCCAGTATCAGCTGGTAGTAGGTCTCGTCCCGGTCCGCGGATTCCTTCACTCGCACCAGTAGGTGCAGGCACTCGGCCGTGAGCACGGTGGCCGACGCTGTCGAGACCTCCGCGATGGGGCGGCCGCTGCCCGCGTACCAGCGTTGGCGCGGGAGCCAATGTCTGAGCAGGTCATTGAGGGAGGATCCGAGAAGCGACGGGCGTGCTTCGCCGACTTCGGTCATGAGGTGTGTCATCGCTTCAACTCCCATCCCGAGAAGCTGTGCGGGGTGTGTCCCAGGCCCTTGCGGAGGCGGAACCAGTAGAAGCCGTGTCCTGCCAGGGTGAGTAGGTACGGCAGTTCACCGATGGCCGGGAAGCGGACTCCGCCGATCAGCTCCACGGGGTGTCGTCCGTTGAACTGCTGGAGGTCGAGTTCGGTGGGTTGTGCGAAGCGGGAGAAGTTGTGCACGCACAGCACCAGGTCGTCCTTGTACTCCCGCAAAAACGCCAGCACCGCCGGGTTCGAGGCAGGGAGCTCCGCGTAGGAGCCGAGGCCGAAGGCGGGGTTCTGTTTGCGGATTTCGATCATGCGGCGGGTCCAGTGGAGCAGGGACGACGGGGAGGACATCGACGCCTCCACGTTGGTGACCTGGTAGCCGTAGACCGGGTCCATGATCGTGGGGAGGAAGAGGCGGCCGGGGTCGCAGGAGGAGAAGCCGGCGTTGCGGTCCGGGGTCCACTGCATCGGCGTGCGGACGGCGTCGCGGTCGCCGAGCCAGATGTTGTCGCCCATGCCGATCTCGTC
>NZ_JBSFVM010000090.1:0-2471 GCF_053592315.1 Streptomyces sp. NPDC002754
GGGGACGTGGTCAAGTGGTCTCCGGCTGGGCAGTTGGTGTTCCTGGGCCGGTCCGATGAGCAGGTGAAGGTGCGTGGTTTCCGTATCGAGCCGGGCGAGATCGAGGCAGTCCTCCTGTGCCATCCCGAAGCGGACCAGGTTGCGGTCCTGGCGCGCGAGGACACCCCGGGGGATCTGCGACTGGTCGCCTACGTAGTGCTCTCCGCCGGTCAAGAGGCGGGCGGGCTACGGGAGTTCGCCGCGACCCGGCTGCCGGAGTACATGGTGCCCGCCGCCTTCGTCCCGCTCGACGAACTCCCGCTGACCGTCAACGGAAAACTGGACCGCAAAGCACTACCCGCGCCGGAATACGTCGCGGGCGCCGGTCGGGGTCCGGCGACCGTGCGAGAGGAGATCCTCTGCGAGGTCTTCGCTCAGGTGCTGGGGCTGGACGCGGTCGGCATGGACGACGACTTCTTCCGGCTCGGCGGCCACTCACTCCTGGCGATACGGCTGGTCGAGCGGCTGCGGGTGCGGGGCGTGACGGTACCGGTGCGCGCGCTGTTCGAGACGCCGACCCCGGCCGGCCTGGCGGGTGCGACCGATGCCGAGGCGTTCCCGACGCCGGAGAACCTCATCTCTGCCGACGCCGAGCGGATCACGCCCGACATGCTGTCGCTGGTCGAACTCTCCCAGGCGGAGATCGACCGGGTGGTGACGGCGGTGGAGGGCGGCGCGGCCAACGTCGCGGACATGTACCCGCTGACGCCGTTGCAGGAAGGCATGCTGTTCCACCACCTGTTGGCGGATGACGGCGTCGACGTGTACGTCACCGCTCAGGTGGTCGAGTTCGACACCCGCGAGCGGCTGGACGCGGTGGCGCGTGCCTTGCAGCAGATCGTGGACCGCCATGACATCTATCGCACGGCGGTGGTGTGGGAAGGGCTGCGCGAGCCCGTCCAGGTGGTGTCGCGCCGCGCGGTCATGCCCGTCGTCGAGCACGAACTGCCCCCTGTCGACGGCGACTCGGCCGCCGCTCTGCTCGCCGCGGCCGGCTCGGTGTTGAGCCTGGGCCGTGCTCCGTTGATGGACCTGCATGTGGCCGAGGTGGCGGACGGCCGGTGGCTGGGCCTCGTGCGGATGCATCACCTCGCGCAGGACCGGCTGAGCCTGGATGTGTTGCTCCAGGAACTGCGGGCGATGCTGGCCGGACGTGCCGACCGGCTCGCCGCGCCGCTGCCTTTCCGCGACGTCGTCGCCAGGACCCGGCGCATCCCCCGGGCCGAACACGAGCGCTTCTTCGCCGAGTTGCTCAGCGACGTCACGGAGCCGACGGCGCCGTACGGGCAGCTCGATGTGCGGAGCAGCGGCACCGACGCGATCACTGAACTGGCTCCTGTGGACGGCGAGGTCGTCCTTCGACTGCGGGACGTCGCCCAACGCCTCGGAGTCAGCCCGGCCACGGTGCTGCACGTGGCCTGGGCGCGGGTCCTCGGCGTGCTATCCGGTCGCGACGACGTGGTCTTCGGGACGGTGCTGCTCGGTCGAATGAACGCCGGCGAGGGAACCGACCGCGTGCTGGGCCCGTTCATCAACACCCTGCCCGTACGCGTCCAGACCGGCCGACTGGGCGTCCGGACGGCGGTCGAGGACATGCGCGGCCAACTGGCGGCACTTCTGGAGCACGAGCACGCGCCGCTGGCCATCGCCCAGCACGCCAGCGGGATCGTGGGCGACGCGCCCCTGTTCACCTCGCTGTTCAACTACCGGCATCTGTGGCGCGGCGCGGACGACGCCGGCCGCCAGGGGTTCGAGGGCGTCCGTAGTGTGCTCGTCCAGGAACGGACCAACTACCCCCTCGCCGTGTCGGTGGACGACATCGCCCGCGAGCAGATGATCATCAGCGTCCAGTCGTACGACTCCATCGACCCGGGCGCGGTGGGCCGCCTGATGCGCACCGCCGTGGAGAACACGGTCACCGCCCTCGCCGGGACCCTCGACGGCGCCACTCCGGAGATCGCTCTGCGGGAGGTGGACATCCTCGGCCCGGGTGAGCGGGATCGGCTCCTGGTGGAGTGGAATGACACGGGCACGGGCACGGGCACGGACACTGACGCGGCGTCGGGTGTGGCTGGTTCGTCGGTGGTGGGGTTGTTCGAGGCGTGGGTGGCTGCGGCTCCGGGTGTGGTGGCGGTGGTGTCGGACGGTGTTGAGGTGTCGTACGGCGAGTTGGATGTGTGGGCGAATCGGCTGGCGCATTGGTTGCGTGGTCGGGGTGTGGGTGCGGAGTCGGTGGTGGGGCTTCGTCTGCCGCGTGGCGCGGAGATGGTTGCCGGGATTCTTGGTGTGTGGAAGGCGGGGGCGGCGTACGTCCCGGTGGATGCTGAACTGCCGCGTGAGCGTGTGGAGTTCATGCTTGCGGATGCCGGTGTGGGTGTGGTGGTGGACGCGGGCGTCCTCGACGGGTTGGGGGAGTACCCGGATACCGCGCC
>NZ_JBSFVM010000091.1:0-2202 GCF_053592315.1 Streptomyces sp. NPDC002754
GCAGCTGGCGCGTGGGTATGTGGGTCGTGCGGGGTTGACGGGTGAGCGGTTCGTGGCGTGCCCGTTCGGGGCGGGTTCCGGTGAGCGCATGTACCGGACCGGGGACCTGGCCAAATGGACTGCGGACGGGCAGCTGTTGTTCGCGGGTCGGGCGGATGAGCAGGTGAAGATCCGTGGGTTCCGGATCGAGCCGGGTGAGATCGAGACTGTGCTCGAGGCCCGTGCCGAGGTGGCGCAGGCCGCGCTGATCGCGCGTGAGGACACGCCGGGCGACAAGCGCCTGGTGGCGTATGTGGTGCCTGCCGATAGCGAGGCCGGTGTCGATGTCGTTGGTCTGCGGGACGCTGTGGTCTCGCGGCTGCCGGAGTACATGGTCCCGAGTGCGTTCGTTGTGCTGCCTGAGTTGCCGCTGACCGTCAACGGCAAGCTGGATCGCAGGGCGCTTCCGGTCCCGGAGTACGCCGCGGGCAGTGGCCGGGGTCCCACGACGGTGCAGGAGGAGATCCTCTGCGCGGTGTTCGCCGAGGTGCTGGGCGTGGAGTCGGTCAGGGTCGACGACAACTTCTTCCAGCTGGGCGGGCACTCCCTGCTGGCGGTGACCCTTGTCGAACGGCTCCGCGTGCGCGGTGTGTCGGTGTCGGTACGGTCCCTGTTCGAGGCCCCCACTCCGGCCGGCCTGGCCGGAGCCACGGGCATCGGCTCGGTGGAGGTGCCCGAGAACCTGATCCCGGCGGATGCGGAGCGGATCACGCCGGAGATGTTGCCGCTGGTCGAGCTGTCGCAGCAGGAGATCGACCGGGTGGTCGCGGCGGTCGATGGTGGCGCGGCGAACGTGGCGGATGTCTATCCGTTGGCGCCGTTGCAGGAGGGGATGTTCTTCCACCACTTGATGGCGGGTGAGGGCGGCGACGTCTATCTGACGGCGCGTGTCGTGGAGTTCGACTCCCGGGCCCGGCTGGACGCTTTCGTCGGAGCGTTGCAGCAGGTCGTGGACCGGCATGACATCTATCGCACGGGTGTGGTGTGGGAGGGTCTGCGTGAGCCGGTGCAGGTGGTGTGGCGGCAGGCTCAACTGCCGTTCGTAGAGCACGAGATTGACGGCGGGTCTGCGAATCCGGCGGATGTCCTGCTGGCCGTAGTCGGGTCGGTGATGGATCTGGGGCGTGCGCCGTTGATGGATGTGCATGCGGCGGAGGTGTCCGGGGGTCGGTGGCTGGCTGTGGTGCGGATGCATCACCTGCTCCAGGATCACCTGGGCATGGACGTGCTGTTGCAGGAGTTGCGGGCGGTGCTGACCGGGCAGGCGGAACGGTTGGCGCCGGCGATGCCGTTCCGGAACTTCGTGGCGCAGACGCGTTCGGTGTCCCGTGTCCAGCATGAGCGGTACTTCGCCGAGCTGCTCGGTGATGTCACCGAGCCGACCGCCGCGTACGGGGTGCTCGATGTGCACGGCGACGGCAGCGATGTGGGCTCGGCAGTCATGCCCTTCGCCGCCGATGTGACCGACGAACTGCGGCGCGTGACGCGGGAGTTGGGGGTAAGTACGGCGACGGTCCTGCATGTGGTGTGGGCGCGCGTGCTCGGGGTGCTGTCGGGGCGTGACGACGTGGTGTTCGGCACGGTGTTGTTCGGTCGGATGAATGCCGGCGCAGGTGCTGACCGGGTGCTTGGCCCGTTCATCAACACGCTGCCGGTACGCGTGGGGACCGGCCGGGTGGGCGTACGTGCGGCGGTTGAGGGGATGCGGGATCAGCTGGCGGGGCTGCTGGAGCACGAGCACGCGCCGTTGGCCGTGGCACAGCAGGCGAGTGGTGTCGCGGCCAATTCGCCGCTGTTCACCTCTCTGTTCAACTACCGGCACGTCGATCAGGCCGAGGAGACAGCCGGGGAACGGCACGTCGACGGCATCCAGCAGCTCTCCCTCCGCGAGCGGACCAACTACCCGGTGACGGTGTCTGTCAGCGACCGAGGGGCCGCCGGACTGAGCCTGACCGTGGAAGCCGTAGCGCCGGTCGACGCTGGTGCGGTGGTCCGCCTGTTCCACACCGCGACAGAGAGCGCAGTGAGCGCCCTCGGGAGTGTGGTGGGCGGGCCCGGTGATGGCGCGGATGTGGCGCTGGGTGGTGTGGATGTGTTGGGGGTTGATGAGCGGGTTCGGTTGTTGGGGTGGAACGAGGGGGCGTTGTCGGTTGGTGGTGTGGG
>NZ_JBSFVM010000092.1:0-2201 GCF_053592315.1 Streptomyces sp. NPDC002754
CGAACTCCCGCTGACCGTCAACGGAAAACTGGACCGCAAAGCACTACCCGCGCCGGAATACGTCGCGGGCGCCGGTCGGGGTCCGGCGACCGTGCAGGAAGAAATCCTGTGCGGGGCCTTCGCTGACGTCCTCGGGCTGGAGTCGGCCGTCGGGGTGGACGACGACTTCTTCCGGCTCGGCGGCCACTCACTCCTCGCGGTGCGGTTGGTGTCGCGGATCCGTGCCGTGCTCGGGGTCGAGCTGCCGCTCCGCACGCTGTTCGAGGCGCCTACGGTGGCCGGCCTCGCCGCTCGCCTGGCCGATGACGTGGGGGCGGCTCGGACGCCGTTGCGGGCTGCGGAGACACGTCCGGAGCGGGTGCCGCTCTCCTTCGCTCAGCGCCGGCTGTGGTTCCTGGCTCAGCTCGAAGGCCCGAGCCCGACGTACAACATCCCCATGGTGGTGTCGCTGACCGGTGAGGTGGATGTCGCCGCGCTGGATGCCGCGCTACGGGACGTAATCGGTCGGCACGAGTCGCTGCGCACGCTCTTCCCGGCCGTCGATGGTGAGCCCTGCCAACGCATCCTCGACCCGCGGAACCTGGACTGGAACCTCGACGTGTCGCGAGTGGCGCCCGAGGGCCTGGACGAGGCGGTTGCACAGGCCTCGCGGTACACGTTCGAGCTTGCTACCGAACTTCCCACCCGGGCATGGCTGTTCGAGGCCGGGGCGGATGATCGGACGCTGGTCGTGGTGGTGCATCACATCGCCGGCGACGGCTGGTCGTTGGGTGTGCTGCGGCGTGAGTTCTCGGAGGCGTACGAGGCGCGGCGGCTGCGTGGCGAGGCCCCCACGTGGGAGCCGTTGCCGGTGCAGTACGCGGATTATGCGTTGTGGCAGCGGGAGTTGCTGGGGGAGGAGTCGGACCCGGGCAGCCTGTTGTCGGAGCAAGTCGGCTACTGGCGGCAGGAGTTGGCCGGGGCGCCGGAGGAACTGGTGCTGCCTGCGGATCGGGCGCGTCCTGCGGTGGCGAGTCATGTGGGGCGTCGGGTGCCGTTGCGGGTGCCGGTCGAGGTGCATCAGCGGGTGGTGGAGCTGGCGCGTTCCGAGGGTGTGACGGTGTTCATGGTGGCGCAGGCGGCGTTGGCGGTTGCGTTGTCCCGGCTTGGTGCGGGGACGGATGTTCCGGTCGGGTCGCCGATCGCTGGGCGTACGGACGAGGCGCTGGATGACCTGGTCGGGTTCTTCGTGAACACGTTGGTGATCCGGACGGATCTGTCGGGGGATCCGGAGTTCCGGCAGGTGCTGGCGCGGGTGCGGGAGGCGAGTCTGGGTGCGCTGGCGAATCAGGACGTGCCGTTCGAGCGGCTGGTGGAGGAGCTGGCCCCGGAACGTTCGCTGTCCCGGCACCCGCTGTTCCAGGTGATGCTGACGGTAGAGGGCAGCGGGCGTACGGCAGGGGAGTCGCGGGCCTCAGAGGGACCGCCGACGGGAGCGGCGAGGTTCGACCTCGACGTGTCGTTGTCGGAGGTGTTGGACGAGGAGGGGCGTCCGGCCGGGTTGCGTGGGTCGTTGATCGCGTCTGCGGATCTGTTCGATGCGGGTTCGGCCGAGGTGATGGTCGAGCGGTACGTGCGGGTGCTGGAGTCGGTGACGGCGACGCCCGACATCCGGCTGCACGCGGTGGATGTGGTGGGTGCCGACGAGCGTGACGTGGTGTTGCGGCAGTGGAACGACACGGCGGCCGCCATTGATTCGCTGACCGTGCCTGAGCTGTTCGAGGCGCGAGTGGCTGCGGCTCCGGGTGCGGTGGCGGTGGTGTCGGACGGCGTTGAGGTGTCGTACGGCGAGTTGGATGTGTGGGCGAATCGGCTGGCGCATTGGTTGCGCGGTCGTGGTGTGGGTGCGGAGTCGGTGGTGGGTCTTCGTCTCCGGCGTGACGCGGAGATGGTCGCCGCGATTCTTGGCGTGTGGAAGGCGGGGGCGGCGTACGTACCCGTAGATGGGGAACTGCCGTTTGAGCGGGCGGAGTTCATCTTGGCGGACGCCGGTGTGGGTGTCGTGGTGGACGCGAGTGTCCTCGACGAGCTGGCGGGGTACCCCGGTACCGCGCCCGGAGTTCCCCCGGTTCCGTCGGGGTTGGCGTATGTGATCTATACGTCGGGTTCGACGGGAACGCCGAAGGGCGTGGCGGTCTCGCATGGTTCCTTGTCGAATCTGG
>NZ_JBSFVM010000093.1:0-1353 GCF_053592315.1 Streptomyces sp. NPDC002754
ACGCGGTGCTCGTGTACTCGAAGACCGCCACCACCGCACAGGGCTCGAACACGGTTCTGGTGGTCGTGAACCTCGACCCGCACCACACCCAGGAGGCGACAGTGTCGTTGGACATGCCACGCCTGGGGCTCGACTGGCACGCATCCGTGCCGGTGCGCGACGAACTCACCGGCGACACCTATCACTGGAGCAGGACGAACTATGTGCGCCTAGAGCCGGGCCGCACGCCCGCGCACATCCTCGTCCTCCCGTCACCGTCCACGCCGCGATGAACTCACCGGCACGGACGGGACATGGGATTCGGAGGGTCACCCACACCATGATGATGAATGAGCCCGTCCCGGACACCTTCGAGGACACCCCTGCGAAGGACCGGGACCCGGATTGGTTCAAGCGCGCGGTCTTCTACGAAGTGCTGGTCCGTTCCTTCCAGGACAGCAACGGCGACGGCGTCGGAGATCTGAAGGGCATCACGGCGAAGCTGGACTACCTCCAGTGGCTCGGCGTCGACTGCCTCTGGCTCCCGCCGTTCTTCAAGTCCCCGCTCAAGGACGGTGGTTACGACGTCTCGGACTACACCTCGGTGCTCCCCGAGTTCGGCGACCTGGCGGACTTCGTGGAGTTCGTGGACGCGGCGCACCAGCGCGGGATGCGCGTGATCATCGACTTCGTCATGAACCACACGAGTGATCAGCACGAGTGGTTCCAGCAGTCGCGCTCCGATCCCGAAGGCCCCTACGGCGACTACTACGTGTGGGCCGACGACGACAAGCAGTACGCGGACGCCCGGATCATCTTCGTGGACACCGAGGCCTCGAACTGGACCTTCGACCCGGTCCGCAAGCAGTACTTCTGGCACCGCTTCTTCTCCCACCAGCCCGACCTCAACTACGAGAACCCGGCCGTCCAGGAGGAGATCCTGGCCGCCCTGCGCTTCTGGCTCGACCTGGGCATCGACGGCTTCCGCCTGGACGCGGTCCCCTACCTGTACGCCGAGGAGGGCACCAACTGCGAGAACCTCCCGGCCTCCCACGCCTTCCTCAAACGGGTCCGCAAGGAGATCGACGCCCAGTACCCCGACGTCGTCCTGCTCGCGGAGGCCAACCAGTGGCCCGAGGACGTCGTCGACTACTTCGGCGCACCCGACACCGGCGGCGACGAATGCCACATGGCGTTCCACTTCCCGGTGATGCCAAGGATCTTCATGGCGGTCCGCCGCGAATCCCGCTACCCGGTCTCGGAGATCCTCGCCAAGACGCCACCGATCCCGGACGGCTGCCAGTGGGGCATCTTCCTGCGCAACCACGACGAGCTCACCCTCGAGATGGTCACCGACGAGGAACGCGACTACAT
>NZ_JBSFVM010000094.1:0-1243 GCF_053592315.1 Streptomyces sp. NPDC002754
AGCCGGGTCTCGGGTGCCGTGGTCACGAGTTCAAGGACCCGGTTCCAGCGCTCGGCGAGCGCCTCCACCGAACCGGCATCGAACAGGTCCACCGCGCCGGTCACCGACCCACGCAACCCGGCCGGAGAGCCGTCCTCGTCGAAGGCCTCCCCGATCATCACGTCCACATCGCACTTCACCGACACCGACACCGCCGCCGACACACCACTCGCCGACCGCGACCGAACCCCCGGCATCTCCAACCCCGCCCGCTCCACGTTCTGCAGGGTCAAAACCACCTGCGCCAACGGATGCCGAGACAGCGAACGCTCCGGAGCCAACTCCTCCACCAGCCGCTCGAACGGCACATCCTGATGCGCCAGAGCGCCCAGGCTCGCCTCCCGCACCCGCGCCAGCACCTCACGGAACTCCGGATCACCCGACAGATCCGTCCGGATCACCAGCGTGTCCACGAAGAACCCGACGAGGTCGTCGAGCGCTTCGTCGGAGCGGCCCGCCACACCACTGGCGACCGGGATGTCCGACCCCGCGCCCAGGCGGGAGAGGGTGACCGCCAGCGATGCCTGAAGGACCATGAACACGGTCACACCCTCGGCGCGTGCCAGTCCCAGCAGACGCCGATGCACCTCCGCCGACACCCGCAACGGCACCGAGTGACCGCGGTGACTGGCCACTGCCGGACGCGGCCGATCCGCGGGCAACGCCAACTCCTCCGGAGCACCCGCCAACGCCTGCCGCCAGTACTCCACCTGACGTGAAAGGAGGCTCTCCGGATCGGACTCCGCCCCCAGCAACTCCCGTTGCCACAAGGCGTAGTCGGCGTACTGCACCGGCAACGGCTCCCACGACGGCGCCTCGCCACGCAGCCGCGCCGCGTACGCCGTCGACAGATCCCGCGCCAACGGAGCAGTCGACCACCCATCACCGGCAATGTGGTGCATCACCACCACCAGCACCTGCTCCTCCGGACCCGCCTCGAACAACCACGCCCGAATCGGCACCTCCGCCGCCAGATCGAACGCGTACCCCGCAGCCCGGCCCACGGCCTCAGCCAAACCGTCGGCCCCGACCTGGCTCACCGGGATGGACCACGCCAACTCATCCGGTTCGAGGATCTGTTGGTACGGCTCGCCGTCCACTGCCGGGAACACTGTGCGCAGCGATTCGTGCCGCCCGATCACATCGCGGAACGCCTGCTCCAACACCGCGACATCGACGCCACTGATCCGCAACGGCACCGGAA
>NZ_JBSFVM010000095.1:0-1172 GCF_053592315.1 Streptomyces sp. NPDC002754
CGCGCGACTCCCGTACCCGCGACATACATCTCCCCCGCCACACCCACCGGCACCGGACGCAACGCAGCATCCAGCACGAACACCGACACCCCCGGCAGCCCACGACCCACCACACTGCCCCACACACCATCCCCCACACCCACCCGACGATGCGTCACATGCACCGTCGTCTCCGTAATCCCGTACATGTTCACCAACGCCACCCCGCCGGCACCCTCACGACCCCACCACCCCGCCAGCCGGCCGACATCCAGCGCCTCACCACCGAACACCACCAACCGCAACGCACCCACCACAAACCCATCCACCGCCAACAACTGATACATCGCCGACGGCGTCTGACTCAGCACCGTCACCCCCTCCCGCACCAACAACTCCGCAAACCGCCCCGGCGAACGAGACACCTCAAACCCCACCACCACCACACGCGCCCCATGCACCAACGCACCCCACAACTCCCACACCGAGAAGTCGAACGCCACCGAATGGAAACAACTCCACACATCCCCCGGCCCCAGACCGAAGAGCTCACCCGCCGACCCCAGCAGCGCCGCCACATTCCCGTGACTGACCACCACACCCTTCGGACGGCCCGTCGACCCCGACGTATAAATCACATACGCCACCTCATCCGGCGACACCACACACCCCACCCCCGAACCATCCAGCCCCGCCAACTCCGCTGCCACCGACGGCTCATCCACCACCACCAGCACCGCACCCTCCGGCACACACCCCTCAACCACCGCACCACACCCAACAGACGTCACCACACCCACCACACCCGCATCCCGCAGCACAAACCCCACCCGCTCCACCGGATACCGCGGATCCACCGGCACATAACCAGCCCCCGCCTTCAACACACCCAACAACGCCACCACCACATCCACACCACGCTCCAACACCACACCCACCAACGAACCCGCACCCACACCACGACCCCGCAAATACCGCGCCAAACGATTCGCGGCCGCATCCAACTCGGCATACGTCAACGCAACACCGTCCGACACCACCGCCACCACACCCGGAGCAGCCACCACCCGCTCCCCGAACAACCCCACCAACGAACCACCCACACCACCAACCGACAACGCCCCCTCGTTCCACCCCAACAACCGAACCCGCTCATCAACCCCCAACACATCCACACCACCCAGCGCCACATC
>NZ_JBSFVM010000096.1:0-1038 GCF_053592315.1 Streptomyces sp. NPDC002754
GCGTGCGCGACGGGCACCATGCCGGAACTCACAGCGGCGGCCGACCCTCCGCTCGAACCGCCGGGCGAGTGGCCCGAGTTCCACGGGTTGCGGGTGGGGCCGTGCAGCGTCGGTTCGGTGCTGGAGTTGAGGCCCAGCTCGGGGGTGTTGGTGGTCCCGAGAACGACCATCCCGGCGCGCCGGTAGCGCTTCACGAGTTCGCTGTCGCGGTCGGCGACGACGTCGGCGAAGAGTCTGCTGCCACCGGCGGCGGGCAGTCCCGCGACCTCCATGCCGAGGTCCTTGATGAGCACCGGCACCCCGCGCAGCGGGCCGTCGGGCAGCCCGGCGTCCACCTCGGCCAGTGCCTCGTCGAACCGGGTGTGGATGACGGCGTTGAGTTCGCCGTTGAGCTTCTCGATACGGGCGATGGCGGCCTCGACCACCTCGCGGGCGCTTGTCCCACCGCTCGCAATCGCGGACGCCGTCGCGACGGCGTCCCACCTGTCGACCACTGCATTCTCCTCACACTCGGACAACCGCGGGGCGGGGCCATGGGGGGTGAGGGGAAATTACGATCCGGCACACTCCCTGGTGCGTGGCATCCCACTCACCGGGAGGCCCGGAGTGGAGCACCGCCGGACGGGGTCACGGGCGGGCCTCTCTGGGCAGTCCGAGCACGCGCTCGGCAATGATGTTGCGCTGGATCTCGTTCGAGCCCGCGTAGATGGTGTCGGACCGGGAGAACAGGAACAGCCGCTGCCAGTCGCCGAGTTCGTAGGGGTCACCGGCGGCGTGCAGTCCGTCCGCGCCGCACACATCCATGGCCAGTTCACCGAGTTCCCGGTGCCAAGTGGCCCAGTAGATCTTCCCGATGGACGCCTCGGGTCCCGGGGCCCCGGCGGCGGCTCCGTCCAGCATCCGCAGCGCGTTGAACCGGATGGTCTCCAGGCCGATCCAGGCACGGGCGAGCCGGTCGCGGATCAGGGGGTCCTCGGCGCTGCCGTTGCGACGAGCCAGCTCGATCAGGGTCTCCAATTCCCGCCGGAAACCAACCTG